>MGUI01000045.1 GCA_001799895.1 Elusimicrobia bacterium GWD2_63_28
CCTGCAGATAGAGCACGCGGTGGCCCGCGAGGCCCTGCGCCTGGCCTTCGACCAGCACAAGGCGCTGGCCGTCGGGCTGAAAGGCGTGCAGCAGGAGCGCTCCATCTCGGACGCCTTCGACCAGACCTCCTCCGGCGCCAGCCTCATCAACGTGATGAAGCTCGACTACGTGATAGGCTCCGGCGGCATCCTGGCCCATTCCCCCCGCCGCACGCAGTCGATGATGATGATGATAGACGCCTACCAGCCCGAGGGCATCACGCGCATGGCCGTGGACTCCATCTTCATGATGCCGCACCTGGGCGTGCTGGCGCAGATCAGCGAGAAGGCCGCGCTGGACGTGTTTTACCACGACTGCCTCGTGCGCCTGGGCACCTGCCTGGCGCCCAAGGGCCTGGCCAAGGAAGGCCAGCTGGCGATGGAGTGGGAAGTCACCACCCCCGACGGCAAGAAAGAGGCCGGGCAGCTGCGCTTCGGCGATATCCTGCATGTGCCTTTAGATTCCCCCAAGGCGAAGCTCGTGGCCAGGCCGGCCAGCGGCTTCGACATGGGCTCGGGCCCCGGCAACAAGGTGGAGGCCGAGATAGAGGGCGGCGTAGTGGGCCTGGTGCTCGACGGCCGCGGCCGGCCTTTCAACCTGGCCAAGGACGCTTCCAGGCGCCGCGCGGACCTCGGCAAGTGGTACAAATCCATGGGGATGTACCCGGTTTAAACCGTCGGATCTTACGAACTGGAGAAAACAATATGGCTCACGCATATACCCCCGGACTTAAAGTAATGCCCTGCACCCTGTTCAGGAAAAAGCGCCTGCTGCCCATCCCGGGCAAGGTGCTGGTGGCCGACGGCAAAGAGGTGGACGCCACCGACATGGTGGCCCAGACCGAACTGCCCGGCAAGGTGTTCCCCCTGAACGTCGCCAACCGCCTCGGCTGCATGCCCGAGGAGATCAAGGACTTCCTGCTCAAAAAGGAAGGCGACCCGGTGAAGAAGGGCGAGACCATCGCCGAGAACAAGCCTTTCTTCAAGTTCATGAAGACCGCGATAGATTCCCCCATAGACGGCACCGTGGATTCCATCTCGCACCTGACCGGGCAGATGATGCTGCGCGAGCCCCCGAAAGTACTCCCCCTGCAGGCCTATGTGAAAGGCCGCGTGGTGGAGGTCACCCCCGATTTCGGCGTGACGATAGAATCCGAAGGCACCTTCATCCAGGGCATCTTCGGCATAGGCGGCGAGACCAACGGCGAGATCCTGATGGCGGCCAAGAGCCCCGACGAGGAACTCATGCCCGAGGCCCTGACGGAGGCCTGCCGCGGCAAGATCGTCATAGGCGGCAAGCACGCCGGCCTGACCACCATTAAGCGCGCCGTGGAGCTGGGCGTGAAGGCGATCGTGGTGGGCGGCATACACGACCGCGACCTGCGCCAGCTGCTGGGCTACGACATAGGCGTGGCCGTGACCGGCACCGAGCAGGTGGGCCTTACCGTGATAGTGACCGAGGGCTTCGGCATGATCCCGATGGCCGAGTACACCTTCAAGCTGCTGGCCTCCCGCAACGGCGAGAAAGCCTCCGTCTCCGGCGCCACCCAGATCCGCGCCGGCGTCATGCGCCCCGAGATAATCGTGCCCGGCTACCCCAAGAACGTGACCGAGTGCCGCAAAGACCAGGGCCGCGGCTGGATAGAACCCGGCGACCCTATCCGCATCATACGCGAGCCGCACTTCGGCGTGATAGGCACGGTGAAATCCCTGCCCCCGGAGCTGACGATGATAGGCAGCGAGAGCCACGCCCGCGTGCTCGAGGTCACCCTCGACGGCGGCGAGGTCATAGTCATCCCGCGCGCCAACATAGAAGTCCTGGAGAAATAAGCGGCTCAGAGGCGGCCGGCGCGGACAGCCCGTCAGCCGGCCGCTTTCCTTTTATGGCAAAAAAGCACCGAAAAGAACAGCCGAAATCCCCGGCCGCGCTCCCCGTGAAAGACAGGTTCCCCGGCTGGCTGGTCTGGCCGGTCCTGGCCGGCTGGGTCTTCTTCGTCCTCAAGAGCTATTACGCCCGTTTCCCCGTCAACTTCAGCGCCCTCTCTTCGATGCTGGCTCCCGGCCAGTATACCGGGGCGCTCTTGACCGTGCTGCCCGGCCATGCGCTGAACCTGCTGCTGGCCGCCGCCTTCCTGTTCGCCTGCTTCTCGCTCGGCCGCGCCGCCCTCAGGGCCGCCGGGTTCTCCTTCGCCGGGGCGCTTGAGGAATCGGCTTTCTCTTGCGGCGCGGGCCTGGGCCTGCTGGCGTCCTACGTCTTCGTTCTCTCGGTTTTTAAACTGCTGTACTTCTGGCCGGTGGCGCTCTTCCTGGCCGCCGCCTGCGCCGCCGGGCTCTGGCAGCTGCGCGCCGCCCCGCTGCCCGCGGCCGAGGGCGGCCCCCGCGCCCTGGGCCCCTCCGGCCTGGCCGCGCTGGCCGTGCTGCTGGCGGCCCTGCTGCTCAACCTGGCCGGCGCCCTGGGCCCCGAGATCTTCTACGACGCGCTGGTCTACCACCTGGCGGTGCCCAACTACTTCGTGATAAAGCGCGGCTTCGCGCCGATGGATTACAATTTCTACTCCAACCTGCCGTTCACGCACGGCATGCTGTACTCCGCCGCGCTGCTGCTGAAGGGCGAGATCCTGGCCAAGTTCGTGAACTACGCCGCGGGCGCGCTGGCGGCCCTGGCCGTGATCGCCCTGGGCGCCCGGCATTTTTCCCTGCGGGCCGGGGTGCTGGGCGCGGCCGCCTATTACACCGTCGGGCACGCGATGTTCGCCTCCTGGTCGGCCGGCACCGAGGCGCTGCTGACGCTGTTCTCGGTCCTGGCGCTCTACGCCGCGCTGAACCGCAAAGAGGGCGAGCCCCGCTGGCTGTGGCTGGCGGCCTGCTTCTGCGGCCTGGCCATGGGCGTGAAGTACACCGGCTTCTTCGCCGCCGTCGGCGTGATGGCGGTGTACGCCTGGTCGGACCGGGCCCGGCCCGGCGCCGTACTGAAGAACCTGGCGCTCTTCACCCTGCTGGCCACGGTCTTCACCGGCCCCTGGCTGGTAAAGAATTACCTCTATACCGGCAACCCGTTCTTCCCTTTCGCCGCCGGCCTTTTCGGCGTCGGCGACGCGGACCCGCAGAAGCTGAAGGATTTTATAGGCCACGCCAGCCAGATGGGCCCGATGAGCCTCCTGGAGCGGCTGCAGGTCCCCTGGAAAGTCACGCTGGGGCAGGTGGGCAACTCCGAGTTCTTCAGCCCGCTCTTCCTGGCGCTGCTGCCGGCGGCTTTCCTGCTGGCGGCGCCCGCGGGCCCCGCGCTGACCGGGCTCTGGATCTTTTTCCTGGCCGTGTGGCTGGGCTGGTCCTTCTCCTCCACGATGGTGCGCTTCCTGATGCCGGCCTATCCCGCCGCCGGCCTGATCATGGCGGCCTATCTTTTCTCGCCAGGGCATAAGGCCCTGAAGCTGGTCCTGCGGTTCGCGGCCCTGCTGGTCTGCGCGACCGGCCTGTACTGGGCGGGCTATATCTATTACACGCAGGGCCGCTGGCGCCCGCTGACCGGGGCCGTGCCGGTGAAGGACTACCTGTCGCGCACGCAGCCCACCTATCCCTACAGCGGCTATTCGGGCCTGGATTTCGTCAACGAGAAAACCCCGCCCGGCTCCAAGGTGCTGCTGGTGGGAGATGAGCGCAGCTTCTACCTGAAAAAAGATTTCATCGTCAGCTCGGTCTACGACAAGACGGCGGCGGTAGAATACGCCCTGGCCTCCAAAGACGCCGGCGACCTCTACGCGCGGCTCAGGGCCGACGGCGTGACCCATATCATGCTCAACACCGCCGAGGCCGTCAGGCTGGGCCGGGATTACCGCATGTTCTACTGGGACGCGCGCGCCCGGCAGGTCTTCTACGATTTCTGGAACCGGCATCTCCGCGAGGTCTTCTACTTCTACGACACGCAGGGCGGCCGCGCCTTCAACCGCGTGGCGGTTTACGAGCTGCTGGAGCGCCTGCCGCCCGGCGTGCCGCCCGCCTACAACGCGGTGAAGGAAGACGTCATGAAGAACATCGACGCCAGGTAAGCGGTATTTATTCTCCCCGGGCTCTCAAATATTTGCTATTTTATCCCGGACGCAGACTTTGACCGATGCCGATAAAACACCTCGCCGCAACCTTGCTGACTTTCTGCCTCACGGCTTCAGCCGCCGCTTTCGACCCGGCCGGCTGGACCACCTCCAGGGATTTCCCGCTGCTTGGCTCTGCCAAGGCCGTCAAGGGCGGCGAACTGCGCTCCACCTGGCTGAACTTCCCCCCCACCCTTCGCACCAACGGGCCGAACTCCAATACGATGGAGGCCAGGAGCCTGCACGCGATGATGTATGAGTCGCTGGTCGGCCTGCATCCCGAGACGCTCGACTATATCCCCGCCCTGGCCGATTACTGGAAGATCTCCCCCGACCGGGGCACTTTCTATTTTCATATAAATCCCCGGGCCCGCTGGGCCGACGGCAGCCCTGTGACGGCGCACGACGTGGTGGCCACCTGGGAGTTCCTGGTCCGCAAGGACATCAAGGACCCCTTCTCGCTGATGCACTGGAGCACCAATTTCGAGCGGCCGGTCGCGGTCAGCGACAGCGTTGTGTCCGTCAAGACCAAAACCGTGCACTGGCGCCTTTTCTACTATTTCGGCGCCGGCATGCCCATATACCCGGTCAAGGAACTGAAAGCCCTGACCGGAGAGAAGTACCTGCAGGACTATAACTGGAGGGCCTTCATGGGAACGGGCCCCTATGAACTGCGGCCCGAGAACGTCAAGAGCCAGCATTCTGTAACGCTGACCCGGCGGCCCGGTTACTGGGGCGCCGCCGAGCGCGGCAACACAGGGCTGTATAACTTCGACAAGCTGACCTGGATCGTCGTGCTGGACGAGGAGCTGGCTTTCGAGAAGTTCAAGAAAGGCGAGCTTGACTATTATTCGGTCAACAAGGCCCAGCGCTGGCTGGAGGAGACCGATTTCGACAAGGTCAAGAAGGGCTGGATACAGAAGCGCAAGATCTATACCAGGGCCCCGCAGGGGTTCAGCGGCCTTGTCTTCAACATGCGCAAGCCCCCGTTCGATAACCGGGACGTGCGCAAGGCCTTCGCCTATCTCTACAACCGCGACAAGCTCATCGACAAACTTTTCTACAACGAGTATTCCTTCATCGACAGCTATTATCCCGGCAGCGACTGGGGTAATCCCGACAATCCCAGGATACGCTATAACCCGCGCATGGCCAAGATGCTGCTCGCCCGCGCCGGCTGGAAGGACCGGAACAGGGAAGGCTGGCTGGAGAAGGGCGGCAAGCCTTTCGAGATAATGCTGGAATACTCGGACGCTTCCTACACCCGCATAAACAAGGTGATACAGGAAGATTTTAAAAAGGCGGGCATAAAGATCGACCTCAAGCTGACCGACCGCAATACGCTGATGAAGAAGGTGGGCGAGCGTAATTTTACTATCTATTCCGCCGCCTGGGGCGCGCTGCTGTTCCCCAACCCGATAAGTTCCTGGGGCGCGGACCTGGCCGACAAGCCCGACACCAACAACCTGCCAGGCTTCAAGAGCGCCGAGGTGGACAGGCTCTGCGAGGAGTACGACCGCACCTTCGACCGCGAGGGGCAGAAGCGCATCGTCCGCAAGATAGACAGTATTATCTTCAGGACCCATCCCTACGCGCTGGGCTGGAACGCTCCCTATAGCCGCATACTTTACGCCAACAAGTTCGGCCATCCGGAGAAGTATTTCTCTAAAATAGGAGACTACCGCGGCATCATCTCGCTGTGGTGGCTGGACCCGGAAAAGGATAAAGCCCTGCAGGAGGCCGTGAGCGCCGGCGCCGGCCTCCCGGTCGGCGAGACCGTGCAGCGGCCCTGGGACTGACATTATGAGCGGAATGACTACTTATTTCATACGCCGGCTGCTGCTGATACCGCTGACGTTCATAGCCATCACTTTCCTGGTCTACTCGGTGCTGCGCGTCGTGCCCGGCGGGCCGATAGAACAGGCCCAGCTGCAGATAAAGATGTCCATGATGGGCGAGGGCGGCGCCTCGGGCATGATGAACGAGGCGGCGGAGCTGCAGATCCCCGCCGCCGCGATGGAAGAGCTCAAGAAGTATTACCGGCTCGACAAAAGCATTCCCGTGGGTTACGCTCACTGGCTCTGGGGCATAGTGCGGCTGGACTTCGGCCGCTCCTATGTCTACAGCCAGCCGGTGCTTGAAGTCATCATGTCGAAGTTCCATATCTCTCTCTACTTCGGCCTGATCGGCTACTTCTCCTCCTGGCTGGTCTGCGTGCCGCTGGGCGTCAGCAAGGCCGTGCGGCATAAGTCCGGCTACGATACGGCCACCTCCATCGTCGTGTTCATCGGCTATTCCATACCCGGCTTCGTCGCCTGCCTGATACTGATGGTGCTCTTCGGGGGCGGCAGTTATCTGGACTGGTTCCCGCTGGGAGGTTTCCGCTCCGAGAACTGGACCGAGCTGACCTTCTGGGGCAAGATATTCGACCAGCTGCACCACACGGCGATACCGGTGTTCGGCTATCTGATGGGCGGCTTCGCCACGATGACGATGCTGATGAAGAACTCTCTGCTCGACAATCTGGGCGCCGACTATGTCCGCACGGCCTTCGCCAAGGGGCTTAGCGAGCGGCGGGTGTTGTTCGTCCATGCGATGCGCAACTCGCTGATCCCGCTCACGGTGGGCATTGGTCACGCGCTGGGCCTGCTCTTCGCGGGCTCCTTCCTTATAGAGAAGACCTGCAATATCCCCGGCATGGGCCTGCTGGGCTACACCTCCATCATACAGCGCGATTATCCCGTGATATTGGGCACCATGGTGTTCCTGGTGATGATACGCCTGACCGGCAATATCTTCTCCGACGCTATCTGGGCGATGATAGACCCCAGGATAAGGTTCGGCAAATGACATTGAAACTGATATACGCCGCCGTTCTTTTCGCCGCGGGCTACCTTTTCACCCACAGGGCCCTGCCGCGGCTTTTCACCGCGGCCGGCCGCCGGCTGGGGCTGGACATGAAGCCGGCCCCGCACTGGCAGAAACGGTTCAAGCGCTTCAGGACCTTCAAGCGCGGCTATTATTCTTTCCTGTTCATAACCACGCTCTTCGTCATGTCGCTGTTCCTGGAGCTGATGATAAACAATAAGCCTCTGTTCATCCGCTATGACGGCCGCGTTGCCTTTCCGGCCATAGCCGAGTGGACGGGCAAAGCCCTCTTCTTCCTGCCTCCCCGGCCCATGGACCGCAAGTCCGACTTCGGTCAGCCCGGCGACGACGAGGTGGACTATCGCCTCTTTGCCGCCGCGAAAAAAGACCCGTCTATTTTCGACCGGCAGGCCGCCCGGCGCGAGATGGAGATAGCCGGCATCAGGGCCCAGCTGGCAGCGGCCAAAAAGCTGAAACTCCACACCGCCGAGGAGCGGCAGGACTACCGCGACCTGGAAGAGTTCATTCCCGAGATAGAGGCCGAGATGGGGCTGCTGCGGGAGGCCAAAGCGGTCTTTGCCGCGGGCGGGGCCTCTATCCTGATGCCCGTTTATCCCTATTCCCCGCGCGAGAACCTGCTGGACATGCCCGGCCAGCCGCCGCACCGGCCCAGCTTCGAGCACCTGATCGGCACCGACGATTCGGGGGCCGACGTCTTCGCGCAGCTGAGCTACGGCTTCCGCACCTCCATGTCTTTCGCGCTGATGGTCTCGCTTTCCGGCTACTTCATCGGAATAATAATGGGCGCGATAATGGGTTATTTCGGCGGCTGGACCGATATCCTGCTGCAGCGCTTCACCGAGATCTGGGCGTCCATCCCGTTTCTCTTCATGATCATTATAGTCGCCTCGATAGTGCAGCCCACCTTTATCCTGCTGGTCGTGATGCTGGTGGCGCTGCAGGGCTGGATAGGTATCAGCTACTACATACGCGGCGAGTTCTACCGCGAAAAGGCCAAGGACTATGTGCAGGCCGCGGTCGCTATGGGCGCCAGCGACTGGTCGGTCATGATGAAGCATATCCTGCCCAATTCGCTGGTGCCCCTGGTCACCTTCTCGCCGTTCAACATAGTGGCTACCATAGGCACGCTGGTCTCGCTGGACTTCCTTGGCTTCGGCCTGCCGGTGGGCTCGCCCAGCTGGGGCATACTGCTCGACCAGGGTATGAAATACCTTAAGTACTACCCCCACCTGATAGCCGCGCCCTCGCTGGCGCTGGCCGTCACCCTTTTCCTGATAGTGCAAATAGGCGAGGCCGTGCGCGAAGGCTTCGACCCGAAGGTCTTCTCGAGGCTCAGGTGATATGACGACCCGCGCTGAAAATAAAAAACTGCTCGAGGTCAAAGGCCTCAAGACCTGCTTCCAGGTGGAAGACAAGTTCGCGAAGGCCGTGGACGGCGTGGACTTCCATATTTACGAGAACGAGGTCCTTGGTCTGGTCGGCGAAAGCGGCTGCGGCAAGTCCGTGACCGCGCTGAGCATCCTGCGCCTGATCCCGGACCCGCCCGGCCGCATCACCGACGGCGAGATCCTCTTCCGCGGCAAGGACCTTCTGAAGCTTTCCTACCCCGAGATGCGCAAGATCCGCGGCAAGGACATCTCGATGATCTTCCAGGAGCCGATGACCTCGCTTAACCCGGTCTTCTCTATAGGCTGGCAGCTGGAGGAGGCCATACGGTACCACCAGGACCTGAGCGAGAAGCAGGTGCGCGCGCGGGCTGTGGAGATGCTGGGCCTGGTGGGCATACCGTCGCCGAAGGCCCGCCTGGGGGATTACCCGCACCAGTTCTCCGGCGGCATGCGCCAGCGCGTGATGATAGCCATGGCGCTGGCCTCCGACCCGGCCCTGCTCATCGCCGACGAGCCGACCACCGCTCTGGACGTGACCATCCAGGCGCAGATCCTGGACCTGATGCTCGAGGTGAAGAAGAAGACGCACGACGCCGCCATCCTGCTCATCACCCACGACCTGGCCGTGGTGGCCGAGACCTGCCAGCGCGTGGCCGTGATGTACGGCGGCCGCATCCAGGAAACCTCCGACGTGAAGCTGCTTTTCGACGAGCCCCTGCACCCCTACACCCGCGGCCTGCTCAAGTCGCTGCCCGGCTTCGGCCACAAGAAGGGCGAGCGGCTGCCCGTCATAGAGGGCATGGTGCCCGATATCCTCAGCTTCCCGAAGGGCTGCAAATTCAACAACCGCTGTCCCGAGGTCATGGATGTCTGCCGCGAGACCGAACCTGACCTCGTCGAGGTCGCGCCGGGCCGGCAGGTGCGCTGCCATCTCTGCAAGGCGGACAAGGGGTGCAAGGCATGAAGAATAAAGACGCCGCCTCCAATATACTCGAGGTCTCGGATCTCAAGGTCCATTTTCCCATACACGGCGGGATCTTCTTCCGCAAGATAGGCGAGGTGAAGGCCGTGGACGGCGTCTCGTTCTCCATGAAGGCCGGCGAAACGCTGGGCATGGTGGGCGAGAGCGGCTGCGGCAAGACCACCGTCGGCAAGGCGCTGATAAACCTGGCGCCCGTCACTTCGGGCAAGATCATGTTCCCGGGCCCCGGCAGCGAGATGACGAACATCGCCGGCCTGAGCCGGTCGGCCATGCGCCCTTACCGCTCCCGGATGCAGATGGTTTTCCAGGACCCCTATTCCTCGCTCAATCCCCGCATGTCGGTGGAGGCCATAGTCGAGGAGCCGCTGCAGATCCACAAGCCGGAGATGACGCGCAAGGAGAAGAAGGAGAAGGTGGCCTGGCTGCTGGAGAAGGTCGGCCTGCGCTCCGCCTACGCCTCGCGCTACCCGCACGAGTTCTCCGGTGGGCAGCGCCAGCGCATCGGCCTGGCGCGCGCGCTGGCCACCAACCCCGCCTTCATTATAGCCGACGAGCCCGTGTCGGCCCTGGACGTCTCGATACAGGCGCAGATCATCAATTTGCTGCAGGACCTGCAGGAAGAGTTCGGCCTGACCTATCTTTTCATCGCCCACGACCTGTCGGTGGTGGAGCATATCAGCGACCGGATAGCGGTGATGTACCTGGGCAACATGGTGGAGCTCGGCCCGGCGGAAGAGGTCAACCGGAAGCCGGTTCACCCCTATACCAGGGCGCTGATGTCCGCGGCGCCGCAGCCGAACCCGCACAAAACCCGGGCCGGCCGCGTCGTGCTCAAGGGCGACGTGCCCAGCCCCATGGCCAAGCCTTCGGGCTGCGGCTTCCGTACCCGCTGCCCTATCGCCAGGCCTGAGTGCGCGGACCGCGTCCCGGCGCTGGAAGAGAAGGCCCCGGGGCATTTTGCCGCCTGCCCCTACGTCTAGGGCCCTTTTCCCCTTCCAGCCCTTACAGCGCCGCGCCTCCGCGCGGCGTTTGTTTTTCCTTGCCTGAAAAAGCACTTAAAATGTATATTATCGGTAGTTATGTTAAATAAAAGACTTAACCTCACAATATTCTCAGTTCTCTTTGCGGCCTCCGCCGTCTGCGCCGCGACTCCCGCCTCCCAAAAAAATGCTCCCCCGGTTCCGGACCTCTCCGGCTTCCAGGCTGTGGACATGCCCTATGACAAGGGCGAGGCGGTCCTGCTTACCTGGCCCGTAACCCCGGCCGACGTGCCCGGCGCCGTTTACCAGGTTTACGCCTCCGCCGGCAAAGACTGGGTGAAGGCCGCCGAATTACCGGCCGCCTCCAGCCTGGCCTCCGAAGTGGAACTCCCCTTCTGGGCCTGGAAACGCGACGCGGCCCTGCACGCCTTCCAGGCGGAAATGCCGGCCCTCTTTCCGGGCTTCAAGCCGGGTGACGGGTATTCCTTCAAGGTTAAGTACGTCAACGGCAAGACCTCGCTGGAGAGCGCCGAAGCCAAGGTCGCCCCGAAGGCCAACTTCTTCAACCTCAACCGCGTCAACAACTTCGTGCTGCTGGTCACGATAATCGTCGTCTTCTTCTGGACGGTTTCGCACGCCAAGCGCAAGGGGCTGTTCATCCGCCGCATCGCCGGCCTGGACGCCATCGACGAGGCCATCGGCCGCGCCACCGAGATGGGCCGCCCGATCTTCTACTCCACCGGCATTGGCAGCATGAGCATGGTCCCCACCATCGCCTCTACCTCCATACTCGCCGAGGTGGCCAAGAAAGTCGCCACCTACGACACCCAGCTGAAGGTGCCGCACTTCGACCCCATCGTGATGACGGTGTCCAAGGAGATAGTGAAGCAGGCCTACACCGAGGTGAACCGCCTCGACTCCTACCGCGACGACATCAACTTCTTCGTCACGCAGGACCAGTTCTCCTTCGCCGCCTCCGTGGACGGCATGATCCACCGCGAGAAGCCGGCCGCCTGCTTCTTCATCGGCCACTTCATGGCCGAATCCCTGCTGCTGGCCGAGGTCGGCGCCACCACCGGCGCCATCCAGATCGCCGGCACCGAGCAGGAATCGCAGCTGCCGTTCTTCTTCACCTCCTGCGACTACACGCTCATCGGCGAGGAGCTCTACGCCGCCGGCGCCTACCTGTCCAAGGAGCCCATGCTGCAGAGCACGCTCAAGGTGCAGGACTTCGGCAAGGCCTTCGTCATGGTGGCGGTGGCCGCGGGGTCGGTGCTGGTGCTGGCCGGGACCATCTACAAATGGGACACGATGCTCTACGTAGTGAAGCACCTCTTCAAAGGCTATTGATATGATCCTGATAAAAAAATACATACCTCTCGCGCTTTGCTTCCTCTTCGGCGTGCTGACGCTGGGCTCCTATTATGTCCCCACCGCCGCCTCCGAGAATTACATGGAGGCCATGAACCAGTGGGAGAACATCGTGGCGGGCTTCGCCTTTCTGCTGGGCCTGTTCGGGCTGTTCTATTCCCACTACAACAAGATAACCCGCAAGGTGGACGGCTGGGGCTACAGCCTGTTCGTCTACATAGGTTTCTTCATGATGGTGATCCCGGCCATACTGAGCGAAGGCAAGATCATGGAGGGCACCACCCTTACCTCCATCGGCTGGGGCTACCGCTTCATCTATAACGCCCTCGCCAGCACCATGTTCTCCGTGCTGGCCTTCTATATAGTCTCCACGGCCTACCGGGCCTTCCGCATCAAGTCCGCGCAGGCCGCCGTGCTCTTCGTGGCGGCGCTGATAGTCATCCTGGGCAAGGTGCCGCTCGGCCAGATGCTGTGGGACACCACGCTCGGCTGGACGGGGACGCAGGTATCGGGCATCGTGCAGTGGCTGATGGACGTGCCCGTGGTGGCCGGCCGCCGCGGCATCATGATGGGCCTGGCCATCGGCGGTATCGTGACCGGCCTCAAGATCATCTTCGGCATCGAACGCCAGTACATGGGCAGGGATTAAACCATGAAAAACTTTATTGAAAAACTTTTGAAGATAGACAGGCGCCTGATCTTCCTGACGCTGACGCTGCTGCTGTTCATCCCCATAGTCAGGCCCCTGGGCCTGCCGAACAAGAATATCGGCACCGAGGTGAAAGGCCTGTATGACCGTATCGAGTCCCTGCCGCCCGGCTCGTTCATCCTGCTGTCCATAGACTACGACCCCGGCACGCGGCCTGAGCTGCACCCGCAGGCCATAGCCGTGCTGCGCCACGCCTTCCGCAAGGACCTGCGCGTGGGCATGCTGACCCTTATCGCCGGCGCCACCGGGCTGGTGGAGGAGCTGGCCGAGCGCATCCCCAAGGACATTGCCCCGGACAAGGTCTACGGCAAGGACTACGTGATCCTGCCCTACCAGCCCAATCCGGCGGCCGTGATGACGCAGGTGGGCATGGACCTGTACAAGATCTACGATACGGACCGCAACGGGCTCCCGATCAAGGACATGGAAGTGATGAAGGGCATCCGCAATGTCAAGGACATGGGGCTGGGTATCTGCATAACCGGCACGGCCCTGCTGGACTCCTGGGTGGCCCTGACCGGGGACAGGTACAAGTTCCCGTTCGCCGGCGGCTGCACAGCGGTCAGCCAGATGGGCTACGCCCCCTACCTCCAGACCGGCCAGCTGAAGGGCCTGATGGGCGGCATGAAGGGCGCGGCCGACTACGAGGGCCTGATAGGCCACAAGGAAAAGGGCACTTCCGGCATCGACGCGCTCAACCTCGCCCACCTGATGGTGATCGGGCTTATCGTGATGGCCAACATAATGATGCTCTGGCTCAAGTACCTGTAATTTAGGAGAAACTATGTCAGAAACAATGATGATCTTCGGCGGGTGGGTAGCGGCGGGCCTCACCATCTTCCTGTTCAGCTTCCTCTACAAGGACAACCCGTTCTTCAAGATAGCGGAGCACCTGTTCCTGGGCGCCGGCATGGGCTGGGTGTTCCAGACCGTGCTGTTCAAGACCTGGATCCCCAAGGTCTGGATGCCCCTGACCCAGGCGCCCTACGACTTCAGCGTCCTGATCCCGGCGCTGCTCGGCCTGTCGCTGGTGACGCAGTTCTTCCCCAAGATCTCCTGGGTGTCGCGCTACGGCTTCACCTTCATCATGGGCTACGGCTCGGGGCTGGTGATACCGCTGACGATCTCCACCGACTTCCTGAACCAGATCGGCGGCACGCTGACGCCGTTCATGGTGACCAGCTTCGCCGGCAACTGGCTGCAGCTGCTCAACGGCAGCATCATCGCCGTCGGTTTCATCTGCGTGCTGTTCTACTTCTTCTTCTCGGTGGAGCACAAGGGCGCGGTCAAGAAGGCCTCCACGGTGGGCATCTACTTCCTGATGCTCTACTTCGGGGCGGCCTTCGGCAATACCGTGATGGGCCGCTTCTCGCTGCTCTACGGGCGCTTCGACGACCTGTACAAGTATTCCGGCGGCAAGTACTTCTACGCCACCCACGTGATACTGGCGGTGCTGGTAATCTACTTCATAGTCGACCACTTCAGGACCAAGAAGCCGGCCATAGAGGAAGAAGCCGCGTAAAGCGGCGGCGCCAGGCGCAAAAAAGGGCGGGCCGTTTACCGGCCCGCCCTTTTTTACATGCCCGCCGCTGTTATTTTATTATCTCTATCTTGGCTTTCTGCCTGAGTTCGGCGGCCAGTTCCGGAAGGTTCTGGGCAATCGCCTGGTTGAGCAGGGCTATCTTGAGGTCGTTCTTGATCTCCTCGAAGACGGCTTCCTTGCCCGGCTTGCGCTCCTCGGCCTTGAAGATGCTGAAGCCGTTGCCGGTGGCCAGGGGCCTGGTGTACTGCCCCGCCTGCAGCGCGAAGACTTCCTTCTCGATCTCCGCCAGCAGCATGCCCCTGGAGATAAAGCCCAGGCTGCCGTTGTTCTTGCGCAGGTTGGCGTCCGTGGACTTGAGCGCGGAGAGCTTGGCGAAATCCGCCCCCACGGTGGAGAGCAGGTCGTAGGCGTCGTCGGCCTCGGCTTTGGTGTTCACGAAGATCTGGCTGAGCTTCACGGACTCCGGGGTGCCCAGCTTCTCCTTGTTCTTCTCGAAGAAGGTCTTCGCGGCCTCGTCGGTCACGGCGAGCTTCCTGGCGGCTATCACGGTGCCGCGCAGTATGATCTGGCGGCTCAGCAGGTCGCGCAGTTCCTTCTGCGTCCAGCCCACGGATTTAAGGTTGGCTTCGAAGACGGCCTTGTCGGTGTAGCCGGCGGCCAGGCTGTCGAACTTGGCCTGAACCTCTTTCGGGTCGGCCTTGACCCCGAGGCGCGCGCCCTCTTCGAGCATCAGCTTCTCGTCTATCAGCTCGGAGAGGCCCTGGGCGGCGTACTGCCACCAGAGCTTTTTGGTGAGCTCTTCCTGCGCCACTTTCTTGCCGTTTATGACGGCCACGTTGCCCGCCTTGTCGGCCGCGTAGGCGTTGGCGCAGAGCGCCAGAACGGCCGCTGCCAATATGATCTTCTTCATGATTTGTCCTCCTTACTTGTTTACGAAAAGCGTCTGGGTCGGATAGGCGAACTCTATGCCTTCCTTCTGGAACCGCGCTATCACGCCCTGCAGGAATCTTTCCTGCGCGGCCATGTGCTGGTTATAGTCCGGGGATTCCAGGAAATAGACCGTCTCGAAGTCCATCGAGAAATCTCCCAGGCCGGCGAGGTTGCAGCGGTCGAAGGTGGTCTGCTCCACTTCGGCCAGGGCCTCCTGGACGAGCGCGGGCACTTTTTTGAGCTTCTCGAGCGGGGTCTGGTAAACCACTCCGGTTCTGGTAAGCACGCGGCGGCGCGTCATGTGCTTGTAGTTCTTCACTTCCATGCCGAGGAGCTTGGTGTTGGAGACTATCATCAGCTCGCCGGAGAGGCTGCGGATGCGGATGGACTTCAGGCCGATATGCTCCACGGTGCCTACTATGGGCTCGGCTACTATGAAATCCCCTATCTTGAAGGGCTTGTCGAGCAGGATGACGAAGAAGTTGAAGAGGTCTCCGAGAATGGCCTGGGAGGCCAGCGCTACCGCCACGCCGCCGATGCCGAGGCCGGCGAGCACGGCCGAGATGTTGACCCCCAAATTATCCAGGACAAAGAGGATGGCGGCTATCCAGACGAGGATGCGCATGATGGTCTGGGTGCTTTTTACGACGGAGGTCCTGGCCTGCCCTTCCAGCTCCCGCTTGGCCGCCACCTTGTTGACCCAGTAGGCGAGCAGGGTCTGGACTATGGTGATGACCCTGTAGGTAAAGACGAAGAGCAGGACGGTCTTGAGCCCTTTGTCGAAGCTTTCGGAGCGCAGGAGATACCGGGTGGCGACGAAGAAGGCCACCAGCTGGTACTCGAACCACTGGAATTTGCCTATCAGGGCCACCAGCAGGTCGTCGAGGTCGGTTTCGGTCTTTTCTGCCAGGGCCTTGAGCCGCGCGACGCCGATGTTCTTTACCACGTACAGCAGCGTGAGCGCCACCGCGAAGGCGGCCAGGGCGTAGCCGTAGGCTGCGGGCGTATTGCCCAGTATGAGATTGTTCTCGAACCAGTTGGAAATACCGTTCATAATCAAATTATAAAACATTCCCGCCCCCCAATGAAACCTCAATCCCGACGAGAGGCGCGGGAAGCCCGGTCGGGGGCCCCTCCCCGGCCTTCAATATTGGGCGTTCCTGCCCGTACGGAAGGCCGCCGGAAAGTTTGCAACGAAAAAAAGAAGCCGGCAGTTGCCGGCTTCTTTAAGGTGCGGAACTCCGCTTATTTGTAGTGGCGGCGGAGGTCTTTGCGGTTGACGCTGGAGAGTTCGAAGTCCTGGGTCATGATGAGGGCCTTCTTGGGGCAGGTCTCTACGCACTGGGCGCAGTACACGCAGTGGTCCAGCTTCATGATGCAGTCGAATTTCTTCTTGGCCGGGACCGCGGGCTGGCCCTCTACGGGCGCCGGGGCCGCCGGCTGCTCGGCGGAGAGCGGGATCTCTATCGCCTTGGCCGGGCAGACGCGCACGCACATCTGGCAGCCTATGCACTTGTCGGACTCGAAGGCGATGCGGCCGCGGAAATTAGGGAAGATATGCGCCTTCTCGAAAGGATAGCCGCAGGTAGCCGGCTTCTTGAAGAGGTGCTTTATGACTTCGCTGAATACTCTTGCGGGCTTTTTCATGGTTTATCCTATTTTGTACTTGAGGAAGATGTCGAACAGCACCTGCGCCATCGCCACAGGGGCCAGGTACTTCCAGCAGAAATTGATCATCTGCTCGATGCGGATGCGGGCCATCAGCACCTTCAGCAGCGCCAGCAGGAAGGTGATAGCCAGAGTCTTGGCCAGGAACAGGCCTATCGCCGCCGCGCCGGTCAGCCCGAGCGCCCCGCCGAGGAACACCGCGTTCAGCAGCGCCGCGCCCACCACCAGCTCCATGTCCACCGCCAGCAGGAAGAAGTTCAGCAGCCGGCCGGAATACTCCGTGAACTGGCCGCCGGCGATCTCGTTCTTGGCGTGCGGGATGTCGAAGGGCAGGCGCTCCAGCTTGCCCTGCAGCGCGATGATAGCCGCCAGGAAGCCCAGCAGCTGCGCCGGGATCAGCGACGGCCGCGCCGCGAAGAAAGCGGAGATCTCGGTAATGTTCCAGGAGCCCGCCAGTATCGCCGGGCCGATCAGCGACAGCATCAGCGGCACTTCGTAGGCGAAGAGCTGCGTCAGCACGCGCATCGAACCCACCGTGGCGTAGGGGCTCTTGGAGCTCCAGCCGGCCAGGAAGAAGGTCACGGTAGGGATCGTCAGCAGGTAGATCACGGCTATCAGGTCCCCCTGGAAGGAGAACATGGCCGTGCCCCACACCGGGATGGAGAACAGGGCGGTCATCACCGCGGCCATCGCGAAGAAGGGCAGCACGCGGAACATGACGTTGTCCGCCTCGTCGGGGATAATGACTTCCTTGGCCAGCAGCTTTATGAAGTCGGCTATCGGCTGGAACCAGGGCGGGCCCATGCGGTTCTGCATCGTCGCGCAGAGCTTCCGGTCGACCCACTGCAGGAACATGCCGTAGACGGCGAGGAACAGGAAGCCCGGGAATACTGTGATTTTAACGAGAGGTATTATTGCGTCCATTATGATTTCCTTACAGCCTCGTGAAGTCCACGCCGCGGCGTCTGTACTGCTCTATGGCCAGCTTGCGCAGTTCTTCCCAGCCGTAGGTCTGCTTCTTGCCCTTCTTGGGGTCCCAGACCACGGCGCGGTCCGTGCAGGACATGCACGGGTCGATCGCGGCTATCACCAGCGGCACATCGGCCATCCAGCCGCCCTCGAGCATGTAGCTCACGCTCTGCAGGTTGGCCAGGGTTGGCGCGCGCACTTTCAGGCGCTCGGGCTTGTCGGTGCCGTTGGACTTCAGGTAATGGATGTCTTCGCCGCGGGGCGCCTCGTAGTGGTTGACGGCCTCGCCGGGGGCGATGCGCATGGGCACCTTCACCGCTATCGGGCCCTCGGGCAGGTTATTGAGGACCTGCTTGATGATCTTGTAGGACTCCACCAGTTCCAGCGCGCGCACGACCAGGCGGCCGAACACGTCGCAGGTGTCGTGGGAGATGGCCTTGAAGTCCAGCTCGCCGTAGATCAGGTAGGGGTCGTCCTTGCGCACGTCGCTGATGATGCCGGAGGCGCGGGCGGTCGGGCCCACGGCGTTGCGCTCTATGGCGACGTTCTTCGGCAGCTTGCCCACGTTCTGCGTGCGGGCCAGGACGGTGGGCTCCTCGGTGGCGAGCTTGATGTAATAGTTCGTGCGCTCCACCAGGTAGTTGATGCGCTTCATCACCTCGGCCTTCTGCTCGGCCGAGACGTCGCGGCGCACGCCGCCTATGGTGTTGATGGAATAGTGCACGCGGTTGCCGGAGAGCAGCTCCAGGCAGTCCAGCACCTGCTCGCGGTCGCGCCAGGTGTACATGAACAGCGTTTCGAAGCCCATCTCGTAGCCGGCCACGCCGATCCACAGCAGGTGGCTGTGCACGCGCTCAAGCTCGGCTACCAGGGTGCGGATGGCCAGGGCCCGCTTGGGCGTCTCGCACTTCGCCAGCTCCTCCACATTGGTGATGTAGCAGGTGGTGTGCGAATGGGAGCAGATGCCGCAGACGCGCTCTATCAGGTACAAATCCTGTATGTAGGTGCGGCCCTCGGCGGCCTTCTCCATGCCGCGGTGGTTGTAGCCCAGGTTGATGGTGGAGCCGGTTATCTGCTCGCCCTCGAGGACGAGCATGAAGTTTTCCGGCTCTTTCAGCGCTACGTGCTGGGGCCCGAAGGGAATGGTTATCTTGGACATTACTTGGCCTCCGTTTCGCCGGCGGGCGGGACGAAGGTCCAGTCCTTGCGCAGCGGGTACTGGTCGGTCGGGAAATCGTCGGGCAGCGGGTAGCGGCGGCCGGGAGGAAGGCCGGCGACCTTTATGCCGAACATGTCCTCCAGCTCCTTCTCGTAGGAGAGGGCGCCGGGGTAGGTGGCCAGCACGCTGGGCAGGGACGGGTTGGCGCGGGGCGTCTTCACCTTGATGTTGACTATCACGTGGGTGTCGGTGATGTGATAGAAGGCGCCGAGGTTCTCCCCCTCGTCGAAGCCGGTCACGGTGGCCAGGTAGTCGAAGCCCCGGGCCTTGAACCAGGCCGCCACTTCGGGCAGCTTGGAGGTTTCCACCTCGGCCCAGACGCGGTTCTTGCGCGTAACGGCCGCGTTGGTGACAAAGCCTTTGAAATGATTTTCCAGGTCCGCTTTTATTTTTTCTTCTTTCTCAAATTCGCTCATGTCGGCCTCCTTACTTCTTGCCTTCCACGCTCTGTATCAACTTCACGACGCCGTCTATGATGGCCTCGGGCCGCACCGGGCAGCCCGGGATGTAGACGGAGACGGGCAGCGTCTTGTCCACGCCGGGGATCACGCCGTAGCAGCCGTCGAACACGCCGCCGGAGCAGCCGCAGGCGCCGACCGCCATCACGAACTTGGGCTCGGGCATCTGTTCGTAGATCGTCCGCAGGCGCTTGGCCTGCTGGCGCGTCACCGGGCCGCTGACCACCAGGATGTCCGCGTGGCGCGGCACGGCCTTCTGCAGGATGCCGAAGCGCTCGATGTCGTACTTCGGCGTCAGCGCATCCACCACCTCGATGTCGCAGCCGTTGCAGGCCCCGGAGTTGAAGTGGAGGATCCAGGGGGATTTCAGCAGCGACCAGGTTATCAGTTTGTCTATGGTTTTCATGTGTTATCCCACGAAGAGTATGGCCAGTATCACTATCACGGCCGCCGCGTAAGCGCCGACCAGCTCGATGCCCGCGGACAGCGGGTTGAAACTCCAGGTCGCGAGCATCAGCCCGGCCACGTGCAGCAGGGTGAAGAAGATCGCGAACGGGAAGAAGGTCTGGTAGTCCGGGACGGCCCGGGCCTGGTCCGAGGAGATGTCCTCGCCGCAGCCGTAGGCCTGGTGCTTGGCCGAGCCGGGCACGCGGGCCGGCTTGGCCGAGAGCGGCGAGAGCAGGGCGGACAGGAGCATCACGAACAGCAGCGAGACGACGAAGGCGACGGGAGGGAAGAGTAGTATGTCCATGATATTATCCTTTCAGGCTGTCGAGCTTCCAGATGTCGGCGGAGCCGTGCAGGCGGAAGTTCTTGACCAGCAGCGCCAGGCCGGCGGCCACCACCACGACCTCTATCACTATCATCGTGATCAGCAGCGCCTGCGCGAAGACCAGGTTGTTGGACCAGTACCCGGCGGAGATCAGCGCGAGCATCGCGGCCTTGGAGACTATCTCCAGGCCGACAAGCTGCCGCACGATGCTCCGGGAGACCAGCATGCAGTAGAACCCTATGAACATCAGCAGGGCTATCAGGTACCATTCCATGGCAAAGGAGCTCATTTCTCGGTCCTCCTGGGGAATACGGATTTGATGACGAATACTCCGGCGGCGAGCATCAGCACCTGCCCGAGCAGGTCCTGGCGGCGCATGTCCCACAGGGCGAGGCCTATCGTGCCCCCCCCGGTGCCGGGGCGGGCCCAGCCGGCCATCTCGGCGAAGAAGGGCGGCAGGTAGAACCAGCCCGCTATCGCGAAGATCGCGGCGGCCAGCGGCAGCGCGTAGAAGCGCGCGCGGCTCTCGGGGTGCTTCTCCTCCTCCGAGCGGATCAGGCTGACCGCGCCGATGAACAGCACGGTTATCAGCCCGGCGCAGACGGACAGTTCGAAGACGCCGGCCCACGGGGCGCCGTAGTCGAAGAAGATCAGCGATACGGTTACGCTGACCAGCGCCAGCATTATCGCCGAGGTGAGCAGACTGCGGGCCATCACGGCCCAGATCGAGAACAGCGCGGTCAGCGCGAAGAGGACCAGGCGGGGGTCGTTCATATTATTATCCTTTCAGCCACCACTTTCAAGTAGGTGTAGAAATAAGGGAACAGCAGGCCGAGGGCCACTATCAGCCCGCACATCACTATGGCCGGGGCCAGCAGCGGGGCGGACACCTCGGGCGAGCTCTCGGCTGCGGCGGTCTTCTTGCCGAAGAAGACCTTGCGCTGCATCACCATGAAGTAGGCCAGGGTGACGATGGAGAACAGCAGCGCCAGCACGGCGTAGGTCCTCAGGCCGGACTCCCACAGGGCCAGGATGATGAGCAGCTTGCTCCAGAAACCCGACAGCGGCGGCACGCCGGCGGTGGACAGCAGCGCCACGACGGAGGTCCAGGAGGTCCAGGGCATCGAGTGCTCCAGGCCGCCCAGCTTGTCCATGTCGGTGGTGCCGGCGGAGCGCTCCACGCTCGCGCTGTTGAGGAACAGCACGGTCTTGAAGGTGGCGTGGTTGAAGAGGTGGAACACGGCGCCGATGAGGGCCAGCGGCGTGCCCAGGCCCGCGGCCAGCACTATGTAGCCGACCTGGCTGATGCTGGAGAACGCCAGCATGCGCTTGAAGTCCTTCTGCCTGAGCGCGGCGATGGCGCCCACGGCGATGGACAGCAGGCCCAGGAACATCAGCATCTCGGAGAGCGCCTGCGCCCTGCCGTCGAAGAAGCGCAGCAGCGTGGCCATCTTGATCAGCGCGTAGACGCCGGAGATCTTGGTCACGATGCCGGCCAGGTGGGCCGAGACGGGCGCGTAGGCGCCCTGGTAGGCGTCGGGCGTCCAGGCGTGGAACGGCACCACGCCGGACTTGATGATGAAGCCCAGCATGATCAGCGCCGCGCCGAAGGTGACGGGACCGGCCGGGATGTCGGAGGACATGAAGATGCGCAGGTTCTCGTAGGAGAGGCTGCCGAGCGTGAGCATCAGGATGGCCAGGCCGACTATGATGAGCGCCGAGGCCGGGAAGGTCAGGAAGAAGTACTTCAGCGCGCCTTCCACGCCGGCGAAGGACTCGTCGGTGGTGATGAGCGCGAACGAGGTGACCGCCAGCACTTCCACGAAGACGTACAGCGTGAAGAAGTCCGTGGACGTCACCACGCCGGTCATGGCCGCCACCGAGACCAGCAGCAGCGAGTAGTAGGCCGGCCGGTTGGGCAGGTTCTCGTCGAGGAACCACGCGGAGAAGAAGGTCACGCACAGGCCCACCAGGTAGATGGCCCCGACGAGCAGCAGCGAGAGCCCGTCGCCGGGCAGGTTCGCGAACTCGGAGGCGATCATCGACGGGCTGAGCGCCAGCCAGGCCAGGTTGGCCAGGCCGGCCAGCAGCGTCACGTTGGCCAGGATGTCCGCCATCCTGGGGCGGTAGCGCGCGGCGAACGGGATCAGCACCGCCGCGAAGAGAGGGATTATAAGGAAAGCGAGCAGGGCCTTGTCCATCTTATTTAAGTCCTCCGTTGCCGGCAGCCAGCAGGATGTAGATAACCGCGCCTGCCAGCGTCAGCGCCATGTAGAGCGGGTAGGAGCCGTTGTGGAAGCGGCTGGAAGCGCCGCTCAGGAAGCCCGTCGCGCGGCTGGGCACCGTGTCTATGACCCAGTCGAAGAAACGGTCCACCTTGAACAGCAGGAGCGAGAAGACCGGGACCACGCGGTCCATGGACTGCTCGTAAAGGTCGAAGGCGCGGCGCTCGGCCAGCGCGTAGGCTTCCTTAAGCACCGGGGCGTAGTGTATGTGGTCGGAGGACTTGCTGGGCTTGCCCCCTCCCGCGGCCAGGCCCAGCATGTGGTTGATGACGGCGGCCAGGATCACTATCACGGAGACGAAGTAGAGCTTGTCGGCGTGGAAGCCGCTGAGCATCGGGGTCTGGATGTTCAGCGCTACCATGCAGGGCCCGATGAAGTTCTCTATCGGCAGGCGGGCGCCGAAGCCGAAGGCCACGCAGATGGCCGCCAGGGCGGTCATCGGCAGCAGCATCGAGAACGGCGCTTCCTTGGTGTCCTTGAGCTCCTCGGGGCGGGAGCCGAAGTACACCGAGTGGCCCAGCTTCAGGAACGAGGCCAGCGTCAGGAAAGAGCCGAGCTCCGCGGCCCAGAAGAAGATCGGGTAGCCGGTGTCGAGGGCGCCCTTGTAGACGAGCTCCTTGGAGAAGAAGCCGTTGAGCGGGGCTATGCCGGAGATGGCCGCCGCCGCTATCAGGAAGCAGAGCCCGGTCAGCGGCATGGCGCGGAACAGGCCGCCCAGCTTGGAGAGGTCGCCGGTGCCGGCCTGGCGCTCCACCGCGCCCGCCGTCATGAACAGGCAGGACTTGTAGGTGGCGTGGTTGATCATGTGGAACAGGCCGCCGGCGATGCCGACGGGGTTCAGCGTGCCGATGCCCAGGATCATGTACCCGGTCTGGCTGACGGCGTGGTAGGAGAGCAGGCGCTTGTAGTCCTTCTGCACGAAGGCCATCATGACGGCCACCAGGATGGTGACCGCGCCCAGCGACATCAGTATCAGCGACATGGTGCCGTTAAGCTGGAAGAGGTAGACGCTCGCGCGCGCCAGGAAATAGATGCCCAGCAGTTTGTCGATGGCCGCGGGGACGTAGGCCATGAACGGGGCGCTGGAGTCCTTGGCCGCGTCCGGGATCCAGGTGTGGAACGGGAACGCGCCGGCCTTGGAGACCGCGCCGATGAGCAGCAGCACGTAGGCGAACACGGACCAGCCGTAGTCCAGCGTCAGCTTGTTGTGGGAGATCTCGTTCATGCTCATCGTGCCGGCGATGTAGCCGGTGATGGTGATGCCGACGAGCAGGCACAGGTCGGTGACGCCGTTAATAAGGAAGGCCTTCATCGCGGTGCGCTTGGCGGCCGCGGTGTCCTGCGAAAGGGCGATGAAGGTGTAGAGGAACACCAGCAGGCCTTCCCAGAAGAAGAGCATGGCCACCATGTTGTCGGCCAGCGCGGCGCCGGCCGCGAAGGACTGCGTCATCAGCAGGTTGAAGAAGAACCACTTGGACGAGCCCTTGGCCGGGAGGCTGAAGGAGTAGATGGAGATGGCCGCCGAGAACAGCGAGACGGCCAGCAGCAGGAAGGCGCTGAGGTTGTCGGCCCTCAGCGTGAAGTTCATGCCGGCGCCGAGCCAGCTGTAGACCAGCTCCTGCTGCGGCAGCAGGAAGATGTTGGCCGCGGCCAGCAGCGAGACCAGGGCGGCCGCGGAGGCCAGCACTTCTTTGAGGTACCTGGTCTTCTCGCGCATCAGCAGCAGCGCGAGGGCCGAAACCAGCGGCAGGACTATCGGGATGAGTAAGAGGTTCATTGAAGGTTCACTCCTAAGTTGGCCGTGAGGAGGTTAGCGTAGGCCGAAGGGTAATAGATCAGCGCGCCGAGCGCCAGGCCGATGACCGCCAGCGCCATCACGCTGGCCACCATCGTGAACGAGCCTTCTTTGGGGCTGTTGTGGCCGGCCGGTTCGCCGAGGAAGATCTTGTAGAACAGGCGCACGAGGTACAGCAGCGTCATCACGGCGCCGACGAGGAACATCAGCAGCACGGTCAGGTTCCCGTTCTGGGCGGCGCCAGAGAAGACCAGGAACTTGCTGAAGAAGCCGCCGAAGGGCGGGATGCCCATGACGGACAGCGAGCACAGCGCGAAGGCCGCCCCGGTCCACGGCATCGAGGAGAACAACCCGCCCATCTTGTTGATGTCCTTGGTGTGGGTGTTCTGCTCTATGATGCCGGCGCAGAGGAACAGGCCGCCCTTGGCCACGCTGTGCATCAGGATATAGAGGAGGGCGCCGGCGAAGGCCGTCTTGTTGCCGGAGGCCAGGCCCAGGAAGATGAACGCGATCTGGCTCACGGTGGAGTAGGCGATGATCCGCTTGATGTCGGTGTCGATCAGCGCGGCGCCGGCCGAGACCAGCGCGGAGGCGCCGGCGAGGTACAGCACCAGGTTGGAGAAGGCGTCGGGGGCCGCGAAGGTCACGCCGAAGATGCGGGCGTAGGCGTACACGCCGATCTTGACCAGCACGGCGGCGTGCAGCAGCGAGGTGACGGTGGAGGGCGCGACGCCGGCGTCGGGCAGCCAGGTGGAGAAGGGCAGCGTGGCCGACTTGGAGAGGATGCCGGCCAGGATGAAGGCGGCCGCCGCGTAGGAGATCCCGGCGCCGTGCAGCGCGCGCAGGTCCAGCGTGCCGTGGTCGAAGTAGACCATGATGATGCCGACGAGCATGCACAGCGCGCCGAAGACGGTGACCAAAATGGTCTTGTTGGCCTTGGCCACGTCCTTATCGGAGCGGAAGAAACCGACCAGCCTCCAGCTGCAGAAGCCGGTCATTTCCCAGAAGATGTACATCCACAGCAAATTGGCGGAGAACACCAGGCCCATCATCGAGCCCAGGAACAGGACCACCATCGTGTAGTATTCGGTCTGGTTCTCGTAGTGCGAGATATAGTCCACGGAGTAGATGAGGATTATCGCGCTGACGAAGGCCGAGACGGAGGCCATGAAGACCGAGAGCATGTCGGCGCGCAGGATGAAGTCGAAGCCCCGCGGGAAGCTTATCATGTAGTCGGCCGTCTGTCCCGACAGCACCGGGCTGAAGAGGGAGGCCGCCGCCACGAAGGTGAACAGGCCCAGGAGCACCGCGAAGGCGTTCCGTGCCGAAGTTGAAACCCGGCCGGCGAGGGGTATGAGGAACGCGCCGAAAACGGGTACTGCGACCGCGGTTGTTAGCATTTTGATGGGGAGATCCATATGTTTTCCTTATAACTTATTATACAAAAAACCAAAATACTTCCCAGGTAAGAAACGTTAATGAACGTATTAGGGCCGCTTATAATCACGTCGGGCAGGCAAAGCGGGCCGGTCCGGCCCGGGGGCCCTCCCGCGGCTTTACAGCGGAATGTTGCCGGTGCGCTCGTGCGTGCCGGGGCGGCGCTTGCCGGCCAGCACCCGGAAGGCGCTTATCAGGCGCTCGCGGGCCTGCGCGGGCTCTATCACTTCGTCTATGGACCCCATGGAGGCGGTCTGGTAGGGCGAGGCGAACTTGTCCGAATATTCCTTGGCCAGCTTCACGCGCAGGGCTTCCCTTTCCTCTTCCTTCGCCTCTTTGATCTGGCGGGAGTAGAGGATCTCGATGGCGCCGCGGGGGCCCATCACGGCGATCTCGGCCGACGGCAGGGAGAAATTTATGTCCCCCCCCATCAGCTTGGAGCTCATCGCGATGTAGGCGCCGCCGTAGGCTTTGCGCAGCACCAGCGTAACCTTGGGTACCGTCGCTTCCGAATAGGCGTAGAGGAGTTTCGCGCCGTGGCGGATGATGCCGCCGTGCTCCTGGGCCACGCCGGGCCAGTAGCCGGGCACGTCCACGAGCGTCAGGATCGGGATGTTGAAGTTGTTGAGGAAGCGGATGAAGCGCGCCGCCTTGTCGGAGGCGTTGATGTCCAGCGCGCCGGCCATCTGCGCCGGGTTGTTGGCGATCACGCCCACCACCTGGCCGCCCAGGCGGATGAAACCCACCACGATGTTCTTGGCGTAGTCGTGGTGCACTTCCAGGAACCTGTGGTCGTCGGACAGCCACCAGACGATGTGGTGCACCCGGTAGGGCCTGCGCGGGTCCACCTCGCAAAGCTTCTCGAGCAGGGCTATCTTGCGGTCCCCGGGGTCCCTGGTCTCCATGCCCGGCGCCGCCTCGAGGCGGCTCTGCGGCAGGAAGCTCATCAGCTCCTTCACCTGCCGGTAGCAGTCCGGCTCGGAGTTGGCCACGAAATGGCAGACGCCGGACTTGGAGGCGTGCGTCATGGAGCCGCCGAGCGTTTCGAAATCCACTTCCTCGCCGGTGGCCGCCTTGACCACTTCAGGCCCGGTCACGAACATGTTGCTCATGCCCTTGACCATGAAGACGAAGTCGGTCAGCGCCGGGGAATAGACCGCGCCGCCGGCGCAGGGGCCGACGATGATGGAGATCTGCGGCACTACGCCCGAGTACCGGGTGTTGCGGAGGAAAATTTCGCCGTAGCCGTCCAGGGAATCCACGCCTTCCTGTATGCGGGCGCCGCCCGAATCCAGGATGCCGATGACCGGCACTTTGATGTCCGCGGCCATATCCATCAGCTTGGTGATCTTGTCGGCGTGCGTGCGGCCGAGCGACCCGCCCAGCTGCGTGAAATCTTCCGAGAAGATGGCGGCCAGGCGGCCGTTCACCTTGCCGAAGCCGGTGATGACGCCGTCGCCCTTGATGTGCTTGTCCTTGATGCCGAAATCGGTGCAGCGGCTTTCCATCAGCAGGCCGAGCTCCTGGAAGGTGCCCTCGTCAACGAGGTAGGCGATGCGCTCCCTGGCGGTCAGCTTGCCCTTCTTCCTCTGCGCCTCTATCTTTTCGGGCGGCCCGCCTGCGGCGGCGGCGGCGTGTATCTCGCGGAATTTCTTGAGGGATTCCGGCACTTCGCGGACCTTCTTGGGATGGGCTTTCCTGCCCGTGGGCTGAGGTTCCGCGGCTGCGCCTGTAATGGGGTCTATTAAATCGGCCATGAGTGTACTACCTCTCTTTAATTGTTATTTTACCTTTTTAGCGGCCTATTTGCTCGCCGCCACCGCGGTCCAGAAGCCTTCCGGGGCCGGCCTGGTCTCCACGCTGAACTCCGGGCTGCCCAGTTCCCGGTATCGCTCCAGCGCCTTGCCGGTGAAGCGCACCCTACCACCCGTCCTGATGTCCAGGGGGTCGGCCATCAGGCCCAGGCCCAGCGCCTTGAGCAGCGCTTCTTTTATGGTCCATAGCCTGGTGGCGGCGGAGGGCTCCGGCGCCGGCAGTTCGGACTGGTGGAAGTAGTCGCGGTACCAGGCCGGGTGGCGCGCCTCGATGATCTCGAGGTCCGCGCCCAGGAAGGCCGAGCCCGGCTTCACGGCCGCCAGGGCCCAGCCGTTGGAATGGGAAATTGAAACCAGCTCGCCGCCGCAGGAAGGACGGCCGAGCCGGTCAGGAGAGATCTCAAAAGCCGCGGGATTCCCCGCCGGGCCTCCCAGAAGCGCCTTGGCCGCCAGCCGCCCGGCCAGCCATTCTTTGCGCCGCTTCTCCATAAGGAAAGCCGAGTACTGCGCGGCCTCCCTTTCGGACAGGGCGGCGCCCGGGGCCAGGCCGTCTATCTTCAGGAACTTCAGCCTCGCCCCGGTTTCGCTCCAGGTCTCTATCCAGGTATCCGTCGCGCCGGTAGTCATCCGTGCTAGATCGGGGTAGGGATCATCGCGTAGTCGCGCAACTCCGCGTGCAGGTTGTAGTCTCCGTCGAACGCCCACGCGTCGTAGAGGCTGCGCCCGTCCTCCGTGCGGCCCTTGAAGACGCCGTAGAGGAACAGGGTCTCCGGGTCCTGCGGCTCGTTGTCGTAGGCTATGGCCGCGCCGATGGCGTCGGGCAGGGCCATGCTCTTGTCGAACTGTATGTCGCGCCAGCCGCAGGCCTGGAACAGGGCTTCGAACACCAGCGGGTGGAAGACCAGTTTCGGGTGGGCGCCCTTCCAGAGCGGCGCCTGCGGCCGCTTGAAGACCGCCAGCACGGAGGTCTTGTCCACCGAGATTATCCCGTCTAGCACCTGGAAGCTCGGGCCGTGGAAATAGGTCTTGTAGATGGTCTGCGAGTCGGTCTTGTACTTCCTGGCCTTGGGCAGCGCGGGCCGCATGTCCGGGCTCCAGTTCGAGGCCGCGTCGGTCTCGGCCGCGGCCCTGAAATGGGTGCGGGTCTGTCCCAGCCGCACGCCCTTGGGGCTGACGAAGTCGGACTCCAGCCGCATCTCCACCAGGTCGCCCGCGGAGGCGGCCTTGATCTTCACTTCGGCCGGCTTATTGCGCAGCAGCTTGATCGGCACGGCGAAACGCACGCCGGACAGCACCTTGGGAGGCCTGCCCTTTACCACGGCGGCCGCCTCGGCGAAGGTCTCCAGGCCCATCACGCCGGGCACGTAGGGCGTGCCGTTTATAGAGTGGTCCAGCAGGTACGGGTCGGCCTCCACCGAGAAGTCCTTGGAGGCGGCCAGGCTTTCGCCCTTGAGCAGGTCTTCCACCTTGGGCGCGAAGTGGTAGCCCGTAGAGCCCGCGGCGGAGAAACCGGGCTCGTAGTGCAGCTGCTTGTCCCAGTCGAGCTTGCCCAGGCTGCCGGAGAGGATGATCTCCGGCACCTTGCCGTAGGCGATCTCGTCGACGAAGGCCTGCATGCCCTCCTCGGGGTACAGGAACTCCATCTCCTGCGACTTCAGGAAGGCCTCGACGCCGGGGCGCGCGCCCATGCCGATCTGCGCGTAGCCGGTCATGTCCACGCTGAGGGCGCGCAGGCCCTTGTTCTGCAGGCTGACGCAGAACTTGGCGATGTAGTCCGAGGCGGCGGCGTAGTCGCTCTGGCCCAGGTTGCCGAACTTGCCGGCGATGGACGAAGCGACGGCCCAGAAGCCCTTTTCCTTCACCGCGCCCGACTTCCACATGTTGATGGCGGATTCGGCCTTCACGTTGAAGATCAGGTTGAACTCCTCCACGGCCTTGTCCACGGCGAGCTTCGAGCGCTCGAGGCCGGCGAAGTGCACCATGCCGTCCACCTGGCCGAAGTCGCTCTTGAGGTTGTTCATGACCTCGTTGAGCATCTCCGTGTTGGTCAGGTCGCAGCGGTAGTAGTGCACCTTCACGCCGAGTGCGCGGATGGCCTCCAGGTTGCGGTGCATGTCGGCCGCGTCCTTGAGGCGGGTATATTCTTTCTCGAGCAGCGCCGGGGTGGCCTTCTCGGTGCCGGCCTTCAGCTCGTTCCACAGCTCGCCCATCTTCCAGGCCTTCAGCTGCGCCTCGTCCATCGCGGTCAGGCGCTTGGCCTTGTCGTTGATGTCTATGATGTCGAGGACGATGATGTTGGCCTTGTGCTGCCCGGCGAGCATGCGGGCGAACATCGCGCCGAGGCCGCGGCCGCCGCCGGTGACGACGACGTTCTTCCCCTCCAGCTGGGTGGTCTGGCGGGACTTGTCCAGCGCGGCCGGCTTGCCGACCATGGTCCAGCGCTTGCCGTCGGCGTAGCCGATGGCGAGGCGCTTGTCCGAGTAGAGGATCTCGTAGAAGGTCTTCTGCACTATGACCTGGTTCGACGAGCTGGGTTCGAAGTCCAGCAGCTTGACCGCGCTGGTCTCCAGCTCCTTGCGCAGGCACAGCGTGGCGCCGTGGATCGCGCCGTAGACCGGGTCGTAGGCGTCCCGGGCCTTGTAGCCGAAGCCGCCGTCGAGCGTGGTCACGACCGCCATGAAGGTGGTGTGGCCGGGGTCCGCCTGGTGCAGCGCGCCGGAGAGGTACTTGACGGCGAGGAACAGCGGCAGGGCGTAGCGCTTGAGGTCCGCGAAGGCCGCGGTGTCCTTGGACAGCGACTTCACCATGCAGCCGGGCAGGTAGACTATGCCCTGCGTGTCCGGGTGCGCGGCGGCGAAGTCCTGCAGCGCCTTCTCCATAGCCGGGATGTCGGAGAAGTTGACCGTGATGGCGTCCTTCACCTTGGTCTTGGCCGGCGTGAAGATATAGGAATCGGCGCGGTGCTTGTTCAGCTCGGCGCGGAAGGCCTTGGCCAGGTCCAGGTCCTCGGAGAAGATGGCCACCGGGCGCGGCGCCAGCTTCTTTATTACTTCCTGCTCCACCGGGGCCGGGATGACCACCGGCACGTGGCGGATGTGGCGCTTGGGGTGCTCCTGCCTGGGCGCCGGTTTGGGGGCGGGCGCTTCAGCCGCAGGGGCGGCGGTCACGTCGAGCAGCTCTGGCTGCTCGGGCTTGGCGGCTTTTTGGGCCGCCGGGGCGGGCGCGGGAACTGCCGCCTGGGCCGGCGCGGGGACGGACGCGGAATCCAGGACGAACTTTATGCAGTGCCTGATGGTCGGGTAATCCTTGAGCGAGACGCTGTCGTTGCGCGGTATGGCGTAATGCTCCCGTATGGCGGCGAACAGCTCGGCCTGCTTGACGGTGTCTATGCCGAGGTCGGCCTCCATGTCGAGGTCCAGCTCGAGCATGTCCTTGGGATAGCCGGTCTTCTCGGCTATCATGTTGAGTATGTTTTCCTTAACGGCGTCCTCGCTGACGCCGGAGGGAGCGCTGGCCGTGGCCGCGTGTACGGGCCCGGCCTTAGGCGCCGGAGCGGCGACGGGCGCCGGGGCAGCGGCGGCGGCGGCCGCAGCGGCCGGCGCGGTGCCTCCCGCTGCGGAATCCAGCACGAACTTTATGCAGTGCCTGATGGTGGGGTAGTCCTTGAGCGAGACGCTGTCATTGCGCGGTATGGCGTAATGCTCGCGTATGGCGGAGAACAGCTCGGCCTGCTTGACGGTGTCTATGCCGAGGTCGGCCTCCATGTCGAGGTCGAGCTCGAGCATGTCCTTGGGATAGCCGGTCTTCTCGGCTATCATGTTGAGTATGTTTTCCTTAACGGCGTCCTCGCTGACGCCGGAGGGAGCGCTGGCCGGGGCCGCGCGTACAGGTTCGGCCTTAGGCGCCGGCGCGGCGGCAACGGAGGCAGGCGCCGCGTGAACAGGGGCCGGAGAGCCACCCTTCTGGTCCAGGACGAACTTTATGCAGTGCCT
>MGUI01000046.1 GCA_001799895.1 Elusimicrobia bacterium GWD2_63_28
CCTAACTACGGACAGCAGGCCGCCCAGGAAGAAGTCCCCGCGACCGAAGAGGTGAAAAATGACAGCCAAGAAGAAGGAAAATGAAGATTTAGAGAAGACGGCCTCTCCGGCGGTACCTGAAGGCGAGGCTAAGGCCGCGCCCAAGAAGAAGGCCGCCCCGAAGAAGAAGGCTGAAGGCGAAGAAGACGGCGAAAAGAAAGCGCCGGCCAAAAAAGCCGCGCCCAAAAAGAAGGAAGAGGGCGCCGCCCCGGCGGCTGAAAAGCCCAAGCCCGCGCCCAAGACCAAGAAAGCCAAGGAGGAGCCCGCGCCCGAGCCGGAGCTTCCCAAGGCGCCCGACCTGAAGCGCTTCATGTTCTCCCATTCCACGGCCGAAGGCACCATAGCCGCCGGCCCGACCGGAGCCAAGGAAGAGCCCAAGCCCGTAGAGCCGCCCAAGCCCGCTCCCGCGCCCGCGCCTGTCGCCAAGCCCGTGCCCCCCGCCGCGCCCGCCGCCCCCGGCGTTAAGCCCCCGCTCCCCGGTATTTCCAGGCCTTCCATTCCCGGAGTGCGCCCCGGCCTTTCCCCCGTGATAAGGCCCCTCGGCACTCCGCCGCCCGCGGCGAAGCCGCCGCAGCGCCTCGTGATCCCGCCGCTCATCAGGCCGGCCGCCCCGGTTCAGCGCCCCGGCCCCGTACTGCCCAAGCCGCAGCAGCCGGTCCGCCCGTCCTACGGCCCCAACAGGCCGATGCCGCCGAGGCCGGCCGCGAAGCCCGCGGCCCCCGCCGCCAAGCCGGCCGGAAAGCCGGCCGAGCCCGTGACCCAGGGCCAGCCCGGAGAGAAGCCGGCGTTGCCCAAGCTGAAGGTCTCGACCACCGTGATAGTGCGCGAGCTGGCCGAGAAGATGGGCATCAAGACCACCGACCTCATTAAGAAACTGATGGGCATGGGCGTATTCGCCACCATCAACCAGCGCATCGAGGAAGACGCCGCCAAGCTGATAGCCGTGGATTACGGCTACGACCTGGAGATGGTCCCGATGTACGGCGAGGACGAGCTGCAGGAGGAGATCGAGCAGGAGAAGCCCGAGAACCTCAAGCCCCGCTCCCCCATCATCACCATCATGGGCCACGTCGACCACGGTAAAACCACGCTGCTCGACGCCCTGCGCGAGTCCAACGTGGTGGACAGCGAGGCCGGCCAGATCACGCAGCATATCGGCGCTTACATGGTGAAGACCGCCCGCGGCAACATCACCGTGCTCGACACCCCCGGCCACGAGGCGTTCACCGCCATGCGCGCCCACGGCGTCAAGATCACCGACATCGTAGTGCTGGTGGTCTCCGCGGTCGACGGCGTCATGCCGCAGACCCTGGAAGCCATCAACCACGCCAAGGCGGGCGACGTCCCGCTGATAGTCGCGATCAACAAGATAGACCTGCCGACGGCCAACACCCAGCAGATCAAGCAGCAGCTCTCCAACCACGGCCTGCTGCCTGAAGACTGGGGCGGCAAGACGCCGATGGTGGAAGTTTCCGCCAAGAAGCGCCTGAACCTCGACAAGCTGCTCGAGATCGTCAGCATCCAGGCCGAGCTAATGGAACTGAAGGCCAACCCCGACAAGCCCGGCCAGGGCATAGTCATCGAATCCCGCCTGGACCCGAAGAAGGGTATAGTGGCCACCATCATCAACGTGACCGGCACCATCCGCATCGGCGACCCGTTCACCGTGGGCGCCGCCCACGGCAAGGTGCGCGCGCTGGTTGACGACCACGGCGACCGCGTGGAGGAGCTCAAGCCGAGCCAGCCCGCGGAAGTCCTGGGCATCAGCGGCGAAGTTCCCACCGCCGGCGACGTGCTGAAAGTCGTGGAGAACGAGAAGGAAGCCCGCCACGTGGCCGACAAGCGCAAGCTGAACCGCCGCGAGGAGGCCCTCTCCCACCAGAAGCACGTGAGCCTGCTGTCGCTGAAGTCCCAGGTGGACCAGCACCAGCTCAGGAACCTCAACGTGGTGCTCAAGACCGACGTGTTCGGCTCGCAGCAGGCCATCAAGGACTCGCTCGAGAAGATGAGCACCAGCGAAGTGGCCATACAGATGCTGCACACCGGCATCGGCAATATCACCGAGTCGGACGTGCTGCTGGCCAAGGCCTCGTCGGCCGTCATCCTCGGCTTCCACGTGGAGGCTGATACCAAGGTGCAGGAAGCCGCCAAGGATTCCGGCGTGGAGATCCGGCAGTACCAGATCATCTACGACCTGCTCGAGGACGTGCGCGCCGCGATGAGCGGCCTGCTGGCCCCCGAGATAGTGGAGACCGTGACCGGCCGCGCCGAGATACAGCAGATCTTCGACCTGAGCTCCGGCAGGGTGGCCGGCTCCCAGGTGCGCGAGGGCAAGCTGACCCGCAACCAGGTCATACGCCTGATGCGCGGCGGCGAGGCCGTCGGCACCGGCAAGATAAGCGGCCTGAAGCGCTTCAAGGAAGACGTGCGCGAGGTCGAGAAGGGCCTGGAGTGCGGCATCCTGCTCGACGGCGTGAAGGACTTCCGCGTGGGCGACGTGGTAGAGGCCATCACCAAGGAGGAACGCATACGGCGCCTAGCGGCGCCGGGAGCGTAACCCCGTGGGCTCTAAACGAAACGAAAGGCTGAAGGAACTGTTCCTGCAGGAGATCACCGCGGCGCTGCGGAATGTCAACGGCATCAACGCCAACGGCATCCTGACGCTGACCGGGGCCGAGCTCAGCAAGGACAGCAAGGTGCTCCACGTCTACTACTCCGTGCTGGGTACGGACGCGGAGCGCCAGCGCAAGGACACGATCCTGAAAGCCAATGCGCGCGAGATCCGGACGCTGCTGTTCAAGCGCCTGTGTCTCAGGACAGTCCCGGAGATCGTCTTCAAGTTCGACGAGACCCCGGAAAAAGCCTCGAAGCTGGAGGATATCTTCAAGCAGATAAACTCGGAACATGAAAAAACCGATGAGAACCCTGGATCTCGAGACTGAGTTCAAGCGCCTCGAGGAACTGATAATCGCTTCGGAGACGTTCTTCCTGGCCGGGCACCTGAACCCCGACGGGGACACCATCGGCTCCATGCTGGCCATCGCCTCGGTGCTCAAGCGCATGGGCAAGAAGGTGACGCTGTTCTCCCAGGACCCGATCCCCGAGAACCTGCGCTTCCTCCCGCAGGCGCGCAGCGTCCGCTCGCGGCTGCCGAAGGGCAGATTCGACGCGGCCATCCTGCTGGAGTGTTCCGTGCCTTCCCGAGGCGGCGCCCTGGAGCCCGTGCTCAAGCGGTGCGGCAAGGTGGTCAACATCGACCACCACAAGACCTCAGAGAACTACGGCGACATCAATATCGTGGAGCCGCATTCCTCTTCCACCGCCGAGATCGTCTACCGGCTCTTCCATAACATGACCGTCAACGTGACCCGGCGCGAGGCTACCTGCCTCTATACCGGCATGGTCACCGACACCGGCCGCTTCCATTTCCCGGCCACCAGCCCGCGGACGCTCGAGATAGCCTCGCGCCTGCTGGAGACCGGCTTCAAGTTTTCCCGCATCAACGATCTGCTCTACGCCACCAAGGCCTGCGAGGCGCTGAAGCTGCTGGGCCGCGCGCTCGGCAGCCTGGAACTGAAGTACGGCGGCAGGCTGGCGGCGCTTACGCTGAAGATTTCCGATTTCAAGGAGTTCGGCGCCCGCGCCGAGCACGCCGAGAACGTGATAAACTACGGCATGATGCCCCCCGGCGTCAGGGCCGCCGTCATGTTTCGCGAGGAGCTGGAGCGCGTCAGCGTCACCTTCCGCTCCCGCGGCCACCTCGACGTCAGCCTTGTGGCCAAGGCCTTCGGCGGCGGGGGCCACCGCAACGCCTCCGGCTGCCGCATTAAGGGGACGCTGGAGCACGCCCGCGGCAAAGTGCTGCCCGTGCTTTCCCGGCTCCTTGCCTGATGGACCCGCTGGTCCCCCAGCCTTCCGGGCTGTTCCTCTTCGACAAACCTAAAGGCATAACCTCCCACGACGCCGTGGCCCTGCTGCGGCGCAAGCTCTCGCTGCAGCGCATCGGGCACACCGGCACGCTGGATCCCATGGCTACCGGCCTGCTCATCCTGCTGGCCGGCACCGCCACCAGGGCGCAGGAGGCCATGCAGGGCTCTTCCAAGGTCTACTCCGGGACTATCCTCTTCGGTTCTGAGACGGATACCTGGGACGCCGAGGGCAAGGTCGTGGCGGAGGCGCCCGTTCCGGCGCTGGACGAGGCGGCGGTCAGCCGCGGCGTGGCCGCCTTCAGCGGCAGGATCATACAGCAGGTTCCCCCCTATTCCGCCGTGCGCCTGCAGGGCAAACCGATGTACAAGCTGGCGCGCAAGAACATCGCCATGCCGGCGGTTAAACGGGAAGCGGACGTGAAATGGCTGTCTTGGGAAGCCGCTTCCCCGGAGCTGCGCTTCGAGATAGAATGTTCCGGCGGCACCTACATCCGCTCCATCGCCCGCGAGCTGGGCCTGAACCTCGGTTCCCGGGCGCATCTGACCTCCCTTCGCCGCCTGTCCATCGGCGCCTACAGCGTTAGGGACGCCGTAACCGGCGAGGCGCTGGCCGCGATGACGCGCGAAGAGGCCGCCGCGCGGCTGCTGCCCCCGCCGGGAGACGCCCGTGCTTAATTTAGTGGCCATCGGCAGTTTCGACGGGGTGCACCTGGGGCACCGGAAGATAATCCGAGCCGCGGTCCGCGAGGCCCTCCGGCTCGGCCTGAGCAGCCGGGTGGTATATTTCCCTTTTCCTCCAAAGTTCTTTTTCTCGGGCGAGACCGAAGGCTGCCTTATCACGCTGCCGGAGGAGCGCGAGGCCCTGCTGGAAAGCCTGAGGCCGGACCAGGTAGAGCCGCTGGTCTTCAACGAAACCCTGTCCTCTATGCGCGCCGAGGTGTTCTTTGAGGCAGTAGTTCTGGAGCGCTTCCGCGCCGGCGGGCTCTGCGTGGGTCCGGATTTCGCCGTCGGGCGCGGCCGCGAGGGGCACCTGGATTTCCTGCGGGACGCCAGCCGGGAAGCCGGGATAGCCTTCAAGCCGGTTCCTTTCGCCCGCCGGGGCGGCCACAAGATCTCCTCCAGCCTTATCCGGGCGCACCTGCGCGCCGGCGCGGTGGAGGAAGCTAATAAGTGCCTGGGTTGGGACTATACCGTGAGCGGGCCGGTCATAAAAGGGGCGGGGCTTGGCCGCAAGCTGGGCTACCCGACGGCTAATATAGGCGCCCACCCTTCCAAGATCCTGCCGCCGGGCATTTTCGCGGCCAGGGTAAAGGTCGGGCGCGACCGCTACAACGCGGTGGTGAGCGTGGGCCGCAGGCCCACGCTAAATACGCTGGGCGGCAAGTTGATACTGGAAGCCCACCTGTTGGATTTCTCGCGCATGATCTACGGCAGGAATATGGAAGTGACCTTCCTCAGGCACATCCGGCCGGAGCGCAAGTTCCATTCCAAAGAATCCCTCATCAAGCACATCGAGGGCGACATCGCCGTCGCCCGCCGGTACTTCGCTAAACATTAACAAATCGCCGCGTGGGCTTGGCGTGAATGTCAGATTATGTTGGGTTTTGAGCGGCGCAGGAAGCGGCCGCCGAAGGTTTTGGGGGCCGTCAGTTCGCCCCCCTCTGCTACTACAGTTCCGCGCAGAACGGTGTACTTCGGGAAGCCGTAGAGTTTCTGACCCTGCCACGGGGAGAAGTCGGTGTTGTGCTGCAGTTTGCGCCAATCGGCTTTGACGGAGGCGGAAGGGTCGATTATCGCGAAATCTGCGTCGAGACCGGGTTTGATAAAACCCTTTGTCGACAGGCCCATTATCCGCGCGGGATTTTCGCACAGGACCTGAACCAGTTTTTTTAAAGATACTTTTCCGGCTTTAACGCCGTGGGTGTAGGCGGCGGCCAGCAGGGTCTGCGCGCCGGGCAGGCCCATGGGGAGTTTCCTTATGTCCCCGCCCCAGGCGTCTTTCTGGGCGCGGGTGAAGGTGCAGTTGTCGGTGGCGAGCACCTGCAATTGGCCCCTCCCGAGGGACTTCCAGAGTTCGGCGTTGTCTTTTTTAGTCCTTATCGGAGGGCAGCAGGAATACAAGTGGCCGTCCTTACCCTTGAAGCGGCTCTCGTAGAGCGAGAGGTATTGCGGGCAGGTTTCGCCCAGCGCTTTGCACCCGGCCTTCCGGGCCGCGGCGACCAGGGCGGCTGAACCGCCGGCCGACAGATGGACGAAATAGACAGGCGCCCCGGCGGAGGCGGCCAGAGCGGCCACGCGGCCCACGGCTTCCGTTTCCGTGAAGGGCGGCCGGGAGAGCGGCAGCGCCTGTATGCCCCGCCCGGCGTAGGTTTCGGTGAGCAGGTCTATGACCGGGCCGTTCTCGGCGTGGACGCAGACCAGCGCCCCGAGCCTGGCGGCGGCTTTAAGCGCGGCGTCCAGGGCGGCGTCGCCGGCCATCAGGCCGCGGGCCCCGTAGGCGGTGAACATTTTGAAGGTAGGGGCGCCGGCCTTCACGGCGGCGGCCATCTCACCCGCGGGATCCTTCATCTTCTCCCAGCCGGTGAGCATGCAGTGGAAAGAGAAATCCGCGTAGCAGCGTCCTTCGGCTTCCTTAAGGCGCGCGCGCAGGCCTTTGGCGGGGCTTTCGCCGGGCCCCTGGCCCGTGTAATCTAGGAATGTGGTAGTGCCGCCGCAGACGGCGGCGGCGGAGCCTGAGGCGAAATCGTCGGAGGTATACCTGCCGGGGCCCAGCTTAAGCCGGAAATGGGCATGGGCGTCTATTATTCCAGGCAGGACCAGCAGGCCGCGCGCGTCTATGACGCGCCGCGCCGGCGGGAGCGCCTTGGCCGGCGGGCGCACCGCGGCGATGACTCCGTCGCGCACAAAAACATCGCGGAGGGAGAATTTCCCTCCGCATGCGGTTTTACCGCCCCTGATTACAAGGTCGAAGCCCATTTGTTTAAGGTTTTTACGCCTTTGTTAAATGGGTGTGGTGGTGCGGGGCGTTAGCCCGGTCCTGGTGGCCGAAGATTATGTTGTAGGCGAGGAAGGTGGCGGAGACGAAGGAGAAACCGCACAATACCAGCCAGGCCCACAGCGCCTTCGGGTTGGCCTCGGTCTGCAGTACTATGTAGACCAGGAAGCCGAGGAAGCCGGTAGCTACCAGCCAGAAAATAGCGAAGACGGCGCGTATTAGGGTTGCCATTGTCTAATTCTATAGATTAAACCTTGTGAAGTCAATGCGGCCGGCCCGGGAAGAAGGCTGCATGCAGCGCCCTTAGGGCCTCCTCGCCGCGGCCGGCGGGCACGCGCAGAGTGACGGCAGAGGCTGAAAAACCTGCCGGCGCCGCGCCCGGGCCCGCTGCGGCCAGTGCCCTGTCCGCGTGGACGCGGGTGAGGCGCCGGCCGACCGCCGAGACCAGCGCCCTCCGCCCCTCTTTGCTTAACGAGAGGCAGGAAACTCCGGGCCTGCCTCCGTCCGCGTTGACGAGGGTTCCCGGCTCGTCGTGAAAAGAGGAGCGCAGGTGCAGCGGTATAGAGTATTTTCCGGCGTAGGCTATCGCGCGCAGCTGGCGCACTTCGGTGCCCAGGCCGGCCAGGGTCATGACCTCGCCGTAGGTTATGGCACTGATCTTGCGGGCCCCCGGGACTATGGCCGGGTGGGCGGTGTAAATGCCTTTTACGTCGGTCCGGAATTCGCAGAGGGCCGAGCGCAGCGCGCGGGCCAGCGCCACGGCGGTGAAGTCCGAACCGCCGCGGCCCAGCGTGGTGATATCTCCTTTGCGCGTTATTCCCTGGAAGCCCGCTACTACAGGGATGCGGCCGGCCGAGATTTCCGCTTTGAGCCTGCTGGGGTCGACTTTCAATACGGAGGCCGAAGAAAACGCGGCGTCCGTTAAGAGGCCCGCCTGGAAGCCGGCCAGAGAGACCGCCTTGCGGCCTTCGGCCTGTATGGCCAGGGCCAGCAGCGCGGCGCTGATCTGTTCTCCGGGCGCCAGCAGGGCGTCTGTTTCCCGGGGCGAAAGCTTTTTTCCCCCGGCCTGGGCGGCCAGGGCCAGCAAATCGTCCGTGGCGTCGGCGGGGGCCGAGACTACGGCCACCGGCGAGAAGCCTTTCCCCGCCGAGGCGATGACCATGGCGGCGGCCCGGCGTATCTTGCCCGGGTCGGCCAGCGAGCTGCCGCCGAATTTAATGATTATGGTTTTCATGTAAAAAAGAAGCCCGGCCGCCTTTATCGGCCGGCCGGGCTGCGCTTGCGCCTGGCGCTCAGACCATCGTCGCCGTCACGCGGATGATCTCGGCCAGCGTGGTGGTGCCGCCGCGGGCCTTCAGGATGCCGTCCATCAGCAGGGTGCGCATCTTGCCGCTCTTTATCGCGGTGCGCTTTATCACGTCCGTCGGGGCGTGGTCGAGGATATGCTTGCGGATCTCCTCGTTCATCAGCATCAGTTCGAAGATGCCGATGCGGCCCATGTAGCCGGTGTTGCGGCAGTCGGGGCAGCCTTTCTCCACCTTGTAGGTGGCGCCGGGCTTGAGGATGAGCTCCTTCACGATCTTGCCTTCGTCGGGGTCCATGTTCTTGACGAATTCGTTGACCACGGGCTCCGACGGGGGCGCGGCGTTCTGCGAGCACTTGGGGCAGACTTTGCGCACCAGGCGCTGGCTCATGGCGCCCAGCATGGAAGAGCCTATCAGGAAGGGCGGCACGCCCATTTCGAAGAGGCGCTCTATGATGCTGGCGGAGTTGATGGTGTGGATGGTGGTGAACAGCAGGTGGCCGGTCAGGGCGGCGCGCAGGCTGATCTCGGCCGTGTCGAAGTCGCGGATCTCGCCCACCATGATAACGTCGGGGTCCTGGCGCAGGATGGTGCGCAGGCCCTCGGTCCAGGTGAAGCCGGTCTTGGCGCTGATCTGCGCCTGGTTGATGCCCTCGAGGCGGTACTCGACCGGGTCCTCGAGCGTGATGATGTTGATCATCGGGGTGTTGATGTTCTTGAGCATCGCGTAGAGCGAGGTGGTCTTGCCGGAGCCGGTGGAGCCGGTGATGAAGAAAATGCCGTAAGGGTTGCGGATCAGCTTCTTGATCAGCGTCAGCGCGTCCTGGTCGAGGCCCACCTGGTCGAGGTCCAGGCCGAGCTGCTGGCGGTCCAGCACGCGCAGCACCAGCTTTTCGCCGTTGACGGTAGGGAACGAGGAGACGCGCACCTGTATGGCGCGGCCGGCCAGCATCTTCTGAAAGCGGCCTTCCTCGTTGCGGAAAGACGTAGGGGGTTCGGGGTCGAAGCCCGCCAGCACACGGATGCGCTGGGTGAGCGGGATGTCGGAGTTCTTCGGGGAGCTGAGCATGTCCTGCAGGATGCCGTCCACGCGGAAGCGCACGCGCAGGTTGGGGCCCTGTGACTCAATATGCACGTCGCTGGCGCGCTCGCGCACGGCGTGCTCGAGGATAAGGTCGCTGAGCTTTATGGCCAGGTCTATGCCGGGCGCCCGGCCCTTGGCCTTGACGATGTCGTTGTAGCCTTCTTCCAGAGAGCCGTTAACCTGCACTGGCGCCTGTTCTCCGGGCTGCGGGCTCTCCCCTTCCTGTTTGTTTCCCCAGAATGCCATAGGTGTGGTCTCCTAACCTCTAAGCCCGCCGAAAGGCGCGGGCATAACAGCTAAAAAAATTATAACAAATAATATTTACTTGTATTCGACTTTCAGGATGGCCAGGTGCTTCTCGCCGCTGGGCAGGCGTATCTTAACCGAGGCGCCGGTGGTCGAGCCCAGCAGGCCCTGGGCCAGCGGGGAGCTGACCGAGATCTTGCCCTCGGAGGGATCCGCCTCGTCGGCGCTGGAAAGGGTGTAAACCAGCGTGGCCTTGGTGTTCTCGTCGCGCATGGTTACCGTGGCGCCGAGGCTTATCTGGTCCTTGTTCACGGCCATATTGTCCACTATCTTGGCCGAGCGCAGGCGGAGCTCCAGCTCGCTTATGCGCGTCATAAGCTGGCTCTGCTTTTCCTTGCCGTAGATGTAGCCGGCGTTCTCTTTCAGGTCTCCCTGCTCGCGGGCTTCGTTGACCTCTATGGCGATCTCGTTCTTCTGGCGCTTAAGGTCCGCCAGCTCGGCCTGCAGCTTCTCAAAGCCGTCTTTGGTAAGGTATGTCTCTGTCATGTTGTTTTCCCCCCGTTATGAACAAAACCCCGTCCCGCTGCTGCACTGCTGTCTGGCGGGACAGGGCTGCGTAAAATCTTTGGCACCGGGAGGAATCGAACCTCCGACCTAGCGCTTATGAAACGCCCGCTCTTACCATCTGAGCTACGGTGCCATAAATCCATGGCGGGCAGGTTTCATCACCGGGGGCCGAAGCCTTCGGGTGAACACGAAAAGTATACCAAAAACTTGTTGTAAAGACAAATTTTGTTTACTACAATTCTCAATGTAATCCGCTCAAATTCAGGGGTCAAAGGGGTTCTCAATGTCCGACATAAAAGTCTCCAAGGAAGAGCTGCTTAGGAAGGCCAACAAACCGGCCGAGGACGCCATGCAGCTGCACCCTTTCTATAAAGGAAAAGTGGAAGTTTCCCCCAAGTGCTGCATCCGCGACATCAACGATTTCGCCATCTGGTACACCCCCGGCGTGGCGGCCGTCTGCAAAGACATACAGGCCCATCCCGAGAAAGTCTACGAGCACACCAATAAGGGCAACATGGTGGCCGTGGTCTCGGACGGCACCCGCGTGCTGGGCCTGGGCGACATCGGCCCCGAGGCCGGCCTCCCGGTTATGGAGGGCAAGGGCCTTATCTTCAAGTACCTGGGCGGCGTGGACGCCTTTCCCATCTGCCTCAATACCAAGGACCCGGCCGAGATCATAAAGACCGTGCAGTACCTCGCCCCCTCTTTCGGCGGCATAAACCTGGAAGACATCTCCCAGCCCAAGTGCTTCGACATCCTCGACGAGCTGCGCCGCACCATGACCATCCCCGTCTGGCACGACGACCAGCAGGGCACGGCCACCGTCTGCCTGGCGGGCCTCATCAACGCCCTCAAGATCGTAAAGAAGGACATAAAGGATGTGAAGATCGTGCTGTTCGGCGCGGGCGCGGCTAATATCCGCATCGGCACCCTTTACATGCATTACGGCGCCAAGCCGGAGAACCTCATCTATGTGGACTCCAAGGGCACCCTGCACAAGGGCCGCACGGACCTCCAGAACCACCGCGAGAAATGGCATATGTGCCAGGTTACCAACGGCGCGCAGATCGCGGGCAAGCTGCCGGACGCGCTGAAGGGCGCGGACGTGCTGAGCGCCGCCTCCACCCCCGGCCCGGACGTTATAAAGAAAGAGTGGGTGGCCACCATGAACAAGGACGCCATCTGCTTCCTGACCGCCAACCCCATCCCCGAGATGTGGCCCTGGGACGCTAAAGAGGCCGGCGCGCGGGTAGTGGCCACCGGCCGCTCCGACTTCCCGAACCAGGTGAACAATTCGCTGGGTTTCCCCGGCATCTTCCGCGGCGCGCTGGACGTGCAGGCCAAGACCATTACCGACGAGATGTGCGTGGCGGCCGCCGAGGCGCTGGCCGGCTACGCCGTCACTTCCGGCAAGATGGGCGAAGATTACCTGCTGCCGCACATGGACGAGCCCCAGGTGTACATAGAAGAGGCCGTGGCCGTGGGCCTGAAGGCCATGGAGCAGGGCATAGCCCGCAAGAAGCTGACCGAGGCCGAACTGCGGGCCAGCGCCGAGTTCCTCATCAAGCGGGCCATCAAGGACGTGGAAGTGCGCCAGGCCAGCGGCATAGTCAAGCTGCCCTGAACCTCTCCGCAGAAAAGAAAGAAGCCCGGGCGGCTCCCGGGCTTCTTTCTTTGGCCGGCCCCCGTTAGCCGGGGGATGAGACGAGCAGGGCGCAGGAAAAGGTTTTGAAGAGTTCAGCCGCCGGTATTTCCCGGCCTGCCGGTACTGCCCGCCCGGAAAGAGTCTCCGTCCAGCCCCCCCCCAGCCCTTCTGGAAGTATTACGCGCGTGTCCTTCCAAAGTTCTCCCAGCGGCGGCGTGCCCTGCGGCACGAAACCGGTGAGGAAGCGCGGCGCCGCGGCGATAACGTGCCTGCCGCCCAGGGACCGCGCGAAGGCTATCACGCTGTCCTTGTGTGAGCCCTCCGCGGCAAGCGGGGTATAGGAGCCCGCTTCGAAGACTTCGCGCCATTCCCGCCGCACCGCCAGGGCCCGCCAGAGCAGGAATAGCTTGGCGCGGCCCGAAGGCAGGTCCGCCAGCAGGTCCGCCAGCAGGCCGTCCGGGCGCGCGGCGTAGTCGCGCGCTACCTCGTCGAGCATCCGGGCCCTGAGCCCGAAGTCCACCGGGCGGCGGTTGTCCGGGTCTACCAGGCTCAAATCCCACAGTTCCGAACCCTGATAGATATCCGGCAAGCCGGGCGCCGCGACTTTCAGCAGCGTCTGCGACAGCGAGTTGAAAGCGCCGTAGAAAGATATCTTCTCCCGGAACGGCCGGAAGTCCTCCAGGAACTTATTGTCCTCACCCGGGGCCAGCGCCTTGTCGACGAAGGCCGCGATAGCTCCCTCGTAGTCCTGGTCGGGTTTTATCCAGTTGGTCTTGACCTGGGCCTCGCGGGCGGCTTTTATCGCGTAGTCCTTGATGCGCCCTGCGAAGCCGGGGCCGGGGTCCCCCGCGGCTGGCCAGGCGCCCAGCAGCGTCTGGTACAGCAGGTACTCGTCGTTGCGGTCCGGCATTTCCCCGCCGTCCGGGCGGCGGCGTTTTTTGGAGAGGTTCAATTTGGCCCAGGCCCTCAGTCGGGCGTTCCATTCGCGCGGGAGTTCCGACAGTACGTTGATGCGGGCCCGCACGTCCTCGGCGCGCTTGGTGTCGTGCGTCGAGGTGGCGTTCATGGTCAGGGGGCTCCGCTCCGCTCGCCTGCGGCTGAACTCGTGATACTGCTCCAGGCTGAAGCCGAAGCGGTTGGGCGCGCCGCCCACTTCGTTGAGAGAGGTGAGCTTGTTGTAGATATAGAGGATGGTATCCTCGAAGCCTTTGGCCATCAGCGGGGCGGTGTACTGCTGGAAATTCATCCCGAAGGCCAGCACGTCCCTGCGGTCCTCGTCCTGCAGGGATTTGTGGGTGTCCATCAGCAGGAAGGCTTCGATGAAATTAAGTTCATAGCCGAAGCCGGAGAGCCTTTCCCGGGCTTTCTGCACGGCGGCGCGGATGTAGCCCTTCTCCGTTTCCGTCGGGCCCGCGTCGCCGTTGACGTAGGTGCGGTAGACCGGGAAGTTTGCCATCACCTCCACCAGAGCGCGGCGCAGGCCGTAGAGGGTGATATCCCGGCCGTAACGGTCGTTGGCGGAAGCCTTCTTCATTATGTGCGCCAGGTTGTCGATGTTTCCGGCCAGGTGTTTGCTGATGATCATGCGCTTCTTGGCGCAGACCAGGCCGTCGTACTGGGTCTCCAGCCCCGCGAAGCGGTAGTAGAAGCGGCTGAATTCCTTCTCGTTCTCCTTGCGGCAGAAGACGCCGTTGGCGTAGTTCGTGAAATCGTAGCCTGTGGTGCCCTGTATGGGCCAGTCGGCCGGCAGCTCCTCCTCCGGGGCCAGTATCTTTTCCACGGCGATGTAGACTTCAGGCCCGGCCGCCTCGCGCAGGCGCGCCAGGTAGCGCTGCGGGTCTATCAGGCCGTCCACGTGGTCCACCCTGAAGGCCGTCACGGCCCCCGTCCGGGCCAGCTCGAGCGGCGCCGAATGGACGTAATCGAAAACGCGCGGCTCCTCTACGCGCAGGGAGATGAGCTCGTTGATGGTAAAGAAGCGGCGGTAGTTGATCTCTTCCGCCGCCACCTTCCAGTAGGAGGGCCGGAAGAACTGGGTGGAGATTATCCCGTCGAGGGCGTCGAAGCTGTCGGGGTCCCCCGCCCTGCCGTTAAGCCGGGTTATCGCGGCGTCTATGAATTCTTTGATCTGCGGCACACCGGTGTAAAGCGTCCAGAGCATCTTCCTGGCGTGCAGGAACTGCCCATCGGGATATTCGCTGCCCGGAGCCGGAGAGAGCGTCTTGAGCAGGCTGGCGGTGCCGATGAAACCGGCCAACTCGGGGCTTTCCGGGCCCAGGGCGGCTTCCAGCGGCGCTATGTCCACGCCGAAGACCTTTATATAACTCTCCATCCGCAGCGGGAGCTTCAGCCGGTAATAGTTGAGGGTGAGTCCGGACTCGTCGTAGGCCAGCCGGAGTTCGCCGTGTTCCAGCGCTTCGGCGTAAAAGGAGCCCAGGAACGGCGCTAGCAGCCGGCCGCGCAGGTTCTCGTAGGTGTGGTTCCAGTCTATGTCGAAGAAATCCTTGTGCGCGGAATGCGGCCCCTTGGCCAGCACGTCCATCAGCATGGCGTTCTCGCTGTCGTAGGCCATGTGGTTGGGGACGATGTCCTGCATGATCGACAGCCCCGCCGAACCCAGGACCGCCGAAAGCCCGCGCAGGCCCTCTTCCCCTCCCAACTCGGGGTTGATGACCGCCGGGTCCACTACGTCGTAGCCGTGCAGGCTGCCCGCCCTGGCCTTGAATACCGGCGAGGCGTAGAGGTGGCTGACCCCCAAACGCGCCAGGTAGGGGACGATCTCCCCGGCGGCGGCGAAGGGAAAGTTTCTGTGGAACTGAAGCCGGTAGGTGGCCAGGGGTATCTTCATCAATAGTCGAACCTCACTTTCAGGTCGGAGCTGGCGCGGCCGAAGAGTTCCAGCCAGCGCGCGGCTTCTGCCACGCCGGCGGCCGCGGCGGCTTTCTTCGCGGCGGCCAGGGGGCGGCCGGTCTTGAAGAAAATGTTCTGCACGCGCCACAGGTTCATTTCCAGCCCCAGCGGCGCGACGGCCTCCAGGATCTGCGTGATGCGCTCCATGCGGGCCGGGTTCCCGGGTTCGGCGGCGAAGGCGTCGGCCAGCAGGTTGAGGGCTTCTGTAAGTTCCAGGCCTATGGCGGACTTGTCCACGGCCAGGGCGAAGCGCCCTATCAGTTCCGAGGCGCGGCGCAGGCCGGCCGCGTCTACGGGAGAGGCGTTGAGCGCGCGGGAGATGTCGTCGTTGAGCACGGACTGCGCCACGGTCACGAAAGCCTCCGGCAGGGGCGCGTGGAGCCTGGTAGTCACGTCGAGGATGGCCGAGTGGTGATTGTAGACCTGCCGGAAGGAGGCCAGCATCTCCTCGCGCGCCGCGGAGAAGATCTGGTCAATGACCTTGCGCTGCTCGTCCTTGAAGAGATGCCACAGCGAGTAGCTGCCCCTGGGGAAATTCTCGCTGATCAGGCGGGTCATGTCCGCCAGGCTGCCCGCGGCGAAGGCGCCTTTGATGTTTTCGCGCATGGAGTTAAAAGCCTCTTCTCCCATGAACTCGCGCGCTGCGCCCAGCGTATTGTAGCCGCCCAGGTAGAGCATGACGAAGCTGACGCTGTTGACCTCGGTGGTGATCTTCGAGGTTATGTCCACCATGCCTACGCCGAGCTTCTGCGGGCCCGACTCCATTATCGCCAGCGACCGCTTCTTTATGCGGTAGCAGTAAAGGTCGGTCTCGTCCTCGGTGCGCTCGAAAACCGAGGAGACCCCGTAATGCACGCCCACGCGCAGCAGGTCCAGCTGGGCCGGCTTAACGAACAGCTCGTAAACTTTGCGGCCGTGCCCGAATTCAGCCACGTTGCTCGGCGCCCGCTCCAGCAGCTCCAGGAAGGCGTTCTCCAGCTCCACGCCCGAGACCTGGGCCGCCAGCTGTATGGCCCGCGCGGCGTAGCCCATGATCTGCACGGTCTCTATGCCGGAGATCTCGTCAAAGAACCAGCCGCAGCTGGTGTACATCAGCATCGCGTTGCGCTGCATCTCCAGCAGGCGCGCGGCCTTCAGCCGGGTTTCCGGGGTAAGCTCTCCGGTTAGGTGACGCCCGAGGAAGGCGGCGAGCGAGGCTTCCGAGCGGTCCAGTACCACGTCGATATAGGCGTCCCTGGCGGCCCAGGGGTCTTTAAGCAGCCCCTCGGACTGCTTCTCATAGATCTGCGCCAGGTTGTCGCGCAGCCAGTCCAGCGCCCCGCGCAGCGGCGCGCGCCACTTCTGGTGCCAGCCGGGCTTGCCGCCCGAGTTGCAGCCGCAGTCGGAGCGCCAGCGGTCCACGCCGTGCACGCAGCTCCAGGAGGAATTCTCCCAGATCTCCGCCTCCCAGGCCGGCGGGAACTTCTCGAGGAATTCGCCGTAGACCGTCAGCTTCAGCGAAGAGTCTTCCTGGGCGTTATGCAGGCAGTACGCCAGCGCCATGTCGCCGTGGCGGTGGTGGTGCCCGTAGGTCTCTCCGTCGGTAGCGATGTGGGAAAGCTGCGGCTCGGCGGGGCTCGGGTCGAGGGCGCCGGTGAGGCGCTTTAGGAAGACGTCCCCGTTGTTGAGCATGCCGTTGAAGGCTATCTCCCTAGAGAGCGGGCCGTCGTAGAAAAAAACGGTAATGGCCGCGCCGCCGGGGAGGCTGCAGAGGTAGGGGCGCCTGGGGTCCACTTTCCCGCCCGAGACGTCGTGCCAGGCCTCATTGCCGCTCTTGCGCACCCGCCGCGCCTGCCCGGGGGCGAGTATGGTGAATTTTACTCCGTGCTCCGCCAGGACGGACAGCGTCTCCAGGTCCGCCGCCGTTTCGGGCAGCCAGATGCCTTCGGACTTGCGGCCGAAGCGCGCCTCGAAATCCCGCAGGCCCCACAATACCTGGGTGCGCTTGTCGCGGGCGTTGGCCAGCGGCATGATCATATGGCTGTAGCACTGCGCTATCGCCGAGCCGTGCCCCGCGAACAGTTCGCGGCTCTTCGCGTCGGCCTCCAGCACCGCCTTGTAGGTGCCGGGGTGGCGGCGCTGCAGCCAGCTCAGCAGCGTCGGGCCGAAATTGAAGCTCATGCGGGAGTAGTTGCTGACGATGTCCGCCACGCGGCCCTCTCCGTCTAGCAGGCGCGAGGCCGTGTTGGGGGCGTAGCACTCCTCCTTGATGCGCTCGTTCCAGTCGTGGTGCGGGCGGGCGGAATCCTGCAGCTCGACCTCTTCCAGCCAGGGGTTCTCGCGCGGGGGCTGGTAGAAGTGCCCGTGCACGCAGGTGTAGCGGTTGGTCATAGGTCGGTCCTCCTGAAGACCTTGAAACTCTCCGGCGGCAGGGCCGCGGCGGCCGCGGGATGGCGTGGCGCCGCCCCCCCGTCCGAGGAGAAGATCTGCGTCCAGCGGCCCGGCGGCAGCGTGCGCGAGGCGGCGCGGCGCCCGAAGTTGAACGCCGTGTAGGTGGAGCTGCGGCCCTTGCGGCGGAACAGCGAAAGGGTGAGGTTCTCGGGGTTCGCCCTGACCACCAGGTCCTGCCTGCCCACCGGGCCCAGCGAGGGCTCGGCCCGGCGCAGCGCTATCAGCCGCCGATAGAACTCCAGCGTTTCGGCGTGACTGCCGCCGCCGGGCTTGCTCCAGTCCAGCCGGCTGCGCTCGAAGGTCCCGGCGGCCTGCGGGTCCGGCGGCTCCTGCTTCCAGCCGAAAGCGGCGAACTCCTTCTTCCGGCCTTCCCTCACCGCCGCGACCAGGGCCTCGTCGCCGTGGCTGACGAAATACAGGAACGGGTTGGTTTCGCCGTACTCCTCGCCCATGAAGAGCAGCGGCACGTAGGGCGAGAGCAGCACCGCCCCCGCGGCGAGCCTGAGCCGCCTGGGGGTGGTCAGCGCCGTGAGGCGTTCTCCCAGCAGGCGGTTGCCGACCTGGTCGTGGTTCTGCGAGCAGACCACGAACCTGGCCGGCGGCAGCGCGCCGGCGGGGGCGCCGTGCATGCGCCTGCGGTGCGGCGACCAGGCCCAGTCGTAGACGAAAGATTCGGAGCAGGCCTTGGCCAGCGCCGGAAACCCGCCGAAATCCTCGTAGTAGCCCTGCCGTTCCCCTGTCAGCAGCGAGTGCAGCGCGTGATGGAAATCGTCCGACCACTGCGCGTGCAGCCCGTAGCCCCCCTCCTCCTCCGGGCGGATGAGCCTGGGGTCGTTGAGGTCGCTCTCGGCGATCAGCAGCAGTTCCCGGCCGCTATGCGCGGCCAGCGCCCGGGTCCTGTCGGCCAGCTCGGCGAGGAAATGCCTGGCCCCCAGGTCGCAGATGCCGTGCACGGCGTCCAGGCGCAGCGCGTCCACGTGGAAATCCCGGAACCAGTACAGCGCGTTCTCTATGAAGAACTCCCTGACGGGCACGCTGTCCGCCCCGTCGAAATTGACGGCCCTGCCCCACGGCGTGCGGTAATGGTCGTTAAAATACGGGCCGAAGACGTCGAGGTAGTTGCCCTCCGGGCCGAGGTGGTTGTACACCACGTCCAGCACCACGGCCAGGCCGGCCTTGTGGCAGGCGTTAACCAGGCGCTTGAGCCCGGCGGGCCCGCCGTACGAGGCCTGCGGCGCGTACGGATAAACCCCGTCGTAGCCCCAGTTCCGCTCGCCGGGAAACTGCGCCACGGGCATGAGCTCCAGCGCGGTCACGCCGAGCGCCTTGAGATAGTGCAGCCTGGCTTCCACGCCGGCGAAGCCGCCCTCACCGGTGAAGGTTCCAGGGTGGAGTTCGTAGATTATCAGCTGTTCCTGGGGCAGGCCCTTCCAGGCGCCGTCCTGCCAGTCGAAGGCGGCCTGGTCGACGACCTCGGAGGGACCGTGCACCCCCAGGGGCTGAGAGCGCGAGGCCGGGTCTGGGCGCGGTTCGCCGCCATCCACAGAATATGAATACCGGGTTCCCTGCCCGGCGCGCCGCGAGCGGGCTTCCCAGTAACCGTCCGTATTTTTCATTTTCAGGCCGGCGCCGGCGGAGTCGCCCAGCCGCAGCGCGACCGACGCTGCGCGCGGAGCCCATACCCTGAAAAGGGTGCCTCCCGCTCCAGGGAAGGCGCCGCAGGGCCGGGGCGTCATGCCGCTCACTTCGCCGCCTCCTGGCGCTGGTCGGGCCCGTCCGCCAGGGCGCGCAGGAACTTGGCCGGCACCAGGGCCCAGTCGGGCCGGAGCTGCAGTTCCGAAGCCAGCGCGAGCGCGGCTTTTTCCGCGGCGTAGACCTTCAGCAGGGCCAGCGCGTCCTCCTGCGGCTGCGGCAGCAGCTGGGCCTGCCTGACCGCGGCGAAATAACCCCGCAGGAACGAGGCGGCGGCGTAGTGGAACCAGGGGCGCAGCCAGGCGTCCAGGGCGGGCAGTTCCTTGCGCGCCAGGCCGCCGGGCAGCAGGAAGGGCGCGTGCGCCGCGTAGTAGAAGGAGAGCGTCATCGAGGCCGCGTCGCGCAGGGGCGAGCGTTTCAGGCGCCGCTCTCCGGTGGGCTTGCCCAAGTCCCCCTCGAAGTCCTTTATCACGAAGTCCTTGCCGGTGAACAGCGCCTGCGTCAGCGAGCAGTTGCCGTGTATGCGTATCTTCGTGGCCGAGAATTTCTTCTGCTTCAGGCACTTCAGCAGGTCCAGCAGCTTCGGCAGCGCCTGCGGCAGTTCCCGGAGGTCTTCGGCCTCGGCCGGCGGGGCCTCCCGGAGCTGTTTGGCCAGGGCCAGGAAAGACTTCTTGATCCCGCCGGAGACCGACTGGTAGATCGAGCGCTGGTAAAGGCGCGTGAAAGGCTCCGGCGAAAATTCCGGGACCGCTTCGCCCGCGGCCAGCGCCGCATGCACCTCGCCGAGGCGCCGGCCCAGCATGGCCGCGGCCTCGAAGGGCACCGCGCCCGCCAGCTGCACCAGTTGCGGCGGAATGTCGGCCATCTCTACGGGCGCCAGCTCGGAGGGATGCGCGGGCGGCACGGTTCCGGGAGGAGCGGACTGCGCCGCCTCATAATACTTGAAGACCTCGTCGATCATCAGCATCCAGGCGTCGCCCTGGTTGGGGACGAAGGCGCGCAGCACGCCCAGGGTGCCGTGAAAGCGGCCTTCCCGGTTCAGGTTCAGCCCGCCGTAGACCTGCGGCACGCCCGGCGCCGCGGCGTTCCCGCCCAGCCTCGCGCCCAGCTCCAGGTCGGGGCTGATCCCCTCCTCCAGCCGCCGGCCGAAGCGCAGCAGGAAATGCGAGCCGTAGACTATCGTAATGCCGTTGGCGTCGGCCTTCAGCACGCGGGATTCCCCCGGCATCGGGGCCGATTCCAGCGCCTTGCGGAAGGACGGCAGGGTTTTGGCCGACAGCTCACCCTGGCCCGAGCGGATCTTTTTCCTGCCGATGAAGATCGACAGCAGGTCGGCGTGGAACAGCGGGTCGAGCGCGGCGTCCAGCAGCACGCCCTTCTCGCCGGGGAATTGGAGCGCGGCCACCACGGCCTGGGGCCATTTGGCGGCGGCCTTCGCGGCCGCCTCGCCGGTCACGAAGCGCAGCGGCAGCAGGTATCTTTCTATCCAGCCCTGCGAATGCCTGGCTTCCAGCACCGCCAGGCGGCCGCCGGAGGGCAGGTGGAAATGTTCGGCCAGGCGTATGGTGCGCGGCGAGGCCGCGCCGCGGGTGAAGCAGCGGCAGCGGCGGGCGTAAGCCTCCAGGGCCGGGCCCAGGCGGGCGGCCTCTCCCCCGTCCAGCAGCGCGTCCCAGTCGCTGCCCTCGAATTCCAGTTCCGGCGGCGGCTGGTCCGCCTGCGGCCCGGCCCCTGTATCGGTCTTGCGCAGCTGGAACCAGTAGTAGTTGTGGAAGCCGGGCGTCATCAGGTAGGGTTTCTCACCTATGGCCGGGAACTCGTTGCCGCTGAAGACGTCCACCGGGGTGTGGCCGGCGTAGCGGGAGAGGTCCAGCGAGGCGGCCTGCGAGAAGCGCGAAAGGTTGGCCACCACCAGCACCAGCTCCTCCCCGTGGCGCCTGACGAAGGCCAGCACCTTGGGGTTGTCGGAGCGCACCGCTTCGAAGGCGCCGCGCCCGAAACATTTGTAGTTGGCGCGCATGGCTATCACGCGCTTCATCCACCACAGCAGCGACGAGAGGTTGCCCTCCTGGCTTTCCACGTTGACGGCGCCGTAATGGTACTCGGGGTCGGCGACCACCGGCAGGAACAGGCGCTGCGGGTTGCCCTTCGAAAAGCCGGCGTTGCGGTCGGGGCTCCATTGCATCGGCGTGCGCACGCCGTTGCGGTCGCCGAGGTAGAAGTTGTCCCCCATGCCAATCTCGTCGCCGTAATAGAGCACCGGCGTGCCGGGCAGCGAGAAGAGCAGGATGTTCATCAGCTCTATCTTGCGGCGGTTATTGCCCAGCAGCGGGGCCAGGCGGCGCCGGATGCCCAGGTTGATGCGGGCCTTGGCGTCGCGGGCGTACACCTTGTACATGTAGTCGCGCTCCTCGTCGGTGACCATCTCCAGCGTCAGCTCGTCGTGGTTGCGCAGGAAGACGGCCCACTGGCAGGAGTCGGGGATCTGCGGGGTCTGGTCGAGGATGTCGGTTACGGGGAAGCTGTCCTCCATCCACAGCGACATGAACAGCCGCGGCATGACCGGGAAATGGAAGGCCATGTTGCACTCGTCCCCGGCGCCGAAGTAGGAGGCCGCGTCCTCGGGCCACTGGTTGGCCTCGCAGAGCAGCATCCGGTCCTGGAACTTGGAGTCCACGTGCGCCCGCAGCTTCTTGAGGAATTCATGGGTCTGCGGCAGGTTTTCGCAGTTCGAGCCTTCCGTCTCGAAAAGGTACGGCACAGCGTCCAGGCGCAGGCCGTCTACCCCCAGGCCCAGCCAGAGGTCCACCACCTTCAGGAGGCCCGTCTGCACGTGCGGGTTATCGAAATTCAGGTCGGGCTGGTGATGGTAGAAGCGGTGCCAGTAGTAGGCCTTGGCCTCCGGGTCCCAGGTCCAGTTGGACGTCTCGAAATCCTTGAAGATTATCCTGGCATCCTTGTACTTCTCGGGAGTGTCGCTCCAGACGTAATAGTCGCGGGCGGCGGAGCCGGGCGGCGCGCTGCGCGCGCGCTTGAACCAGGGGTGCTGGTCGGAGGTGTGGTTGACCACCAGCTCGGTGATCACGCGCATGCCCAGGCGGTGGGCTTCTTTCAGGAACTCCTTGAAGTCGCCCATGTCGCCGTAATCCGGGTTTATGCCGTAATAGTCCGCTATATCATATCCGTCGTCGCGCAGCGGGGACGGGTAGAACGGGAGCAGCCACACGGCGGTCACGCCCAGGCTCTGGAGGTACGGCAGTTTGCCGGTGAGGCCGGGGAAGTCGCCTATGCCGTCGCCGTTGCTGTCGCAGAAGGATTTGACGTGGAGCTCGTAGATCACCGCGTCCTTGTACCAGTGCGGGTCCCGTATTGCATTAAATTCTGTTTTCATGGTTTTTCAGTCCCGTCCGGGCGCGGCGGAAACACTTTTCTCCACAGGGAGAAGCCCGCTGCCCTTTATATATTAGTTATAAACATGAAACTAATCAACCATTTACGGCCCCGTAACAACATCGCAATAAGAATCCCGTCCCCGTCCGCTATAATATAGTCATGGGATCCGCCGCCGCGGGCGGCACTGTATCCAGGGCTTACTGCCCGGTGAGGCTGTTATGAAAACTATACTTTTCCTGTTGGCTTTTATCTTGCCCGTCCAGACCTTTGCTTCCGGCACTCCTGACGGCGACACCCAGATGCGCAGCGTCAGCTCCGAGCGGGCCAACGTGCGCAGCGGCCCGGGGGCGGACTACGAGGTGGCCTGGGAGGCCGGGCGTTTTTATCCTTTGGAAGTGCTCGGCCGGGAAGGCGCGTGGGTCCGGGTGAGCGACTACGAGAAAGAAGAGGGCTGGATCCACAGCAGCCTTCTGGCCAATGCGCCGGCCGTGGTCGTGGTGACTAAAATGGCCAACATCCGCGAAGGCGCCGGCATGGACTACGAGGTCTCCTGGAGGGCCGAGAAAGAATGCTCTATGAAGGTGCTGCAGACGGACGGGAACTGGTACAAGGTTTCCGACGGCGAGGAAGAGCTGGGCTGGATACATGGCAGCGTGGTCTGGGGTTTCTCCGGAGGCGTGGAGCTTGAGGAGCAGGCGGCCGGCTGAGACGGCGCGCGGCGCGGAGAAAAGGCCCGGCTTTGCCGGGCCTTTTCATTTCTGCCGCCGCGGGCCCGGGCTACAGGTGTATGAAGTCCTGCCGCCCGCTCTCGAGGTAGAGCGCAATGAGCAGGTAGTCGCGCAGGTGCCGCGTCAGCAGGAAGTTCTCCCTGACGTGTTCCCGCCCGTTCTCTCCCAGCCTCTTCGCGTAGGCGGGCTCATGCAGCAGGCGCTTCATCCAGTAGGCCGTGCCCTCTACGGTGCGCGTGAGGATGCCGGAATACTTGTGCGTTATCTGCAGAGGTATGCCCCCCACCGCGCCGGCTATGACCGGCTTGCCCTTCCACAGCGCCTCCGAAACCGTCAGGCCGAAACCTTCCTTCAGGGATTTCTGGATTATGATGGCGGAGGCGCGCTGTATGGCGTTAATCTCCACGTTGCTCGTAGGCGGCAGGCAAAGGACTATGATGTCGGAATTCCCTTCCGCCGCGGCCCTGGCTTCGGCCAGCACTTCCGAGCCCTCGGGGTCGTCGTCGGCGCTGCCTCCTACCAGCAGCAGCCTGGCGGTGACGTAGGGCTGGATCAGCTTGAAGGCGGCTATGACGCCCAGCGGGTCTTTCAGGCGGTCGAAGCGCGAGACCTGGGTGATTAGCGGCTTGTCCGTGGGTATGTCCAGGCGGCGCATTATGGCCGCCACTTCCTCGTCGGAGAGCTCCTTGTTCTTGTCCGCCAGAGGGTCTATGGACGGGGGCACCTGGAACTGCTTGACCGGCATCTCCTGCGAGAAGGCCGGGGCCGAGATGACCGCCGCGTCGTAGCGGGAGACATACCCTTTCAGGAACTCCCAAACGTCGTCCTGCCTGTTGGACATGTCGATGTGGCAGCGCCAGACCCACTTGGCCCCGGCGGGCTTCTTGTCTATCAGCCCGGCCGGCTGCGGGTCGTGTATCATGGCTATATCCGCGTCCAGGTTCATGGTCGCCATGTTGGACTTGAGCGTGTCCCGGTAGAGCTGGAAGTCGGCCGGGGTAAGTTCCTGCCTGGTGCCGTGTATCGCGTTGTGGAATTTCTTGGTGACCGCGTAGAAATCCTCGCCGCCCTTGATCAGCTCCCAGCGCGGCTTTATGCCCAGCTCCGTCATCATGGGGAGCATGCGGTTGAGTATCTCGGCCACGCCTCCTCCGACGGCGGTGGAATTGACGTTGAGTATGGTTTTCCCCCTGAGGCGCGCCGAGATGACCTTCAGCTCTTCTATCGCGGCGGCCCCGGCCGCGGCGGAGTATTCTTCCATCTTAGGCATTGGCGCCCTCCCCGAGACGCTTCTCTATGATCCGGATAATGCGGGCCCTGAGCCCTTCCAGGGTGTAGGAGTAGGGGTCCAGGCGCGAGATCTCCCGGCCTACCTGTTCGTCGCCGAACTCTTTTCTGAACCAGTGGGAGAAGTCGTCCACGCCGTAAGGCGGGCGCAGGCGCGCCTCGAAGACGTGCAGGTAAAGGCTCGACGGGCTGACGTCCCGGAGGCAGTCCTCGAACGACGGGTAATCCACTGCCTCGCAGGCGGTGGGCAGGGAGAACCGTATGGCGCGCATGAAGTGGAACTCCCGCCCCGGGGCCACCGTGCGCTGGGGGGCCGGGTTTTCCGCGAGATGGCGCTCTATCATCCCGACGAAGGCGTCCTTTATGTCGGAGAGCGAGTTGTAGCGGACGATGTCTATCGAAGTCAGTTCCTCTCCCAGCCGGTCGGCCTGCACGGTGTTGGTCACCCAGTAGGCGAAGTCGTTGGCGCCCTCGGGCACCAGGTGGTGGAACTGCTTTATGAAGCGGTGCGTGTGGTAGTAGATAACGGCGTCGTCGGCCCGCTTTATCCCTTCCAGCAGTTCCGCTATGGTAAAGGCTTTCCTGCCGGTAACTTCAGGCAGCGTTACCCTGCTGCGGAACCTGAAAGGTTCCCTGGCTTTTACCGTCATTTAGTCCCCTTTGCGCGTTTGCCCCCCCGGTCCGACGGGCAATACACGGGCACTACGAAGCGTATCTCGGTGCCTTTTCCGGCCTCCGATCTAACGTCGAGAAAGGCGGAATGGCGGTCCGCGGCCATCTTGCAGAAGGCCAGTCCCAGCCCCAGATTCTTGCTGCTGCGCGACATGGTGCTGTACTTCTTGAATATTTCCTGCCGGAAACTGTCGGGGATGCCTTCCCCCTCGTCGCTGACGTAGATGGCGGCGCGGTCGGCGTCGTGCAGCCTGGCGCCCAGCTTTATGGCGCCTCCCTCCGGCGTGTATTGTATGGCGTTGAGGACCAGGTTGCCGATCACCCTGCGTATCAGGTCCGTATCCCCGAAGATCCAGCAGCCGGCCAGTTCAGGCCCTACTTCATATTCCCAGCGCTTGCCCGCGGCGGCCACGGAGGCGGCGTTCTCCGGAGCGCACTCTTTGAGGAAAGACTCCAGGTTTATCCTTTCGCGCTCGGGCTGGTACTGGGGGTTATTGAGCTTGGCCGTGTTGAGCACGTCCGTTATCATGGTCGTGAGCATGGCCAGCGACGTCCTGGCGATCTTCGTGAGGCCTTCCACCTGTTTTTTATCGTAGAGCTTCCTGTCCTCGTCGGAAAGCAGCAGGTCCATGGAGGCCTTGAGGGCCGTTACGGGCTGCTTGAGGTCATGCACCGTCATCTCGAAAAAGTCGTTCTTGAGGATCTCGGATTCCCGCCGCTTCCCCTCCTCCTCCCGCAGCCTGCCGTGCAGGGTCTTGAGGGTGCGGGCGATGCCCCCGGTGTCGCTGCCTAGCGCTCCCGAAGGCAGTTCCGGGAGTTTTTCGGATTCAATGTTCTCGGCTATGCCCGACAGCCAGGTGAGTTCCCGGCCCAGCTTTATGGAAAGCAGCCAGGCGGCAAAGGTTATGAAAGCCGTGAAGGTAACGCCTATCAGGGTGGCCCTCCAGGCCAGGTTGGCCATGGCTTCGTCCACGCCACTGGTCGAGACGCCCAGCTGCAGGTAGCCGACCACCTCACCCTTGGAAATTATTTCCCGCCCCGTGTCGAAGACGTCGTCGACCGGGTGGAAAACGTCGGAGTCCCGCGTCTTTTCCACAAGTTTCAGGCCGGGCTCCGCCATGCGGTAAATCAGGCGGCCCTGGGCGTCGGAAACTTTCAGGTAGGCTATGTTCTTGAAATGGTCGAAGCTCTTCAGAACTTCTTTCAGCCTGGAGATATTCCCGGTTTCCAGGTAGTGAGAGGAAAGTTCCGTTATGAATTCCGTGAGGTAATCGGTCCTGTCCTGGGTGCGCTCAAGCATGGTCCGCCTGAATCCCAGCGTCCTGTCCGCTATCATCACCAGCGAAAAAACAAGGCTGAGCGCCGAAAGGGAGATGAGGAATTTTACGCGCAGTTTCATTCGTGCCTCCTGGATGCGGCAATGAACCTGAGCAGGCGCAGCACTTCCGCCTGTTTTTCAATAAAGAACTGAGCCTTCGACGCCGACCTGCGCCCGACCCGCACGGTTATCCCTCTCCGGGCGAACTCCCGGAACATATCTTCGTCGGTAAGGTCGTCCCCGACCGCCAGCGCCAGCGTGGCCCCCAGCTCCTTTGCCAGGCGGCCCGCGGCGGTGCCTTTGTGGGAGGCCCCCCGCGGCAGGACCTCGAAGACCTTGTGCCCGCGGCGCCAGGCCAGCCCCGGCTCCCCCGGGGAGCGCAGGGCCTTCATCCGGCTGAAGAACCCATTTTTGTACTGGGGCTTAAGGGCGCGGTAATGCACGCTGGCGGAGAAGGTCTTGTCCTCCACCAGCACCCCGGTCCCCTCCGGGAATCTCTCGCGCAGGTCGGCCGCGAGCGCCCGCACTAGCCGCCGGGCCCGGGCCGCTTCGGCGTCCCGCCAGCTGAAGCCCGGGCCGCTTATCTCGATTCCATGGTTGCCGCCGTAGTACAGGTTTTTCAGTCCCGCCAGTCTTCTGACGTTTTTAAGCTCCCGCCCGCTCAGTATGAAGACTGAAACCCCCGGGGACGCCGCAAGCTCGACGAGGGCGGCCCGGAATTCAGGCTTCAGGCGGGCCTGGCGCGGCGTTTCCGCCAGGGCGGCCAGCGTCCCGTCGAAGTCCAGCGTGACGAGCAGCCTGCCTCCGGCCAGGCGGCCGGCGAGCTCCGCCGAGTTTTTCCAGAACGGCTTCATCCTATACCCCCGTGAAGTTGTCCATGCGCAGTTTCATGAGCTCTTCTGTGAGGTTGGCGGCCCACTTGTAGATGTTGTTCTCATGTATTTCCTGGCGCATGCGCGTCATCCGCTCTTCCACCTCGGGCTTGGGCATGTTGAGCGAATAGTAGATGGCGTCGGCCATCTGCTCTATGTCGTAGGGGTTCACTATCAGCGCGTCCTTCAGGTCCCGCGAGGCCCCGGCGAAGCGGCTGAGGATCAGCACTCCCCTGTGGTCGTCGCTGGCGGCCACGAACTCCTTGGCCACCAGGTTCATGCCGTCGTGCAGCGAGGTCACCAGGCAGGTGTCGGCTATCTTGTAGAACTTGGTGATCTCCTTGTGCTCGTGATGCTTCTCCAGGAAGACTATGGCTTTCCAGTCCTTGGCCTTGAAGCGCCAGTTGATCCGGTCCACCTCGGCGTGCAGCTCGGCGAGGAAGCGGTGGTACTGCGGGATATGCGTCCGGCTGGGCGCGCCCAGCTGTATGAAGGTGAACTTCTTCACGTAGTCCGGGTATTTCTCCAGGAAGCGCTCTACGGCTTTCACCCTTTCCAGCATGCCCTTGGTGTAGTCTATGCGGTCCACGCCCAGGCCGATCTTTTCCGCCTTGATGCCCAGTTCCTTCAGCACCGTCACCGGGTCCGGCTTCTCCGGCAGCTGTTTCGCGTCCCGGTCCGGCTGGGTAAAGTCCACGCTTATCGGGAAAGGCTTAACCAGCGTAGGGTGGCCTTCCTTCTGGACTGTGAAATGCTCCCAGTCTATGCGCGACTCGATGGTGCGGTCGACGGTGTCGAGGAAGTTGTTGCAGTAGAACTGCGTCTGGAAGCCTATCAGGTCCGCGCCGAGCAGGCCCATCACCAGCTCCTTTTGCCACGGGCAGATGCCGAAGGTTTCCGGGTTGGGCCAGGGGATGTGCCAGAAAACCGCCACGCGCGCGTCGGGGCGCTGCGCCTTTATCATGCCCGGCAGCAGCGTGAAATGGTAGTCCTGTATCAGCACGCAGGGTTCCTTCACGTCCGCGATTTCCTCCAGCACCGTATCGGCGAATTTCTTGTTCACCGCGTAGTAATGCTCCCAGTCTTCCTTGCGGAAGATAGGGCGTATGTGCGCGATGTGGCAGAGCGGCCAGATCCCCTCGTTGGAGAAGCCGTAGTAATAGCCGTCCTCTTCCTCTTTGGTGAGGGCTATGCGGCGCAGAGTATAGGCAGGCTCTTCCGGGGGAACTTTTATGCGGTTGTGCTCGTCCGTGACCTCGAAGTCGGCGTCGCCGCTGCCGTGGGCTATCCAGGTGCCGCCGGCGGCCTTCAGGATCGGGTCCAGGGCCGTCACCAGGCCGCCGGCCGGGACGATGGCCTTGATCTCCTTGCCTTCTCTCAGGTGCATGTACGGCTCGCGGTTGGAGACCACGAACAGCGGGCGCCCGTCCATCTTAATTTTTATCAGTTCCTTCAGGCGCTCCGGGGTCCACAGGGATTCCCCTTCCTGCCGCAGCCGCGCCTCTTTCTGCGCGGCGTTCCTGGCGGCCTGCAGATTTTTGGCCAGCGTGGTGGCCTCTTTCGCTATCGGCGCGAAGATGTCGCCCTTGAGCGGCGGGGTGCTGCCCTGCTCCTCTCCGATGCGCAGGCGCTTCATCCACTCGGCCATCTGCGCGATAGGGTCCACAAGGTTCCAGCGTATGACCAGCAGCGTCACCAGCGAGATCAGCACCATCTGCGCCAGCAGCCGCATCAGCGTACGCTTCCAAATCTGGAACAGCTCCAGCTCGATAAACGAAACATTGCTGAAAAAAGCCACCCGGGCTTTGCCGGATTCGCCGAAGGTCAGCTCTGTCTGGTGTACGAGTATCTTCCTGTCGCCGAAAAGCAGCTCCCCCTCCTCGCCCGAGGCCAGCAGCCCCGCTATCTGGCGCGCGCGCCCGGCTATCTCCGGGGCTATCCCGGAGGAGGCGGCCAGCAGGGAGCCGTTTTCCGCGTATACGGCCACGCCCTCCAGGCGCTTCTGGTCCTGAAATTTGTCCGCCACTTTCTGCAGGCGGGGCGTATTGCCCGTTTCCAGGTTGTGCCTGGCGCTATCCTTGAAGCCTTCTCCCAGCAGCGCCGATTGCGCGCGCACTTCGGCGTAGCGCTTTACCCGCTCCTGCCGCACGTGGAACCAGGCCGAGACCAGGGCCACGGTTACCACTACCACTATCAGCGAGAGGATGAGCCTTAGCGTTATTTTCATATTGTCTCCGTCTGCTGCCCTGGCTGCGGGCGGGTTATCTGCCGAACTGGTAGGAAACGAAAAGGGTGGCCGCGTAAAGACTGGCCAGTATAAGCGACGCGGCGCTCAGGCGCTTCATGTGGTGGGTGCTCTCTATGGCGAGTGCCCCGAGCGCTATTACCTGCATTATCACCGCCAGGCCCGCCATCACCAGGGCGGACATGGCGTCGGCGGTGCCGGCGCCGGTGAAGAGCCTGTTGCCGGCGATCAGGCTGGCCCCGGCCAGCACCACCAGCACGAAAGCGTTGGCGCCCAGAACGTTGCCCACGGCCAGGTCGTATTCGCGCTGGCGGGCGCAGGCGAGGGCGTTGGTGATTTCCGGCAGGCTGGTCACTATCCCCAGCATGGTGGCCCCCGCGAAAGTGGCCGCCAGCCCGTAATGGTCGCTGAGCCTGTGTACCGAGCTGCCCAGCGCCATCGCCGCGAACACTATGATGGCGGCCGCCGCGCCGTAGGCCGCCAGGATGCCCCACATGGGGAACTTGGAAAAGACGGTAGGAACCACCATCCCCTTGTCGAAAGACTGCCTGGCCATGCGGAAAAGTATGAACTGCCCCACTCCGTAGAGCGCAATGATGCCCAGGGGCGCCGCCAGAATGATCTCCGGGTTGTGGGGGATAAGGCCCCTGTCCTGCGCCACGCCCAGCGCCAGCCCCGCCATGAGTATCCCCAGCAGGGCCGTTCCCAGCAGGCCGGTCGAGAGGTGGCTCTTCGAGAGTTTTCCGCCGTAGAGCGGGTCCGGGTCGGCGAGGTCCACCAGCACCAGTATGAAAAGGTTGAAGACTACGCTGCCCAGGATGCCGCCGAGGGCGAGCCCGTAGGCGCCCTCCAGGGTGACCGTCACCGTGGTGACCAGTTCCGGCAGCGTGGTGGCGAAGGAGAGCAGTACCGCGCCGGCCCAGGCCCGGCCGAGGCCTAGCCGCTCGCCCAGTTCGCCGCTGATGCGGCCTATGGCTACGCCTGCGCCTATCACGAAAAGCGCCGAGACGGAAAAAATTATCCAGTCGTTCACAGGCATCTTTATCCCCCCGGCCAGGCGGCGTCGCTGCGGCAAATAAGAAACCGCCTTCCGGTATAACCGGAATGGCGGCCCGACCATTCCAAACCTCCGGGACTGCTCCCGGACCCATTAGAATTATTCTATCACAGTGACGGGAGGGTGTCTACTGTTGTTTTGAGGCTTTTCTGTCGCGCGCCAGGCGGTCCAGGACGAAAGCTTTCAGGTCGCCCTTGTGGGGGCGCAGCAGGGCTTCCGTGAGCCGCAGGTCCGGGCTGACGCGGGCCTTGCTTCCGCCGGGGAGCGCATAATGTTCGGCCGCGACCGTATAGCGGATGCCGCTGTTGCCCAGTTTGAATTCTTCGGGCGCGCCGAAATGGTCCGGCGCGCCGCCGGTCTCCTCTCCTAGTATATCTCCCGCCTTCAATTCTTTGAGGCGTGAGGCTAAAACGGCGCCGGCTCCCGCCGTGCCCGGCCCGATAAGGATCGTAATGCGGCCGAAGGAACCGGGCAGGCTGGAGAGCAGGTAGTCCGCCATGCGGGGGTCGCCGGAGGAACTGTCGCGCAGGTCCAGCACCAGGTCTTCTATGCCCTGTTCACGCAGCTCTCCAAAAAAGCGGCCGTACGTCTTTCTCGCGGAGCGCGACCAGGGCAGGGGCCCGACGTGCAGCCAGGCCAGCTTCTTCTGCGAGTAGGTCATCGTTTTGGGCTGGTAGGGCGCGCCCGCGAAGCGGCGGAAGCCTCCGGCCGTGACCAGTTCCACTTCTTTCGAACGCAACAGCCCGGCGGGAGTTCTATACTTTACCAGCGCCAGCGGCCTGGCGGCAAGCAGCCCGGAGAAGTCCCACCAGAAATCCTGGTCTCTGCAGAAGACGTACCGGCGGTGCGCGGCGGTTTCGCCGGCTATCAGGCCAAGGGCCGGCTTTATGAACTCGATGAGCGGCAGGCCGTTGACCTCGAGAAGTTCCGCGCCGGCCATGGAGGGATCCAGCGTGCTGCCGACGGTAAACCTGCCATAAATATATTCCACCCTGAAAGGAGGGAATTTAAGTTCCGGGTCTTTCCACTTGCGGCGGGGCTGCCAGAGCACCCGCGTGCTGGCGTCTTCGAATTGCGCCGCGCTGCGGTAAAGGATGTAGGCCAGGTGCGGCACCTGCAGGCGGCCCAGTTCGTCCAGGCGGGCCACGGCCTGGGCCAGGGCGGAGCTTTTCAGCACCGCGTACTGCTGCGCCGTCAGGCCGGCGAAGGGAGCAGGGTGCGTCTTTTCTACTTTAGCGAAGAACTCGGTTATGTCGGAGCCGGCTTCTTTTTTCGTGAGCCGCTCTTTCTGGAGATGCGGGGAGTTGACCAGCGCCCGCCCGCCCAGAAAAACCAGCGCGCAGAAAATCAGCACCGCCGTTATGTCCCTGGCGGCGGCCAGCCTGCGTGCCGTTGTCGCGGAGAGTGTCATTTATTTTACGGTGACCGAGTCCATGGATCGCTTCTTGAGTATCCCCAGCAATACCGCCCGGCGTGTATCGCCCCGGTATTTCTTTAACAGGCCGGCGGTCAGCGGGATATCCGGCATGACCCCGCGGATATTGTCCCCGGGGCGGGGTTTGGGGCCGAAGAACTGTTTGTCCGAGACGGTGAACGGGATGCGGCTGCGAGGCAGGGTCAGCGGGATGGATTCCCCGAAGCAGACCGGGACGCCGCCGGTCTCCCAGCCGATTATCTTGCCAAGCCCGTAATCGCGGAAAACCGTAGCGAAGTCGGTGGCCGAGGAGAAAGTGGTGCCGGAGACCAGCAGGTAGGTCTTGCCGCTGAAATAGTCGGCAGCGCGCGGATGGCTGACCGCGGTGTTAGTGGAATCCAGCACCTCTCCGACGCGGGACTCGACATGGCTGGTATCCAGGCCGAGCCAGCCCAGGATGCGCAGTCCTTCTTTTGAGATCTTCCAGCGCGTCCTGCTGAAGCTTATGAACGGTTTGTCGGTCAGGTGTGTGAGGATGAAATCCCCGATCCTGGTGTCCCCGCCGCCATTGTCGGCTATATCGATGACCAGTTCCTGTACGCCGGCTTTCTTGATGGCGGCGAAGACCGCGGAGATGCGCTCTTTCTCCGCTTCGCTGTACTGGAAGCTCGGGTAGTAGAACCAGGCTGTCTTCTCTTTCGTGTACAGCGTCAGCGGGGCCGCGCCAGCCGCGCCGCGGCCTGAGTAGGTCTTGCCCAGTTGCCTGAATTCCGCGTGACTTAGCAGCGGCAGCTGTATGTCCTCCCTCTTGCCGTCCTGGCCTTCGGTGGTAAGCGTAAGCTTGTCCAAGCCTGAGAGGAGGCCTGAGATGTCCCACCAGAAAGCTTCGTTCGTCGTAAAGCGCAGGCAGGCGTAATTGCCGGTTTCAGCCGACTGTCTTTCGAGTATCGGCCCCAGGAACTCGCGGACGGGGACCGAATTAATAGCCGTGAGGCGCCTGCCGTTCAGATCGTGGCCAAAGGAAGCGATGCGGAATTCACCGTTGACGCAACCGAGCGTTACGGGCGGATATATCTTTTTTTTAAAGTCGTCGGAGGGACTGCGCCGCCATTGGACGCTCGTATGGCCGTCCTTCAGCCCTGCCGCGGCCTTGTACAGCAGGTAGGCGAGGTCGCTGACCTGGACTTTGCCGTCCTTAACCGGAAGCGTTTGCGCTTCTTTCATGGCGTTCTCTTTCAGCGCGGCATAGGCCAACGGGCCGATATTGCCCGAAGGTTCGGGGTGCACGCGCTCCAGAGAGGTGAAGAAGGTCCTCATATCCTCGACGGCCTCAGCCGGGGATACTGTCTTGTGATATTCCTGGTTATAGCGGGCTACGAGAGCGCCGGACCACATCAGCAGTTGCAGCCGGCTCGGCTGGACCTTGAAATAAACGAAGGTGGCGGCGGCCCCGGCCAGCAGCAGCAGTATGGCCGCGAGAAGCCCCGCTATGCGCAGCAGGCTTTTTAATATTTTCATCACTTAATGCCTGTGTTGCCGGTACCTGCGGATCAGGGCATTGGTGGAGGAATCGTGGTTCAGCTCCGGTTCAGCCGCGGCTTCCAGCTCCGGCGCTATGCGGCCGGCGAGGACCTTGCCCAGCTCCACCCCCCACTGGTCGAAGGGGCCGATCTGCCAGATCATGCCCTGGGTGAAGACTGAATGCTCGTAGAGCGCCACCAGCCGGCCCAGCGCGGCCGGGGTCAGTTCGTCGAGCAGCATGGTGGTGGAGGGGCGGTTGCCCTCGAAAGTCTTATGGGGTATCAGCCAGTCCTTCACGCCTTCCGCCTTCAGCTCGGCGGCAGTCTTGCCGAAGGCCAGCGCCTCCGCCTGCGCGAAGACATTGGCCATCAGCAAATCGTGATGGCGGCCCAGCTTGTGGCGGGTTTTGGCGAAGGCGATAAAGTCGCAGGGGATCAGCTTGGTGCCCTGGTGTATCAGCTGGTAGAAAGAATGCTGGCCATTGGTGCCGGGCTCACCCCAGTAGATCTGGCTGGTCTGGTAATCCACGTCGCGGCCGTCGGTGGTGACGCGCTTGCCATTGCTCTCCATCGTCATCTGCTGCAGGTAGGCCGGGAAGCGCTTTAAATACTGCTCATAGGGCAGCACGGCTATGGCCTGCGCGTTGAAGAAATTGTTGTACCAGATCCCGAGCAGGCCCATCAGGGCCGGCAAATTGCGCTCGAAAGGGGCGGTGCGGTAATGCTCGTCCATCTCGTGCGCGCCGTCGAGCATCTCCTGGAAATGTTTCGGGCCTATCGCTATCATCGTCGAGAGGCCGATGGCCGAAAACATGGAGTAGCGTCCCCCCACCCAGTCCCAGAAACCGAACATGTTCTCGGTGTCTATGCCGAATTCGGAAACCCTGGCGGCGTTGGTGGAGACGGCGACGAAATGCTTCGCGATGGCCGCTTTGTCCTTGAGCGCCTTCAGCGCCCAGTCGCGGGCGGTCTCGGCGTTGGTCATGGTCTCCTGCGTGGTGAAGGTCTTGGAGGCGACGATGAAAAGTGTCTCGGCGGGGTCCAGGTCTGTCACGGCTTCGGCGAAGTCCGTGCCGTCGACGTTGGACACGAACCGGAAGGTGAGGCCGCGGTGTGAATAACTCTTGAGGGCCTCGTAGGCCATGACCGGGCCCAGGTCGGAGCCGCCGATGCCGATGTTGACGATATTCCTGATAGGCTTGCCGGTATAGCCTTTCCAATGCTCGCCCCGCACTTTCTCGGCGAAGCCGGCCATCTTTTCAAGCACGGCGTGCACGTGAGGCACTACATTCTCACCGTCCACCACGATCGTGGCGTTCTTCGGCGCGCGCAGGGCGGTGTGCAGCACGGCCCTGCCTTCGGTCACGTTGATCTTCTCGCCCGTGAACATGTCCTCTATCTTCTCGCGCAGGCCGGCTGATTCGGCGAGGTCGGCGAGCAGCCCGATGGTCTCCTCGGTGACGCGGTGCTTGGAGTAGTCGAAATAGATGCCGGCGGCTTCCAGCGCAAGCTTCTCGCCTCGCGCCGGGTCGGCGGCGAACAGGCCGCGCAGGTGGAGCTTGCTCACTTTCTCGTAATGGGCCTCCAGCGCTTGCCACGCGGGCAGGCTTTTGAGCGGAGTATTGTCGGCCATATGGTTATCCTTTATTTGTTCAGTACGCGCTTGAATTCTTTGGTGAGCGCGGGGACTATTTCGTTGACGTCGCCGACTATGCCGTAGGTGGCCACCTTGAAGATCTGGGCGTCGGGGTCCTTGTTGATGGCGACTATGGTCTTGGAAGACTGCATGCCTATCAAATGCTGTATCTGCCCGGAGATGCCGCAGGCTATGTAGAGCTTGGGGACCACGGTCTTGCCGGTCTGGCCCACCTGGTGGGAATAGGGGATCCAGTCGGCGTCGACGGCGCTGCGGGAGGCGCCCACGGCGCCGCCGAGGACTTTGGCCAGCTCTTCTAGCAGGGCGAAGTTCTCCTTGCTGCCCATGCCGCGCCCGCCGGCCACTATGATGTCTGCTTCTGAGATGTTGACGGTGCTGGTGAGCTCTTCTACGATGTCAAGCAGCCTGGTGCGCGAGGCGAACGTCTCCTCGGGGTAAGCCTTGCTGATGATCTCGGCCGCGCGGCCGGGCTGCACGGGGGCCGGCTGCATTACTTTGTGCCGCACGGTGGCCATCTGCGGCCTGTGGTTGGGCGCTATGATGGTGGCCATGATATTGCCGCCGAAGGCCGGGCGGGTCTGCAGCAGCAGGCGCTCCTTGGCGTCGATGTCGAGGCCGGTGCAGTCGGCGGTCAGGCCGGCGTTGGTCTTTATGGCCACGCGCGAGATGAGGCTGCGGCCAATGGTGCTGGCGCCGCAGAGAATGACCTCGGGCTTGAATTCTTCTACGAGCTTGACCATTACGGCGGTATAAGGGTCGTCCTGGTAGGACTTGAGGGCCGGGTGGTCGACGAGGTAGACCTTGTCGGCGCCGCGCTCGCCCAGCGCCTCGGCGGCGTCTTCCATGCCGTGGCCGAGCAGTACCGCGCAGAGTTTGACGCCCAGCTTGTCGGCCAGCTTGCGGCCTTCGCCGAGGAGTTCGAAGGAGATGGACTGTATGACGCCCTTCTTCTGTTCGCAGAAAACCCAGACGTCCTTGTAGGCGGAGAGGTCTTTTTTAGGGCCGCCGGCCTTCTCTATCTCTATGGCGGAGAACTTGCAGGCGGCCACGCAGGAGCCGCACAGGGTGCACTTGGCCATGTCTATCACGGCCTTGCGGTCCGACATGTGTATGGCGCCGAAGGCGCAGGCTTTGACGCAGAGGGTGCAGCCGGTGCATTTCTCGAGGTGGACTTTTATGGAGGCCATCAGACTACCTCCCCTTTGAGCAGCTCGGCCAGCTCTTTGGAGACTTCCCCGGCGGAGCCGGAGATCATTTCCCCGCCCTTGCGGGCTTCGGGGGTGAAGATCTTGACGACGCGGGTGGGCGAGCCGTCGAGGCCCAGCGCGGCGGGGTCGGCGTCCAGGTCGGCGGCGGTCCACTTTGTGATCTTGGCGGACTTGGCGCGCATCATGCCTTTCAGGGAGGGCATGCGCGGGGTGTTGATCTCTTTTACCACGGTGAACAGGCAGGGGAGCGGCGTCTCTACCACGTCGTAGCCTTCTTCGGTCATGCGCTCTACTTTAGCGGCCTTGTCGTTTATCTCTACTATCTTCTTCACGTATGTGACCTGGGGGATGTCGAGGTGGGTGGAGATGCCGGGGCCCACCTGGGCGGTGTCGCCGTCGGAGGCCTGCTTGCCGGTTAGGATGACGTCGTAGGTCTCCAGTTTTTCTATGGCGCAGGCGAGGGTGTAGGAGGTGGCCCAGGTGTCGGAGCCGGCGAATTTGCGGTCGCTTACGAGGACGCCTTCGTCGCAGCCGAGACCGATGGCTTCTTTCAGGGCGTTCTCGGCCTGGGGCGGGCCCATGGTTATGGCGGTGACTTTGCCGCCGCACCGTTCTTTTATGCGGACGGCTTCTTCTATGGCGTAGGCGTCGAAGGGGTTTATGACGCTCTCTACGCCGTCGCGGATGAGGGTGTTGGTGACGGGGTCTATCCGGACGTCGGTGGTGTTGGGAACTTGTTTGATGCAGACGATTATATTCATGTTATTAGCTTTGTTCCTGCTGAAGGGCGGACGGGGTATTACCCCCCGAACCCTGGAAGATGGGAACCGTTGCGCGGTTCCCCCCCGCCTTTCGGAAAGTATGGCGGGGCCCCCCCCTCCCCAAAGGGTTCGGGGGGCAACACCCCGTCCTTCCTCCGGGTGTGCTCACAACCGCGTTTACTTCTTCAGCGTCTCCTTAATCATATTTGAGGCGATGACGTTGCGCTGGATCTGGTTTGTGCCTTCGTAGATCTGGGTTATCTTGGCGTCGCGCATGAACTTCTCGACGGGGTAGTCGCGCATGTAGCCGTAGCCGCCCATGATCTGCACGGCGTCTACGGCCACTTTCATGGCGACGTCGCTGGCGAAGAGCTTGGCCATGGCCGATTCTTTGGAAACTGATTTGGCCCCGGAGTCCACCAGGCGGGCTACGGCGTAGGCCAGGGCGCGGGCGGCTTCCACCTGCGTGCCCATGTCGGCGAGCATATGCTGTATGGCCTGGAAGGAGGAGATGGGAGCGCCGAACTGCACGCGGGTGCGGGAATAGTCCAGGGCGCAGTCGAGGGCGCCCTGCGCTATGCCGACCGCCTGCGCCGCCACGCCGGGGCGGGAGGTGTCGAGCGTCTTGAGGGCTACTATGAAGCCCATGCCTTCCTTGGAGATCAGGTTGGCGGCGGGAACTTCGCAGTCGGTGAAGATCACTTCTCGGGTGGCGGAGGCGCGGATGCCCATCTTCTTCTCTTTTTTGCCGAACTCCATGCCCTTCGTGCCCTTCTCTACTATGAAGGCGCTGGCGCCGCGCACTCCGCGGGACTTGTCGGTCAGGGCTATCACGGTGTAGATCTCGGCCTCTCCGGCGTTGGTGATCCACTGCTTGGTGCCGTTGAGGATATACTTGTCCCCTTCCTTGCGGGCGGTGGTCTTCATGTTGGCGGCGTCGGAGCCGGCTTCGGCCTCGGTCAGGCAGAAGGCCGCCAGGCGCTTGCCGGAGGCTATGTCGGGGAGGTACTTCTTCTTCTGCTCCTCGCTGCCGTGCAGCAGGATCGGCAGGGTGCCCAGGGCGGTGCCGGCGTAGCCTAGGGCTATGCCGCCGCAGGCGCGGGAGAGTTCCTCGGTCACCAGGCACATGTCCATGATGCCGCCGCCCAGCCCGCCGTAAGCCTCGGGAATGTAGATGCCGAACAGGTCGCTCTCGGCCAGGGTCTTCATGATCGGCCAGGCGAACTCCTCGCTCTCGTCGTATTGGGCCGCCACGGGCTTGATCTTCTCAACCGCTATCTTGCGCGCCAGGTCCCGTATCATCGTCTGCTGTTCGGTCAGTAAATAATCCATGGTGAGCTCCTAGGTATAAAAATCGGCGCCGGCTTCTGCCGGGCGTTTCCAGTATAAATGGTATCAAAAACTAAAATGGGCGCGCAATTTTATATTATATATATGTAAAAATTCGGTAACATGGCCCCTGTACAATAGTAAGGTCGGGCTGAACCATTTCTTGGAGAACTAACTTATGGACATGATGACGATAGTGGGATTCCTCCTGGGCGCCGCCGTGGTGACCTGGGGCGCTTTTTCCTCCGGGGTCGCTGACAAGATCATGAACTCGCACGGCGTGGTGATAGTCCTGGGCGGCACCCTGGCCGCCACCATCGTCAATACTTCCTACAGGCGCTTCGCGGCGGGCGTAAAGGCCTTCCTCGATATCTTTTCGGCTCCCAAGATGCCCACCGTGGACGAGGCGGTGCGCACGCTGGTGGGCATGGCCGAGACGGCGCAGAAGCAGGGCGGCATCATGGCGCTGACCAATACCGACCCGGCCTTCGCCAACGGCTTCCTGAAGCGCGCCGTGGGCGTGGCCATGATCAGCGCCGAGTCCCGCGAGACCCGCGGCATCCTGGAAGAAGAGATCCGCCTGCGCCGCCTCGACGTGCAGGAGGATTCCAACCTGTACCGCACCATGGGCGTGCTGTCCCCCATGTTCGGCCTTATCGGCACGCTGTTCGGCATCATCCAGACGCTCAGCAATATTTCGGACCCGGCCGCCATAGGCCGCTCGATGGCCGTGGCCATCACCTCGGCCCTGTTCGGCATCGGCTTCTCCAACATGTTCTGCGTGCCGGTGGCCAACAAGATCCGCCTGCGCGCCATGGAAGAGACCTTGGTGCTGCAGCTCATCCTCGAGGGCGTGATAGATATCATGAGCGGCAAGACCCCCCACCTGATCGAGATGCACCTGCGCGGCTACCAGCGCATGGACGGCGTGGCCGCGAAGGGCAAATAAGGCTTTATGCGCTTTTACGAACGCGAAGACGAACTGGAGAACGAGCTCAACCGGGGCGCGCTGTGGGCCATCACCTACGGCGACCTGATGAGCTACCTCATGATCTTCTTCATGATCCTGTTCGCGTTCTACAGCTCCAAGAGCATCTCCACGCAGTTCTCGGCGAAAGCTATCGAGGAGACCTTCGGCAGGGACACCCAGATTGCCAGCACGCTGTTCTCCAAGCACGGCATCCAGCAGATAGCGCAGGTGGAGATCTCCGCCAACAAGATCAGCATCAACTTTTCCGACCCGATACTTTTCGCCCCGGGCAGCGACGTGCTCAAGGAGTCGTCCTATCCCCACCTGCGCCGCCTGACCTCGGTGTTCAAGGACCTGCCGAACCCGATACAGATAGAGGGGCACACCGACAACCGCCCCCTGGGCCGGGTTACCCGCTTCAAATCCAACTGGGAGCTTTCCTCGGCCAGGGCCTTCACGGTGCTGCAGTTCTTCGTCAAGGAAGGCGTCGCCCCCGAGAAGCTGTCCGCCGTCGGCTACGGCGAGTTCAAGCCGGTGCAGTCCAACGAGACGCCCGAGGGGCGCTCGAAGAACCGCCGCATAGAGATAAACATAATCCGCCACGAAATTTAGCGCCATATGAAACTGACTACGAGGTTCCTGCTGATCCTGCTGGGCATTGCGGTGCTCCCGCTGGTGCTGGCCGTCGGCTGGAACGTCTACCAGTACAACTCCTCTGTGGCCAGTTACTACGAGCTGCACAAGGGCCTCTCCCGCCTTTCAGCGGCCAATGTGGACGACTGGTTCCTCAACACCAACCGCAACCTGGCCTTCCTCTACGAGCTGGAAAACCCCCTCCGCGGCCGCAAGGTGGACGAGGCGCAGGTGATACAGCAGGCCGCCCGCATCAATTCCGACATCATGTCGCTCTCCCTGCTGGGCAAGGACGGCAAGGAGCTGTTCTTCCTGCAGAGCGAGAAGGTCAAGGAGGCTAAGTCCCTGGCCTCCTACGCCGTTGAGCTCTCGACCCGCGCGCAGGAGTCCGGGGTAGTCTCTACCGGCGAGGTGATCTGCCTTAAAGGGCAGGCCTATTTCCCCCTCGCCTACCCGCTGGTGGACGGGCGCGTGGTGGTGTTCCATTTCTCGATGGACAAGCTGCTGGGCAAGATCAATTCCCAGCAGGCCGGCCGCACCGGCCGCGTCTTCATCTCCGACGGCCAGGGCCGCCCCCTGCCCTGCCAGGACATGAAGGGCCTGGATTATACCCCGGACGAGATGAAGAAGACCTTCCGGAGCGGCGGCCGCACCGGCACGCTGGCCAAGTTCCTGTTCTCCGGCGAGGAATATTCGGGCGCCTACGCCGCCATAGACAAACTGGACTGGGCGGCGGTCTCCGTGCAGTCCGAGGACGAGCTCTACGGCAAGCAGCGCAAGTCCATCTTCGTCTTCGGCTTCCTGGCCGTGGCCATTTTCTGCATCACCATGGTGGTGGTCTTCCTGGTCTCCAACCGCATCATCCGGCCCATCAACAACATGGTCAACGGCGTCAAGAACTTCCTCAAGGTGCAGCACCTGGACCAGGTGATCCCGCAGGAAGGCTGGCCCGAGATAAAGGTCCTCGTCGGCATCCTGAACCGGCTGATGCTGGAACTGCAGGCCTACCGCGCCTTCCAGCTGAACCAGATCGTGGAAGAGAAGGGCAAGGCGCAGGCGCTGATCGACACCATCTCCGACGGCGTGCTGCTGATAGACGACCGCGGCTCCATGATCTACTCCAACAACACCGCGCTGCGGCTGCTCGGCATCCCCAAGATCTCCCCCGAGGTGGGCGTGCCCCGCTCGGTGAAGAACGAGGCCTTCTTCAAGGCGCTCACCGACATGCTGGCCCAGAAGGAGAAATACCTTAAAACCGAGCTGGAAGCTTCGCTTTCCTCCGACAGCAAGGCCCCCGCGAAGAGCTTCCGCATCATCTCCAACCAGTTCCTGCTGGCCACGCTCAAGCGCCCCGGCCGCGTCATCATCATCCGCGACATCACGAGCGAGAAGGAGATAGAGAAGGCCAAGGAAGATTTCTTCCACATGATCACGCACGACATGAGGGCCCCGCTCTCGACGCTGCAGGGCTACACCGAGCTGCTGATGAAGAAGATCGGCCCGTCCCCCTCCACCGACAAGTACCTGCAGAGCATGCTCTACTCCTCGCGCCGGCTGCGCGGCATGATCGACGACATCCTCAACGTCACCAAGCTCGAGCGCGGCACCATGGCGCTGCAGCTCGACAGCATGGACGCCTCGGCCCTGATGGCGCGCATCAAGGATAACCACGAGCCGGTGGCCGGCCCGAAGAACATAAAGCTCTCCGTAGCCCTCCCGCCGTCCAAGATAGAGCTCATGGCTGACCCGATACTGCTCGAGCGCGTCATCACGAACCTGATGGGCAACTCGCTCAAATTCACGCCGAGCGGCGGCAGCATAACCCTCTCCACCTGGGAAACCGCGCAGGAGGTCTTCTTCGCCGTGGAGGATACCGGGCCCGGCATCCCCGAAAACAAGCGGGAGGAGATCTTCGGCAAGTATTCGCAGATGGAAGAGCACAAGAGCCAGGGCTTCGGCCTGGGCCTGGCGATGTGCAAGATGACGGTGGAGCTGCACAAGGGCAGGATCTGGGTGGAGTCGGAGCTCGGCAAGGGCAGCAAGTTCATCTTCACCGTCTCCAAGACCATGGCGCCCCCTCCTCCCCCGATCCCCTCTCCCTCTTGAAACGCGGACGCATTTGAAATATACTTACCTCTATGGAGCCAAAAATGAACCTGATGCTGATAATTGACGACAATGTCGAGTTCCGCACGATGGTTTCCGACTACTTCACCGACCTGGGCTTCACCGTGGAGATCGCCAACGACGGCCGCGAGGGCCTGGTGAAGGCCAAGGCCATACGCCCGGACATCATCCTGTGCGACGTCATGATGCCCGACATCGGCGGCATCGAGGTCTTGCGCGGCCTGCAGACCGACGACGAGACCCGCGGCATCCCCGTGCTGGTCATCACCGGCAGCTTCTTCGACAAGAACATGAGCGAGCTCTTCCGGCAGGAATCCAACTGCAGGGAGTTCATGAGCAAGACCGTGGAGCTTTCCTTCCTCGAGAAGAAAGTGGCCGACCAGCTGCATAAAAAATGAATCCCCGCCCCAGGGTGCTCGTCATCGACGACGAACCTGACTACCTCAGGATAGCCGCGCGCATAGCCTCTAAGGCCGGCTGCGCGGTAGTCACCGCGCCGGCCGCGCTGCCCGGGGTGGAGCTGGCGGAAAAATCCCCTCCCGACCTGGTGCTGCTCGATGTGGGCCTGCCCGATATCAGCGGCTTCGAGGCCGCCCGCCGCATGCGCAGGATCCCGGCCCTGGCCCGCGTCCCCATAATCTTTTTTACCGTCCGCTCGGAGCTCGACATGGTTTCCGAGGGGCTCAAGCTCGGGGCCGCCGGCTACGTGCTGAAGCCCTTCGACCCGGACGAACTGCTGCGGCGCATAAAGGCCGCGGTCTTCCCCGCATGAAAAAGCCCTCCGCGGCTTGCGTGGGCTCCCCGGAGCTGCGCGACTTTCTCGCCGGCACGCTGCGCGGTTTCTCCCTGAAATATTACCCTTCGGCGGCGGCTTTCCTCAAAGCCCCCCCCGCCCGCGGCCTGGCGGTCGTCGAAGCTTCCCTGCCGGACATGGCCGGGCGCGACCTGGTGGCCGTGCTGCGCGGCGACAGGAAAACGGCCGGCCTGCTGCTGGTGCTGGTCGGCGGCGGGCCCTATTCCCCCGCAGCTGCGGCCCTGTCGCTGGAGAACGGGGCCGACGAGTATTTTTCTTTCCCGCCCGATTCAACCCTTTTCCGCGCCCGCCTGCTGAACCTGCTGGGCCGGGCCGCGCCCGGGGCGCGCCTGCCGGAGAAGCCCGCCGAGTACTCCTTCGGCGCGCTGAGGATCTCCCCCGAGGCCCGCGCGGCCTCGGTGGGCGGCGAGCGGGTGAGGCTCACCGCGCTGGAGTTCGACCTGCTGCTTTATTTCCTCAGGAACCAGGGGCGGGTGGCCTCCAGGACCGTGCTGCTCGAGCAGGTCTGGAAGCTGGGGACGGAGGCGGGAACGCGCTCCGTGGACAAGCGCATAGAGGCCCTGCGCTGCAAGCTGGGCCGCTTTGGCTCAAAAATAAGGACCGTGTTCGGGTTGGGCTACATCTTCAAACTTTAGTTCAAGGCGCCGTCGTTCCGAGCGGCAGCCTCACTTCCACTATAGCGCCGCGCTCCGGCTTGTTGGAAACTTCCAGCGTGCCGCCGTGCTTTTCGGCTATGCGGCGGGCGACGGCCAGGCCGATGCCGGCCTTGCCCTTGTCCGTCGTGTTGAACGGGGCGTAAAGCTTGTCCAGCGCCTCGCGCGGAAAGCCGGGGCCGGTGTCCTCGAAGGTGATGACGGCCTGCCGCCCGTCCTCCGAGCCTTTCAGCGTGACGCGCAGGGAGCCGCCCTGCTGCAGGCGTTCGTAGGCGTTTTTCACCAGCTGGTAGAAAAGCATTTTCATGCGCTCGGGCGAGAGGCGCGCGCGCAGCCGCGGGTTCAGGATGGCCGCCGAGATGGCGCCCTTGCGCTGCTTGAAGGCGCGCTCCCACTTGTCGGTCTCGCCGCGCACGAAGCCGGCCAGGTCGGTGTCCTCCAGGTCCGGGGTCTCCGGGTCCAGGTATTCCTGCCAGCCTTTGAGCAGGTTCACCGACGCCAGCAAATTCTTCAGGCCCGGCTCCAGCGCCTTGCGCTCGGCGGCGGGGATGCGCAGGTTGAAGGACTTGAGGTCCTTTACCGTCTTCTCCAGCGAGGACAGCATCCTGGCCGAGAAGTCGGCCTGTTCGCGCATCAGCAGGCCGTTAAATTTTATGTTCTTGCGGCGCAGGTCCTCGTTTTCCAGCTCCACTTCCGGGATGCGCTTCAGGTCATTGTGCAGGGCGTTTATCTGCGAATCCCTGTCCTCTATGGCCTTCAGCAGGCGGGCGGAATAGGCGCCGGAGTCCGTAACCTTCGTCTTGAGGGCCTCTATTTCGCTCTCCAGCGCTTTTATCTTGAGACCGGCGCGGCGGGCCAGCTCTTTCTGCACCGTGGTGGCGTTCTTGGCGGTGAAGAGCAGGCCGTTGACTTTTTCCAGGTCGGCGGCGCGGGTCGTGAGCTCTTCGGTCAAAGCGGCGTTCTGCTCCTGCGCCCGGGCCAGCGCGGCCTTGAGGGACGCGGCGCGCTTCTGCAGTTCGAAAACCTGGGCTACCGCGCCGCTGAAATTGGCGCGCTGCTCCTGGGCCTTAAGGGCGTGTTCGTCGGCGTAAAGCCTGAGCCTTTCGGCCTCCAGCTTCAGGGCGTCCAGGGAACTCCGCAGGGCGGCGGAATCTTTGAGAGCGGCCTCCAGCGCCGCGTCCTTTTCGAAAAGGGCGGCCTGCAGGACGGCGGCCCGGCCCTGCAGAGAGGCTTTTTCCCCCGCCGAGATATTGTCGCTGGCGGCGGCTTCGGCCAGGGCTTTTTCGAGAGAGGCCAGGGATTGTTTTTTGAGCGCCAGCTCGGCCCGCAGGCTGGAAAGTTCGTTCTCGGACGCGTCCAGGGCGCCGCGCGCCGCTTCTTCCCTCCCGGCCGCGGCGGCCAGGTCGGCGGCGGCTTTCGCGGCCGCGCGCCTGCTGCTCTCCAGGTCCTGCGCGAGGCGCTCGTAAACCGCCTGCGGCTGGCCCGAAAGCTTGGAGTCGGCGTCTATGACGCGGGCGATTTCGGGCAGCGCGGCTATGCCGGCTATCTTTTCCTTGAAAGTTTCAATGGCGGCGTCGCGCGCGGCCAGGGCCTCTCGCAGGCTTGTCGTTTCCGCCCGCAGGCCTTCCAGCTCGGCGTCGAGCAGGGCGCCCTCGTTCTCTTTCCTGCGCAGCAGGCCCTGCAGGTCCGAGGCTGTCCGGGCCTGCCCGGCGGCCCTGGCCAGCGTGTCCTCTCCGCCCTTCACGGCGTCCCTGAGCTTTTCGGTCTCTGCCCTGAGCTTCCTTTCGCGGCCGACGCTCTCGGCCAGCTGCTTCTCCAGGAAGGCGGCCTTGGCCGAGACGCGCTCGAGCCCCTTGCGGGCGTCGGCGCGCTCCTTCTCGGAGCGGACGGAGGCGTCCTGCGCGTCGCCTACGGCGCGCCAGAGGTAGTCCATCTCGGAGCTGAAAGCGTCGGAGGGCTTGCTCACGAGGCCTCCTTCAGCACGATGCGGCCTTTGGCGTTCAGGTCGAGCGCGGTGGAAATTATCTTGGCCCTGGCGCCGATCACCTTTTCTTCCTCGGGGCGGGTGGCCAGCATGTCCTTCACCACCAGCCGCACGTCTTCGGGCAGCAGGCGCAGCACGTTGCCCTGCGGGGTTTCGCCGGCGCCGTAGAGCGCCGCGGCCCATTCGGCGTACGGCATGGAGACCACCAGCGGGCGCAGGTTCTTGTCGTCGAGGCGGCACAGGTCGTCGAAGGTGACCATCTTGCGGCGCAGCTCTTCGGAGCCCTTGGGGTTGGCGCGCGCGAGGTTGTCCAGGATCTCGCTGCGCGCGCCCTCGTCCACCAGGGAGAGCAGGCGGCCCAGCTTCTCTGCGCCCTTCAGGCTTTTCTCCAGCTTCAGGCGCAGGTCGTTCTCTATCTCGTAGACGCGCTCGGGCTCGGCCTGTTTGAGGCCCAGGAGGTGAGCGGAGACCGACTGCTTCTTGGCCGGCGGCAGGGCCAGCAGGATCTTGGAGGAAATGTGCGGCCTGCGGTCGGCCAGGTTGGCGATGATGATGGCGGCGTCCTCGTCGGGCAGGTCGGCCAGCAGCTCGGCGGCCTCGGCGGGCGGCAGCTTCTCCAGGAACTCGAAGGCGGAGCCGGCCGTCAGCATGCCGCCGCCGGAAGCGGCGCGGGACTCGACGTCGATGATGTCTCCCAGCTCGCCCTCGGGGCCTTCGTAGCCGGCCCCCGCGGCGCCGCCCATGCCGGTCCCGCCGGCGCCGGCGGCCGAGGGGGCGTTCAGGCGGGCGTAATCCACAAAACCGGACAGCAGCTTGGAAGCCAGGATGTAGCCGAAGATCAGCAGCACGGCCAGCGCCAGCGCGCCGAAGGCGGCGGCTACCAGCACCGGGCGTATCTCGGGCGCCTCGAGGGCGCTCTTCCACCAGGGCAGCATCTCGGACTTGGTGCTGATGATGGTGTCGCCGCGGGCCTCGTTGATGCGCAGGACTTCGCCGATCATCAGCTTGATGGCGTTGGCGCGGGTGTCGGGGATGGTGCGGTCGAAGACCAGGGAGACGGAAAGTTTCTTGACGCGGAACTCGGTGGTGCGCTGGCTTTCTTCGCGCTGCTGCTTGATGTACTCGCCGGTCTTCTCGAGGATGTTCACGGAGGCGTAGCCGGGCAGGGTCTGGCTGTCTTCGGGGGGCGGGCCGGATTCGCTCTTGCTCTTGAGGACTATCTCCCCCTCCACGCTGACGAAGGAGCGGGCCCTGCCGCGCCCTACCAGCTGCTCGAGCAGGGTGGAGACGTCGGCCTGCATGCGGGCGGAAAGCTCGGCGGCCTGCGCGCTGGGCGAGGCGGCGGGCTGCTCCTGCGCGACGGCGCTGACGGCCAGGCAAAGGGTCAATAAAGCGAGTAGGCGTGAAATCTTGTTCATAGTCACACTATTATTCTATATAACACAGGTTACAAAGTTATTACGGCGGGGTTAAAGCCATACAGAGGGCGACAGAGGGAAGGGCCGCGAGAAGCCCAGTCGGGGCCTACCGCAGGGGCAGGAACGCCCCGTATTGGTAGGCCGGCGAGGGTATGCCTTCTCCGGGTACGCTCGGCCACACCGTGGCCTCGCTCTGTCGCTCATGCTCGGCGCTACGCAAGCCTCGCACTCGCGAGGCCCCTGCGGTAGGCCGCCTGAGCTCCAGTGTCCATTGTTCTTTCCCCAGCGGTATTCCGTCTGAAAGTTTATTGCCCTGCCGGGATTTCGATCCAGAACAGGGCGCCGCCGGTTGGGACCGGGGCGCAGCCGGCGGTGCCGCCGTGGAGTTCGGAGATGGATTTTACGAGGGCGAGGCCGAGGCCGGTGCCGCCGTGGCCGGGGGCGGCGGAGCCTTGGGCGAAGGGCGCGAAGAGTTTTGAGGCCTCGCCTTCTTTCAGGCCGGGGCCGGTATCCTGCACCTCGGCGCGGAACTTGCCGCCGGACAGAGAGGCGCGCACTGTTACTTTGCCCCCCTCCGGAGTGAATTTAATGGCGTTCGAAAGCAGGTTGGTGAGCGCGTGGGTCAGCAACTCGCGGTCCAGCAGGGCCTCGCCGGTCCCGGCCGCCTCTACGGCTAGCGCTACGCCTTTTTCTTCGGCCTTCGGCCGCAGGAAATCGGCCGCGTCGCGCGCCAGCGCCAGCGGGTCTTCGCGGGCCGCGCGCAGCTCCATCTTTCCGCGCTCGATCTTGGCCAGGTCGAGCATCGCGGTGACGAAATTGGCCAGGCGCCCGGCGTTCTCCTTTATCCTGCGGAACACCTCCAGGTCCTCCGCCCTGAAATTTTCTTTTTCCTTCAGCAGCAGGGCCGCGTAGGTCTCTATGACGCCCAGCGGCGAGCGCAGCTCGTGGGTGACCGAGGCCGTGAAATTCTTCTTCATCGTCTCCAGCTCCAGCAGCCGGTCGGACATGCTGTTGAGGGCGCCGGCCAGCTCGGCCACCTCGTCGGAGCCGGAGGCGTCCGTCTTGGCCCCGAACCTGCCCTCCCCCACCTCTCCCGCTTCGGCGGCCAGCCTCCGCAGGCGCCGCGTCAGGCGGCGGGCCATCAGCAGGCCCAGCAGGGCTGAGGCGATCATGGCCGCCAGGAAGGCCGCCGCCAGGTTGCGGTAGATGCCGGCCATGGCGGCCAGGCGCTCCTTGTCTAGGGCCTCGCCGGAGAAATTCAGCCGCGCGGAGTACTTGCCGCTCTTCAGCTCCCGGGGCACGGTGCTCTGCCCCGGCTCAAGCGGTTTCCTGCCCCTGGTCTTCACGGGGCGCAGCCCGCGGCCAATGTCCAGGGAGCAGGAGGCCAGCTCCGGCCTCGACGAGCAGAGCCCCGACAGGTAGTCTACCGCCATCAGCGGGTCCCCGGCCAGGTCGGCCTCGGCCAGCATGGCGGCCGCCGCTTCCGACAGCGCGTTCAGGCGCGCGGCCTGCGCGGCGCGCACCGTGCCCTCCTGGAAACGGAAAAATATGGCGGAAAGCAGCAGGGCCGCCGCCAGGGCGGCGGCCATCAGGGCCGCGCTGAACTTGTGGAAGAGCCTCATTCTCCCCTTTTACCTCGACAGTCTTATGATGCGCTCCAGGGCCTTCTTGGCCTGCGTGTTCTGCGGGTCCAGGGTCAGTATCTTGCGGAAGGCGTCGGCCGCTTTGCCGTATTCACCCTTGGCGTAGTAGTCGGCGCCGGACTGGTAGATCTTCTCTATCTCGCGGGCGTCGGCGGATTTGCCGGAGGCGGCCTCGGCTTCGGGCTCCGGCTCTCCGGGCTGCGGGCCGCCGGGCTCCCAGGAGCCGGCCTTGCCCTGCTTTGCCTTGGCCTCGTCCACCATCTTGGCGAGCTTGGCCTTCTCCAGCGGGTCGGGCTCGAAGCGCATCGCCTTCTCCCAGTCGCGGCCGGCGCGCGCGTAATTGCCCAGCATGTAGTTGCAGGAGCCGCTCTTCTTGAGGGCCATCAGGTGGCTGGGCTCTATCTCCAGCATTTCCTCCAGCTTGCGCAGCGCTTCCGAGTAGCGCTTCTTCATGTAAAACTCATCGGATTCCGTCATCTTGAACTCGGCCCAGCCGCGGCTGAAGTCCGACGGGACCCTGTCCGGGGCGATGCGGGTCAGCTCGCCCGCGCGGTCCAGGAAATTTGAGAGGGCGGAATCCTGCTGGTTGAGGCTCTGCGCGTAGGCCAGCTGCTTCATCGCGCGCAGGTCAGTGCCGTTTATCAGGTCCCTGGCGCCGCCGGAGAGCAGCTCTTCCCAGCGAGCCTTCTGCCTGCCCTCGACCGCCAGCGACGGGAAGAAGGCCGCCACGGCCGACAGGCGCCGCGTCAGGTTGACCACGGAGGAATCGGGCAGCATCTCGTTGGCTTTCTCGAGCAGCAGCTTGTTGGCGGTGTAATAATTCTCTTTGCGCACCTGCTCCTTCACCTCCGCCAGGCGCGGGTCGTTGAGGCTGGCGGTGTCGCGGGGGCTCTTGTAGTTCTGGGCTTCGCGCAGGCGCTTATACTGGTCCAGCAGCTCGGTCTCGGCCATCTCGGTCTGCGTGGGCGAGCCGAAATGGTAGGAGAGCGCCAGCTTGTGGTTGCCGGAGGTTTCCTTGATGGTGCCCAGCGGCAAGGCGAAGCCGTAGTCCACCTGTATGCGCTGTATCTTATAGGAAAGGCCCAGCGTGGCCTGCTTGAACTCCCTGTCCCCCGCCCCCAGCGAGCCGCGCACGCCGATGTCTCCTCTGTCCAGGCTGGGAAAGGTCTTCTCGGCCGCGAAGATGAACTGCTTGTCCATCTTGCCGTCGGGGCCCTTCTGCAGCCTGGCGTCGGCTGAAAGCAGCATCCAGAGGCTCTTGTAAGAGGCCCCCAGGCGCGTCTTCATGGGGATCTTGTCCTTGTCGGAGGTGCTGAAGGCCACGTCGGCCTGCATGGCGTTCAGGATGGCCGCGCCCAGCGTCCAGCGCCTGGTCAGGCGGTAGAGCGCGCCCAGGTCCGCGTCCAGGGCGGCCCTGGTGTTGGCGCCGGCCAGCACCGGGTCGGTGGCCCCGTTCTGTGAAATATTGTCCTCGACGGCGTTATAGGTCTCGTCGAGACGGGTGAAGCCGTGGCTGAGGTACTTCAGCGTGGCGCCCACCGAAAGTTTCTCGTAGCGGGTGCTCTTGTCGAAGCGGTAGCCCCAGGAAACCTGCCCGGTCTTCTCGTAATAGATGCCGGAGAGCGAGAACTGCTGCCAGGCCAGGCCCAGCGTGCCGTTGCGGCCGCCGGAGAGGGGCACCGCGAGGGCACCTACGCTCAGTCCCAGGTTTGAGCCGTCGCTGAGGCCTGTGTGAAAAAGCGCGTGTGAGGCCAGCGCCTTGGGGCGCTCGAGGGAGGAAAGGCCCGCGGGGTTGTAATAGACGGAAGAAATGTCGTCGGCTACCGCGGTGAAGGCGTCGCCCATGCCCGGCGCGCGCGCGCCGAAGCCCAGGTCCTCGAAAGCCGCGTAGGCGTTCAGCGGGGCCAGGGCCAGCAGGGCCGCCAGGGCCGGCAGGTGGAGTTTGCGTTTCGTGTAGCTCATATCGCCGTACCGCGCCGCTATCTTATGACTATTACAGTTCCCTTATACACCTTGGTTTCGACCCGCACCTGGTAAACATAGATGCCGCCCGCCTTCCGGCTGCCGAAATTGGGATCCCATTCGTAGTCGTAGAAAAAATCGGTAGTGCCGATGCGCTTTATGCGCATCACGTCTATCTCCCTCCCCGAGAGGTCGAACACCTTCGCGTCCACGCCGGCGTCGCGCGGGTTATGGCAGCGGAAGATGAAAGTGTCGTTGCGGCCGTCGCCGTTGGGCGTGACCAGCCTGTTCAGGGCCAGCGACTGCCCCAGCGCCGACGCCGAGCAGAAAGCAGCGGCTGGCGCCAGGGCCAGGGCCGCCGCTATCGCTGCAAAGCGTTGTCTTACCTTCATACATGATAATTGTAGTTTTCAATTGTGACTGTTTTGTTGCGGATTTATGGATTTTGACGCCGGAGACCGAAACCTCTTTGTAATATTTTGGTCGCACGGGCCTTATATAATTTAATCGTGAACGCCATGCTGAAAATCCTGCTCGCCCTGGCGGCCGCGCTTGCCGCGGCCGGCCCCCTCTTTGCCGGCAAGCTGGCCTCCACCCACTTCTCCGACGTCAACGGCATCTACGGTTTCGGCTCCGCCTACATGGTCTCCGCTAATTTCGAAGAGAACGGCAACGTGCAGGACGTAGCGGTCTCGACGCAGGAGGCCGCAAGCTTCTCCCAGCGCAGCGGCAAGCTTTCCTTTTTTCCCATCCCCGCCTCGGTCTCGGACATGGCGGTGGTCATCATAAGCAGCGACTCCGTAAAGATCACGTGGACGGCGCCGTCGTCCGACATCAGCCGTACCGCTCAGGCGGCGGAGGATTACATCCTGCGCTATACCACGGCCGGCTACATAACTACGGACCAGGCGTTCCTCACCGCTTCCTCCTACGCCCAGTCCTGGGTGCCGCTGGAGGCGGGCGGGACGGAGAGCCGGATCATAGAGGGCTTTAACGCCGGCACCACCTACTATTTCGCGCTGGAAACGATCAACAGCCACGCCCTGCGCTCCGAGCTGTCCAACCCCGCGGCCGCTTTCGCGCTGGTGCCGCTGTCCCCGATGAATTTCCAGCTTACGCGCGGCGCCGGCTCGGTCACCCTCAGCTGGATACCGCCCGCCGGCTTCCAGAACCGCATCCCGTTCAACGACCGCTTCAGCCCCGCTTATCCTTACGAGATCAAAAAGTACCAGGTCTTCCGGGCCACGGCCCCCGCCGACGCCGAATGGGACTTCATCGGCGAAACTTCTTCCGCCACGCTGACCTGGACCGATAATATCGGCGCGAGCGCCTCCTACTACTACCATTCCCGCGCCGTGAACCAGGCCGGGCAGTCCATCCCCTCCTACGCGCGCGGCAGCCTCGGCGACGGGCTGTATTTCCTGGCCCCCGACAACCAGAGCATCCTCGAAATCCCCCCCTCGGGCGCGGGCGACTTCTTCTCCCCCTCGGCCGACCCGATGGAATCCTATACCATAGAGATCTCCACCCACGCCGAGGACCTCGGCGGCCGGGTGATGAAGTCGGTGGCGTTCTCCGCCTACCGCGGCGGCCTGCAGGCCGACACTTCCTTCAAGCTCGCCAGCAACGGCACGCTGAAGCTTTATTACGCCAAGTCAGGGGATTCCATAGTCCCCTCCGCCGCTACCGACGCCAAGGCGCTCAGCCTGTTCTACCACAACGGCTCCCGCTGGCTGCAGATGTACGGCGTGGTGGACGCCGGAGAGCGCAGCGTGCGCCTGCAGACCAGCCTGCTGGGCCGCTACCAGCTGCGCACCACCGAGCGCAGCGGCAGCTTCGCCGCCGACAAGGCCGGGCTGACCAACCGGCTTATAACCCCAAACGGCGACGGCAAAAATGATACGATGGTCTTTATTTTCGACAACCCGCAGGAGAAGGAAGTTAAAGGCCGCGTCTATGACCTGCGCGGCGCCCTGGTGGCCTCCATGAAGGCGGGCCCGGTGGGCAATTCCCTCGTTTGGGACGCCAGGTCCGGCGGGCAGACGGTGCCGGGCGGGGTGTATATTTACCAGCTGGAAGCCGACGGCACGGTCTATAACGGCACCGTGGTAGTGGTCAGATAGCGGAGGAACTATGACTTCAGGCAAAATAAAAATCTCTTTCAGGTCCGCTGCGGTCCTGCTGGCCGCGCTGGCGCTGGCGCCGCTGCTCCCCCGCCCCGCGGGCGCGGTGATAAATCCTACGATAAACTACCAGGGCTTCCTGCTCAGCAAGGTCACCAGCCTGCCGGTAGAAACCCCGCAGGACCTCAACTTCATCATCTACGACGCCCCCGTGGGCGGCAACGCCCTGTTTACCGAGGGCCGCTGCAACGTGAACGTTGCCAAGGGCCGCTACGACGTGGCGATAGGCTCCCTCACGGCCGGCGGCGTGCCTGGCGCCATCTTCCTGTCCAATACCAGCCTCTGGCTGGAGATACAGATCGACGCCGACGGCAGCTGCTCCGGCTCGTACGAGCCCATGACCCCCCGCGTCCGGCTGCAGGCTTCCCCGTACTCCTTCAACTCCCTTTACGCGTCCACAGCCTCCGCCGCCACCAGCGTCTTCAGCGCCGACGTGATAGCGGCGCTGCCGAATACCACCTACGGCGCCATAACCATTTCCACCAACCTGTTCGTGCAGGGCGGCATTTCGGTGGGCAGCATCTCACCCGGCCAGAAGCTGTCGGTCAACGGCGTGGTAGAGAGCACGGGCAGCTGGCCCAACTGCGCCACCCCCGGCAATTATACCTGCGGCTTCAAGTTTCCCGACGGCTCCGTGCAGGTCAAGGCGGCCGCCCTGACCATGTGGGACGTCAACGGCGTCAGCCTTTACACGATAAACGAGGGCAACACCAATATCGGCGGCGGCATCACCGACCCGCAGGCCCGCCTGCACATCTCCTCCGCCACCGGCGACGCGGGCTCCCTGCTGCTGGTCTCTACCGGTACCGGGGCCGCCCAGTCGCAGCTTTTCCTGGTGAACGGCAACGGCCAGGTCTACGCCAACGCGTATTACGGCGACGGCTCTACCCTTTCCCACATAGTCCGCCAGGGCGGCGATACCATGACCGGCCAGCTGACCCTGGCCGCCTCCAGCTTTACCGCTACCTCGCCGCTGGGCGCGGCCATTCCGAAGCTCAGGCTGGCCCCCGGCGTTGAGATCTCCTCGGCCGCGCTGCCCGCGGCGGCCCGCGGTGGCATCTTGCTGAGCTCCCACGTCTACCTGACGCCCGGCGCCACCTATTACGGCGACGGCAGCGGCCTGTACAACCTGGTTTCCCTGGACGCCACCAAGGTGGCCAAGACCGGCGACGCCATGACCGGGCAGCTGATGATCCTGAACTCGACGCTGACCGTCACCGGAGACGCTTTCTCCGTGGGCGGCTCCACTTCCTTCGCCGTGCTCGGCGGCAACGCGGCCGTGGGCAGCGCCTCCTTCCTGGCGAAGCTGACCGTGGGCGGCGGGATAATCGCCACTTCCAGCATTACCTCGCAGGGCTCTATTTACGCGCAGGGGGCTGTGTCCGCGCAGGGCGCTATCTCGGCGCAGGGGGCGCTGACCGCGCCTTCCCTGGGCGTGACCGGCCTCGGGACTTTCTACAATGTTACCGCCGCTACCGGTACCTTCTGGTCCTGGGACCCGGGCACCGGCTACAGCCTGGACACGGCAGCCACGATAAATGTCCGCACGGGGTCGGTGCGCGCCCCTTCCTTCATCGGCGACGGTTCCCTGCTGACCAGCGTGTCCGGCACCGACGCTACCCGCGTTCTGAAAGCCGGAGATACCATGACCGGCAACCTCCACATTTCAGGCTCCAGCGTGACGGTGGCCGCCAGAGGCACGCACCAGTACGCGCTCACGGTGGGCAGCGCCGCAGTGGTGAACGATTATACCCTGGCCGTGACCACGGCGGGCTACGTAGGCGTACAGGTTTCCAACCCTACAGCCCCCCTCGAAGTAAACACCAAGGTGCTTATTTCAAATGCCGGCGGTTCGGCGCACCTGGACCTTAATTCAAACGTCGGTTACAATTATATACACTGGAGCGACTCTTCGCTCGCCACTAACGGCCCCGCCCAGGGTGCGCTCGGCTACTTGATAGAGCCCAACGGCCGCGACCTGGTCTACAGGTCCATGGGCATCACCCCCGCCAGCGGCGGCCAGGAGGTGTTCCGCATTAAATCGGACGACTTCGCCTACTGGCAGTTCGGCATAGGCACCAGTAACCCCACCGAGCGCTTCCACGTGGCCACCGGCGCGCTGTTCAGCGGCCCGACGGTCAACCCGATACTTTATATCAGCACCGCCACCGGCCTGGTCTCCATCCGCACCGCCGCGCAGACGCACGCCCTCACGGTCAACGGCGGGTTGGTGGCTTCCTCCTCCATAACGGCGCTGGGAGACATACACGGCAATAACCTGACCATCTCTTCCATCACCGCGCCGGCCGGCAACACCTATGACGGCGTCGTCTTTTCCACTACGATCTACGCCACCTCCCGGCTGGCGGTGGGCGTGGACAGCATGAACCTGCCTTTTAGCCCGCTGGCCGCGCTGCACGCGCGCGGGGACCTGATCCTGGACCACAAGAACGACGAAAAGATAATGATCATGTTCTATCCCAACCCCGAGGGCGGAGTGGGCGCGGACTCATACATGAGGTGGGAAGGTCCCGAAGCCAGCCTTCAGAACAAGGGCGTTCTCGGCATAAAGGCCAACAGCAGGGACCTGGTCTACCGGGGCGGGGCCACCGACCTGGACAGCGGCGTCGAAACTTTCCGGGCCAAGCCTGACGGCACTTTTATCGTGGGCAGCGGCGGCACCTCATTCGCCCCCTTCGTGCGCTTTCATGTGATTACAGACATGTCGGTTAGCAGGGAAGGTGCTGCTCCGGCGCTGTTCGTGTCAACAGCCAGCAGCTATGTCGGGATCAGCACCGGCGCTCCGGCTGAGGGCCTGCATGTGGCCTCCAGCCTGCTGGCCGGCGCCAACCGCGCCTCCGCGGCGCTTTATGTCAGCACCAGGACCGGCTATGTCGGCATAGCTACCGGTTATCCCGCCGAGGGGCTGCATTCGGCGGCCAGCCTGCTGGTGGGCGCGGCCCGCGGCTCGGCCAGGCTTTATGTCAGCACCAGCACGGGCTATGTGGGCATCAGCACCGGCAACCCGCAGGCCAGGCTGGACGTGGCCGGCTACGCCAACTTCTCCTCCTCTCTGACCCTCGCCGGCACAGGCCTGGCCGGCACCCAGACCGTGCTGGATGTCAAAAGCGGCGCGCTGCTGGTCCGCAACGACGGGCGCGTGGGCGTAGGCACGGCCTCCCCGGCTACGGCGCTGGACGTCAACGGCTCAGCGCAGTTCGGCTCCGGCGTCAATAAGTCCACCTTCACGGCGGACGGCTTCTGGCTGCCGCGCTCCATGGATACCGCCGCCCTGCAGGCGGCGTCCCCGCCGGCGGTCGGCGCGGTCGTTTTCAATTCAAGCATTAACGATCTCTGCGTTTCTACCGGAACGGCTGTCGGCCAGTGGGCCCTGACAGGCAGCAAGGGCCTTGCCAACTGTTTTAACTAAAGTTGTATAATAGCCCTGTAGGTTCTTCAGGGCGGGGCGCGATTCCCCACCGGCGGTAAAGCCCGCAAGCTCTCACGAGCAGATCCGGTGTGATTCCGGGGCCGACGGTACAGTCCGGATGAAAGAAGAACTGACGCATGAGAACGGCTTGCCGTTCCGCGTGCAATAAAGCCCTGAAGACAGCTTCAGGGCTTTTTTTATGGCAAAAAAACTTTTCTCCCCCATCGAAGATATCGTAGCGGACATCAAGCGCGGCCGCATGGTCGTCATCACCGACGACGAGGGCCGCGAGAACGAGGGAGACCTGCTGATGGCCGGCCGTTTCGTCACGCCTGAAAAAATAAACTTTATGGCCAAATACGGACGGGGCCTCATCTGCGCGCCACTGACCGCCGACCGCGCCTCCGCCCTGGACCTGTTCCAGATGGAGCGCGAGAACAAGGACCCCTTCAAGACCAACTGGCTGATCTCCGTCGACGCCGCGAAGGGCGTCACCACCGGTATCTCCGCCGCCGACCGGGCGCGCACCATAAGGATACTCGCCAACCCCGGCGCACTGCCCGGCGACCTCACCCGCCCCGGCCACATCTTCCCCCTCAAGGCGCGCCCGGGCGGCGTGCTGGCGCGCGCCGGCCACACCGAGGCCTGCACCGACCTGGTGCGCCTGGCGGGCCTGGCGGGCGCCGGCGTTATCTGCGAGATCATGAACCCCGACGGCAGCATGGCCCGGCTGCCGCAGCTGGCCCGGTTTGCCGCCAGGCATAAGCTCAAGATGGCTACCATAGCCGACCTGATAGCCTACCGCCGCCGCAAAGAGTCGCTGGTGGAGAAAGTGTCCGCCTCCACCCTCCCGACGGAATTCGGCACTTTCAACATCTCGGTCTACCGCGAGCGCCTGACCGGCCTGGAGCACGCCGCGCTTACCTTCGGCAAAATAGGAAACACGGCGCTGGTGCGCGTGCATTCCGAATGCCTCACCGGCGACGTGTTCGGCTCGCGCCGCTGCGACTGCGGGCCGCAGCTGCACGCCGCCATGCGGCTGATAGCCAGGGAAGGCGCCGGCGCCATCCTCTACATGCGGCAGGAAGGCCGCGGCATAGGGCTGGGCAACAAGATCAAGGCCTACAGCCTGCAGGATAAGGGCTACGACACCGTTACCGCCAACGAGGCGCTGGGCTTCCCCGCCGACCTGCGCGACTACGGCATAGGCGCGCAGATCCTCTGCGACCTGGGCCTGCACCGCCTGCGGCTGATCACCAATAACCCCAAGAAGCTGGCCGGCCTGAGCGGCTACGGCCTGAAGATCGCCGGCAGGGTGCCGCTGGTCATCCACCCCAACCAGCACAACGCGCGCTATTTGAAGACCAAGAGCGACAAGATGGGACATATGCTCGGCGTGAAACCCGGGCTGGAAGGTTAAGGAGAATAAAATGAAAACCATAGAAGGCGGTTTCAAGGCCGACAAGCTGAAGTTCGCGATCATAGTTTCCCGGTTCAACGATTTCATCACCGGGCGCCTGCTCGACGGGGCGGTGGATTCCCTGAAGCGCCACGGCGCCGACGAGAAAGACATCACCGTGGTAAAGACCCCCGGCGCCTACGAGATCCCGGTGGTCTGCGAGAAGCTCGCCTCCGGCCCCTACGACGCCATCATCTGCCTGGGTGCCGTCATAAAAGGCGATACCCCCCACTTCGACTTCGTCGCGCAGGAGACCGCCAAGGGCATAGCGGCCGTCTCCATGAAGCACAAGGTCCCGGTGGCCTTCGGCGTAATCACCGCCGATAACCTGGAGCAGGCCATAGAGCGCGCCGGCGTGAAGCACGGCAACAAGGGCGCCGAGGCCGCGGTGAGCGCCATAGAGATGGCCAACCTGTTCAAGCACCTGTAAATGAAGAAGCACGAGGGCTACATGGCCCGCGCCCTGGAGCTGGCCAGGCGCGGCCGCTATACTACCCATCCTAACCCGATGGTGGGCGCCGTGCTGGTAAAGGGCGGCAAGATCATCGGCGAAGGCGCCCACCTGCGTTACGGCGGGCCGCACGCCGAGGTGAATACACTGCGCTCCTGCAAGTTGGATCCCGCCGGCGCGGCAATCTATGTGACACTCGAGCCCTGCTCTACCTACGGCAAGACGCCGCCCTGCACCGAGCTCTTGATCAAGTCCGGAATTAAGGAAGTCTATTACGGCGCTAAAGATGTAAATCCGGCGCACAGCGGCCGCGGCGCGGCCATATTGCGGAGGGCAGGCATAAAGGTTACGGCGGGCGTGCTGGGCAAAGAATGCGAGGCGCTGAACCCCGCTTTTAATAAGTTCATGCGCACCGGTATTCCGTACGTTACTGTGAAAATAGCGCAGAGTCTGGACGGGCGCATAGCGGACGCCGCCGGGCGGTCGCGCTGGATCTCTTCTCCCCAGTCCCGCCTTGAGGCGCACAAACTGCGCGCCGAGTCTGACGCGGTGCTGGCCGGCATCGGCACGGTGCTGGCCGACGATCCGCTGCTCAATGTGCGCGGCGTTAAAGTGCGGCAGCAGCCGTGGATAGTGGCGCTGGATTCCTCTTTCCGCGTGCCGCGCAAGGCGCAGATCTTCAAGAACGAGCGCGTGCTAATCGCCACCACGCACAAGGCCTCCGTCACGGCCATGAAGAAGTTTCCCCACAACGCCAAGATAATGGTTCTCCCGTCGGAGAAGGGCCGCGTTTCGCTTAAGGCGCTGCTGAAGGAACTGGGCAAACTGGGGATAGCTCACGTGCTGGTAGAAGGCGGCGGCCGGGTGGCCGGCTCTTTCATCAGCGAGGGCCTGGCCGACAGGTTCATCTGCTTTGTGGCGCCGATGATCATAGGCGGCACCGATTCCAGGAATTCCATGGTCTGGCCCGACGAGCTGAATGCGGCTAAGAAGGAGCTCGGGATAAGGCCGCGGCTGGCCTCTATTACCAAAGCGGGCCCGGACCTGATGCTCGACCTGAGGTTCGACTGATGTTTACCGGGATCATCGAGGCGGTGGAGAAGGTTAAATCGGTTTCCTCCGGGAAGCTGGAAGTCTCCGTGCCTGCCGACTGGGCGCTGGCCGAGGGCGAGAGCGTGGCCGTCAACGGCGCCTGCCTGACCGTGATTGGCCATAAGCCAGGCTGGGCGGCCTTCGCCGTCAGCCCTGAAAGCTTCTCCCGCACCACCCTGGGCGGATTGAAAGGCGGTTTTATAGTGAATTTGGAGCGGGCGCTGGCCGTGGGCGGCCGCTTGGGCGGCCACTTCGTTACCGGCCATATAGACTGCACGGTCCGGCTGCTGGCCGTTAAGGACGAAGGGAACAGCCGTATTATCACGGTTGAGAGGGCAGAGGGCTCGGTTATGGTAGAAAAGGGCTCCGTGGCCCTGGACGGCGTCAGTTTGACCGTTTATGACCTTGCTCCGGCCTCTTTTAAAGCCGCCGTCATCCCCCATACCTGGGCCAATACGGCCCTAAAAGGCCTGAAACCAGGCTCCCTCCTGAACATCGAATACGACATTCTGGGCAAATACGCTTCCGCCAAAACCCCCGGCATCACCGCCGCCTTCCTCAAAGAAAACGGGTTTATATAGTTGATCTTGGTTTGCGAATCTATATAACTATATTGGCGCATTAAATACATATGGTTGTATTAATAAATACAATCGCATAGAGTATCTAAAGGAATTTTAACTGCAAAACCTCCGGCAGGGCCCGGGGGATTTTGTTTTTTTTGTAGGAATATTTCCAGGGGACTAGAACCAGCGGGAGGCTTCGGCGGCGAGGGCCAGGAGCGGGCGCGAGAAGAGGCCGGCCAGCAGGACGCCCGCGGCCATGAGGAAGACTACGGCTTCTGCCAGGCCCGGGGCCTCTACCGGATGGTCTCCGCCGTTGGCGGGGACTTTCATATACATCACCACGGTGACGCGGAGGTAGTAGTAGATGGAGACGGCGCTCATTATTACGGCTATGACAACCAGGCTGGTGTAGCCCCCCGCCACAGCGCCGGCGAAGGCGTAGAACTTGGCGAAGAAGCCCGCCAGCGGCGGCACGCCCGCCAGCGAGAACATGAAGGCCGCCATCGCGGCCGCCAGCCACGGGCGGGTCTTGGCCAGGCCGGCCAGGTCGTCTATCTTCGGGCCCTTCTCGTCTTTCTCCAGGATCAGGACCACGCCGAAGGCGCCGATGGTGGCCATGGCGTAGACGGGCAGATAATAGAGCACGGCTTCCCAGCCGCGTTGCCCGCCGAAGAAAGCCACCGCTATGTAGCCCGCGTGGGCTATGCTGGAATAGGCCAGCAGGCGCTTGAGGCCGTTCTGCGCCAGCGCGGCCAGGTTGGCGAACACCGCCGTGATGACGGTCAGCCACCAGAAGATCTCGCGTATCGGCCCGCCGTCGAAAAGACTGAAGACCCGCCACAGCAGCACCACGCCGCCGGCCTTGACCGCGGCGCCCATGAAAGCGGAAACCTGCGTCGGGGCGCCCTCGTAGGCGTCGGGCACCCACATGTGGAAGGGCACCAGCGCCGTCTTGAAAGCGAAGCCCGAGATCACCAGCAGGAAGCCGGCCAGGGCCAGCTGCCCGGCCGGCGCGGCGGCTTTCAGCGCCACAAAATCCAGCGACGGGTAAAGGGCGTTCAGCACCGCTATGCCCATTACCGTCATGCCCGAGCCGAAAGCCCCCAGCATGAAATATTTGTAGGCCGCCTCTATGCCCGGCTTGCTGCGGCGTATGCCCGCCAGCGCGTAAACCGGCAGGCTCAGCAGTTCCAGCGCGATGAAGGCCGTGAACAGGTCCCCGGCCGCCATCATGACCAGCAGGCCTGTCGTGGCCATGAAGGCGAGGAAATAGTATTCCCCCTCGCTGCCTTCCGGCGCGGGCGGCTTGGCCAGTGAAAGGGCGAAGAAGAGGGCCAGCACGCCCATGGCGAAGGCCCACAGATACGACGAGAGCGGCGACAAATTAAGCGCCCCGCTGAAGAAGGACAACTGCGCCGGCGGCGCCTGCCTGAAGAATATCAGCACCACCAGAACCGCGCCCAGGGCTATCATGCCCTGCGTGCCGCGCAGGGCTTTGAAGAACAGCGGCAGCAGCAGGCAGCCGAAAGCGGCCAGCACCAGCAGCAGCGGCCCGGCCAGGGCGGAGGCGGCGTAGGCTACGGGGTCGAAGGTCATTTGCTCTCCTCCCCGTCCAGGGCGATCCTGACGCTGGCCGGCGGCGGGGCCGGCTGCTGTTTGGAAAGGGTGATGTAATTGTTAACCGCGGGCAGGGTGCGCTTCAGGAAAGGGTTGGGCCAGACGCCGAGCAGGACGATCAAAGCCAGCAGCGGCAGCAGGTACAGCCACTCGCGGAGGTTCAGGTCCTGCAGTATCTTGTTCTCGGTGTGGCGCAGCGGGCCGAACACCACCTGCTGGTACATGCCGAGCATATACACGGCGGAGAGTATCACCCCGGCCACGGCCGCTCCGGCCAGCCACGGGTATACGCGGAAAGAGCCGAAGAGCACCAGGACCTCGCCGATAAAGCCGTTGAGGCCAGGCAGGCCTATTGAAGAAAGCGTCACTATCATGAAGACCGCCGCGAAGCCGGGCATCACCTTGGCGAGCCCGCCGTAATCCTCTATCATGCGGGTGTGGCGGCGCTCGTAGAGCACGCCGACGAGCAGGAACAGCGCGCCGGTGGAGAGCCCGTGGTTGACCATCTGCAGCACCGCGCCGGAGACGGCCGCCGGCTCGAAAGACATGATGCCCAGCATCACTATGCCGAGGTGGGCCACTGACGAGTAGGCCACCATCTTCTTCATGTCATGCTGGCTCCAGGCCACCAGCGAGCCGTAAATGATGCCGATCACGCCGAGCCCGGCCAGCCACGGCGCGAAAGTGACGGCCGCCTGCGGGAACAGCGGCACCGCCAGCCGCAGATAGCCGTACACGCCCATCTTCAGCAGCACGCCGGCCAGCAGCACCGAGCCGGCCGTCGGGGCTTCCACGTGCGCGTCGGGCAGCCAGGTGTGGAAAGGGAACAGCGGCACTTTCACGGCGAAGGCCAGGCCGAACGCCGCGAACAGCCAGAACTGCGCCTGCAGCGTCAGCGCCCCGCCGTAAAGGGCCGGTATGGAGAAGGTCCAAACGCCGGTGGCGGCGTGCTGGGCCGCGGCTACCCACAGGATGGCCGCCAGCATCAGCACCGAGCCCGCCATGGTGTAGATGAAGAACTTGAGGGCCGCGTAGATGCGGCGCGGGCCGCCCCAGATGCCGATGAGGAAGTACATCGGTATCAGCATGGCTTCCCAGAACAGGTAGAAGACGAACAGGTCCAGCGCGGCGAACACGCCTATCATGCCGGTCTCGAGGAAGAGCAGGCAGGCGTAATAGGCGCGCTGGTTTTCCTTGATATAGCTGAAAGAGGCCAGCACCGAGATGGGCATCAGCAGCGTGGTCAGCAGTATCATCAGCAGGCTGACGCCGTCTATGCCCAGGAAATAATTGATGCCGTACGACGGCAGCCAGCTTTGGTCGAGCGTGAACTGGAAGGCGGCGGCGCCCGGGTCGAAGCCGGACCAGAGGCGCAGGGAGATGAGGAAGGTGAGCAGGGAAGCCGCGAGCGTAAATCCCTTCAGCGCGCCGGAGTTCTCCCGCGGAATGGCGAATATCGCCAAGCCAGCCGCGGCGGGCAGGAGTATGGAGAGCGAAAGCGGGTTGGTGAGCAGTTCCATTTAAATGATCCAGTAAAGCATGGCGGCCACGCCCAGGGCGAAGACCAGCGCGTAAACGTCGAGGCGGCCGTTCTGGGCCTTGGCCAGCGCCTTGCCGGCGCTGTAGGAGACTTTGGCCGTGCCGTTCACCAGCAGGCCGTCTATCAGCCCCGCGTCCACCAGCGCGAACAGCACCTTGTCGGCAGTGTAGCGCAGCGGCTTCAGTATCAGCAGGCCGTAGAGTTCGTCGACGTAGAATTTGTGGAAGACCAGCGAATGGGCGCGCGGCAGGGCGGCCTTGAGCGCGGCCGCGGGCGCGGGCAGGGTCAGCAGGAAGGCGGCTATGATGCCGGTGAGGCCCGCTCCCACCGAGATCAGCATCAGGCGCGCGGCTTCCGGCGTGTGCGCGGCGGGGATGAAGGCGGGGTCCAGGAAGACGAAGAGCCGGTCTTTGAGCAGGAAACCGCCGGCCAGGGCCAGCAGCGCCAGCGCGGCCATCGGCAGCGTCATGGAAAGCGGGGACTCGTGCGCGTGGCCGTGGCCCCGCTTGCCCCGCAGGAAAGCCAGCACGAAGAGCCGCGTGGTGTAGAAGGCGGTCAGCGCGGCGGTGATAACGCCGACGGCCCAGACGAACTTGCCGCCGTGCTCGAAAACTTTTTCCAGTATGAGGTCCTTGGAGTAGAAGCCCGACAGCCCCGGCACGCCGGCTATGGCCAGCCAACCCACGGCCACCAGCACGAAGGTGATGGGCATCTCTTTCCTGAGCCCCCCCATCTTGAACAGGTCCTGTTCGCCGGAGAGGCCGTGTATCACCGAGCCGGCCCCGAGGAACAGCAGGGCTTTGAAGAAGGCGTGCGTGGCCAGGTGGAAGACCGAAGCCGCATAGGCGCCCGCGCCGGCGGCCATGAACATGTAGCCCAGCTGGCTGACGGTGGAATAGGCCAGCACCTTCTTTATATCCTTCTGCGCCAGGCCGATGACGGCGGCGAAGAAAGCGGTGAAGCAGCCGACCAGCATTACCACCTCGAGGGCCTTGGGCGCGAGCTCGTAGAGGAAGCTGAGGCGGGCCAGCATGTAGACGCCGGCCGTGACCATGGTGGCCGCGTGGATCAGGGCGGAGACCGGCGTGGGGCCGGCCATGGCGTCGGGCAGCCAGACGTAGAGCGGGAACTGCGCTGACTTGCCGGTGGCGCCGAAGAACAGCAGCAGGCAGATCAGCGTGGGCGCGCCGATGCTCAGCACGGTAACGGAGGAGAGCAGCGGCGCGTTGGCCCGCAGCGTCTCGAAATCCAGGGCGAACACGCCCTTGGAAGCCATAATGGCGGAGAGCAGCATTAAACCTATAAGGAAGCCGGCGTCGCCCACGCGGTTGGTGATGAAGGCCTTCTTGCCGGCGGTGGCTTTCTCCGGGTCCTCGTACCAGAAGCCGATGAGCAGGTACGAGCACAGCCCCACCCCTTCCCATCCGACGAACATCACGAGGGGGTTGTCGGCCAGCACCAGCGCCAGCATGAAGAACACGAAGAGGTTAAGGTAGGCGAAGTAGCGGTTGTAGCCGGCGTCGCCCTTCATATAGCCGATGGAATAGACGTGTATCAGGAAGCTGACGCCGGTGACGATCAGCGCCATCACGGCCGACAGCGGGTCGAAGCGGAAGGCCGCGTCCACGCCGAAGGTGCCGGCCGAGATCCAGTTGAAAAGGGTGTCGCGCAGCAGGCGGTTCTCGGCGGGCAGGTTCAGCAGGTCGGAGAATGAGAGCGCGGCGAAAACGAAAGAGATGAAGATCGCCAGCGCGCCGACTATCCCCCCGCCCCTCTCGCCAAGGAACTTCTTGCCGAACAGGCCGTTGAGCAGGAAGCCGGCAAGCGGGGCGGCCAGGATCCATTTCAAGAGGTGGTAGTAATTCCCTTCCATGTCAGCCTTTCAATTCCTTTATATTCCCGGCCTGCAGGGTCTTAAAATTGGCTGACAGCGTGATAAGTATGGCCAGGCCCACGCCGGCCTCGGCGGCGGCGATGGCGAAGATCATAACCGCGTAGGCCTGCGAAGCGGGCAGCGGGTTAAGCGCCACCAGCGCTATATTGGCGGCGTTGAGCATCAGCTCCAGGAACATCAGCATGCGCACCAGGCTGCCGCAGGTCAAAAAGCCGGCGGCGGCCAGCGCGAAGAGCAGGAAGGCCAGGGAAGCCAGGTTATAGGCGCTCACGCGGGCCTCCTCTTGGCGGCCAGGGCCACTGCGGCCACGATGGAAGCCAGTATCACGAGCGAGAGCAGCTCGAACTGGAAGGCGAAGCGGCCGAACAGCTGCTGCGCCAGGGCCAGGGCCCCGGTTTCGGAGAAATCGGTGCTGCGCAGCACGGTCTTCAGGACGGCGGAGACTTTGACCAGCTCGGTCAGTATGATGGCGGCCGCGGCGAGGCCGAGCACTTTAAGGAAGGGTTTTTTCTCGGGGTGGTCGCGCCAGGCCTGCGGCAGCACCGTCAGGGCCACTATAAAGAGGGTCATTATCGCCCCGGCGTAAAGTATGATCTGCAGGGCGGCCAGCAGCTGCGCGCTGAGCGCCAGGTAAATGCCGGCGGTGGCCAGCAGCGCGGTGAGCATCAGCATGGCGGCCTTCACCGGCTCGCGCTGGAAAAGCATCAGCAGGGTTGCCAGGGCGGCTACGGCGCCGAAGAAGTAGACGGCGGCTGCTATCATTTCTTGCCCTCCAGGTATTCGTTGGCCAGGCGGTTGGCGGCGCCCAGCGTGGACGGCTCTCCGGGGAGGTTGCGCAGCAGGTCGTCCCTGGTCAGCAGCATTTCGGCGCGGGTCAGCGCGCCGCCGGGCAGTTCGCGCGTATCCATGGCTATGGCGTCTTCGGGGCAGGCCTCTACGCACATGCCGCACATAACGCAGCGCGAGAGGTCGATGTCGAAGACGGCCGGGTACTTCTCCACGGTATTGTCGGGATATTCGGCGGCCTCTATCCGTATGCAGTACGCCGGGCAGGCGGTCTGGCACATGAAGCAGGCCACGCATTTGGGCGAACCGTCCTCGCGGATCTTCAGGCGGTGGAGGGTGCGCAGATTGGCGTTGCCAGGCAGCGGGGAGGCCTGCTCGGGATACCGGATGGTCAGGATATTCTTAGGGCTGAAGAGGTTCTTGAAGAAATGGCGCATGGTGACGGCCAGGCCGCGGGCTATCTCCGGGAGGTAGATCCTCTCGAGGAAGTTGAGCGGCCGGTTGTTCACTTTTTTAACGCTTATCATAGTTTGCCTGAGAAGAGCATCACCGCGCCGGTGACCAGGATATTCAGCAGGGCCAGCGGGAGCAGCACTTTCCAGCACAGGCCCATCAGCTGGTCGAAGCGGAAGCGCGGCAGGGTCCAGCGCACTACCAGCAAAAACCAGGAGAAGAAAACTGTCTTGACGGTGAACGAGCCCACCTGCAGGGCGGAGACCAGGTAGTGATTGAGGGCGAGGGCCTTGCCTCCGGGCAGGATGAAGCCGGTCTCGTAAAGGTAGGGCACCTGCCAGCCGCCGAAAAAGAGCGTGGCGGCCAGCATGGAGATGAGTATCATTTCGATGAACTCCGCGAACATGAAGGCCGCGAAGCGCATCGAGCTGTACTCGATGAAATAGCCGATGATCTCGGATTCCCCTTCGACCAGGTCGAACGGGGTGCGCTTGTTCTCGGCCATGGCCGCCGTCAGGAAGAGGATGAAGGCGAACGGCTGGTAAACCACGCCCCAGGCCGGGATGAAGCCGAACAACAGCTTGCCCTGCGCGCGCACCATGTCCTGCAGGCCGGCGGAGCCGTAGATCATCAGGAGACCTACGAGCGTCAGGCCCAGGGCCACCTCGTAGGAGATCATCTGCGCCGCGCCGCGCAGCGCGCCCAGCAGCGCGAAATTATTCTTGGAGGCCCAGCCGGCCAGGAAGGTGCCGTAGATGGCCAGGCCCGAGAGGGCCAGCACGAAGAACAGCGCCGTCGGCAGTTCCGCGATCTGCAGCTCCAGGCGGTAGCCGTAGACCATCACGTAGTCGCCGAAAGGAATGAAGGCGAACAGCGCCAGCACCGGGAACAGGGCGAAGACCGGCGCCAGCGTGAAGAGCAGCTTCTCGGCGCGGGCCGGCATGAAATCTTCCTTGAAGATCATCTTGAAGGCGTCGGCGATAGGGTGGAACAGCCCGTTGAAGGCGAAGCCGAAGACCGAGGCGCGGTTGGGCCCTACGCGGTCCTGCATCAGCGCGCTCACCTTGCGCTCGGCCAGCGTCAGCAGGGCGGCGAAGCCCATGATGCCGCCCATGAAGACGAGCACCTTCAGCGCCGCGGCGCCGGAGAAGATCAGGAGGTCCCTGTTGGCTTCAAAAAATGGCGTCATTTCTTGTCCAGCCCTTTGAGCGCATCCTCAGCCGAATCCAGGCGGAGCGAGGCCCCGCTGTAGGCGGACAGCTTGTTCACCACTTGCCAGAGCGGCTTTACGCCCTCGGGGGCCTGCACTACCGGTTCCGTCCTGCGCTCGAGGCCCTGGTAATTGATAAAAGTGCCGGGCGTCTCGAAGTAGGAGGCGTAAGGCAGCGTGGCATAGGCTCCGGCCGGTATTTCCCCCCGGTTATTGGCGAAAACTATCAGCCTGGCGCCTGAGGCCTTCAAAGCGTCCTTCAGCAGCCCGGCGGCGCGCGCCTCGGTGAGCACCAGTTTTATCTTGCCTCCGGAGAGGCGGGCCAGGAACTCCTCGAAGTTCAGCCCGCCCGAGGCCGCTTTAACCCTGGCCGCCCCGGCGGCGTTGGGCGAAGGGTCTTTGTTGACCAGTATGCCGTCGGCGATGCCGGTCTCGAACTTGAAATCGAAACAATAATTCTCCGTCTTCATCCCGCCGGCCAGCAGGGCCAGGGCGGCGTTGTCCTCGACGGAAAGCCACGGCGAGCCCAGCACCGCCGCGGCGTCCTTGGCCTCGTCTATGCGGGTGGCGGCCTCGCGCAGGGCCGGCTCCAGGTCTATCAGGCCGTTCTTTATCACGCCCTTGGACAGCCTGTCCCCGGCTGCGGCGGCCTTGTAGGTCATGCGGCCGCGGTCGCAGAGCCAGGTATTGGTCTCGGCGTTGGGGCGCGGCACCAGGCGGTAAATGGTGTTGTCGTTGTAGTGGGCTTCCATCAGGCAGCCGGTGGCGCAGCCCAGGCAGACCGCCGGGGCCTTCTTCAGGAACCAGACGCGCTGTTTGAACCTGAAGTCCCGGGAGGTCCACGCCCCGACGGGGCAGAGGTCGGCGATATTGAGCGTGTAGCCGTTGTCGAGGGCCTTGCCCTCTTTAAGGTCAATAAAGGAATGGTCTCCGCGCTCCATCACTTCCAGCTCGGAGGTTTTGGTGACCTCGGAGCAGAAGCGCACGCAGCGGGTGCAGAGGATGCAGCGCTCGTTGTCGAGCACCAGGTGCGGGCCGAGGGCGCGGCGCTTCTGGCGCAGGACTTTGTCCTCCGCCGGGAAGCGGCTCTTGGCGCGGCTGTAGTCCATGTAGTAATCCTGCAGGCCGCATTCCCCCGCCTGGTCGCAGATGGGGCAGTCGAGCGGGTGGTTGATGAGCAAAAACTCCAGCACGTCGCGGCGGGCGGCTTTCACCTTCTCGCTGTCCGTGCGCACTACCATGCCTTCCGCGGCCTCGGTAGAGCAGGCCGTCAGCAGCTTGGGGGCTTTCTCCACCTCGACTAGGCACATGCGGCAGTTGCCGGAAACGGAAAGCCTGGGGTGGTAGCAGTAGCGCGGGATATAGACGCCCAGCAGCTGCGCCGCCTCGAGGACCGAGGTCCCCTTGGGCACGTCTATGGTTCTGGCGTCTATGGTGATCTTGGGCATCAGCGTTTTACCGGCGCGTCCGGCGGGCAGTAGTTGCCGGCGGCGTGCGCCTCGAACTCGGAGCGGAATTTCTTTACGAAGCTGATCACCGGCATGGCCATGGCGTCGGCGAGAGGGCAGATGGTGCGGCCGAGCATCCCCTCGGCTACGGAGACCAGCGTGTCTATGTCCTTTTTCGTGCCGCGGCCCGCTTCCAGGCGGTTCAGGAGCTTCTCTATCCAGCCGCAGCCTTCGCGGCAGGGCGTGCACTGGCCGCACGACTCGTGGTGGTAGAACCGGGCCAGCACCTGCAGCAGCTTTACCATGCACCGGCCTTCTTCTATGACTATCACGCCGCCGGAGCCCAGCATGGAGCCGGCCGTCGCGAGGGATTCGTAATCCAGCTTTACCGCCCAGGCTTCCTCGGCGGTAAGCACAGGCGTGGAAGAGCCGCCGGGGATGACGGCCTTCAGGCGCGTCCCCTCCCGCATGCCGCCGCAGTTCTTTTCCAGCAGGTCGCGGAAGGTGACGCCGAGCGGCAGCTCGTAGACGCCCGGCTTGTTGACCGGGCCGCTCACGCTGAAAAGCTTGGTGCCCGTGCTCTTGCCGGTGCCGATGGCGGCGTACCACTCGCCGCCCTTCTCCAGGATGGCCGGTACCGCGGCCAGGGTCTCGACGTTGTTGATCACCGTCGGGGAAGCGAAAAGGCCTTTGACCGCGGGGAAGGGCGGTTTCAGGCGGGGCTGGCCCTTGAAGCCCTCCAGGGATTCCAGCAGGGCCGTTTCCTCGCCGCAGATGTAGGCGCCGGCGCCGCGGTGCAAGTGCAGTTCGAAATTTATACCCGAGCCGAGGATGTTGCGGCCTATGAAGCCCTTGGCGCGCGCCGAGGCGATCTCCCGCTCCAGCAGCGCGCACTCGGCGGTGAATTCGCCGCGGATATAGATGTAGCCGGTCTCCGCGCCTATGGCGTAGGCGGCTATGGCCATGCCCTCTATCAGCGCGTGCGGGTTCTTGAGCATCAGCTCGCGATCCTTGAAGGTGCCGGGCTCGCCCTCGTCGGCGTTGCAGACCAGGTAGCGCGGGCCGGGGGCGTCCTTGGGGATGAAGGACCATTTAAGGCCCGCCGGAAAGCCCGCGCCGCCGCGGCCGCGCAGGCCGGACTTTTTTACTTCCTCTATGACCTCCGCGGGTTTCAGTGCGAGCGCCTTCTTCAGGGCCCTGTAGCCCCCGCAGGCGAAATAAGACTGCAGGTCGGCGACCTTTTCTCTCAGGAGGATGTTTTCCATTAGCGGGCCCTGCCCGGCAGGCGGCCGTGTTTCAGATCTTCCAGCAGCGCGTCCAGCTTCGCTTCGTCGAGCTTCTCGAAATATTCTTCGTTCACCTGCATCACCGGGGCGGCGCCGCAGGCTCCCAGGCATTCCACCGCCGACAGCGTGAACAGCCCGTCCTTTGTGGTCTCCCCCTCGGCTATGCCGAGCTTGTCGCGCAGGCGGTTCAGCAGGCCGGGCGCGCCCGCCATGTGGCAGGAGATGTTGCGGCAGACCTGCAGGTGGTACTTGCCGACGGGGGCGCGGTTGAACATCGTGTAAAAAGTGACCACCGCTTTCACGCGGGCGTAGGGCAGGCCCAGGAGCGCGGCCAGCTCGTCCATGGCCTCCTCGGCGACGAAGCCCTGCTCCTTCTGCACTTCGTGCAGCAGCGGGATGAGCGCGGCGTCCCTGCGGGGATATTTGGCGCAGAGCTTGTCCGCCTTGGCCTTGAATTCGGCGCTTAACTTGAAAGCCATTATCTTTCCAGCTCCCCGCCTATCATGTTGATCTGCCCGAAAGTGGAGACGATGTCGGCGATATAGCCGCCCTGTATCATCTGCGACAGGCCGCCGGTGAGCGAGAAGCAGGGCGGCCGCACGCGCAGGCGCCACGGTTTGCCCGTGCCGTCGCTGACCAGGTAGAAGCCTACCTCGCCGTTGCCGCCCTCCACAGCCTGGTACACCTCGCCTTTCGGCGGCTTTACACCTTCGAAGGTCAGCTTGAAATGTGCCATCAGGGCTTCTATGTTTTCGTAAACCTCTTTTTTGGGCGGCAGGCTCACGCCGAAATCCGGGTGGTTCACCGGCCCGTCGGGCAGCTGGGCCAGGGCCTGCTCCACTATGCGAATGCTCTGCTGCATCTCCTCCATGCGCACCAGGTAGCGGTCGTAATTGTCGCCGTTGGAGCCCACTGGGATGTCGAAATCGAAGCGGTCGTAGACCAGGTAGGGCGTGGCCTTGCGCACGTCCAGCGGCACCCCGGTGGAGCGCAGCGCGGGCCCGGTGAAGGAGAGGGCGATGGCGTCCTCCTTGGAGATGTGGCCGGTATTGTGCAGCCGGTCGTAGAAAATGCGGTTGCGCGTCAGCAGGGCGCCGGCGTCGGCCAGGTTTCGCCGCACGATCTTCAGGGTCTCGGCGGCGTTCTTCTTGAAATCGGGCGGCAGGTCGCGGGTGAGCCCCCCCACGCGGGTGTAGGCCGGGGTTATGCGCCCGCCGGCGGCGGAGTCGGTCAGCTTGTAAAGCGCCTCGCGGGCGTTGATCAGGTAGAAATAGACGGTGAAGGCGGAGAGCTCCATGGCGTTGGCGCCGATGCAGGTGAGGTGGTCGGTCAGCCGGGACAACTCGCTCATGATCACGCGGATGTACTGGCAGCGGGCCGGGGTCTCTATGCCCATCAGCTTTTCCACCGCCAGCGCGAAGCCGACATTGTTGATGAAGGGCGAGACGTAGTTAAGGCGGTCGGTATAGGGCACGCACTGGTTGTAGGTGACGTTCTCGCAGGTCTTCTCGAAGCCGCGGTGCAGGTAGCCTATCTCCACGTCGGAGGCGGCCACGCGCTCGCCCTGCACGGTCAGCAGCACGCGCACGATGCCGTGCATGGCCGGGTGCGACGGGCCCATGTTGAGCACCATGCGCCCGTCCTCGAGGGACTCGAGGTTCCAGTTTTTCTGCGGTTCCGGCTTCTTGTCTGTCATTAAATCGTTTTTTGTTGCCGCTCCCGGCTCTTAGTCCCGGTGCGCCAGGCGCGGCTGCCGCTTCTTCAGCGGGTAGTCCTTGCGCAGCGGGTGGCCTTCGAACCCGTCGTACATCAGGATCCGGCGCAGGTCGGGGTGCCCTTCGAACATAAGGCCGAACATGTCATAAACTTCCCGCTCGAACCAGTTGGCCCCGGCCCACAGGGAGGTCAGCGAAGCCACTTTCGGGTCCGTCCCCTCCACGGGGCACTTCAGGCGCAGGCGGTAATTGTGCCTGGAAGAATAAAAATGGCAGACCAGCTCGTAGCGCGGCTCCCGGGGCAGATAGTCGGCGGCCGTCAGGTCCATCAGGAAATCGAAGCCCAGCTCGTCGCGCAGGAAGGCCGCCGCCTTCAGCAGGGCCTCCTTCTTTATTACCACGGTCTCGTCGCCGCGGAAGGCGTGGGTGTCCAGCACTTCGCCCGGGAACTTGCCTTTTATGGTGTCGAGCAGGTAGCTGTTCATTTATACTTCCTGTCCAGCACGGATTCGCGCGCTACTTTCTCCTGCAGTTTCACCAGGGCGTCCAATATGGCCTCCGGGCGCGGCGGGCAGCCGGGGATGTAGATGTCGACGGGGATGATCTTGTCTATGCCCTGCACGGTGGCGTAATTGTCGTAGAAGCCGCCGGAGGTGGCGCAGACGCCGAAGGAGACCACCCACTTGGGCTCGCACATCTGGTCGTAGACGCGCTTGAGCACCGGGGCCAGCTTCTCGTTGACGGTGCCGACGACGAACAGCACGTCGGCCTGTCGCGGCGAGAAGCGCGGGTACTCGGCGCCGAAGCGGGCGATGTCGTAGGTGGAGGCCCAGACGGACATGAACTCCATGCCGCAGCAGGCGGTGACGAAGGGGTACTGGAAGAAGGAGTACTTGCGGCCCCAGTTGACGGCTTCGTCGAGGCGCGTGGTCAGGTAGGAATGCCCGAAGACGGTCTCTAGTCCCATTCGAGGGCTCCTTTCTTGACCGCGTAGACCAGCCCGGCGAACAGCACGGCCAGGAAGCCGGTCATGGCGTAGAAAGCGCCGGGGCCGAGCTGCCTGAAAGAGACGGCCCACGGGTAGAGGAAAACTATTTCGATGTCGAACATCACGAACAGGATGGCCACCAGGTAAAAATTGACCTTGGCTACGCCGCGGGGCTCCATGGCGGGCGGCATGCCGCACTCGAAAGATTCCTGCTTAACAGCGGTCTTTTTCTTGGGGCCGAACAGGACGGAAAGGATGACCATACCCGCCGCTACGGCCAGGGCGAACCCCGCAGTCATCAGGAAACCGAGGTATTGGCGCATCGGCTAAATTTTACAAAAATAAACCAGCTTTTTGGCTAAAAGTCTTTATTATTCTTTATAAGCCGGTTTTAGATGCGCGGGCCGCTCAATAAGTTTCAGCCATGTTATATAATCTGTCTATGCGCATACTGATCACCGGCGCCGGCGGCTTCGTCGGGAGCGCGCTGCTCAAGCGGCTGCCCGGCCATGACCTTATCCTGCCTTCGCGGGACCCCTCAAAATTCCCCAGGGCCGGCGTCGGCTCTTTCCCCCTTTTCACTGAGGACCTGGCCGGGCTTGTCGCTTCCGCTGCGCCCGAGATCGTCATAAACCTGCTGGGGATAATACGCGAAACCCCCGGCTCCGGCTTTACCCTGGTGCACGAGGAATATACCCGGCGGCTGCTGGCCGGGGCGCGCGCGGCCGGCGTAAAAAAGTTCATACAGATGTCGGCCCTCGGCGCGGCGCCGGATTCCCCTTCCGCCTACCAGCGCAGCAAGTTCGCGGGAGAGGAAGCCGTGCGGCAGTCCGGCCTCCCTTACGTTATCTTCAGGCCTTCTTTCATAACCGGCCCCGGGCAGCGCCTGGGAGAAGAACTGAAAGCCCTGGCGCGCTTCACGCCGCTCTTCGCGGCGCCTTCCGACGCCTGGGCCGCGCCGCTGCCGGCGGAGGTCGTGGCGGCCTGCTTCGCCAGGGCGGCCGAGGACGCGTCTATCCGCGACGAGGTCTTCGAACTCGGCGGCGACCGGGTGCTGAACTTCAGAACTATAATGGTTGAGGCTTTAGCGGCCGCCGGGGTGCGCCGGCCCGTGCTGGGCCTGCCGCGCGCCGCCTTCAGGCCGCTGCTGCCGCTCTTCAGCCTGCTGCCGGTCCCGCCGATGACGCGCGAGCAGTACCTGATGCTCTCGCGGCCGAACGTGCCGTCGGGCGCCTTCAGGGGCGTAAAAGATCTGCTGCCCGGTTAGGACGGCGTATTATTTTTGTTTAAGCAGGAGCTTCAGGGCGGTCATCGCGCCCTTGGTGAGGCGGGCGTCCAGCAGGGCCTGCCGTATGTCGCGCAGCGCCCCGCCTCCCGCCCAGTGCCGCTTCCCCCCGCCGCAGAGTCTTTCCGAGATAAGATCCGCCATGCGGGCTATTTCCGCCGGCGGGGCCGGCGGCGCCGCTTTGCGCGCGGCGCGGGCCGGGTTCTGCCTGCCGGCCAGTTCGTAGCAGGCCACGGCCACGGCCTGGCCCAGGTTCATGGAGGGCTGGGCCGGCAGCGTCTGTATGTTGATTACGGCGCTGCAGAAAGAAAGATCGTCGCGCGTCAGGCCGGTTTTCTCGCCGCCGAAGAGCAGCGCCGTCTTGCGGGCCCCCCGGCTGCCGGCATAGGCGGCGGCGTCTTTTAGCAGCAGCACGTCGCGCTCTGGATTTATGAAATGCAGGGAGGAGGTGCCCAGCAGCAGGTCGCAGCCCTCGGCGGCCTCGGGGATGGAAGAGCAGAGCCTGGCGGCGTCCACCACGTCCATGGCGCCGATGGCGGAGACGGAGGCCTCTGTCCTCCAGACGCGGGCGGCTTCTTTCCAGTCGTTGCCGAAGGCGTTGACCAGGACGAGCTCCTTGAGCCCGAAATTGGCCATGGCGCGCGCGGCCGCGCCGATATTGTCGGGATTGCGGGGCCTTACCAGTATGATCCTGAATTCCATCGTTTGCGCCTGTTACTTCTTGCCCGGCCCTATATAGACCCCGGTCTGGGCGTCCACCAGGTAGCGCAGCGAGCCGCAGTCTATCACCCAGACCTGGCCGTGCCCCGCTGCCGGGGCGTGGGCGGGTTTGAACCCCTTCAGCTTCATGGAGATCGTGGAGTTGTTGCTCACGCAGTCCTTCGGCACCTGCGCCAGCGCGTGGTCGCTGTCCTTGAACGGCAGCGTAATGGGCGCCATCTTGTTGAGGTCGAAGGAATATTGCCCTTCGAAAAGTATGTACTCGGCGGCGGTTTTGTTCTTGCAGCCGCCGAAGCGCGAGATTGTTCCCGCGCTGCGGGAGGCGAAGACGAAGCTCCAGCCATCCCTGGTGTCCATGCACTTGGTGCTGCCGGTGCGGTCCGCGAGCGTTTCTATCAGCATCAACTGGGCGTCGGGGGCCTTCTTGCGCATGGTGGTCGCCGCCAGGTCGGCGTACCTGAAAGCCGCGTCCTTTGCCTTAACAACCGGCTTAGCCTTGCCTCCGGGCGCGCCGGCCGCGGCCTTGCCCAGTTTCCAGGTCTTTTCGGCGGCGCAGTCGGCCAGCACCTTCACCCTGCCCTGCGAGACCGACCAGTAGCAGCCTTCGGGCCGCCCGTCCCTGGCAGGCAGGATGCTCAGTTTCATCTGTATGTCGCGGCTGAAAGGGTTGGGCTCGGGCGTGAAGAGGCCGTCGGCCTGCAGTTTTTTCAGCACGGCCGCGGGCTCGGCGTAAGCGTAGGGCAGTTTCTTGGTCGGCTCGCCGGATTTTCGGTATGGGTAATGCTTGGCCGCGTTGAGAAAGTTGTCGCCGCAGGCGTTGACTATCAGCCATTCGCCGGAAGAGGGCACGAAGAATTTGTAATGCCAGGCGTTGGAAAAAGATTTTCCCCTGCAGGGAATGTCGCCCGTGGGCCCGGCGAAGCCGTCTATCTCCACCAGCTCCGCGCCCTCGGCCCTTAGCTCGGCCTCCGCCGCCGCCGTGCCCCTGCCTTCGGCGGGCCCGGCCGCCCCGGCCGGGAGCGCCAGCAGCAGCCACAGTACTCCCGCCGTCAGTGCCGGGCTCATTTGGTCTCCCTGGCGGGCGCGCCGCAGGCTTTCACGAAAGCGCGCAGCCCATCGCCGCCCAGGCCGCGGCCCAGCTGGCCGTCGAGCCTGCGCGAAAGGTGGCCGCCCTTGAAGAAGAGCACCGTCGGGACCACTTCCACCGAAAAGCGGTCTTCCAGCTCGGGCAGGTCGTCGGTGCAGACCTTGATAAAGGCCCCGCTGCCTACCGCCGCCTGCTCTTCGAAGACCGGCAGGAAGGACGTGCAGAAGGGGCACCAGGCGGAATAGAAAAGCGCGAAGCGCCCGCCCGGAGCCTGCACCTCGGCCTCGAAACTCTCTCTGGTTTTTACGGTTTTGCTTGCCATGTGTCCCCCTAAATTATCTTTATGTCCAGGCAGTAAAGGAGCGCCATCGCCTCCGGCATGGAGAACCTGGCGCCTTTCAGCACGTTGTCGGCCGGCCTGATGGCGTAATTCCTGGCCCCCGCGAGGTTCGCCCCCGACAGGTTGGTGCCGCCGAACAGGACCCCGGCCAGGTCCGTGCCGGCCAGGTCGGCCTTCGCCAGGTCCGCTTCCCTGAAGTCGGCGCCGACGGCGCGGCAATTCACTATCGAGGTTTCGCGCAGGTGCAGGCCGAGAAAAACGGAGTCCGCCAGCACGCAGTTGTCGAACCTCAGCAGCCCCGGCAGCTTTACCCGCGGCCAGGCCGCCTCGGTCCAGTTTACGCCGGTAAGCTTGGAATTCTTGAAGGAGACGCTGGAAAGGGCCGTGCGCGGCAGGCGCAGCAGGCTCAGGTTGCAGCTCTCGAAGCGGCAGTCGGTGAACCTGCAGCCGCGGAATTCGGCCCCGGTAAAATCACAATTTTTAAAAAGGCAGCCGTGGAACTGCCGGGAGGCCGCGGCCCCGCCGAACTTCAGCCCCGTCCAGGTCTTGTCCAGGGCCTCTTCTTCCGCGCCGGGGAAGGAGGGTTCTTTATCGGTAGTCTCCTGCATGGGGGTGTCCGCCGCTAGATTTCGTGCTTGTGTACTTCGTGCGAGGCCAGGTAGTCCAGGGCGTTTTTGGCGGCCGCCTGCTGGGCTTCCTTCTTGTTTTTGCCGGACCCCAGGCCCAGCGTTTTCCTGCCCAGGAAAACCCGTATCGTGAAGAGCTTCTCGTGCTCCGGTCCGGTCGCGGTCATCAGCTCGTAGTCGGGCGGCCGCTTGTGGCGCTTCTGTATCAGTTCCTGCAGCGTGCTCTTGTGGTCAATGTCGAGCTTTTCGGGCACCTGCGACTCCAGCCAGGGTATGACCAGCCGCTCTATGGGCGGGAGGCCCCCGTCGAGGTACACGGCGCCCAGCACGGCTTCCAGGGCGTTGGCCAGGATGCTGTGGCGCTTGGCGCCGCCGCTCAGGTGCTCGCCGGCGCCCAGGTAGAGGTGATGCCCCAGGCCGATGGCCTCGGCCCAGCGGGCCAGGTTGGCCCGCGAGACTATGGCCGACTTGGATTTAGAAAGAAACCCCTCGTCCTCCGAGGGGTTCTTAAGGAAAAGATAATAGGATACAACCAGGCCGAGCACGCTGTCGCCCAGGAATTCCAGGCGCTCGTTGTACCGGGGGCCCCCGCTTTCGGTCGCGTGCGACTTGTGCGTCAGGGCTTCCGCCAGCAGCTCTTTGTCCCTGAATTTGTATCCTATTACTTCTTCAAGCGAGGACACGGGCTCAGTCTTTCTTCCCGGACTTTTCCTTTATGTAATCGACGGCCATCCCGACGGTCTTGATCTTCTCGGCGTCTTCGTCGGGGATCTCTATGTCGAATTCCTCTTCGAGCGCCATTACCAGCTCGACGGTGTCGAGGGAGTCCGCGCCGAGGTCCTGTACGAACTGGGCCTGCGGGGTGACTTCGGCCGCGTCGACGGCCAGCTGCTCGGTTATGATCTTCTTCACTCTTTCTTCCAGGTTTTCGGTTACTGCCATTGCGTTTCCCTCCTGCTAAGTTTGAATCCGCTCAAATCACATGTAGAGCCCGCCGTTCACGGCGAGCACCTGGCCCGTTATGTAGGCCGAGTCGTCTCCGGCCAGGAACAGCGCGGCCTTCGCCACCTCGCCGGGCTCGCCCATGCGCCCCAGCGGGATCAGCCCAGAGATGGCCGCCCTGGCCTCTTCCTTGAGCCCCTCGGTCATGCGGGTGCGTATAAAGCCCGGGGCCACCGCGTTGACCAGCACCTGCCGCGGCGCGAACTCGCGCGCGAGCGACTTGGTCAGGCCGATCAGCCCGGCCTTGGAGGCCGAGTAGTTGGCCTGCCCCGCCTGCCCGCTCTGCCCGACCACGGAGGAGATGTTGATGATCCTGCCGGCGCGGGCCTTCAGCATCAGCCTGGAGGCGGCCTTGGACATCAGGAACGCCCCCTTCAGGTTGACGCTGATGACGGCGTCGAAATCAGCTTCCTTCATGCGCAGCACCAGGCCGTCCTTGGTGATGCCGGCGTTGTTGACCAGGATGTCCACTTTGCCGAAAGCTTTCTCGGTCTCCGCCACGGCCTTTTCGCAGTCGGCCTCTTTTGTGACGTCGAGCCCGAGGCCTATGGCCCGGGCGCCGGTCCTGTCGGCTATGCCGGCGGCCGCGGCCGCGCTCTCCTGCGCTGAAAGATCGGCCACCGCCACCGCGGCGCCTTCGGCCGCGAAGGCCGCGGCTATCTCCAGGCCTATGCCGCGGGCGGCGCCGGTTATCAGCGCGGTTTTCCCCTCGAGGCGCTTCATTCTTCCTGCTCCTTGGCCGCTGAAATCTTGTCCTTGACCTGCTCCATCTGCTTTTTGATGTGGGTCACCATGCCGGCCGCGGCCAGGTCGCCGCAGACGCGCACGGAGTTGTAGACCGCGTTGGCCGTTATCTTGCCGTGGCAGACCATCACCACGCCGTTGACGCCGAGCAGCGGGGCGCCGCCGTAAATATCCACGCTCATCTTGACCTTCATATCGGCGAAGAGCTTGCGCATCAGCATCGCGCCTATCTTGTAGGTGAACTTGCGCATGATCTGCTCTTTGAGCATCTTGAAAACGGTTTTGGCGCTGCCCTCGTAGAGCTTCAGCGCGACGTTGCCGGTGAAGCCGTCGGCCACCACCACGTCGGTGAGGCCCTCGGGGATGTCGCGCCCTTCCACCGGGCCGTAGAAGTTGACGCCCATGTTCTTTATCAGGGGCAGCGTCTCCTGCACCAGGGTGTTCCCCTTGGTCTCTTCCTCGCCTATGGAGAGCAGCCCCACGGAGGGGTTCTCCAGCTTGAGGAGGGACTTCATGTAGACCGAGCCCATCACGGCGAACTGCGCGAGGTGCCAGGGCTTGCAGTCCATGTTGGCGCCGGCGTCCAGCAGCACGCAGGTGCCTTTCATCGTCGGCAGCGGCGCCGCCAGCGCCGGACGGATCACGCCGGGGATGCGCTTGAGCTTAAGCATCGCCGCCACCATCACCGCTCCGGAGTTGCCGGCGGAGATGAAGGCGTCGGCCTTGCCCTCGTGCACCAGCCCGGCGCCTATCATGAGCGACGAGTCCGGTTTGGAACGGCACTCGGCCACGGGCTCGCCGGCCATGTCCACCACGTGCGGGGCGTGTACGATGGTTATTTTAGCCGGGTCGGCCGCGCCCTGCCGGCGCAGCTCCTCCCGTATCTCGGGGTCCCTGCCTACGAGGATGACCTCGTGCTGCAGCTTTTTGGCCGCAAGCAGCGCGCCCTCGATGTTGGGCTTCAGTCCGAAATCACCGCCGTGAGCGTCAAGAGCTATGCGCATCTTTGCTCTCCAGGCGGGTTATTTCTGCTCCTGGCCTTCTTCGCCCTTGGGCGCCTTCTGGGCCACTTCGATCTTGCCGTTGTAGGAGCCGCAGGAAGGGCAGACGCGGTGGGGCAGGCGGAGCGCGCCGCACTGGCCGCACGGGGACAGGGACTTCACTTCCAGCTTCCAGTTCTGCGCGCGGCGCTTGTCGCGGCGCATCGGTGTGTGTTTACGTTTAGGGTTCGGCATGGTTGCACCTCTTTAATATACTAAAGCTTCTTCTTCCCGCCGGGCTTGCCCGGCTTGAAATCTTTAAGGGCCTCGAAAGAGCTGGTCTTGCCGGCCCTGCATTCGCAGGAGTGGGTGTTGCGGTTGATACCGCAGACCAGGCACCGCCCTTTGCAGCTTTCGGCACACAGCACTTTTATAGGCGCGAGCAGGGCGGCGGCCTCCCTTATAACTTCGCGCGTATCTATATATTCTACCGTATCCGGGTATACCTCGTCAAAAGAGTCGGCGAAGGTCCGGGCCAGCGGCTCGGCGCAGCGGGAGCATTCCAGCTCCAGTTCGGCGCTCACGCGCCCTTCCAGCAGGATGGAATCCCCCCCGACGGAGAAATCCAGCTCCAGGTCCAGCTTTTTCAGCGAGCCCGGCTTTTCAAAGGCGTCCGCGAAGAAAGCGATGTCCGGGGACAGTTTGATGTTAAGGCCGCCCTGGGCCTTTATGTCCTCGTATTTGAAAACAAGCGGGTCTTTTTCCTCCATAAGAACAATAAGATATCAAATTGGGGACGCTGATTCCTAATTCCTAATTGCAAATGTTGTCGGCGCGGGATACTTGCCGGTGCAAATTGGGGATCAGGAAAGCGTCCCCCCCCGCGGCCGCGGTCAGGCCGCTTTGCCCGCTTTTTCGGCCACCGCGTAGGGCGGGCGCCGGCTGGAGCTGTGGTAGGTGCGGATCAGCACTTCGGCGATCAGGCCCAGCACGGCGAACTGCACGGCCACGAGCGCGGTGAAGATGGCGAGCAGGAAGAGCGGCTGGTCCTTTACGAAGACCTGGTTGAAGAACTTGTTGTAGAGCGTGTAGCCGGCCATCAGGCCGGAGGCCCCCAGCAGGGCCAGGCTCAGCCCGCCGAAGAGGTAGATGGGCTTGGTGATGAAGTCCCCCATGAACTTTACGGTCAACAGGTCGAGCAGCACCTTGAAGGTGCGCAGCAGCCCGTATTTGGAGCTGCCGGCGCGGCGCGGCCTGTGGTTGACCTCCAGCTCCGTCACGGAAGCCCCGTCGTAGGCCAGGATGGCCGGCAGGAACCGGTGCATCTCCCCGTACAGGTCGGCCGCCTTCAGCAGCGGCGCCCGGTAAACTTTCAGCGTGCAGCCGAAGTCGTGCAGCCGCACCCCCGTCACCGAGGAGATGATGGCGTTGGCGGCGCGGGACGGCAGCACGCGCGTGAAGAAAGCGTCCTGCCTGTTTTTGCGCCAGCCGCTGACCACGTCGGAGCCGGCGGCGGCCGCGGCCAGCAGGCGCGCGATATCCTCCGGGTCGTTCTGGCCGTCGGCGTCCAGCGTCACTATCCATTCGCCGCGCGCCGCGGCGATCCCTGCCGCCAGCGCGGCGGTCTGGCCGTAGTTCTTTGAAAGGCGCAGCGCGTACTGCCCGGGCTTCGCGGCGAAGCCCTTCAGCAGGGCGAAAGAGCCGTCGGTGCTGCCGTCGTCTACCCAGATCACCTCGTACGGGCGCTTCAGGCCCTCCAGGGCCGCGGAGAGTTCGGCCTCGAACGAGGCGAGGTTTTCTTCCTCGTTAAAAACCGGGATCACGGCGGAAATGGTGACGCTCATTGTTTTGTTTCCTTCTTTTCGATAAGCTGCGAGTAAAGCGCTTCCTGCTGCCGCACCATGTAGTCGATGTCGAATTCCGCCAGGTCGGTAGCGGCCGCGCCGGCCGCCAGGCGGGCGCGCAGGGCGGGGTCGGCCAGCAGCCTGGAGAGCGCGGCGCAGAAGGCGTCCAGGTTTCCCTGCGGCACGCAGAAGCCGTTCTCTCCGTCCCGGAGAATGTCAGTTACCCCGTCGGTGGCGTAGCAGACCGAAGGCAGGCCGGTCTTCAGCGCCTCCACCAGGCTGCGCGGCAGGCCTTCCCACAGCGAGGTCAGCGCGAAGAGGTCGGAGGCCGCCAGCAGGCCGTCGGAATCCGCGCGCCAGCCTGTAAAAAGACAGATCTTTTCGAGCCCGCGGGCCCGGGCTTCGGCGCGCAGGCTCTCCAGGGCTTCCCCCCCGCCTACGAAAACGAAGCGCGCCGCCGGGAAAGCCGGCGCCAGGCGCGCGGCGGCCTCCAGGAAATGGCGGGGGTTCTTCTGCGGCTTGGCGTTGCCTATGCTGAGGACGACGGTGTCGCCGCCGGCCAGGCCCAGGGCGCTCCGCAGGGCCGCGCGGTCCGCGGGCGCCGGGTAGGACGCCAGCTTTACTCCGCTGCGGATCAGGGCGTAGCGGGCCGGGTCGCCTATGCCCGCCGCGCGGGCCGTTTCCATGTTGGCCTTCGAAACGAAGACCAGCGCGCCGCTCAGGGAGGCGCAGATCTTTTCGAGAAATACGTAGAGGCCGCGCTTCAGGAAATTCTGCAGCGGGTGAAAGCCGAACCCGTGGAAGGTGTGAACGACTATTGGCACCCCGGCGGACCATGCCGCCAGGCGCCCCAGGATGCCGGCCTTTGAAGAGTGGGTATGGACTACCTCCGGGGCGAGCCGCTTTAGCAGGGCGCGCAGCTCAAAGAAGGCCGCCAGGTCCCTGCGGGGACTTATCTCCCTGACCAAATTCTCCGCGAAGATGAGCCTGCCGGGTTCGGCCCTGTCCTCCAGCGCCCCGCCGCGTCCGCAGATGATGAGCGCGTCAAAACGCGACCTGTCGAGGTGGGCGGCCGTGTAGAGGGTGTTGCCCTGCGCGCCTCCGAAATCGAGCCGGGTAATGATGTGGACTGCTTTCGGCATTGCGTTGGTCAGCGGGCCTTCCCTACCTTATATAAAGGAAAATAGTGCCGCAGGATGTCCCGGTACTTGGCTCCCCTGGCCTTGGCCAGGCCGCCGGCGCCCAGCAGGCAGAGGCCGTTGCCGTCGCCGGTGCCTATGCCGCGCAGCAGGAAAAATTTAGGGTATTTGCCCCGGAAGACCGGCCTGATGCTGAAGAGGCCGGAGCGCAGCGCGCCGCTGCCCAGCGCCGCGGCTATGGCGGGAGCGCCTTCCAGTATGGCCGTGCCGGCCGTGCCCTCCGCCCGCAGGGACTTCAGCTTGCCGTCGGGGGTGCGGGCCAGCGGCACCAGCGCCTTCAGGTACCCTACCTTGTGCGTGCGGTTCAGCCTGTTCTCTATCCATTTAGGCTCCAGCAGGAGGGTCCAGTAAACATCGGAGCTGACGGTCTTGTCCTCGCTCAGGCAGAGCAGTTCGCCGGGAGGCCCCTTGACCGTGTGCGCGTAGAAATTGAAAGGGGTCAGGCGGGGCAGCGGCCTGCCCCCGTCGCTGACTCCGGAGGAGGTGAAGCCGCCGCACGCGCGGTGCAGGTCCGCCGGGGCCAGGCTGTCGCCGGACAGCAGGACTTCCCCCTTCGTGGCCAGCGCGCCTTCGGAGGACGGAGAACTTTCGGCCTGCAGGCCGGGGTAGGGCAGGCAGTGCTCTGAGTCGCAGAGGTGGTATTCGCGGCTTTCGTGCGAAAGCAGGCGGGCCAGCCGGGTGAGGCGCGTGCGCACCGTCACCGCTATCGCCTTCAGGTGCTCGGGCAGGCGGGAGCCGTCGGAGAGGCGGGAGGAGACCGGGCTGACCATGTGCTCCAGGGAGGTCTCGTTGATAAGCCAGAAGCCCTTTTCCCGCACCAGCGCCAGCAGCTCTCCGGAAACTTCCTTGTCGCTGCGGTTCACGCCGTGCGCGCCCGGCAGCTCGGGGTTCTTTATAAGGATAACGCCGCCGGCGGCTTTGGGCACTATGCGCAGGCTGTTGGTAGTGGTGTGGGCGGCCGAGTCCATGCTGTCGCGCACCTGGTAGACGCGGTTCATCTCGTCGTAGGAAACGGTCCACTGCATGCCGCCGCGGCCCTCAGCTATGGGGCCGAGGCGGGTGTCCACCAGCCTGAAGTCGGTGGCGCAGATGAAGCTGAAATTGTTTATCAGGGACGGGACGCCGCTTTTGTCCGCGTAGAGGCCGACCTTAACCTTCGGGCCCGCTTCGACGGGCAGCGGCTCCCGGTGCGCGGGCCAGGCCATGCGGGCCCAGTAGAGCAGGTTGTCCAGCTTGCCCTTTACGTATTTTCGCAGCTTCTTTTCTTTCTGCGCGAAGAAAGGCTCACCGGGCTCCATGTCGGCCAGCGTGTAGTAGGTCTGCCAGGCCGGCACGTAGAAGTCGGAATCCTCGTAGAGCCGCGCCAGGTCCAGCTCCGCCTGTATGTTGCGCGGGTCGTAGGTCAGGGCTTCCTTAATGAAGTTCAGGGCGTGCGGGCGCTTCTTGAGGCGCTCGAGGTTGGCGCTGATCAGCTGGGCCGACGGGGAAAGCAGGTAAGGGTAGCGGGTGTAGACGGAGCGGAGCTCCTCTATGGCGTCGGAGGGGCCGCCGAGGTCGGGCTCCGCGACCGCCGCGCCGAAGCGGGCCTGGCTGGTCAGGTCTTGGTCGGCGGTCAGCATGACGGCCTTTTCGAACGAGGCGCGCGCGTCCTGGAATTTTTCCAGGCTCAGCAGGTTCCAGCCTTTTTCAAAATGTATGTAGAAATCTCCGGGGCTGAGCATCTCCCCTTTCGCCAGGTAGGCGAGGGCCTCGGCGTTCTTGCCTGACTCGGCGAACAGCACCGCCAGGTCGCGCAGCGCGGCGGCGTTCAGGTCCTGGTCGGAGGAGCGGTAGACCACGTATTTAAGGGCTCCGGCGGCGTCTTCGGGTCGGCCGTCCAGCCACTGCAGCGCGGCGTCGGCGTAGATTTTCTGGAGGTCTTCCGCGGCCGCCGCGGGCAGCGCGGGAGCGGAGAAAGCCAGGCAGAGCAAAGCTGTTTTTACCTTGGACATAGGATAAAATTTAGCAATTATGCGGGCGCATGGGAAGGCCCTTGCCCGCCGTCCGCGCGAAAAAGATTTTGGATTTTATTTCCGGTTTATGTATAATATTTTTGACGGGCCATTAGCTCAACGGTAGAGCAGGCGCCTCTTAAGCGCAAGGTTACAGGTTCGAATCCCGTATGGCCCACATAGTTTTTCACGCGGCGGAGTAATGAGTAGTCGGCGAGTAAAAGGGCGAAGGCGCGATTTCCCCGGAAACTCAGAACTCATTACTCCTTTTTATTTGTAGGACTGCGGTCTGTCGGTCGGGATGGCGGAATTGGCAGACGCGCATGGCTTAGGACCATGTGGGGTAATTCCCGTCGGGGTTCAAGTCCCCGTCCCGGCACTGCGGAGTTTCTGACAACATCGTGGAGGAATAATGAACATTACTTTAGGTTTCGGCGACAAGATAAAGAAGGTCAAGCAGGACGGCTGCGTGCACCTGTTCGGCGTCACCCTGGATTCCAAGGCCCTGTCGGAGGCTTCGCAGGAGGCCCTGGTCCGCCTGCAGAGCGTCGTCAGCCTGCCCGGCTTCCGCGTCGGCAAGGTGCCGCTCGCGATGATCAAGGAGCAGTTCCCGTCGATGGTCAAGGACGAGGTGCTCGACATCGCCGCCAAGTCCGCGCTGCCGGAGATCATCAAGGCCTCCTCCCTCAACCCCGTGGTGGCCCCCCTGCTGAAGAGCGTCAGCTACGAGCCCGCCAAGGCCCTCTATTTCGAGATACAGTTCGAGTGCTCGCCGGTCCTGGAGCCCAAGGGCTACGAGAAGATAGCCGCCACCCGCAAGACGCACAAGATCACCGACGCGGAAGTGGAGAAGTACATTAACCAGGTGCGCGAGTATAACGCCTACCTGAAGCCCGCCGGCGACGGCGAAGCCGCCGCCAAGGACCATTTCGTGGTGGTGGACTACGACACCTTTGAAGGCGGCCAGCCCGTGGCCGACGGCTCGGTGAAGGGCGAGATCGTGGACCTGTCCAGCCCGCAGACCATAGCCGGCCTGGCCGACGCCGTGATCGGCGCGAAGAAGGGCGAGAGCCGCGAGTTCGACGCGCCGTTCGGCGACAAGAAGATGCATTTCAAGGTCACCGTGACCGAGATAAAGAAGAAGATCGTGCCGGAGATGGACGAGAACTTCCTTAAAGAGGCCGGCGTGAAGACCGTGGAGGAGCTGAAGGGCAATGTGCGCAAGCTGCTCGAACAGGGCTCCACCGAGAAGACCGAGAAGGATATGCTCGGCCAGCTGGAGGACGCGCTGATCAAGAACAACCCCCTCTCGCTCCCCCCGACCCTGGTCAAGGAAGAGGCGCAGGAACTGCTGGAGCTGTTCAAGAAGCGCGCCCCGATGGAGCAGCACCTGCCGGACGAGGCCATGCTGGAGCGCCTCAAGCCGGTGGCCGAGCGCAACCTGTCCCTTACCTATATACTGCACCACATCGCCAAGAAGGAAAAGATCGAGGCCACCGACGCGGAGCTGGACGCCGAGCTTGAAAAAGTGATGACGCGCCTCAACACCGAGGAAGAGAAGAAGAAGGGCCGCGAGCTGTTCGAGAAGCGCAAGGAGTACATCCGCGCCTCCATGGTGGAGAACAAGACCATGGCGCTGGTGAAGGACAAGGCCGTAATTAAGGAAGAGAGCAACTGACAGGCAGACCGGAGGAAAAATGCTGATACCGACAATTATTGAAACCTGGAAAGGCGCGGGCGCCATGGTGGGGTATGACATATACTCCCGCCTGCTGCGCGACCGCATTATCTTCATCGGCGACCAGGAAGGCGGGGTTTCCACCGCCTCCGCCAACAACGTTATCGCCCAGCTGCTGTACCTCGACGCCGAGGACCCGGAAAAGGAAATCAACCTCTACATCAATTCCCCCGGCGGCATGGTGACGGCCGGCCTCGCCATGTACGACACGATGCAGTTCATCAAGGCCCCCATCTCCACCATCTGCATGGGCATGGCCATGAGCTTCGGCGCCGTGCTGCTGGCCGCGGGTTCCCCCGGCAAGCGCTACGCCCTGCCCAACTCCCGCATCATGATCCACCAGCCCCTTATCTACGGCGGCGGCATCTCCGGCCAGGCCACCGACATCGAGATAGAGAGCAAGGAGATGCAGGAGAACAAGACCCGGCTCATCGAGATCATGGCCAAGCATACCGGCAAGACGGCCGAAAAGATCCGCGCGGACATGGAAAGGAATCTCTACCTCTCCGCCGCCCAGGCCAAGGAATACGGCATCATAGACGCCGTGCTCGAACACCGCAAGAAGTAAGCGCCGGTCCCGCGCCGCCCGCCCCCTCCGGGGCGGGGGCGCGGCCGTATTTTGGGGCCCCGGGACTTTCACCCGGCCAGGATCACCGACATGGACGAAAAACCCGATAAAGACAACGTTTTCCCCGCCGCCCTGCCCGCCATAGCCATCAGGGACGTGGTGATGTTCCCCTACATGGCGCTCCCCCTTTCCGTAGACCGGCCCAAGTCCGTCGCCGCCATAGAGGCCTCGCTGACCGCCGGCAAGCATTTGCTGGCCCTGGCCCAGCGCAAGCCCGCCATCAACGACCCCGCCCCCGAAGACCTGTACGCCTACGGCGTGGTCAGCGTGGTTTCCCAGTCCCTCAAGATGCCCGACGGCACCATGCGCGTCTTCCTGGAAGGCCGGCGCCGCGCACGCGTCAAGAAGCTCTCACTCGACGCCGGTAAGACTTACCTCTACGCCGAGGTCGAGTACCCCGACGAGCCCGTAGAGAAGACCCCCGAAGTGATAGCGCTGATGCGCCACGCCGTGGAGATCTTCGAGGCCTACGTGAAGCTGGGCACGCGCATCACGCTGGACTCCACCGCGTTCCTCCAGCAGATGGAAGACCCGGGCAAGCTGGCCGACACGATCGCCGCCCACGCGATGCTGGCCCTGCCGGACAAGCAGGACGCGCTCGAGACCGAAGCCCCGCGCGACCGCCTGGAGAAGCTGGTGAAGCTGCTCGCCAAGGAGGTCGAGATCCTCGACATCGAGCAGAAGATCCACTCCCGCGTGAAGACGCAGATCGAGAAGTCGCAGAAAGAATATTACCTCAACGAGCAGATGAAGGCCATCCAGAAGGAGCTGCACCAGAAGGACGATTTCTCCAAGGAGATCGACGAGCTGAAGAAGCGCCTCAAGGCCGCCAAACTGCCGAAAGAGGCCGAGGCCGCCGCCGAGAAGGAGCTGGCCCGCCTTTCCAAGATGATGCCGTTTTCCCCGGAAACGACCGTCAGCCGCACCTACCTCGACTGGCTGGTGTCGCTGCCCTGGAGCGTGGAGACCAAGGACCAGATAGACCTGGCGGCCGCCAAGAAGATCCTGGACGAGGACCATTTCGGCCTGAAGAAGCCCAAGGAGCGCGTGCTGGAATACCTGGCCGTCTGCAAGCTGACCGAGAGGCTCAAGGGCCCGATCCTCTGCTTCGTCGGCCCCCCCGGCGTGGGCAAAACCTCCATCGCCCGCTCGATAGCCCGCTCGATGGGACGCACTTTCGTGCGCATGTCGCTGGGCGGAGTGCGCGACGAGAGCGAGATCCGCGGCCACCGCCGCACCTACGTGGCCTCCATGCCCGGGCGCATCATCCAGAGCATGAAGAAGGCCAAGAGC
>MGUI01000047.1 GCA_001799895.1 Elusimicrobia bacterium GWD2_63_28
ATCCAGAGCATGAAGAAGGCCAAGAGCCGCAACCCCGTCTTCCTGATGGACGAGATAGACAAGATGGGCTCCGACTGGCGCGGCGATCCCGCCGCGGCCCTGCTGGAGGTGCTGGACCCCGAGCAGAACAGCGAGTTCAACGACCATTTCCTCGACGTGCCGTTCGACATCTCCAAGGTGATGTTCATCGCCACGGCCAACACGCTGTGGGGCATCCCGGTCAGCCTGCGCGACCGCATGGAGATCATAGACTTCAGCGGCTACACCCACGACGAGAAGATCGAGATCGCCAAAAAATTCCTGATCCCCCGGCAGCTCAAGGACCACGGGCTGAAGGACGGCATGCTCAAGATAGAGGACAAGGGCATCGACGCCGTGATCCGCGGCTATACCCGCGAGGCCGGCGTGCGCAACCTCAACCGCGAGCTGGCCTCCATGTGCCGCCGCGCGGCGCGCAAGATAGTGGAGGAGAGCGCGCAGACCGTGAAGGTCACTCCGGAGAACGCCGGGGATTTCCTGGGCGTTCCCAAGTTCCTGCACGAGAAGGTTTCCTATAACGCGGTGGGCATAGCCACCGGCCTGGCCTGGACGGAGAACGGCGGCGAGGTGCTGTCGGTGGAGGCGGTGGCGGTGCCCGGCAAGGGCGCGCTGACGCTGACCGGCAAGCTCGGCGACGTGATGAAAGAGTCGGCGCAGGCGGCCTTCTCCTACATCCGCTCGAAGGAGCTGGCCCCCAACTCCTACGTGAATTCCCACAACTTCCACGTGCACATCCCGGAGGGCGCCATCCCCAAGGACGGGCCTTCCGCGGGCGTCACGCTGGCCACCGCGCTGGCCAGCCTGTTCTCGGGACGCCCCGTGAAGCAAAACCTTTCCATGACCGGCGAGCTGACCCTCACCGGCCGCGTGCTCGCCATCGGCGGGCTCAAGGAAAAGGTCATCGCCTCTTTCAGAGAAGACATTAAGACCGTCCTGTTCCCGAAGGCCAACCTGAAGGAGCTGGAGGAGATACCGGAGGAGATACGGTCCAAGATGAACCTGCACCCCGTGGAACGCATGGAAGAGGTGCTGGCGCTGGCTTTGGAGCCGGCGGCCCCCCGCGGCAAGGCCGCGCGCGGCAGGAAGGCCGTAAACCGAAAGTGAGGGAAAAAATGTCCCATACCCTGAGGCGCGCCGCCGCGGCGCTGCTCTGTCTTTGCGCCGCGCTGCCGGCCGGCGCCTACGAGGACAGGCTTACCACCGAGGAGATGCAGGGCGCGCTGGAGAATACCAAGCTCAGCGAGGTCTTCTCCCAGTACCTGGCCACCATACAGATGTACGATCCGGAGCGCGCGACCCGCATGGGCCTGCACGGCTCGGACGCCTCCCTGACCGCCCGCTCGCAGGAGCGGGTCGGCCGCCAGCTAGAGGCCGTCAAGCGCCTGCGCGCCAAGCTCCTCGAGATCAAAAAAGACACCATGTATCCCGCCCTCCGGGTGGACTACGAGGCCCTCGACCACATGCTCGAGACGGACATCTACGAGATGGAGAACCTGGGCCTCCTGGCCCGCCGCCCCCAGCAGTACCTGGAGCCGCTGTTCCTCGTCTACCAGATGATGAGCAAGGACTACGAGGACTACAACACCCGCGCCTCCAACGCTATTTCCCGCCTGAAGCAGTTCCCCTCCGTGCTGGAGCAGGCCGAGCGCAACCTTTCCCGCCCGCCGGAGATATGGACCAGGCAGGCGATAAAGCAGGCCAACGACGCCCTTAATTACGTCTCCGACTTCGTGCCGGTCTTCCGGGGCTACACCCGCTACGACCCGATCCTGAAGGCGCAGGTGGACGACGCCATGGACAAGGTGAAGGCCGCGCTGGCCCGCTACGCCGAGTTCCTGCAGAAGGACGTGCTGCCCAACTCCGACTCCGATTTCAGGACCGGGGAATACACCTATGGCTTCTACCTCGAGCGCCTGCACTCCCTGGAAATGACGCCGGGCTCGGCATACAGCTATTCCAAGAAGGCCTTCAAGAAGGCCATGCGGGAGCTGGACAAAGAGGCCGCCGGCATCGACGCCATCCTGGCCGGCGAGAAAGGCTGGCAGGGCGTGATGGAGAAGCTGCCCAAGGAACACCCGCAGGCCGGCGACGTGCTGAAGGTCTTCCAGGACGAGATGGACCGGGCCTACCAGCATTTCGACGAGCACAAGGTGGTGGAGTTTCCCCGCCAGCGGCTGCTGATCAAGCGCATGCCCGGCTTCATGGCTTCGGTGCTGCCCTACGTCTACTACGCCCCCTCCTTCTCGCTCGACGACACCAAGGTGTCGGAGCTGTTCGTGCTGCTGCCGCCGGACTCCATGTCGGAGGCCTCCCGCGAAAAGGTTCTGGCCTCGGGCTTCAACTACGCCCAGACCGAGCTGCTTACCGCCTACTCCATAATGCCCGGCCTGCACCTGCGCAGTTTCGAGGCGTCCTCCAACCGCTCCCGCATCCGGCGCATCTCGCGCCAGCCGGTGGTCACCAACGGCTGGGCCTGCTACGCCGAGCTGCTGGCGGAGGAGATGGGCTACTATTCCTCTTACTGGTCCCGCTTCCTGCGCTGCTACGTGCGCGCCCTGCGCGCGGCGCGGGCTTATGCCGACACCGCCCTGCACACCGGCCGGTGGACGCCCGCCGAGGCTTCCAAGTTCTTCCAGGACAAGCTTTCCATGACCAAGGGCCAGGCCGACGGCGAGGTGCTCAAGCTCTCACTCGCCCCCACCGACGGCTTCAGCTACATCTACGGCCTGGACCGCATCCTCGAGATGCGCCGCTACTACCAGCGCACCGAGGCCAAGTATTTCGACCTGCGCAAGTTCCACACCATCTTCCTGAAGATGGGCGAGATCCCGATAGAGCGCATAGCCGAGGAGATGCGCCGGGTCAAGCGAGAGGAGAGCAAGATCATCAGATGACGCCCGCGGCCGTCCTGTTTTCAGGGGTCGAAAAGACCTACCGCCGCCCGCGCCTGCTGGGCGCGGACTACCACACCGCCCTGAAGGACCTCTCTTTCGAGATCCCGCCCGGCGAGGTGACCGGCCTGCTGGGGCTCAACGGCGCCGGCAAGACCACGATAATGAAGCTGATCACCGGCCTGCTTTTTCCGACGGCCGGCAAGGTGCGCGTCTTCGGCCACTCGCCGTCAGAAGGGGCGGCCAAGGCCAGGGTAGGGTTCCTGCCCGAGCTGCCTTATTTCCCCCCGCAGGTGAAGCCCGCCGAGGCGCTGGCCTATTACGGCCGGCTGTCCGGCCTTTCCGGGGCCTCCCTCTCCGCCGCCGTGGACTCCGCCATGGCCCGGACCGGGCTGGAGCCGCACGCCGGCAAGCGCGTCCTGGAATTTTCCAAGGGCATGCTGCAGCGCCTGGGCCTGGCGCAGGCCCTCCTGCACGGCCCCGACCTGCTGGTCCTCGACGAGCCGGTCAGCGGCCTGGACCCGCTGGCCATCCACGATATCCGCTCCCTGCTGGCCGGGCTGAACGCCGAAGGCAAGGCCGTCTTCCTCTCCTCGCACAGCATCTCCGAGGTGGAAAAGCTCTGCTCCCGCGTGCTCATAATGGTGCGGGGCCGCCTCTCGCGCTCCGTGACCCGGGCCGAGTGGGAAGCCGCCCGCGGCGGGCTGGAAAAGATCTTCGTGGAGGCCGTAAAATGAGGCGCGCCGCCCCCGTCGTTCTTTCCGTGGCCCTCAACTCTTTCTCCGAGAGCGTCCGCAACCGCTTCTTCACGCTGTTCGCCGTCTTCGCCTTCACGGCCGTCTACGCCTCGGTGCTTGCCGGGGTCATGGCGGTGGACCAGGAGGCCCGCCTGCTGGCCGACTTCGGCCTGGCGCTGATAGAGCTGACGGCGCTGGCCTACGCGCTCTTCGGCGCCTCCTCGTCGCTGCTGCGCGAGGCCGAGACCAAGACCATCTACCTGGTTTTCTCCCGCCCCGTGCCGCGCTGGGCCTACCTGGCCGGCAAGTTCTGCGGGTCCATGCTGACGGCCGCGCTGATGCTCGCGGTGATGGCGCTGCTGCACCTGAGCCTGCTGTATTTCAGGGGCTTCGGCGTTCCCGAGGCCTACGGCTGGGCGCTCTTCGGCACCTTCCTCAAGCTGTCGGTCATAGTTTCCTTCGCTTTCTTTGTTTCCCTCTTCTCCACCTCCGCCGTTTCCACGCTGGTGATCTCCGCCATCATGTGGACCCTGGGCCATTTCGCCTCGGAGGCCCGCTTCCTCGCCGAGCAGTCGGCCGGCCTCAAGGGGTTCCTGCTGGGCGCCCTGCTCTGGCTGGTGCCCAACCTGCAGCTCTTCAACGTGCGCGACGCGGGCGCCGCCCTGGCCATCGGCCCGTCGGCGCTGTTCTCCGCGGCGGCCTGGACGCTCTCCTCCTACCTGGGGGCCCTCTGGCTGCTTTCGAGGAAGGAATTCTGATGCCGCCCCGGGGCGCCCTGCTGGCCGCCGCCTTCCTGTGCTGGGGCGCGGGCGCCTATGCCGCTTCCGCTTACCGCAGCCCTTTTCCCCCGCCGTCCGAAATGCGCGCCCCCCTGGAGGGCGCGGCCGGCGACATGCTGGCCCTGGCCGCCGGGGCGCGCCGCCTGTTCGCCGACCTCTGGTTCGTGCGCCTGATGCAGTATTACGGCGCCCGCGAAATGCCGGCGGAAGCCGAACAGCCGGGCCACGAAGGCCACGCCCACAGCGTAGACGGGCTCGGCCACGCGCACTGCGATCACGACGAGAATTACGGCAAAGGCAGATACCCTCTCTTCCTGCCCATGGCGCGGCACGTGCTGGAAGTGGACCACTCCTTCGCCGCCGCCGGCCTTTACGGCGCGGTTTCGCTGGCCTTCGGCCTGAACCGGCCCGCCGAGGCGGAGCAGCTGCTGGCTTACGGCCTGAAATATTCCCCCCGCGAGTGGAAGTACCTGACGGTGCTGGCCGCCATAGGCTACAGCAAGGCGCAGGACCCGGCCGCCGTGGCCCGGACCATCGCCCCGCTGCTGAAAGACCCGGACTGCCCGGTGATGCTCAAGCAGCTGGCCGCCTTTCTGAACAAGAAGGCCGGCGACTACGCCGCCGCCGCGGCCATCTACGCCGACATCGCCGCCACCTCGCGGGACGAGGCCTACGTCAAAAACGCCAGGCGCGAGCTGGAAAAGTTCTCCTCCAGGGCGGGCTCACGCCGATGAACATCCTCAACGTCTGCGATTCCCCGGTATGGGACATTGCGGCCTACCAGGCCCTGCACACCGCCGCCCGCTTCGGCAAGCTGGCGCATAACGCCGCCGTGCTCTGTCCCAAAAAATCCAGGCTCTGGGCCGAATGCGAGAAGCTGAAGGTGAAGACGCTGCCGCTCACGCTGGGCGCGAAGTTCGGCTTCTTCGAAGCCAAGGGCTGGGACGTGGTCCATTTTTATAACCCCTCGCTTTCCCCGCTCCTGCTGAAAAAAGCGCGGGCCCTCTCCCGCGTCTTTGTCAGCCAGTTCAAGCTCGGGAACCCCAGGAACTTTGAGAAGCTCGCCGAGGCCCAGCCCTACGTGGACCTGTTCCTGGGCGCCTGCAATTCGGTGCAGGAGGAATTCATCGGCGCGGGCATCGAGCCCCGCCGCACCTTCATGGTGCCGCCGTGCATCAGCATCGGCCGCTGGGAAAGCGCCATGCTGATCAAGCCGGCCATGTTTCAGAAGCGTCCCTACAAGGTAGGCACGGTCAGCATGGACCCGACGCTGAAGGAGCAGGAACTCTTCCTGATGATGGCTAAAGAGGTGCTCGCGGTGATGCCCGAGACCCATTTCATGCTGATCGGCCTGAAGGACGAGAACCTGCGCAAGTTCGCCAGGGCCCTCGACATCAGCCACAAGGTGGACATCCTCTCGGACCGCAACGACATGCCCGAGGTGATGGCGATGATGCATATCTACGCCAAGACCGCGCGCCGGCCCGGGCTGTCCCTGTCCCTGATAGAGGCCCAGGCCTCGGGCGTGGCCTGCGTGATCCCCCGGCTGCGGGGGCTCAGCGATTTTACGGTGAATGAGCGCAACGGGATCATCGTGGAGCCCGGCGACGCGCTGGCCTGCGCGCGGGCGGTGATACGCCTGATAGGCGATCCTTCAGCCTGCCACGGCATGTCCAGGATGGCTTTCGACTACGTCAACAATAATATGTCCGTCCCCGTGATCGCCAACATCCTGCTGCGCCTCTACGAGGACGTTCTTTCGGACTGAACCCTCAGAATTCGCTCCAGAACCTCCCCTTCTCGTCCTTATGCGAGCAGTCCATGTAGACCAGGCCGAAGGCCGGGTCGGCCGGGTTGTTAACGTAGGCCCAGCCTCCCGTGTCCTTTATCGCCATGGACGGAGTATCCTTGACGGAGGAAACCCTGAAATGTCCCGGCAGCTTGAGCTCGGGGGCCGCTTCCAGCGTGCCCGCGCGCAGCGTCTCGCCGAAGGAAAGAGGCAGTTTCTTGTGCTCCTCCCTGTAGAGCTCCAGGGACATCCGCAGCCCCGCAAGCTTGCGCACCGCCTCGGCGGCGTCCATGCCGCCGCGCAGCCAGAGCAGGCCCCAGGCGGCGGCCAGCAGCGAGGCGGCGGAGAGGGCGGCCAAAAATACTCTTTTCATAAAAATGAATCCTCCGGAAAACGCTTGTTCGTAATTTATTGTAGAATAAGATTATAGAAAAACGGCAGGACCTGGCGTAACCTGCGGCCTGCACAAAGGGGAACCTCAATGAAAATACTCTGTCTCAACTGCGGCAGCTCTTCCGTGAAGTACCTGCTTTTCGACTGGCAGGCCAAGATGACGGTGGCCTCCGGACTGGTCGAGCGCGTCGGTATCGGCTCATCGTTCATCAACATCGAGGCCCCCGGCCGCGAGAAGGTGACCGTCAACCAGGACTGCCCCACCCATAAGGACGCCATACAGCTGGTAATCAACACGCTGACCCACAAGGAGCACGGCGTCATCGAAAGCCTCGACGGCATAGCCGCCGTTGGCCACCGCGTGGTGCACGGCGGCGAGAAGTTCGTCAAA
>MGUI01000048.1 GCA_001799895.1 Elusimicrobia bacterium GWD2_63_28
TCGTTGTTGTGCTTCAACATGTCGATGAGGCGCTTGTTCTCCTGCTCGAGGTACAGCTTCTCCTCGGCCTTCTTGATGGCGCGGCGCAGGTAGTTAAAATCGACGGGCTTGATGAGGAAATCGTAGACCGACTCCTGGATGGCCTTCACCGCCGTGTCGAGGGACGCGTGGGCGGTCATCATCAGGATCTGGCTGTCGGTGTTGAGCTTGCGGATGTCCTTGATGACCTCAATGCCGGTCTTGTCGGTCAGGTTGAAGTCCATCAGGATGACGTGGAAGAAGTCGGAGACGACCATCTTCATGGCCGCGGCGCCGGACTCCGCCTCGAAGACCTTGTAGCCTTCCATCTCAAGCAGGTCGCGGAGCGTCTCGCGCAAGTGCGCGTCGTCGTCCACTATTAAAATTTTGCTGTCCATGAATAATGCGCGCGCGGCCCCTGCCACCCGCTCCCTATATTTATATTAATTTAAAGGCGCCAATACAAGCGTTATAATCAAGCAAGCCCACAGTTGGGGCGCAGCCGCATAAAGCAAAAACCGCGGGAGCAGGGGCTTCCGCGGTTTTGAGCCGATGGAGCGGTTAACGGTTGGGCGGGGGCGGCGGGTTCTGCACCACCGGCAGGTACATCATGAAGCAGGTGCCCTTGCCTACCACGCTCGACACCTCCACGCGGCCCTTGTGGCGGTCCGCCATTTTCTTCACGACCGCCAGGCCCAGGCCCGTGCCGCGCGCCTTGGTGGTGAAGAACGGCGCGAAGATCTTTTCCGCGGTTTCCTTGGGCATGCCGCAGCCCGTGTCCTCCACGTCGATGCGCACCGTGCCGGCGTCCACCATCTCGCTGCGGACGTAGAGCTTGCCGCTTTCGGGCATCACCTCTATGCCGTTCTTTATCAGGTTGCGCAGCGCCTGCGCCATTTCGTCGGGGTCTATGTTCACCGCCGGGTTCTCCGGCGCGAAATTCTTTATCATCTCCACGTGCGGCGGCACCGGGAAGGACATCGTCAGGTCCTCCAGGTAGGAGTTGAGGTGCATCACCTTGGGGTTCAGCTCCTTCGTGCGGGCGTAGCCCAGGATCTCGTCGATGATGCCGTTGGCCTGCCGGATCTCGGATTCTATGATGGAGATGTGCTTGAGCACCTTGGGCTCAGGGTTGGGCTGCGCGTTGGTCTTGGTCTTGATGAAATAGATGGAGTTGTTGATGACGGCCAGGGGGTTGCGGATCTCGTGGCCGACGACGGAGGACATCTGCCCGATGGCGGCCAGCCGCTCTTTCTTGATCAGCTCGTCCTGCGCGCTCTTCAGTTCACGGGTGCGGGCCTCCACGCGGTTTTCCAGGCTGCGGTTGAGGCGCTCCAGCTCGTCCTTCGAGGCCGTTATCTCGGCCGTCTTGACCTTGAGCGACTCGCTCATCTGCATGAAGGTGTGGGCCAGCTCGCCTATCTCGTCGTTGGGCATGGAGAGGTCCGGCAGGTAGTCGAAGTCCCCCTCGCCCAGCTTGATGGCCGCCTCGCGCAGCGCCTGGATGGGCTGCGTGATGACCAGGGACACGGCGTAGCCCAGGAACAGCACGAAAATGGTGACTATCAGCATCATGCGCCAGGTGCGGTTGAGCATGTCGTCGGAGGCGGAGTAGGCCACCGCGACGGAGCGCTGGATGTAGACCACCCAGCCGAGGTCGGACACTTCGGCGAAGGCCCCCAGCACGCGCTCGCCGGTGGTCTCCAGGATCAGCTCGCCGCCGCCGGTCTTGGCGTCGTTCTGCAGCAGCACGCGCAGCACGTCGTCGGGCAGCTTGGCGTCGGCCTTGAAAATTTCCTTGGAGTTGGAGTGCGCTATCAGGAAGCCGTTGGAATCTATCACCGCGGCCTGCGTGTGAGTGGTCTCCGGGAAGCCGGTCTTGAGCAGGCTCGACAGCGCCGTCAGGCTCATCTTGGCCAGCATCGCGCCCATTGGCTGGTTGTTCTGCGGGTTGACGATCTGCACGCCCATCGTGATGGCCGGGTAGGAGCCCATGTATTTCTCGAGCCCGCCCACGAATTCCCCCGCCCGCATCACCTTGGCGAACTGCGCGTCGCCGGCGAAGTCTCGCTTCTTGGTGTCGTGCACGAAGCGGCCCAGCCGCACGGTCTCCTGCCCGAGCGCGTCCACGACGGAGATCTCCAGGAACGCCGGGTGCAGCTGCATGATGTGGCTCACCAGGCTCTGCTGCTTCTCCGTGTTCATCGACGCGAAGTCGGCCAGGTGGGCGGCGTCGCTCAGCACGTTGCGGAAATTTATGATGTAGCTGGAGACGGTGTCGGCGAAGCCGACGGCCAGGGCTTCCTGGTCGCGCGAGATGGCCCTGTTGAGCGTTATCTGGCTGAGGTTTACGAGGTAGTAGCCTACTATGCCGAGGGGAACCAGGGAAACTATCAAAAAGATCAGGAGGAGCTTGTAAAACAGCCTTCCCCGTTTCTTTGGAGAGTCGGTCATAAAATCGCCACGCCTTTAATCATACAGGATAATATATTATCCCAAAAGGCTGTTACGGAATTGTTGCCGAAGCGCGGCCCGCCGTTATTTGGCGGCGCAGCCGGCGCCGGGCTGGCCGGGCGGCGGCAGCTTTTCGAAGCCCGGAAGCTTCATCAGCTCGCCCAGGCCCACCACGAAATGCCTGCCGTCCACCATGAAAGAGGGCGAGGTGGAAATGCCCAGCGCACCGGTGGCGGCGAAATCGGCGGCCAGCAGCTCCTTGGCCTCGGGAAAGCCCTTCTCCACGGCCTCGGCGTCCACGCCGGAGGCCTTGGCGGCCTTCTGCCAGTCCGGGGAGGTGTAGTCTTTGTTGCGCTCGGCCAGATAGGCGTCGAACTTGTCGGGGAAATTCTTGCTGATGAAGATCTGCCTGGCGTTCTCCTCCCACTCGGGCTGGCCATGCAGGCTGGAGAAGGTCAGCGCGCCCTTGTCGTCTTTGGCGGAGTCGCCTATGTAGTGGATCTCCACCTGCAGGCCTTCGGGCAGCAGCTTGTTGTTTTTGGCGTCGAGCAGCGCGGCCTCGGCCATCACGCCGTAGGGGCACTGGCTCATCACGAAAACCTCGAGGGTGTTCTTTTTCTCGGGGCGGCCGGCGTAAAGGCCGCGGCGCTGCCGGTCCTCATAGACCAGGTAGCCGCCGATCTCCTTGAACAGGCCGGCCTTGATCTCGCTCTCGAGCCTGGACTTGGCCTCGGGGGTAGCGGCAACTATGTAGGACGGCGCGAAGGCCAGGTCCGGGAAGCGGGCGGCGCGCTCGGGGGAGGCATAATCCATATGCTGGGCCTTGATGCCCTCGAAATACCGGTCGAACACGCCGATCAGGGCGTCGTTCTTGGCGATGCCTGAGCTGGTCACCACCCAGAAACCGGGGGCCGGCGGCCTGGGCTTGGGGGTGTACCCGGCGGGAAGGCCGGCCCTCTTGGCGGCGGGCAGGCCGGCATTGACGGCCTCGTAGAGAGGCATCAGGCGCTGCGGGCCTTCGAAGCGCTTGCCGTCTATGAAGATGGAGGTTTCGGAGGCGCCGGCGGCGGCGGACTTCTTGTGGGCCTCGGCCAGCGCGGCCTGGCCGCCCGAGGCGGCCTGCTTCTCCAGCGCGTCGGGGTTGAGCCCGGCGAACAGCGCGGCGTCCTTCCAGCCGTCGGCCGAGGGGCTCAGCGAGCGCGCGTTGAGGTAAACCAGCAGTTTGCCGGGATAAGTTTTGGCGAGCACGGCTATCCTGGTGGCCTCGGCCAGCTCGGCTTCGCCGCGGCGCGACGAGAAAGAGCCGTCTTCCATTTTGGTCACCAGCGGGGAGACCTTCAGGTCCGCGGCCGGCAGGCCGCGCCTGATCGTGTCGGCTATGAAGAACCACTGCCAGCCCTGCCCGTCCATGGCCTCAAGGTAGAGCGTCATGCGGCCGCCCGAAGGGGCGGCCTTCTTTTCCTGCGCGGCCGCGCCCAGCGGGAGCAGCGCGCAAAGTAGGAACAGGGCTGTTTTCTTCATCTTATTTCCCCTTCCGGCTCAGCAGCTGGCGGATGCGGATAGAGAGCTCCTGGATGTCGAAAGGCTTGGTCAGGTATTCGTCCGCGCCCAGGCTGAGGCCCTGGGTCTTCTCCTCGGCGGAGAGGAAGCGGCCGGTCATCATGATCAGGACGAAGTCCTTGGAGAACTTGCGCAGCTCCTGGCAGATCTGGAAGCCGGAGGAGTCCGGGAGCTGGATGTCCATGATCACCACGTCGGGCATGTTCTTCTTGGCGGAGGCGATGCCGCTCTTGGCGTTGCCCGCCTGGAAGCAGGTGAAGCCTTCCAGGTCCAGTACCTCGGCCAGGCTCTCGCGCAGGTGCGTGTCGTCGTCGATTATCAGGATTTTCTGTGCCATTGTTCCTCCCGTCCCTTTAAATTCAGCGCCGTCCTACTTGGAGGGCACCAGCTTGTAGCCTACGCAGGGCACCGTGTGCACGTAGCGCGCGGCCTTGCCCATCTTGGAGCGCAGGCGCCGCACGTGCACGTCCACCGTGCGCGGGGAGCCGAAATAGTTGTAGCCCCAGACGCGCTCGATGAGGTACGGGCGGCTCAGCACGCGGTTGGGGGAGCTCAGGAAGACGTAGAGCAGGTCGAACTCTTTAGCCGTCACCGTGATCTCCTTCTTGGCGATCTTGACGGTATAGCTCGACATGTTCAGCTCGATCTCGTTCATGTTCAGCACTTCGTCCGGCTGCACCGAGACGGTGCGCCGCACGACGGCCCTGACGCGGGCCACGGCCTCGTGCAGGTCCTGGCTGTAGCCCAGCACCTCGTCGGCGCCGAGCTGGAAGAAGGCCAGTTTGTAGGAGATCTTGGGTGTCTCGCGGCCGCCGTGGTTGTGCGGGATCAGCGTCTCGGCGGTGAGGCCGGAGGGCATATGGTCCAGGTAGGTGTCCGGGGATTCCAGCGCGGCTATCACGGGGATGTTCTTGTTCTTGGCCCTGAGGTTCTTCAGGAAGGTCAGGCCTTCCTCGTCGGCCAGGTTCTGGCCTATCATGACCAGGTCGAAGGACTTTTCCGCCAGCATGCCCATCACCTCGCGGGCGCGGTGGGCGGTGACCACCGAGTACCCCTGCCTGGACAGCATCTCCAGCATCAGGGAAGCCCTCGACAGGTCTTTCGAGGCAAATATGATGTTTATTTTCACAGCTATCTCCTAAGGAAGCGGCCGCAGAGCGCCCGGGGGCGCTCAGTCGTGGTGTATCTCTTCTATGTCGAAAGTAACGCCGCGCAGGCCGAGCACGCCCGTAAAGATGTTGTAGACGAAGGCCGCGAAGACGATGACCGCCGTGCTGATCACGACGTAGAGCAGCGCGTAAAGGCCGACGCTGAGGATCTTCTGCATGAAGGTCATGGAGACCATCTGCATGTTGGGCACCACCATGAAGGTGACTATGCCGCCCAGCAGCGCCAGGCAGAACACCACCAGCGGCACCGAGGACGCTACCAGCGAACCCACGCTCACATTGCGCACTTCAAGTTTCATGTTTCCTCCAGAAAATGAACGCCAACGGGCGCGCCGTGGCGCGCTCGTAAATATAATACATAATTATTTAAAGAAAATAACAAAGGGCCGGCACCCGGGCATCCTCCATGCCGAGCGTACCCGGAGAAGGCATGCCCTTGGCGCCCGCGAACCCTTACATGCTGATGCCGGCTTTGGGGTAGAAGAGGATCAGGGTGCGGTTGGTCTCGGCGGTCTGGCCGACGTGCAGCACCTTGACGTTGAGGTTCTGGTTCTTGAAAACGGCCTCGCCCTCCACGGGCGTGTCGGGCATCTCGAAGGCCTGGCCCACCAGGCGCAGCAGCGTCTGCTGCTGGCTGTCCACCACGTCCAGCAGGTGGATGTTCTTGGCGTCCATGCCCTGCGTCAGCTCGAAATTGGCGTACAGGATGCTGTTGTTCTCGTCGACGACGATCACGTAGTTGTTGCCGGGCACGATGATGTTCAGCAGGGAGCGCCACCAGCGCTGCTCCGCCTCCTTGTAGGTGCGGTCGCGGTTGGAGATGCCCTCGATCTCGGTCTTCATCTTGCCCATCAGCCGCGTGATAGAGCCGGCCAGCTCGCCGAACTCGTCGGTGCGGACCGGGAAGCGCAGGTCGAAGTTCTTCAGCGAGACGCCTTCCACGCTTTCGCGCAGCGCGTCCATGGGCGAGATGACGTAATGGTGGAAGAAGAAATAGAGCGGCAGGCCCAGCAGGAACAGGACGCCCACGGCGCCGAACACGTACTTGCGCATGGCCGAGCCTATCAGCACCTCGGCGCCCGCGCGCGATACCATCAGGTCTATGATGCCGATGATCTCGCCGCGTACGGAAAACGGTATGGCTATCTCGTAGAACGGCTCGCCCTTCACCTGGCGCACCTTGGGCATTTTAGAGAGGTAGGCCTGGCTGATGGCGTCGGTGGGCGGCGGCACCTGCTTCTGCATCTCGTCCCAGCTCATGCCCATGAAGCGGGATTCCTTGTGCCAGCGCACCTTGCCCTGGCGGCTGAGGTAGAGCATGGAGGTGATGCGCTCGTCCTTGGCGAGCGACATCATGATGTCGTATTCTTCGAAGGAAATGGCGTTGGCGTTGTTGAGCAGCCCGTTGCGCATCGTCGGGGCGTAGACCTTCACGGTCTCGATCACGTCCTGTTTGAGTTTCTCGTCGAAGGTCCACTTGAAAAGGTTGTAGTAGAAGACGCCGCCGAGGAACATCACGTAGACGCCTATGCCTATGAACCACATCAGCCACTTCATTGTAAGCCGCATAAATTCACCTTGGACCGAAATTTTTCTCTATCAAATTGTAGCAAAGCCATATTTCGGAATTGTTACTTTTTTGAATATTCCACCCCCGGCTTGCCCAAGCTAAAAAAAGAGGGCGGGGGTTTCCCCCGCCCTCTCATTGAGTCCTGTGCGGCGGCTACTGGCCGCCGGCCAGGATCTGCTCTATGCGCTTCAGGCCGGCCGTGGTGTCGGCGTTGCCCGGGTCCAGCTGCTTGGCGATGGTCCACTCGTCGCGGGCCTTCTCGTAATTGGAGTTCTGGAAGTACTTCAGGCCCTCCAGGTAATGCTGCTGCGAGGCCAGGCGGTTCTCCTCGCTGATGCCGGCGGGCTTCTTGATCACTTCCTCCACCGTCACGCCCTTGCGCTTGGCTTCGGCCTCGGCCTTCAGGCGGGCCTCCTCTTCCTTCGCGCGGCGCTCTTCTTCTTCCCTGGCGCGGCGGGCGGCTTCCTCGGCGCGGCGCTTCTTCTCCGCCGATTCCATCTTCATCTGCTCCCGGGCGCGGGAGATCAGGTTATTGAGGTAAGACATGTTGGCCGTGTACGGCTTGGCCTTGTCCCACTCGCCGATGGCCTCGGGATAGCGGCGGGAGCCGTAAAGCTTCTTGCCGGCGGCTATGAAGCCGCTCTCGATCTCAGCCTTCACCTCGGCCAGCAGCCTGCCGGCCTTGGAGTCGCCGGGCTGCACCTCCAGGGCGCGCCTCAGGCCCTGGTAGGCGGACATCAGCTTGCCCTGCGCGTAGTATTCCAGCGCCGCCTTCAGCTGGTCGTTGGCCTTCTGCTGGCGCAGCTCGTCCTCCACGCGGGTGATCCACTCGATCGTCAGCGCGTCCTTGGGCCTGATCAGCAGCGCGTTGTAGAAATTATCCAGCGCGCCCTTCAGGTCGCGCAGCTTGTACTCCTCGGAGCCCTTCTCGAAATAATATTCCTTCAGGTCCTCCTTCATCTTGGCCAGCCAGTACTTGGCCTTGATGTTGTTCGGGGAAAGCTTCACCACCTCCTGCATCTTGGCGTGCGCCTCCACCACGCGGCCCTCCGTGTAGTAGGAGAGCGCGGTGCGGAAGCGGTCCTCGATCATCAGCTTCTCGCTCATGCCCGGGCGCAGGCTGCCGCGCAGCTGGTTGGAGGCCTCCAGCAGCATCTGCGCGTCCTCGTTGTTGGGGTCTATGGAGAGGATCTTGGCCGCCAGGTCCTTGGCGTCCTCGTAGTTGCCGCGCTTGTAGTATTCGAAAGCGTTCTCGTAGACGTTGTTGAGCATCGTCCCCTGGATCTTCTGCTTCTCCAGCTTGATGGTCTCGATGAACTTACGCTTCTCGTCGAGCTCGTTCAGCTGGCCGAGGCCGGTCTTATGCAGGTCGAGGAACAGCGACTCCTCGCTCTTCACTCGCTTGACCTGGGCCCGCGCGGCGTCCGGGGCGCAGAGCCCCGCCGCGAAGAGCGCGGCGCCCAGCAGGAACAGCAGTGTTTTTTTATCGCCTGGCTTCATATAGGCACCCTTCCTTAAATTCTTCCCTTTCGCGGCGCGCCTCAGAAAGGCATGCCGCCGGTTATCAGGTCGCTTATCATCGGGGACAGCATCAGTATGAACACCGTCGGAAAAATGAAGATGAACAGCGGGATGAGCATCTTGGTGGAGGCCTGCGCGGCCAGCTTCTCGGCCTTGTTCAGGCGGCGGAAGCGCATGTCGGCGGAATAGTTGCGCAGCAGTTCCACCAGGCTCGTGCCCAGTTCGTCCGACTGCACTATCAGGCCCACGAACGAGCGCACCTCCTGCAGGCCGGTGCGCATGCTCAGGCGGCGCAGCGCGTCGCGCCGGGAATAGCCCAGCTGCACCTCGTTGATGGTGCGCTCTATCTCCAGCTCCAGGCCGGTCTTCACCGGGGCGATCTTCACGATGCGGTCGAAAGCGGTCATGTAGTCCAGGCCGGACTCGATCATCAGCGCGCCCAGGTCCACGAAGGTGGGAAAGTTGCGGATGATGTCTTCCTGCCGCTTGCGGATGCGGCCGGAGTACATCACGCCGTCGGGCAGCATGAAGCCGATAGGCGCGAAGATCAGCGTGAAAAAGGACTGCGTCAGCACGAAGGCGCCCAGCGGCAGCAGCGTGCCGGCTATCAGCTTCAGGTGCAGCATCTTCAGCGGGTTCGTGTTGGGCGGGCTGCCCAGCAGCATGTAGGTCTCTTCCAGCTTCTTCTCCATGCCCAGCTGCCTGGCGAAGAACAGGTCCACCTTGTCCCAGAAATTCTTGCTGCCTTCCAGCCTGGAGAACGCCGAGGTTTCCCGGCCCTCCATGTCGCTGATGTCGCCTATCGGGGAGCGCTCCTCCTCGCGCGGCGCGAAAAAGCGCTGCACCGCCGTAAAGGCCGCGAAGGAGCCTACGACCGAGATTATCACCAGCATCGCGCTTCTGATCTTTTCGGGGTCCATAGTTAAACTCTTATCTTGCCCAGGCTGGCCACCACCTTCATGCCTATGCCTATCCAGATGGCGCAGAAGAAGAACACGCCCATGCCGAGCGGGCTGAAGTAGAACTTTATCATCGTATCCGGCTGGAACATGAACATAACGCCCACCATGACCCACGGCATGATACCCACGACGATGGACTGGATCTTCTGCTGGGCGGTCATCGCCTTGGTCTTCTCCTCCAGCTTGGATTCCTCGCGGATGTCGATAACGATACGTTCGAAAACCTTGGTCAGGTTGCCGCCCACCGCGCGCTGCAGCACGATGGCGCGGATCATATAGGAGAGCATCTTGGACTCCACGCGCTCCTCGAGGACGCCGAGCGCCTTCTCGAAGGTCATGCCGAGCTGGTAATTCTTGATGACGAGCGCGAACTCGTCGGAGATGGGCGGCAGCAGGTCCTTGGACACCATCTCAAAGCCCTGCACGATGTCGAGGCCCGAGCGCAGACAGTTGGACAGCAGGATCAGGCCGTCCATCAGCTGGGCGTCGATCTTGCGGCCGCGCGAGGCCTTCATGGTGTTCAGCACGAAGGCGGGCGTGCGCATGCCGATGGCGAAGCCCACCGCGCTGAAGATCAGCAGCAGTACGATGTTCATCGTCAGCGCGCCCAGCAGCGCGCCCACCGCCGTGGGCCCGAGCACCAGGTACTTGACGTTAATGTTGATGAACTGGCGGGAGAAGGCCTCGGTGAAGGTATCGACCTTGCGCTGGTAGTCGCCCATCAGCGCGTTGGTCTTGGAATCGTTCATCGCGAAGAAGGCCTGCACGGCCAGGAAGATCAGGATGATGCCCAGCATCGTGAGCGCCGTGCCCATAACCTTGGCGGTCTGGGAGAGCTTGGGCGGGGGCTCGTACTTGCGGGGCGGCCGGAAGAGCATCCGGAAAGAGTCCTGACCTATCACGGCGGAAGCGGTGACCGCCTCGGCGTAGCGGCGCGAATTGGTGCTGGAAATGGCGTCGGCTATGGACTCCATCTCCTTGAGGATCAGCGCGAACTGGGCCATCAGCGTGCGGCCGCGGCCTTCCATGGAGTCGCCCATGTTGACCTCGCGGGTGCGCGCGCGGTAAAGCCTGTCCATCGCCATCTGGAAGCGGATGCGGATATCGGCGTATTCCTTCACCAGCAGGCCCGGCTGGATGTTGGCGCCGCCGGCCTCGGGCGGGAAGGTCTTGCGGGTGAGCTCCAGGTATTCGTAAAGGATGGAGACGGGGGTCTGCCAGAGGGCGGCCTCCGAGATCTCCCCCTCCTCCGGGTCGCGCCAGACCTTGCGGTTGAGCATCTCCGGCACCACGGGGTCCACCCACTTGGGCATCACGAAGGTGGCCTTCGCCCCCTTGCAGGTCATGGTGTAGTTGCGGATCTTCTCTTCTCTTTCCGGGGCGAGGTAATAATAGAAAAGCTGCATCTTCAGCGCGGCGCAGGAGATCTCGTCCATCTCGGGCTGCGTGAACACGCCGGCGAGGGCGGGCCTGGCCGTGAAGGCCGCCGCCAGCAACAGTATTGCCGCCAGTTTTTTCATATGCAGAAGTCTCGTCCTCAGGCCCGGCCCCGCCGGCCCCGGCCTTATTTGCCCGCGCGCTGCCGCTTCTGGTCCTCGGTCCAGAACATCTCCACCGGCACGTTCATGCCGTGCGTCGCGAAATCCTTGTAGAACTTGGGCGGGTCGCCCGTGGCGCTGAAATAGCCCACCACCTTGCCGTTCTCGTCCATGCCGGTCTGGTGGTAGCGGAAAATATCGTGGATCAGGATCTGTGTCTCCTCGCGGCCGGTGATCTCGGTGATGGCCGTGATCTTGCGGGTGCCGTCAGAGAAGCGCGTCAGCTGCACGATCATGTGCACGGCGGACGCGATCGCCTCGCGCAGCGCCCAGATGGGCAGGTCGGCGCCGGCCATCAGACACATGGTCTCCATGCGGGTCAGCGCGTCGCGCGGGGTATTGGCGTGAATGGTGGCCAGCGAGCCTTCATGGCCCGTGTTCATGGCCTGCAACATGTCCAGGGCCTCGGAGCCGCGGACCTCGCCTACCACGATGCGGTCGGGGCGCATACGAAGGCAGTTCTTTACCAGGTCTTTGATGCTCACCTCGCCCTTGCCTTCGATGTTCGGCGGGCGGGATTCCAGGCGCACCCAGTGGTCCTGCTGCAGCCGGAGTTCGGCGGTGTCTTCCACGGTCACTATGCGCTCGTCCTCGGGGATGTAGCTCGACAACATGTTCAGGAAAGTGGTTTTACCGGTGCCCGTACCGCCCGAGATGATGATGTCCTTGCGCAGCTTCACGCAGGCCTTCAAGAAGTCCACGGCCGTCTGGGAAATGGAGCCCTTCTTGATGAGCTCGCCGTCGGTAAAGGGCTTGGCGGAGAAGCGCCGGATGGTCAGCGTGGGGCCGGACACGGCCAGCGGCGGGATGATGCCGTTGACGCGCGAGCCGTCTTTCAGGCGGGCGTCCACCAGAGGCACGGATTCGTCGATGCGGCGGCCGAGCGGCGACACGATGCGCTTCATGACCTGCATGATCTGCTCGTCGTTGCGGAACTTATACTTGGTCAGCGTCAGCTTGCCGGCCTTTTCGATATAGACCTTGTCGAAGGCGTTCACCATGATCTCGGTCACGGACGGGTCGCGCATCAGCTCTTCCAGCGGGCCCAGGCCCAGGATCTCGTCCAAGAGCTCGTTGATGAACAGCACGCGCTGCTCCCGGGTCAGCGGGGTGGAGGCTTCCTTCTGCAGCAGCCCGTTGATAATGCCGTCCACCCGCTTGCGGTTCTCGGCGTTCTGCGTGGGGTCGTCGGAGATCTTTATGCGCTCGGTCTCAAGCGCGGTCACCACGTTGCGGTGCACCTTCATCTTCAGCTCTTCCCAGAAAGGGGGCACGTCCACGCGCACGGCCGAAGCCGCCGCGGCCGACTGCCCTGACTGCGCGGAAGGAGAGGCCGGGGTTTCCTTCTCCGTCTGGCGCCACAGCATGTCGGAGCCGTGGGCGAACTCCGCGGTAGAGACGTTGGAGACCCACTGCTTTTCGCTGGGCTTCAGCTCGGCCAGGCGCCCGAGCAGCACCCGCAGCATGCGCACCCACTGGGTGTTGGGCTGCTCGGTTATCAGAACCTTGTTCTGGTTGGCGTAGGCCGGCAGCGCGTCTTCCCACGGCATGAAGGCCAGGATGTCCTTGCCCATCTGCTTGTAAAACTTCTCCACTTCCTTTGGGCCGAGGGCGCCGGGCATGTCGAAAAGGTTGGCCACCACCTCGAACTTGTTCATCGGGAAGTGCAGCTCGTTGATCTCGCGGAAGATGCCGGCGGTGGCGTTGAGCGACGAGACGTTGGAGTTGGAGACCCAGAACACCAGGTCGGAGATGTCGAAGGCGAAGACCTGCATCGGGAAATACGGGTCCACGTCTATGAAGATGTCGAAATTCTGGGAGAGGCGCGACAGCATGGGCAGGATGATGTCCGGGGACATCTTGGCCACGTCGGAGCGGCGCTTGGCCAGCGGCAGCACGCCCACGCCCCACTGCGAGATCGGAACCTTGCCCTTCAGCAGCGCGCCCAGCGCGGTGACGGACTCGCGGCCCACCGAGCGGATCAGCTCGGCCATGGACGGCGGGTTCAGCCCCAGCAGCTGCGCGTGCTCGGCCCGGCACATGGGGTCAAGGGGGATGATGAGAACATTGCGCTTCTGGTAATTCGCCCAGGCCAGGGCCAGGTTCATGACTATGGAAGTCTTGCCCACGCCCTCTTTGGGGCCCGAGAAGGTTATTACGCGGGGAGCAAGATTTTGTTCGTCCATATAGCGGCCTGGCTGACGGGAAGACTTACGCTTACTTTATGATGTCGAAAGTCACGAACAGGAACAGCGAGCTCTGCTCTTCCACGATGTCGGTGGAGCTGAACAGGGCGCCGATCAGCGGCAGGCTGCCCAGGATCGGCACGCGGTTCTTGGAAATATTGCGGTTGCTGCGCTTCAGGCCGCCGATCACCAGCGTCTCGCCGCTCTTGATCTCCACTTCGGTCTGGATCTGGCGCGTTATCATCGACGGGATCGTGGTGCCCGAGGCGATGACCGGCTTGGAGTAGTCGGGGTTGGAGACCTCCAGCTGGATCTGCACGTCCACGGTGTCCTTCTTCTCGGTCAGCACGACCGGCAGGACCACCAGGATCACGCCGAACTTCTTAAACTCGGCGCCCACGCCCTGGGCGTTGGAATACGGCACCGGGATCTCGCCGCCGACCGTGAAGTTGGCCTGCGTGCCGCTCTTGGTGATGACCTTGGGGTTGGACAGCAGCTGCGCCTTACCCTCGGTTTCCAGCAGCTTCAGCGAGGCGGCCAGCTGCGTCTTGCGCTCGAAGTCCCCCAGCGTGATGATGCCGGGGATGCTCTTCTCGGAGAAGTCGAAGAACTGGTTCCACGAGAAGCCGCGCGTCTTCTGGATGGAGCCGCTGATCTCCACGATGTCGGCGCTGACGGCCACCATGTGGGTCTGCTGGGCGCCGGCCAGGGCCGGCAGCAGCAGCGCGGCAAGGGTTAACAGGGATTTTTTCATATATATATATCCTTACTTTATCAGCCTCTTGAAGGAGGCGATCTCCATCGGGTGCAGCTCCACGTCGCCCAGGCCGCGCACGATCACGGCCACCTCGCCCTGCTTCATGGACAGGGCCAGGTACTGCGCCTCGTTGGGGTTGAGGGCCAGGCTGAGCCCGGCCTTCTCGGAGAAGGCCTGGTCGGCGTTCTCGGCCGCGGCCTTGGCCTTGGCCTGAGAGCCGGAGAGGCCCTGGCCCAGGTTGGAGCCCACGCCGAGCACCAGCACGTTCTGCAGGATGGTCGCGGTAACTTTTTCCTTGCGGTTGTCGCCCATCACGGCGTCGAAAGTCACCAGGATGTCCACGCGGTCGCCGGGCTTTATCAGGCGGAGCAAATCGTTCTCCAGCGGCAGCACGCAGCCGCGGTAGCCGGGCGGCACTTTCACGGAAAGGCCGGCCTCGGGGCTGAGGGAGACCAGCGCGCTCTGGGTTATCTGGTTGCCCTTGGGAATGCGCACCGCGGTCACCAGGTTGGTCACCAGCTTGATATCGGACTGGCTCTTGACCTCGTAGGCGTCCTGCTCCAGGTACATGCGGGGGATCACCCTGGTTTCCACCAGGTCCACGTTCATGATGGTGCGGGCGGGCAGGTCGAAGCGGGCCATCAGCACGGTGGCGGGCTCGTTCCTGGCGGCCAGGTCGCGCTCTTTGGAGGTGAGCACCCACCAGTAGATAGCCGCCGCGGCCAGGGCCAGCAGCACGGGGACAAGCATGCCTTTCTTTTCCATATTGATATTCTCCAATTAAACTGTTAACTTACCGTTAAATTCTCGTTAAATCTTTGCATCGCCCTTACTCGAAGTAGGCGGACTCGATCGGCATCCGCACCTTCACTACGATCTTCTTCTTGCGGCTCCCCTTGGGCGGGTCCGACAGGAAGTGGCTGGAGCCCGGGAAGACCAGCCTGGCCTCGTAATTCAGCGTCACGACCCAGTCCCAGTTCAGGCGCTTGGCCTGCTGGTCGTAAAGCGTCCTTATGGCGTGGCCTTCAACCGTGATCCCCGGGGAAGCCGGGAACATCTGGCCCAGCACGTTGCGCATCTTGATGTTGGCCCCGCTCTCGTTGACCGTGATCTCGCCCGGCCCTATGGTGCTGCTGTTCGGGCCGGCCACCAGGGAGCCTATCCGGGCCAGCTCATAGGCGCAGTGATGCGCCAGTATGGTATGAAAGCCCAGGTTCCCCATCTCCATTATAAAGAACAGCAGCAGCATGAAAATCGGCAGCACCAGCAGCAGTTCGACAGTGACCTGCCCCGCCCTTTTGAGGCGTGAAATAAAGCGTGCCGCTAAAGCCCGCGGCGCGGGCAGCGAACTTTTCATACTATAAAGGCGCAACTCTTCCCGGGACTCAGGCCCGGAAACCGCGGAGCTTGCCCCGGCCCGCCGGAGCGGGCCGGGAAAAAGAAGGCTCCTTAGTTATTACCGCCGGAAGCGCCCAGCGTGCTGGCCGCCCCGTTGATCATGCCCTGTATGCTCTGGAAGAGAGTCGGCATGTACTTCTTAAGCGCCACGCCGGCGATGAGCACCACGCCCACGACGACAGCCAACATCAGCAGGTATTCCACGGTGTTCTGGCCTTTCCTGTTCTTGAACAGCTTATTCATTGTGCTTTCCTCCGTTAACGATTTCAAAATCTTTTACCAGGGGTCTTCCTTGTACATCTTTATGATCACCAGGCCGCCGCGCTTGAACTGGTTGGCCAGGGCGAACTGCAGCGCCTTGAACATGATAACGAATACAAAAAACAGCGAAGCGGTCACCAGAAGGTACTCTATGGCCGTCTGCCCTTTCCTGGTCCTGGGTCTGAACATGGCGCTCCCTTAGAACTGGAACCGCAGGGCCAGCTGGCTGGCCTTGCCCAGCGCGCCGTAGGGCGCCAGGGTATAGTCGAAGCCCATGCCGTATCCCAGCGCCTGCGCGCTGTAGAGCCCCACGCCGAAGGACCAGCCCGACACGTCGGTCATGCCCAGCCGGTCCAGCATGTCGTCGTCCATGTTCTTGCCGTAATTGTCGGAGGGCGTGTAGCCGGCGCGCAGCGAGACGCGGCCCACCTGCAGCACTTCCTCCGGCAGGTTGAACTCCAGGCCGCCGCCCAGGCGGCCCTTGCGGTCGGAATAGGTTTTCTGCTCCAGCGCCACGGTCACGAAAGGGTTGAAGGCGAAGGCGCCGCCGAGGCGGTTCACTTTTACCACCTGGTGCTTCTTGCCCGACATGTTCTGGGCGGCCCAGCCGAGCGAGAGCTTGCGGCCCAGGCGCAGCACGGCGCCCATATCGAAGACCAGGTTCTTGTACTCGGTGGTATAGTTGTCCTCCAGCACCTCTTTGGCGCTCACGCCCACCAGCAGCTTCTCGAGGAAGAAGCCCTTGGCGATCGTGACCGAGGCGTAGCCGTTGCGCACCTTGATATCCGCGCCGTACTGCGGCTTGCCCTCGCTGTCGCGCACGTCGAACTTCTCCAGCCCGTAATAGGCCAGGTTGACGCCTATGACGGACTGCCCTATGGGGTGCACGTAAGAGAAATAATGGCCGGAATATTCCTGTATCCAGCTGAGGTTGGAATAGGAAAACTCGCGCATCTGGGCCGAGGCGATGCCGGCCGGGTTGATGCCCATGGCCTCGCCGCCCTCCACCAGCGACACGCCGTTGTTGCCCAGCGCCTGCGCCCGCGGGCTGCCGGTCGGGATCTTCATGAAGACCGCGCCGTCGGTGCCCACGTTCGTGTCGGCAGCCGGGGCCGGCAGGGCCGCGGCCAGCAGCAGGGCCGCGGCGGCGGAGTAGAGCGGGAAATTATTTTTGGTTTTCATAACCTTTCCTCTACGGGACCAGGATCTTTTTTATCGTCTGGCAGACGTCCTTGGTGCCCTCGGTGGCCTCGTAGCGCAGCACCACAAAGTACACGCCGGGCGCCACCGTCTTGCCGTAGGTGTTCACCCTGGGCCAGCAGGCCTCGTGCGTCTGGGTGACCGTGCAGCGGCCGCTCCCGTCGATATTATTGCCGCCCTCGCGCGGGTTGTTCACGTCCCCGAAGTTCTTCTTGTACACCAGGTCGCCGGCGAGGTTGTAGATCCGCATCGTGATCCAGCCGTTCATGATCATCGGGATCTTGAACCAGCCCGCCGTCCCCGTGTAGGGATTGGGCGCGAAGAAGCTCTCGTTGGCGAAATCGCCGCAGAGGTCCGAGGTGCCGCCCCTGGTGACGGGGATGTTGGCCATGATCACGTCGGGCGCCAGGAAGGAGGTATTGGTTATGTAACCGGTGATGGTGCTTATCGAGTCCGTCACGGTGGAGCCGTAGATCTTGAAGACGTAGTTGCCGTCCGCCACCTTGGACAGGGTCAGGTCGGTGCCGTCCCAGTATTCGGAGATCTGGGTGCGCGCCGGGCGCACGCCTATCATGCGCTTCACCAGGCCGCGGGGCGGGTCCTGGTCCGCGGTAGGCACGGTGCTGCCGGGCGAGTAAATCTTGGTGACCACCTTCATGGGCTCGGACACCTGGTAGGAGACCACGGCCATGTTATCCATCGTAAGGGGCACGATGGACACGTCGTAGATGCGCAGCGGGTCCACGTCTATCGTCATCTGCACGGTGGCCATGGAGTTGAGCATCGGGTCGATGTCGATGTCCTTGGCGGTAATGCGCACGTCGTAGGAGCCGGCCGGCACGAAGTCCCCGGTGATGACGTTGTTGTTGCTGTCCAGCGTGGAGTACCTGCCGTCCCAGAATTCCTTGTAGAGCATGTCGCCGTCGCGCACGCCCCTGTCCTCGGCCAGCACGTGGGCCACGGTCTGCCCGTGCACGCCCCCGCCGTTGGCGTCGAGGATCTGCACCGCCACCTTCGCCTGCCGGGTGACGGCGTAGTCAATTTCGTAGGGCGGCAGCTTCACGGTGTCGGAGGAGTTGTACATCGTGGGGATCGACGGGATCACGTCGAACATGGTGAAGATGATCTTGCCGCGGGAGACGTCCACGTAGCCGTAGGACTTGTCCGTGGAGTACATCACCTGCGCGGTGCCGGTGCTGTAGGCCACCAGCGTGAACGGGTAGCGCCCGTCCTCCACCAGGCGGCCGTTGGTGTCGCGGCCGTCCCAGTACTCGGTTATCCGGTAGCGGCCCGGGCGCATGCCCTCCACCGTGTACTTGGGCGTGCCGCTCACCGTAGGCGGCCACACGGAGGGGTTGATCACCGAAGTGATCGGGTAAATGTTGAGCTTCATGTACATCGGCTGCGACAGCTCGAAGGAGATGCGGGCCATGTCGGAGGTGCCGCCCATCAGCGGCAGGCTCTTTACGTCCACCGTGCGGAACATGTGCACCGGGATCACGGCCGTAACGGTGGAGGTCTTCAGCTGCGAGCACTGGAAGGGGTCCGTGGTTATCAGCTCAGCCAGGTAGGAGCCGCTGGAGACGTAATAGCCGTTATTGTCCTTGCCGTCCCAGATCTCCCGGTTGACGAAGTTGGCGAAACGCATCTCGTCCACCACGAGGTTGCGGACTATGTCGTTGGCCTCGCCCTCCATGCGTTTTATGTTAAGACTGATCTTCGCATCGCGGCTGGGGGTGTAGCGGAAATAGAACGGGTCCAGGCCGGCCACGGAAGGCGAAGAGCCTATCACGGTGGAAGACGGCGTCAGCAGGGCGATAACGTTGCCGCGCGCCACGGGGAGGTTCCCGACATACATGCGCCGCGTCCTCAGCACGCCGCCGGCAGCGGCCTGTGACGGGAGCTCGGCGTAGACGGCGTAGACATAGTCGCCGTCGCAGACCGGGTGGCCGGCGCTGTCGCGGCCGTCCCAGAAAGTGGTCTGCGTCTTGCGCCCTTCTTTCTGTTCCACGAAGCTGCGCAGCAGCGTGCCGGAGGTGGGCGTGTTCCAGCCGGCGGCGGAGGTGTTGTTTATATTGCTGAACGTGGTCCCCGGGGTATAAATATTCACGTAAACCGTGGCCGACTCGGTGAGCATATAGCTGATGAGGGCCATGTCGGTGGAGGCGGCGCCCAGCGGCCTGAGGGCGATGTCGGTTATCTGAAGCGGGTCCAGCGAAATATAGGTGGTGGCGCCGTAGGCGTTGTCCAGGCCGAAATAGTCGTAGGCCTTGGCGTTCACAAAAGCCATGTAGACTCCGGAAGGCATGAAACTGCCGTGGCTGTCCCGGCCGTCCCAGAAGGTGCCGTTGGTAAGCGCTCCTTTGGGGGTGCCCTCTCCCACCATAGGCGAGTCGGTAAGGATTTCGCGCACGGGGGTGACCATGGCGGCGTCCCCGGTGGCGGCAAAGATCTTTATGGTGGTGCTGGCGTCCTTGGAGAGGCGGAAAAGTATGTTGTAGGGCTGCGCGCCCACGCCGGTCACGCGCCCTACCACGGTGGGACTGGAGACCAGGGAATGGACGTTCACCACATCCACGGTAATTGGATATTGGTTCTGGCCAGGGTAGGCCGAGGTCTGCTCTATGGAGATATTGCCGGCGGTGGGGCTGACCTGGTTGGTCTTTACCTTGGCGCGGTAGCCGAACTGGCCATTGGTCTTGCCGAAAAGGCCTTCCAGGTTGTAAGAGCCGTCCCAGGCCGCGCAGAAATTGCCGACTACCGTTTCGGCAGGGTAGGTGGTGTTATTGCAGGTGCCCACATTGTACATGGCTATGGTCCGGATGGGCGGGGTAGAAGAGGGGTCCAGCGGGTTGGCGCCGGCGCCGAACTTGAAAACCTCGAAAGTCAGCTCGTCTATGCCGAAGGCGCCGGCCGTGCTGACGCAGACCACCGTGGCGCAGAGTTTGAGGCAGCCGCCGGGATACACATTCGCGCCGGCGCTAAGGCGGGGGCGCTCCCATTCTATTCTGGCCGACCAGACCGCGGGCTCGAAGCCGCCGCCGGCTATGAAAGAAACATTATCCTCAGCGGCGTCATACGCGCCCTGGCAGTAAGTATCGCCTACCTCTCCGGTCGGGTACATTGTCTTCATGTCCCTGATATAGAGCTGCTGCGCGGAGGCTTCGGCGGCAAACCCGGCAAAGATCCCCAGCAGGGCGGAGATAAAAATCAGTTTTTTAAGCATAGTCTTCCTCAGTAAAGGCAAAACGGGGCCGGGGAAGGGCTTTGCCGCTCCCCGCCTAAAATCACTTTTCAATTTTGCCATTTTAATCATATTGAAATCAATGTAATTCCATAAGATTATTTATATAGTTTCAGCGAATATTTCTTCAGTTCGTAGCCCCCGGCCAGTTCCCCGGCCTTTTCTATAGTCCAGAGGCTGCCTCCGCCGGCCCAGAAGGAGGAGGCCCGGCCCTTACCGAAGGGCTGGCTGGAGACCAGATCGAACCCCTTTTCTTCCAGGGCGTAGCGGCGCAAAACGTTCTTGCCGTCCAGCACCCAGAGCTGGCCGTCGAACCACTGCATGCAGGCCAGGGTCTTCACCCCGTCCAGGGTATAGGTGGCGGCCGCGCCGGAGGCCGGGTCCAGGCCGTACTTGTAGAGCAGGCCCGAGGAGGCGTCGAAGGCCCACAGGCTGTAGCCGTCCCAGGCCGCTCCCTGCGGGGCGGGCCCGGGGGTCTTGACGGCCTCTGCCAGGCTGCCGTCCTTGGAATTCTGCCTGGCGTAGCGCAGCTGCGCCATGTCAAGCGTCCACAGGCCGCCGTCCGAGGCGGTCAGCGCGCCGGGGCGCAGCGGGGTGCCCGCCGGCGCCGGCAGCACGCGCAGCGTGGAGTAATCTTTAATATCCTTAAGGGCCAGGCCCTTGTTCCAGTCGGCCACCCAGAGGCCCTCGCTCGTTACGGCCAGACCGGACGGGTTGGCCAGGTCCAGCGGCACGCTGGAGAGCAGCTTGTAATGCGCCTTGGCGCGGTAGGAGTAGAACTGCCAGCCGGCCACGGAGAGCAGCATCAGCCCGGCCAGGCCCAGGGCCAGCGCGCGGGTCACGCTCTTGCGGGCGCCTATGAATTTCTGGTCCGGGGAGGCGGAAACGAAGACGCTGGGCAGCTCCACGCCTTTCAGCGCGTACAGCTTCAGCACCTGCGTCACCTTCTCCGACCACTGGCTGGATTCCTTCAGGACATTGGCCAGGCCGGCGGCGTTCTCCACGCCCTTGGACTCCTGCTCGCGCATCTTCATGGTCCAGGCCTCGCGCTCGGAGCGCAGACGCTCTTCCCACACGGCGAATTCCTGGCGGTGCGTCTCCCAGACGGAGCGCTCCCTGTCCCACAGCTCGCGCCACTGGGTCCGCTCGGCGTCCCAGTTGGCCTTGGCGGCATCCAGCCGCCCGGTCAGATCTTTCACCTGGCCTTCCAGGTCCTTCATCTTCGCCGCGTCGTCGCGGCGGTTCTTGCGTTCGGAGAGCAGTTCGGACAGGGTCTTCTCCACGGCTTCTTTCGAATCCCCCAGCTTGGCCTCCAGGCCGGCCTTCGCGTCGGCCAGGTCCGCGGTCTGCACGGACAGGCCGGTAAATTTGTTGTGCCACTCGTCGCGCTCGGCGCGCAGGGCGTCTATGCGGGACTGCAGGCTGATCATCTCGGTCTTGGTGCGCTCCAGCAGCTCTTTGAGCAGCGCTATTTCGCGCGCGTGGTTCTTTTTCTGCGCGTCCAGCAGTTTCTTCGACTCCTCAAGGTTCAGGGCGGTGGACAGCTCCTCGTTGAGCGACTTCTCGCGGGCTTCCTGGTAATGCTGCTTGATCTCGCTTAAATGGGCCTTGGTCTCCTCGAGCTGGGCGCCCAGGTCGCGCAGCTGCGCGTCCTTGCCGGCCAGCAGTGACTTCCACTCCCCCTCCGCCTTCGAGAAATTATCGCGCAGGAAGCGCATGGTTTCCATGTTGGACTGGCGGACGTCGTGCGGCAGCGGCGAGGCGTCGGGAACGTAGTCGTTCCCCGCCACTTTCTTCCACAGCTCGTTGAGGTGCCTGTCTATATCTTTGCTTTCCATAAGGGTTAACGCCGCCCGGCCGTCCGGCCTTGCTTCGTTATATGTTTAGTTTAACAGGGGGGTATTAACCGGGAGTGAACTAATTGTTAACAAATCGTTACGGAGAGCCTTGGACCTGGTATCCGGACGCTCCTCGGAGCTCAACGTACCAGCCCTTGCAGTTCCACCGTGGCCTGGCTGATGTCTATGCCCGAATCCTGGTACTGCGAAACTATGCGCTGCAGCGAGCTCTTCAGCACGTCCGCCGGGGCCCCGCCGCCCTTCAGCTTCAGGTAGCCCTGCCATTCCGCGCTGAAATCATAGCGCAGCTGCGCCAGCTTGTCCGCCTTGCGCTTCTCGGACATGGCCCTCAGCTCCGCCTCGGCCGCAGCCTGCCGGCGCACCACCGAGGCCAGCCGCTCCTTCTCGCCGCTTTCCGCCGCCTTCTGCTCCTGCGTGCTCTTGAGCCGGGCGCTGAGCGAATCTATCTCCGCCTTCATCGACGCCAGCTCGTCCTTCAGCAGCGCCTCGCGGCGCGCCGACTCGTCGAGCGCCTCCACCAGGTCCTTGCGGTATTTTATCTCCTGCTTGATCAGGCGCTCGTACTCCGCCTCCACGTCGCGGTCGCCGAAGCGCAGCGCCAGCGTGAGGGAATGCGCCGGCACCACCGCGCCGGTCAGCGGCACGGCCAGGCCGTAAGAGATCTCAGAGGCCAGGTGTTTCCAGCCGATCCCGGCGCTGAGGGCCGAGGCGCGCTCCGCCAGGAAGAGGCCCGCGCGGGAAAAGAGCTGCCCGGCGCGCTGCGTGCGCCAGGCGTGCTCCACGCCCGGGTTCAGGCTCACGTTGCCCTTCTGCCCGGCCGAAGCCGTGCGCTTGGCCAGGTCCAGCGAAAGCGTATAATCCTCGCGGCGCTCGGAGACGCCCAGCCTTATCACCATCGGGGCGTTGTCCTCCAGCCCCCCGATATCGAAAGCGGGGTTATTGAGATTCAGGATCGAGAACCCCAGCGAATGCCTGTCGTCGGGGCGGAACACCGCGCCCAGGTCCACGGCCGCGCCGGAAGCCGACTCCCCGCCCGGGGCAGTGGCGCTCAGGATCTTCAGGTTGGCGCCCAGGTCCAGCACGCCGGAGCCGCCCCGGCGCAGCTGCCAGGTGCCCCAGCCGAAAGAAATGGTCTTCTGCGTGACTTCCCCCCCGTCGTCGCGGTAGAGGCCCCCGATGGAAAGCGTGCCCATCTTGCCGTAGGCCATGCGCGGGACCAGCGCCCAGGCGCCGTAGGCCCGCAGCTCGCCCGGACCCTGCGTGGTGCGCTCGGAGCCCAGGAAGTGGGCCCCGGTCTCGAACTTGCGCGAAGAGCCGGCCAGCGCCGGGTTGGCCTGGAAAGCCAGCGGGTCTTCCAGGCCCGCCGCCTGGCCGCCGAAGCCCGACTGGCGCGCCCCGGCCGGCAGGTCCTCGAAAACCGCGGCTGCCGGGCAGGCGCAGGCCAGCAGCAGGCAAACGGAGAGCACGAGGTTATTTCGCTGTTGCATTAGTGGTTCCCCCGGCCGCCTCGGCCTTCTTCTTCTCTTCGGCGACGTCGGAATAGAGAGCTATCTTGCCGCGCCCGTGCGACTTAACCCAGTACAGCGCGTCGTCGGCCTTCTCCAGCAGGGCGTCCATGGTGGAGGCGTCCTGCGGGAAGGTGGAGACGCCGATGCTCATGGTGACGCGCAGTTCCTTCGCGCTGGAGAAAGGCACCGGGATGCGCAGCTCGGCCAGCTCCGAGCTGAGGCGCTGCGCCAGGCGCTGGGCCTCCAGCCCGGTGGCCTGCGGCAGCAAAATGATGATCTCGTCGCCGCCGTAGCGGCACGGGAAGTCTATCTTGCGCAGGTTGGAAAGGATCACGCGCCCGGCTTCCTTGAGCACCTTGTCGCCGATCTGGTGGCCGTAGGTGTCGTTCACTTCCTTGAAGAAGTCTATGTCCGCCCAGATCATGGCCAGCGGCTGCTTGAAGCGCTCGGCGCGGTAGAACTCCTCCTGGAAACGCTGGTTGAAGTAGCGGCGCAGCGGCAGCTTGGTCAGCTCGTCGTAGAGCGAAAGTTCCTCGACCTTGTCGAACAGGCGGGAGTTGTCCACGGCCAGCGCTATCTGGCCGCCGAAGGATTTGAGCATGGCCAGCTCCTGCGGCTCTATGCGCTGCTGGCTCAAAAGGTTGTCCACGATGAGCAGGCCGATGGTGACGCCCTGCACCGCCAGCGGCATGTACAGCACGCAGTCCTTGTAGCGCTCCATGAAGGCGCCGGAGGAGCGGCCCAGCACGATGTCGGCGAAGCGGTGCGCCCCGGCCTCCAGGGGGATCTCCTCGTAGGCGATGCTCTTGATCTGGCCGCGGATGTCGGCGGACAGCTCGCCCTTGAGCTTGCGGTTCTTCTCGTCGATGAGGTACAGCCGCACGCGGTCGAAGCCGAAATAGGTCTGGATGCCCGAGAGGATATGCTTGAAGCTGTCGCGCACGCGCAGCGCCGTGGCGAACACCTCGGTCAGCTCGGTGATGGCCGACACGTTTTTTTCGTACTTGCGGTTGAGCGAGAAGAACTCGGCCTTATAGTAATCGCGCAGGTAGGAGCGCAGGTAGGCGTCCGCCCTGGCGCCCTCGGCTTTGGTGAAGCCGCGCTTGCGGGGAGAGCGCTCCAGGCGCACCAGGCCGAAGCAGGGCACCACGCCGCGCCCGCCGGACGGGTCGCAGTAGTCGAAGCGGAACGGGGAGTACAGGAAGCTGCCGCCGAGCCCCTTCGAGGAGGCCGCCTCCAGGGTTTCCAGCGCGCGGGCCGCCGCCGAGCCGGGCGCGGGCCGCAGATTCTCCTCGTGCTCGAAAGAAACGCCGGAAGCGTGGCGCAGCCGCAGGCGCAGCAGGCCGCTCTTCTCGTCGTATTCGTAGAATGAGGCCGCCTCCAGGGTGAACTGGGCCGTGACGGCCTCCAGGGCCGCCTTCATGAAGGAGTCCCTGCCGTCGTAGGAGGCCTTGCCGGCCCCTGGCTCTATCCCTTTCTTCTTTAGCATCTTAAAACGTTTTTAAAACTCCGCGCTCTAATAAAGCGACAGCAGGTAATCGGCCTCGCCCTGGGCCATGATCATTTCCCGCGTCAGGTCCTCGCGCTCGTAATCCCTGCGGGCGATCTTGAGCGACAGGTTCCACAGGACCCGCTCCAGCAGCAGCTCCGCCGTAGGGTAGACCATGATGTTCGGCATCAGCTCCGGGGCGGAGAAGAGGCGCCTGTAGACGCCGGTCTCCCGCTCTTCCTTCAGGCGCTCTTCGAACACCGGCTTCAGGCAGGGAAAAACCCCGAAGCTTTCGGCGAAAGAGGCGGCGTTGCGCGGCTCCATGGCCCAGGCCACGAAGGCGGCCGCGGAGCCGTGGTCCTGCGTGGCCGAGGAGATCGCGAGGTTATAGACCAGCATCAGCCCGCCGCCCGACGGGTAGCCGGGGTAGGGCAGCATCTTCAGGCCGGCGCGCCCGGCGCCGGGCAGTTTGCGCGAGGAGATCATGAAGGCGCAGTCCTCGGCCGGCTGCGGCCCGGTCTCGAAATGGTCCCCGTTGAAAAGCTCTATCTTGCCGCTGACCGCCAGCTCCAGCCAGTCCTCCACGCCGCCCACGGTTTCCTCGCGGTTGAAGGTGGCGCGGTTGAAATCGTCGGAGAAGAGGCCGCCGCGGCGGCCCCAGACGCGCGGCAGCACGTCGGCCACCGACACGGAGCCCGAAGAGCCCGGCACCGAGAGGGCGCGGAAATTCCCCTTCCGGGAGGGCGGGCGGATGCGGTCGAGCGCGGCGCGGAAGCCGTCCCAGGACGCCAGCTCTTTCTCGGGGTCGGTCACGGCGCCCTTGAGGGCCTGCGGCCTGTAGTAGAGGGCCGGGGCCTCCAGCCACCACGGCGCGGAATAGGCCCGCGCCTCGTCGTGCCTGAGCAGCTCCTTGAAGATGAAATCGGGGTAGCGGCGCTGGGCCAGCGCCTCCAGGCTGGAGGCCAGGTCGGACAGCAGGCCCAGGCGGGAAAAGAGCTCGGTCCAGTTCTGCGGGATCTCTATCACGTCGGCCAGCGGGTTGCGCTTGGGGTCGCGCAGGTGGGCGAACAGGCTCTCCCACAGGCTCTTGCGGCTCTTGACCGCGAACTCGGCGTGCACGTCCGGGTAGGCGGCGGAGAAGCGCCCCAGCAGGCTCTTGAAAGCCAGGTGTTTCCTGTGGTCGTAATCCGAAAGCAGCCAGATCAGCATTAATTTATTAATAACAGCAACTTGTTAAGGGGACGTTGTTGAGTTGTTGAGTTTTTGTAACAGGTAGCCATTTCAAAAAACCGCGTTTTTCCTAAAAACTCAACAACTCAACAACGTCCCCGGCCCCCGGTCCCTACCAGCAGGGGTCCGAAAGGCCGGGGTCTACCCGCAGGCTATTCCTGTACTTGCCCGCCTCAAGGCGGCGCAGGGCGCAGAGCGCCACCATGGCGGCGTTGTCGGAGCAGTAAGCCTTCTCGGAGAACCGCACCTCGAAACCTTCCAGCCTGGCGAAAGCCTTGCGCAGGGCCCCGTTGGCCGAAACCCCGCCGCCCACGGCTATGCGCTCAAGACCCAGCGAGCGCGCCGTCTCCGCGGTCTTCTTCACCAGCGTCTCTACCACCGAGTCCTGGAAGGCCCTGCAGACCAGGGCTATCTCGCCCGGCGGCAGCCGCCCGCCGCGCTTGTAAAAATCCTGCCCCAGCCTGCCGGCCAGGTAATAGCTGACGGCCGTCTTGAGGCCGCTGAAAGAAAAATCCCTGGTGCCGGGCATGAAGGGCCGCGGGAACTCCGGCCCCTTGCCCTTCGCCTTCGCGGCTTCCCGCTCTACGGCGGGCCCTCCCGGGTAATCCAGGCCCAGCAGCTTGGCCACCTTGTCGAAAGCCTCGCCCGCCGCGTCGTCGCGCGTGCGCCCGAGCACCTTGTAATCCCCGTAGCCCCGGGCGTGCCAGAGCTCGGTGTGCCCGCCGGACACCAGCAGGGCCGCCAGCGGGAACTGCAGCGGGCGTGAAGCGCTGCCCTTTTCGAATTCGCAGGCCAGCAGGTGGCCCTCCAAATGATTGACGCCTATCAGCGGCGCGCCGGCCAGCTCGGCCGCGGCCTCGGCGGCCACGCGGCCCACCATCAGCGCGCCGGGCAGCCCGGGCCCGCGCGAAAAAGCCACCGCGCCGACAGCGCCCCGTTTCAGCGGGGTGCGGATGCCGGCGCGGCCCAGCGCACCGCCCAGCACTACGGGTATTTTTTCCAGGTGGGCGCGGCTGGCCAGCTCTGGCACCACGCCGCTGTATTTCCGGTGCAGCGGCACCTGCGAATACACGGCGTTGGAGCGCAGGGCCCGCCCCTCCAGCACGGCGGCGGAGGTCTCGTCGCAGGTAGTCTCGAACGCCAGTATCTTCATTAACCGGGCCTACTTGCCGGGCTTGAGGTTCCCCAGCACCTCGCGGGCCTTAAGCAGCTCCACGGCGCGCTCCAGCACCTCGTCGCGCGGGGCGTCCTTCTTCTTGTCGGCCTTATCGTCCTTGCCGGGGAAATAGATCTCCTCGCCCTGCTGCAGCAGCTTCTTCTCCGTCTCGAGCGGGACCTTGATCTCGATGTCGGGCATGATGCCGCCGGTCTCGTTCTTCTCGTCGCGCTGTATGGACTTGCCGCTGGGCGTATAATACTTGGCTATCGTCAGGCGCAGCGCGGACTTGTCGGACAGCGGGATCATGCTCTGCACGCTGGCCTTGCCGAACGAGCGCTCGCCGATGATGACCGCGCGCTTGTTGTCCTGCATGGCGCCGGCCACTATCTCGCTGGCCGAGGCCGAATAGCGGTTGACCAGCACCACCACCGGCAGCAGTTCGAGCGGGGCCCGGCCGTTGGCGCGGAACTCCTGGTAATTCTCGGGCTTGCGGCCCTTGGTGTAGACGATCATCTTGTTGTCGTTCATAAACAGCTTGGAGATGTCCACCGCGGCCGACAGCAGGCCGCCCGGGTTGTAGCGCAGGTCCAGCACCAGCGCCTCCATGCCCTTGCCCTTCAGCTCGGCCACGGCCTTGTCGAAATTCTCGGTGCAGTGGCCGGTGAACTCCACGATCTTGATGTAGCCGGTCTTGGAATCCAGCATGCGCCACTTCACGTTCTCGGACTTTATCAGCTCGCGGACCAGCGTGATGTCCTTCTGTATCCACTCGGCGTTCTTGTCCTCGGGCTCGCGCGCGGTGGTGATCTTCACCGGCGTGCCGGGCTTGCCGCGCAGCTTCTTTATGGCTTCGTCTATGATCATGTCCTTGGTGGTCACGCCCTCTATCTTTATGATCTTGTCTCCGGGCATCATCTCGGCCTTCCAGGCGGGGGTATTGGGCAGCGGCGTCACCACGGTCAGCCAGCCCTCTTTCACGTCCACCCTGATGCCGATGCCGCCGAACTCGCCCTCGGTGTCGCTCTTGACGCGGTCGTAGACGTCGGGCTCCATGAACTGCGAGAAATCGTCCAGCTCGCCCACCATGCCCTTGGCGGCGCCGTAGACCAGCTTCTGCGGGTCTATCTGCTCCACGTAGCTGTCCTTGATGAGCTCCAGCACGTCCACTATCACCTTCAGCTGCTGGTAGGTCTGGTCCAGCGCGAAGTTGACATAGGGAAAAACAGCCCCTATGGTCAGCGCCGAAAGGGTTATGAAAGCCAGTTTCCTCGCGTTCTTCATTTAAAAGCTCCTTAAAAACCTCGAAAACAAGAAAAGCCGGCCGTTTTAACGGCCGGGGACTATAATATAAATGATTATATCTAATTTATGCCCGTTTGGTATGGGGGCGGCTAGGGCGCCTGCAGGGTGGGCGGCAGCCATTTAAGGGGGTCTATGGCCCGGTCACCCTTGCGTATCTCGAAATAAACGGCGCTGCCGGGGGATTTTTTGCCGGAACTCATGGCCTGGGTGTCCTCGCCCGCCGCGCCCAGCGGCGACATGGCCGCCACGGCCTGGCCCTTGGCGGCGTCGATGCGGCTGAGCAGGCCGTAAATGGTGAAGAAACCTTTCTCGTGGTCGATGATGACCACGTTGCCGTAGGTGCGGAAAGGCCCCGCGTAGATGACCTTGCCGGCCAGCGCGGCGCGCACCGGGGCCTCCTGCTCGGTGGCGATGCGGATGCCCTCGCGCACGATCCAGGTCTTCAGGCCGGGCACGTCCTCGCGGCCGAAGCGGCTTATCACCTTGCCCAGGGCGGGCCAGGCCATGGCTCCCTTCTCCAGCGGCAGGTCGGCGCCGGTTTCGGCGCGGTAAGGCGCCCGCTTCTGCAGCGTCTTTACCAGCCGGGTCAGGCCCAGCGCGGCGTTCTGCAAATTTTCCAGCTCGCGCGTCAGGCGGGCCTGCTGCTCGCGCGTGCGGTTCAGCTCGACCTGCTTGGTTTTGAGCATGGTCTTCTGGGCGGCGCCCTGCCGTCGCAGCAGTTCCTGCTTCGAGCTCAGCTCCTCGCCCTTGCGCCGCAGCGTCTTGATATCCTTGTTGACGCGGTCGGTCTCGCCGGTCATGCGCACCAGCAGCGCGCGCTTGTTGAACATGGCCGAGCGCAGCAGCATGTCCTTGGAAATGTCCCGCGAGCCGTAATACGGGTAGTAGAAATCCTTCTGGATGGAATACATCACCAGCTCGCCGTGGATGTCGCCGGAAAGGACCTTTTTCGCCTTGTCCAGGGACTCGTATTTCTGTTTGGATTCGGCGCTGCGGCTCCTGGCGGACTGCAGCTGGCCCTCCAGCTCTTTGCGGCGCACCGTGGTCTGCTTCTCTTCCTTCTTGAGGCCGGAAAGCTCGGAGGCGATGCGCTCCTCCTCGATGCGGTACTGTTCCAGCTCTTTGCGCTTCTCCTCGAGCTGGCGGTTCAGCTGGTCGAGGTTCTTTTTCTTGGCCTCCACGGCGGCCTGCGCCCCGCAGAAAGAAGGCAGCAGCAGCAGCGCGGCCAGGACAGCCGCGGCGCCCAGCGCCCAAGAACCTCGTTTAGTGTTCAGCATTGGAATTTCAGTAGCGGTCGCTCTTCCACTGGCACAGCGCCCAGCCCAGCAGCGCGCCGGAGACGGCCACTGCGGCCTGCCAGAGCGGGTTGGGCCAGACCCAGACCGGGCTCAGGTATTTTACCGGGTAGACCACGGCGTAGGCGGCCAGCGCGGAGGCCAGGCCGCCGCCGGCCCCGGCCAAAAACCAGTTGCGGTCGGCGCCCAGCGAAGCGGCCAGCGACGCCGGGGTATGGCCGTGGGTCAGCGTCATCGCGGCCATTATCATGAAGGCCAGGAAGGCCAGCGCCACGCCCAGGGTTATCAGGTGGCCGTAGAAGACGGAATGCATTATGGCGTAGGCTTCGAGCGGCTTGTATTTTATGTCGGCCACGCCGGGAATGCGCCAGGCCGCGTCGGTCCAGGCGTTCATGTCGCCCAGGGCCTCTTCCTTCATCAGCACTTCCCAGGTGTCGGGCATCGGGTTGGAGCCGGGCGGCAGCACGGAGGCCACCAGCTCGGGCTCCTCGGCCTTCAGGCGGGCCAGGCGGTCCTGCCGGCTGAGGAAAACGGCCTGCTCGGTGCCCTTGAGCGCGGCCAGGGCCGCGCCGATGGAGTCGGAGGGCTCCTTGGACCTTTCGTCGCGCACCACGACGATGCGGAAATCTTCTTTCAGCAGCACGGTGATCTCGCGCATCTGCGCCTGCAGGAAAAGCAGCATTTCGGCCAGCAGGCCGGCCGAGAAAGCCAGCAGGAAAACCACCCTGTAGCCCTTGCGGGGCTTGTGCGCGTGCTGACCGTTCTGCGGGTGTTTGTGTTCGTCCATAGGTATAGAAAAGAGCCTTGATTTTCTTAAATTATAACTTTTATGGACGGAGGCGGGAAGGAGCAATAAAAACGGGCCGCCGGAGCGGCCCGCCGCGGCGCACGCCGTCTTACAGCGAGGCGTCGCTGAATTCCACGGAGGAGACGAAAGGAGAGCGCGACAGGTCGCCTATCATGTCCACCGGCAGGGTGCCGGCGACCTCGAAGACGCTGAACCGGGAGTCGGCGTTCTTCTGCGGCAGCCTGAACCAGTTCTCGGCGCTGAAGCCGCCGTTCTCGGTGAGCTGCTTTATGAAGCCGGGCACGAAGGCGTTCGGCTTGTTCTGGTAGGGCACCTTGAGGGTAAAGCGAACCTTGGCCTTCATCGGCACTCCGGAGCTCTTCTTCTCCACGGACACGCCAGTGACGCCGCCCACCCTGGAAATGACCGTCAGGGCGGAGTAGGGGGCCCAGCCGAGGATCACGGTCTGTTTGACCTTGCCGTTATAGGAGGTCTTTTCCCCGGCGAAGCGCAGTCCGGCGGCCTCAAGCTTCGGCAGCAGCTTATCGTAAGAATTGCCTTTTATGGTGACGCCCAGCAGCACGTATTCCCGCGCGTACTTCTTAGAGCCGGAGTCCATGGGCCACACGAAAGAGCCCACGGGGCCGGAATCGCCGGCGAAGGTCACCTTGTAGTGGCTCTGCGGCAGGGCGGGCAGGCCGGGCCTGTCTTCGGGGGAGATCCTGGCGGCCGGGGCCTTGGCGGGCGGAGGAGGGGTTTTGAGCGAAATCGGCGCGGCCGAGATGGGGGCGTCGCGGAAATCGCCGTAGTCGGAGCGGAGCAGCGCGGTGTTCTTGGAATTGAGATAGCCGTCGGCGGTCTCGACCATGTCCTGGAAGGACGGGTCCGAGAAATAGCCGCCGCCGATCAGGCGGGCGTCCACGCCGAGCTCTTCGCCGGCCGAGGCCGGCAGGGCCGCCGCGAACAGGATGGTGAATAAGAGGTTCTTCATTATATTTTCCCTTTGCTCCACAGACAAAAAAAAGAGAAACGAAATACATTCGTTTCCCCTGGTGACGCCGGTTATGGCCGGTCGGTGGATGCTCCCCCGCCTATCCGGGGGATTACAAGGGTACTGCGAATACTAGTCTACATTATACTTGACGAAAAGCAATAGGTACAGAAGGCCCAAAGCCGGAAACTAATAAGGCCTATTCCCGCCTGGGCCCTTTGGCCCGCGGGTTCCCCTTGACCGGGCCCGGCGCGGTCTGGTATAATTTATTTACCGGTAGGTAAGTTTTCTTATGAAACCACAACAAGAACCCAAAATAAAAAAAGGCGACAGGACCCGCCAGCGCATACTGGAGACGGCTTCCGCCCTGATGGCCGAGAGCGGCCCCGACGCGGTCTCGATGCGCGAGATCTCGGCCAAGCTCAAGATCACCAAGCCCGTGCTCTACTACTACTTTAAGAACAAGGACGAGCTCATCAAGGCCTCCTTCATGGAGGGGACCAAGCATTTTGACGAGCTGCTCGCAGAAATACAGGACCCGGCGCTGTCCCTCGAAGTCAAGCTCGAGCGCGTCTTCGCCAACCACCTGGACTTTATCCGGCGCTACCCCGACATGCCCAAGTGCGCGCTGAAGATCATGACCTCCCCCTCGGCCTCCGTCCTCAGCGGGATGGCGCGGGAACTGAAACAGCGCAACAGGGCGGCTATGCGCGCCATGATGGAAGCCTCCGCCAGCAAGGAGCGCCTCTCCAGGGCGGGCATTGAGGGCATCCTGCACATGATCAGCGCCGTCATCGGTTATTTCATGATAGAGGCGCGGGAAAACGGCGTGGCCAGCCTCGACAAAGGCCTGCCCGGCCGCCTCTCGAAGCTGCTCTGCGCCGGGGCGCGCGGGCTAAAAACTCTGGCCGCCGGCCTGGCTATGGCCGGCCTGCTGGCCTCCCCCGCCGCCGCCGCCCCGCTCGACCTGACGGTGGACGGCGCGGTGAGCGCCGCCCTACGCAACAACGCCACGGTGCTCAACGCCGAAAGCGCCCGCGGCATATATAAGGAAAAGGTCACCGAATACTGGGGCACGGTGTTTCCCCAGCTGAGCGCCTCCATGGCGTATACGAACTACCTGAGCAAGCCGAACGCCGGACTGCTGGGACCCAAGACGGACAATGTCTACACCGGCTCCCTGGACCTCAACCAGGTGATCTGGGCCGGCGGCAAGGTAGCCAACGCCATAAAGATGGCCGGCATCTACTCCGACGCCAGCGACGAGCAGTACAAGACCGCCCGCAACGGCATAGCCAAGGCCGTGAAGCAGCTTTATTATTCAGTGCTGATGGCCCGGGCCATGACGGAGATACAGGGCGAAACCCTGGACCTGGCCAAACAGCATTTAGGCACGATAGAGAGCCAGTACAAGCAGGGCGTGGCCAGCGACCTGGCCGTGCTGCGCCAGCGGGTGGAGGTTTCCAACTCCGAGCCCGCGCTCACCAAGGCGCAGAACCTCTACGAGCTGGGCCTGACCGAACTGAAGAACCTGCTCGGCCTGGACCCGGAAGCGGACCTCCTGCTTTCAGGCGGCCTCGACTGCGCCCTCGGCGTCCCCGCCGAAGCTGTCACGCTTTACGCCAGGGCCCTGGCCGCCCGGCCGGAATACAAGAACCAGAAGCAGCAGCTGGAGCTTTACACCAGGATGGTCAAGATCGAGCGCGCCGCCCACCTGCCCTACCTGGGCGCTTACGCCTCCCGGCAGTACTACGGCGCCACTAACGACGCCTTTCCCTCCGGGGACGAGCGTACCTGGAGCACCGTGGCCGGCCTGCGGCTGGCCGTGCCGCTGTTCGCCGGCGGCTCCACCAGCTCCAAAGTGCGGCAGGCCGAACTGCAGTCGGACATAGCCCGCAACAACCTGGCCGAGCTGGAGCGCAGGATCAAAATAGAAGTCAAAAAGGCCTGGCTGGGCGGCAGGGAAGCCTCCCAGCGCCTGGCCTCGCAGGGCACCGCGGTGGCGCAGGCCCGCAAGGCGCTGGAAGCCACCGAGGTCCGGTTCAGGAACGGTCTGGCCAGCCAGCTGGACCTCAACGACGCGACCCTGGCGCTCAACAGGTCGCAGACTCTTTATACCCAGGCCAGGCACGACGTCTGCTCCGCCGACGCCGAGCTGAAATGGGCCGTGGGAGAATAAGAAGGCTCACAGGAAATTTATGAAAAACCTCAACTCTAAGATCTTCATTCTCACGCTCGCGGCCGCGGCGGCGCTCTCCGCCGGGTGCCGCAACAAGGAAGCCGAGGCCCTCAACAACCTAGAAAAGGACCGCTTCCTGGTCAAGACCGAAAAGGCGCAGGTCCGCAGCCTGGAGGAATACATACTCCTCACCGGCTCGGTCAAGGCCATGGACGAAGCCACCCTTTTCCCCCGCGCCTCCGGCAAGCTGCTGCGCAACGTGCTGAAGGAAGGCGATTCCGTGAAGAAGGACGAGACCGTGGCGCTGATAGAGCGCGACGAGCCCGGCGTGGTTTACGAACCCGCCCCGGTGCCCTCCACGCTGACCGGCGTGATAGGCCGCGTCTACCAGGACGTGGGCGCCAACGTGACGCCGCAGACCCCGATAGCCATGGTGGTCAACCAGGGCATGGTCCGCGTGGCCGTGGACGTGCCGGAGAAATACGTCGGCAAGGTCTTCAAGGACCAGCGCGCCCGCGTCAAGGTGGACGCCTTCCCGGACAGGTATTTTTCGGGCTCCGTCTACCGCGTCAGCCCCGTGGTGGATTCCCGCTCGCGCAACACCATGGTGGAAGTGCTGGTGGACAACCTGGACGGCCACCTCAAATCCGGCATGTTCGCCGAGGTGCGGCTGATAGTGGCCTCGCGCGGCTCGGCGCTGTCCGTGCCCGCCGGCGCCGTGGTCAGCCAGGACGGCGGGGATTTCGTCTTCGTGCCCGTTGAGGGCAGCCTGGCCTCGCGCCTGCCCGTCAAGACGGGCATCAAGACCACCGAGTTCACGCAGGTCTCGGGGGTAAAGGAAGGCGCGGACATTATCACCTTCGGCCTCTACGGCCTCAAGGACGGCAGCAAGATAAAGGTGGCTAACTGAGCGCCGCCCGGGCCACTCCTATGAAAATCACCGAGATCTCGATCAATAAGCCCATCTTCACCACCATGATGATCACCACCCTGGTGGTGCTGGGCGCGGCGGCCTACCTGCGCCTCGGCATCGACCTGATGCCCAACGTGGAGTTTCCCTACGTGATGGTGCAGACCTCCCTGCGCGGCGCCGGCCCCGAGGAGATAGAGTCCTCCGTCACCAAGCCCCTCGAAGAAGCGGTCAACACCATCTCCGGCATCGAGGACATCAACTCCACCAGCTTCGAGGGCCTCTCCCTGGTGATGATCAAGTTCGTGCTGGAGAAGAACGGCGACATCGCCGCGCAGGAAGTGCGCGACAAGGTGAACTCCG
>MGUI01000049.1:0-30139 GCA_001799895.1 Elusimicrobia bacterium GWD2_63_28
GCCGCGGGCAGCCTGCTGAATACTGTGATAGCCTCGTCGATAGCGGTTCAGTCGATAACGAGCGAGGACCAGATCCTGGACGGTGCGATAGTGGACGCGGATATTGCTAATGTTGGGATGAGTAAAATAACCCAAGTGCCACTTACGACTGCTGTTGCATATACCGTTACATCCACTGATACGGTTGTCTTTGCCGATACAAGCGCAGGAGCATTTAATGTGACCCTTCCCGCGGCTTCAGCTTCTACAATCGGAAAGGTCTATTATATATACAACCTCGGAGGAGTTAATCAGGTTACAGTTGTCCCTAACGGGGATACTATAAATGGAACCACTGTAACCACAGGGACTTATCGATGTATCAGGGTTATTGGACTCACGAGCACTTCTTGGATAGGAACAGAAATGATATAGCGGTGATGCTATAAAATGTCAGGTGGTTTATTGCCGTCCTCCAAGAAACTATCTTCTTAGGGGGAAGCGGAAAGGCTTTTTATGAAATATAAAAGCGTGGGGATTGCCGCGGTGGGGCTCTTCGTCGGCGCGTTGTGCGCCGAGGCGGCTAATACTTTGGAGACGCGGGCCGCTACCAGCGGGTTCAAGATCTCCACCAGCGCGGGCAAGAAGCTGGAGTCCACGGTGGGGGAGGTTTCAGGCTCCACCATGGCGGCGTCGGGCAAGGGGCTGCGCTCCGGGCATTCCGGCACCAGCCATAGCCCGGGCGTGGTTTATAACCTCACCGCCTCCACAACCTCGGCCAGCGAAGTGCTTTTCCAGTGGACCAGCGTCGGCGCGGAGGGCTTTTCCGGCCAGGCGGCCTACGTCGAAGTGAAGATAGCCACCTACCCCATAACCTACGCCAATTATTCGACTATTAATTCTTCCTTTACCGTGGTCGCGCTCACGCCCGGCAGCGTGGAGCAGGAGCTCTACGGCGGCCTTTCGGCCGGCAAGACCTATTACACCGCCGTGCGCGTGCGCGACGGCTCCAATATGTACGGCCGCCTGTCGGCCAACGCCACCTTCGGCACCGCGCCGGTGCGCCCGCGCGCGCCCGTAGTGTCAGGCGTAGTGGCCGCCGGCAGTTTCACCATTTCCTGGGACGCCGTTACCAGCAACGTGGCCGGCAGCACCATTACGGTGCAGAACTACGAGGTCTATTACAGCACCGCGCTCAACGGCGTGGTCAACGGGCCTATTACTCTTTCAAGCTCCACGCTCGCGCATTCCGTGGCTACGACCCCGTCTTACTGGTACTTCGTGAAAGCCCTGGACAGCGAAGGCTTCCGCAGCGACTCCTCCGTCTGGCTGAATAATGCCGACGAGGTCACCCGCACCGTGGCCGACGACTTGCGCGCCGTGGTGGACATGAGCCCTTACGTGGAGGATTTCCTCGCCTCCTCCGGCCTGGTGCCGGTGCTGGAGCATAAGCCCGAATACGAGGCCGGCTCCACGGTGGTGTCCTACAAGTTCTACTTCCGCGACGCGGCCAATGCCGAGGTAACCCAGCACCTGGCCGAGGATGTAACGCTTATCCTGCCTCTCTCCAGGACCGCGGCGTTCAACGTCAGCGCCGTCTCGCCGGCGGTTTCCTATTCCGCCTATGACTACTCCGCCTACTATTACAACGGCGTGGAGGACGTGAAGATAGGCGGCACCGTGAACCCGGCCGACGGTTCCGTGTCCATCCTGACGCGCGTCACCGGCCTCTACAAGGTCAAGCAGGTCATACGCGCGCAGAGCTTCAGCATAATCCAGACCCAGCCGCGCAAGATCTTCACGCCCAACGGCGACGGCGTCTGGGATACGTTCAACATCGTCTACGACAACCCCGAGGGCCTGGCCATCACCAGCGCCAAGGTCTACGACCTGTCCGGCGCGGAGATAGCCAACCTGACCTCCGGCAGCTTCGGCTCTTCGGCCTCGCTGGCCTGGGACGGCCGCAGGTCCAACGGCGACAAGGCCGTGTCCGGCATCTATATCTACCAGTTCAAGGCCGGCAGCAAGTTCTATAACGGCACCATGGTGGTGGCTCGGTAAACGCGGCGCCCGACAGGAGTTACACGGGCAGGGGTAGCGGCTTAAGGCGGGGGGAACCGCCTTGGAGCCGTTACAATCAGGTAATATTTATGAAACAGTTAAAATGTAGAATTGTAACTGTGGCAAGACGTTTTTCTTTTATATTTGTCGCCCTTGCCGCGGTCAATATGAGCGCTCACGCTTCTTTTTCAGCCGATTCCGCCTGCGGGGCAAGGGCCTCCGCCATGGCCGGCGCATTTACCGCAGTGCCCGGCGGCGCCGAGGCCGCCTGCTCTAACCCTGCCACGCTGCTCGAACTTACCACCCCCGAAGTTACCGCGGTTTACGGCCGCCTCTATTCCGGCCTCACCGACGATTCCTCCATAGGCCAGGGCTATTTCGGCTTTGCCGCGCCCGTGAAGAAGTACCTGCAGGGCAACGCGGCTTTCTCCTGGAGCGACACCCGCCTGAGCGAGGCCTACTCCGAGAGCTCCTATTCCCTCAGCTACGCCACCGCGGTTTACCGCGGCATAGGCGCCGGCCTGACCCTCAAGTATATGCGCCGCGCCTACACCTCGGACGCCTACACCGCGCTGGACCCGGTCTTTAACGGCGGCTACTCCAAGGCCGCGCTGGGCGCCGACCTGGGCTTCTTCTATCGCCCTAAAACCAATTACGCTTTCGGCCTCTCTTTCCGCAACATCAACAAGCCCGACATGGGCCTGGATTCTTCCGACCCGCTGCCCATCGAGACCCGCGCCGGCTTCTCCTACCTGACCCGCGCCAACCTGCTCGATATCGACGCAGCCTTCGCCGGCCCGGACTACACCCTGTCCGCCGGAGTGGAGCATACTTTCCAGAAGCGCTTCATGCTGCGCATGGGCCTGGCCACCGGCAACGATTCCCGCCGCAACGTCAATTTGGGCTTCGGCAGCCGCTTCGGCCTGGCCGCTTTCGATTACTCCTTCAGCCTGCCGATAAGCGGCGTGGCCGGCACTATCGGCTCGCACCGCCTGGCCTTCTCCTTCAAGTTCGGCGCCGACGCCGCCATGGCCGAAGACCTGGCCGCCGCCGCCGAACTGCGCCTGGCGCAGGACAGGGCAGCCCTGCAGGAAGAGAAGGTCCGCGTGCTGCAGGAGCGCCTGGACGCCGTGATACGGCAGTCCATGCTGGCGCCGCAGCACGCCGCCCCCGCCCCCGCGGCGGTTCAGCCGGCAGCGCAGCCCGCCGCCGCGCCGCAGCCGGTGGTCATCATACAGCCTTCGCAGGCCGACACCCAGGCCCAGGCGGACATAAACCGCCAGATAGAAACTTTGAGGCAGGAGCTTGAGAAGTCCCGCGCCGAGATGGAAACGCTGAAGGCCAAGGCCGCGGCCCGGCCGGCCGCGCAGCCCGCGCCGCAGGCCAAGCCGCAGCCCTCTACCCGCCGCAGCTACGTAGTGAAGTCCGGCGACACGCTGGGCAGCATCGCGGAAGCCGTCTACGGCGACGCCGAGCGCTGGCCCGAGATCTACCGCGCCAACGCCGGCTCGCTGGGCCGCGGCGGCGAAGTGAAGCCCGGGCAGGTGCTGTCGCTGCCTTAAAGGGCGCTTTTAAGCAACTTAAAGAACCACACAACTATGAAAGAGAATTTCGACGAGTCCTCACTAAACGAAGCCGCCATCAACGACGTTGAAACGGCGCGGCTTGCCCTGCGCTGGGCGCTGGACAAGATCCGCGGCCTGCACGAAGAGGACATGAAGACCCGCCAGAACCTGCAGGAGAAAGCCAGCCAGGTGGCGTTCCTGGAAAACCAGCTGAAGGCCAAGAATTCCGAACTCGACCGCGCCGGCCGCGTGCACGAGGAAGAGATGAAGTCCCGGCAGTCCTCGCTGGACTACCAGTTCCGCTCCCGCCTGGACCGCCTCGGCGAGCGCGAGAAAGAGCTGGAAGACAAGATCTCCAAGAACGAAGAGGTGCTCAAGCAGAAGGAGCTCCGCCTCGACGCCGATTACCAGAAGAAAGCTGAAGAGCTGCGCGCCCGCTGGGCCAGCGTCGAGGGGGAACTGTGGCAGCTGCGGCAGGAGCAGTTGGCCAAGCAGCAGGAATTCGAGCGCGTCTACGGCGCCCGCCTGGAAGAAGAGAAAAAAAGATTCGCCGAAGAAGCCGCCCAGCAGAAGACTATGCTGGAGGAAACCTACCGCAACCGCGTGGAGGAGCTCGAGAAGCGCGAGCGCTCCGTCAGCGACGAGCTGAAGAAGCAGGAAGCCGTTCTGAAATGGGCCAAGGACAGCTGGCAGAAGGACACCGAGGAGCGCGAGCGCGCCCTGAAGGTGAAAGACCTGGAAATAGACAAGCGCCTCCTGGAGAAGAACCAGGAGATCGACGATTACAAGGTGAAGGCTTCGCTGCTGGAGAAGCAGCTGAAGGAGTTCCCCGAGGCCGTCCGGCGCCGCGACGAGGACCTGAACCGCTACAAGGACGCCATCGGCAGCCTCGAGAGCGTCATCCGCACGCTGGAGACCGAGAAGAAAAATTTACAGGCCGATTACGAGGGGCGCCTCTCCAAGGCCGGCGACGCCGTGGAAGTTGAGCGCGGCCGCTTCCGCGAGATGGAAGCCGAGATCCCCAAGCGCCTCAAGATAGCCGTCGAGCACGAGCGCAACCGCTTCGCCGAGAAGCTGCAGGAGATAGAGCGCAGCTACCGCGAAGACCTGGGCAAGCGGCAGGACGAGATAGAGTACCTGCAGCGCAACCTCCGCACTTTCGAAGAGACCATAAAGACCCTGCAGGCCGAGCGCGAGGCTTTCTCGCACAAGGTCGAGCAGATGCAGACGCAGTACAATGTCCGGCAGGAAGAAGTTTCCTTCCGCGAGAAGCAGCTGCAGTCCGAGTACGACGTGCGCCTCAAGGTGGAGATGGAGAAGCATACCGCCTCCCTGCGCTCGGAGCTCGAGACCGCCGGCCGCATTTACGAGGACAGCCTGCGCCTGAAGGTGGAGGAGATCTCCCACCTGCGCAGGGACATCGAGGACCTTTCCAAAGAGAAGACCGCGGCCAAGGAACTGCAGGCCGAGCTGCGCCGCCAGATGGAGACCAACGCCGAGCGCGCCGCGGCCGAGCAGGACTCCCTGCGCGCCAAACTTAAAGCGGAGAACGAGCAGAAGCTGGCGGAGGCCGCCGCCCACGCCGAGCGGCTGCACGCCGCCGAGAAACAGAAATTCGCGGACGAGCTGGGCGGCCGCGCCGGAGAGTTCAAGGCCGAAGTCGCCCGCAAGGACGAAGAGGTCGCGGCCCTGCGCCTGTCCCTGCAGAAGGCCGGCGAAGATTACCGTATGCTGCGCCAGAAGGCCGGCGAGGAGCTGAAAGCGGCCGTGGCCGAAGAGAAGGCCCGCGCCGCCGCGGACCTGGAAGACCGCGTCTCCCGCCTGGGCGCCACCATCAAACTGCGCGACGAGAAGGTGACCGAGCTGGTCTCCGCGCTGGAGACCGCCAAGATAGAGAAGGAAGAGCTGGTCCTGCTGGAGCGCGAGCGCCTGCAGCGCCTGTACTCGGAGAAAGAAAAGGCCATCGACGAAGAGCTGGCCGCCCGCGACGCCGAGCTGCTGCGCGCCCGCGAGGCGCTGGCCAGGGCCGCCGCCGACAAGGACGCCGCCGTCCACGCCAACGCCGCCGACAAGCGCGTGCTGGACGAGAAGATCACCGCCCTCACGCTGCGCCTGGCCGAAGAAGAGTCGTCCGCCGGCGTCAAGCTGGACGCCGCCCTGCGCCGCGAGGCCGACCGCTACGGCGAGATCATAGAACGCAAGAACAAGGAACTCGAGGCCGCCGAGCACCTGCGCCAGTCGCAGGAAGAGGCCTATCGGAAGACCCTTGCCGATTTCCGCTCCAGCCTGTCCGACGCGCTGAGCAAGATGGAAGTCCTCAAGAAGTCCGCCGAAGAGCGCCAGCTGCAGGTGGCCTCGCTGCAGGCCGAGCTGGCCCAGGAAAAGAAGCAGGCCTCCGACCAGGGCGCCTCCCTGTCCTCCAGGCTGTCCGACAAGGAAAAACTTTACCGCGAGCTGCGCGCCGAACACGACGACCTGAAGGAAGCCTTCGAGATCGAAGTTAAGGAAGCGGAGCGCCGCTACAACGACGCGCTCATGAAGCTGCGGGCTACCGAGGAGCAGAAAGGCGCCAGGGACAAGCAGATAGAGGCCCTCAAGCGCGACGTGGAACTAATCCGCGCCGAGAACCTGCGCCGCGAGCACGAAGCCACCGAACTCAAGTCCTCCGCCGTCAAGCAGGTGGAGAGCGAGCGCCGCGAGATGCACGCCGCCGGCGAGCGCCGCGCGCACGACTACGCCCAGAAAGAGAAGGCCCTGCTGGCCGAGATCTCCTCGCTGCGCGACATCGCCAACGCCAAGGATATCCTGCTGGAGAAGCAGAAGGTGCAGTTCGAGGAGGCCCGCAACAACGCCGAGCGCCTGAAGCTGGTGCTCGACGAGGAGCGCGCCAGGCAGGCCGACAATGACGCCGCCCGCGGCGCCATGAAGGAAGAATACGCCGGGCAGGTGATGGCCCTGGCCGAGCGCGATAAGGCCCTTTCCACGGACCTCGCCTCCCTCAGGAAGTCTCTCTCCGCCAGCACCGAAGAGGCGGCCTCCTACAAGTCCGATTCCGAGGCCCTGCGCGCCATGCTGGAGCGCCTGAAGGCCGCTTTCGAAGAGGAAAAGAAGAAGCGCGCCGAAGCCGAGGCCGCGGCCCTGGCCACCGGCTCCTCGCTGCGCGAAAAGGCCTCCGAGGCCGCCGGCAGCAAGTCCGAACTGGACGCCGCGCTGACCGAGGTGGCCCGCATGAAAGCCGCCCTGGCCGACGAGCGCAGGCGGCGCGCCGACGCCGAAGCCGCCGCCCGCGATTACGGCCAGGCCGTGCGCGAGAAAGCGGACGAGACCCTTAACCAGAAATCCGAGATAGAGGCCCTGCGCTACGCCATCGACCGCATGAAGGCGGCTTTCTCCGACGAGCGCAAGAAGCGCGCCGACGCGGAACTGCTGGCCGAGAATACCCATTCCGCCCTGCGCGAGAAGGGCGACCAGGCCGCCGCCCGGGCGGCCGAGACCGAGAGCCTGCGCAACGCCGTCGAGCGCCTGAAGGCCGCGCTGGAGGACGAGAAGCGCAAGCGCTCGGAGGCGGAACTCTCCTCGGCTACCGCGCACTCGGCCCTCAACGACAAGGCCGAAGAGGTAAGCGGCCGCCGCTCCGAGATAGAGGCGCTCAAGCACGGCATAGAGCGCCTGAAGCACGCTTTCGAGGAAGAGAGGGCCAAGCGCGTGGAAAGCGAACTGCTGGCCCAGACCGCCCATTCAGCCCTGCGCGAAAAACAGGAAGAATTCCTGCGCACGCAGAAACTTGTTGAACAACTTAAGGATAAGCTCCGGCTATGGAAGAGCAAGTAAACCATATAAGCGACCTCGAAGGTCTGAATTCAGAGCTTGACGGTTTCCTCGCCGACCTGCACGGCCGGGAGGAAGGCCTGTCCTCGCGCGTCAAGGCGCTCGAAGAAGAGCTGAACGGGGCCCGCTCCTCCGCCGCGGCGGAGCTCAACCGCCTGGCCGGCAAAGAGGCCTCCCTCACCGCCGCCCTGGAAGGGGTGCGCTCTACTCTCGCGCGCGAGAGCTCCAAGAACCTTTCGCTGGTTTCAGAGCGCGACGACCTGGCCCGCAAGCTGGACGCCGCCTCGCGCCTGCTGGAGGAGACCAAGTCCTCCCTGGCCGACAAGGAAGCCCTGCTCAACGACACCCGCGCGGCCGTCAAGGCCAAGGCCGCCGAGCTGTCCGCCGCCATGGAAGAGGCCCGCGCCGCCATGCTGGGCGAGAGTTCCAAAGTTTCCGCGCTGACGTCAGAGCGCGAAACCCTGGCCCGCAGGCTGGAGACGGTTTCCGCGCGCCTGGAGGAAGCCAAGGCCGCCGTGGCCGACAAGGACGCGGCGCTGAAAGAAGCCCGGTCCTCCGCCAAGGAAGAGACCGCCAAGGCCTCCGCCCTGGCGGAAGAGCTCCGCGCCGGCCTGCTTAACGAGAGCGCCCGCGTTTCCGCGCTGACTTCGGAGAAGGACGGCCTGCTGCGCCAGCTGCAGGATCTGGCCTCCCGCCTGGAAGAGGCCAGGGCCGCCGCCGCCGACAAGGACGCCCTGCTCAAGGAAGCCCGCGCCGCCGCCAAAGAAGAGGCCTCAAAACTTTCCGCCGCCGTAGAAGAAGCCCGAACCGCGCTGGCCAAAGAAAATTCCAGGCTTTCCGCCGTCACGCTGGACCGCGACGACCTGGCGCGCCGGCTGCAGTCCGCCAACGAACTGCTCGACGAGGCGAAGGCCGCGCTGGCCGACAAGGACGCGCTGCTGAAAGAGACGCGCGCCGCCGCCAGGGAGAAGGCCGCCGAACTCGCCTCCGCCCTCGACCAGTCCCGCGCCGCCCTGCAGGACGAGGTGACCAAGCTGGGGGGGCTCCTGACCGAACGCGACGGCCTCCTGCGCCGCCTTGAAGACTACGCCAAGCTGCTGGAAGAAGAAAAAACCGGCTCGGCAAAAAAAGAAGTTTTGATCAAGGAAGCCCGTTCCGCCGCCAAAGATAAAGCCGCCGAGTTGACCGCCGCCATGGAGCAGGTGCGCTCCTCCCTGAGCGAACAGGGCGCCAAGGCCGCGGAGCTCGCCTCTGAGCGCGACGGCCTGCTGCGCCAGCTCTCGGATTCGGCCGAGCTGTACGAAGAGGAAAAGGCCGCTTCGGCCAGGGCGGACGAGGCCCTCAAAGAGGCCCGCGCCGCCGCCAAGGACAAGGCCGCCGAACTGGGCGCGGTCATAGAGCAGCTTAAAATTTCAATAGCCGACAGCGAGGCCAAAGCCGCGGCGCTCGCCTCCGAGCGGGACGGCCTGCTGAGGAAGCTGGAGGCGGAAGCGCGCCTGCTCGACGGAGAAAAGGCCCGCTCGGCCGAAAAAGAGCAGCTCATCAACCGGGCCCGCGCCGACCTGAAGGGAAAAGACGAAGAGATAGACAAGATCCTGCGCGGGGTGGAGGAGCTGAAGGCCGACCTCACCATAGAGCGCGCCAACGTCAAGGACCGCGAGCTGCAGCTGCAGAAGGCGGCCAAGATCCGCGAAGCCCTGGAGAAGAAGCTGGAACTGGCCTCCCAGGAAAATACCCGCTCCGAAGAGGGCTACCTGCTCAAGGTGGACCTGGTCAAGAAGGAGCTGCGCGAGCAGGGCCGGCGCGCAGAGGAGCTGGAGCGCAAGCTGGCCGCCGCGGGGGCCCGCCTCGAGGACGCCCTCGGGGAAACCGTCAAGAAAGAAAAAATGATCTCCGAGCTCTCCGCCGCCCTGGCCGAGAAGGAAGCCCAGCTCAAGGACGCCAACCAGAAGCTGAAAGAGATCACCAAGGAATTTACCGAGATCAAGGGCGGGGCCGGCCACGAGAACGCCGCCCGCGCCCGGGAAGTGGCCGCTGCCATGGCGGCCCGCGTGGAAGAGCTGGAGAATTCGCTGGCCCAGGCTTCAGCGCACCACATGGAGAAGTTCCGCTCCCTGCAGATAGAGCTCAGCAGCGTCAAGGCCGACCTCCGCTCCAAGGAGGAGGAAAACGCCTTCCTCAGGGCCCGCGAAGACACGATCTCCAAGGAACTGGGCGACGCCGAGGAGAAATGGAAGTTCGCTACCGCGCAGCTCAACAACTCCGCCTCCAAGCTGCGCAACGCCGAGAACGAGAATGAAATAATTTTAGGCAGGCTCAAATCCGTGGAAGAGGAGCGCGACAAGTTCCGCGCCGCCGCGATAAAGGCCGAAACCGCCTCCGCCGCCATGGCCGCCAGGGAATCCAAGGCGCGCGACGGCGAGGCCGCCGGCCTGATGGCCGCGCTCGAAGAGCAGGCGGCCAAGTATACCGAGCTGCTGCGCAAGTACGACGAAGTGGCGCTGCTCAACGAAACCTTCGCCCGGGAAAAGGCCGGGCTCAAGGCCGAGGCCGAGTCGCTGCGCGACGCGCTGACGCTGGCCCAGGCCTCCGCCGACGCCGACGCCGGCGAGAAGCGGGGCCTGCAGTCCGGCCTGGCCGAGAAGCTCCGCGGCGCGGAAGCGCTGCTGAAGAAAAAAGAATTCGAGCTGGAAGAGACCCGCGGCGCCCTCTCCGAGCTGGAGAGCGAATGCTCCCTGCTGCGGCAGGGCCGCGCCGGCATGGACGCGCAGGCGGAAAAATACTCCGGCCTGATGCGCAAGTTCAACGAGGTGTCGCTGGCCAACGAGAACCTGGCGCGCGAGAAAACCGCGGTCAAAGCTGAGGCCGACTCCCTGCGCTCCGCGCTGAAGGCCGCGGAAGAAGCGGCCGACGCCGACGCCGGAGAGAAGCGCGGCCTGTGGGCCGGCCTCTCGGAGAAGCTGCGCGCCGCCGAGGTGCAGCTTAAGAAGAAAGAGTTCGAGTTGGAGAAAACCCGCGGCGCCCTTTCCGAGGTGGAGAACGAGTGCTCCCTGCTGCGGGAAGGCCGCGCCGGCATGGACGCCCAGGCGGAGAAATATTCCGCCATGATGCGCAAACACGACGCGCTGGCCCTGGCCAACGAGGCCCTGGCGCGCGAGAAAACCGCGGCCAAGGCCGAGGCCGACTCCCTGCGCGCCGCGCTGAAGGCCGCGGAAGAGGCGGCCGACGCCGACGCCGGAGAGAAGCGCGGCCTGTGGTCCGCCCTCTCGGAGAAGCTGCGCGCCGCCGAGGCGAAGCTCAAGAAGAAGGAATTCGAAGTGGAAGAGGCACTGTCCGCGGCCTCGACCGCCTCCATGGAAGCCGAGGAACTGCGCTCCCGCCTGGAGGAAAAAGAGGATATGGCGGCGGGCGAGGCCGAAGCCGAGAAGGCGCGCTACGCGGTGCTGTCGGAGAAAATGCACAACGCCGAGGCCCTGCTGAAGAAGAAAGAATTCGAGCTGGACGAGGCCAGGGAGGCGCTCTCCTCGCTGGACAAGGAATGCGGACTGCTGCGGGCCAGCCGCGCCGCGCTGGGTGAGAAATACGCCCGCGAGATACAGTCCGAGAACGAGCTGCTGAAGGAAGCGCAGGGCAGGATAATCGAGCGCGATTCACTGATCTCCCGGCTCTCCATGACCGAGGAAGAACTCAAGAAGGAAGCCGACGCCCTCCGCAAAGAGAAGCAGAGCCTGCTTTCGCTGGTGCGCAAGAAAGCCTCCGGCGGCGCCCATACCGCCAAGGTCTCCGAGGCCGAGCGCCTGCTGGCCGAGAAGGAAAGCCGCCTGGTCAAGCTGCGCTCCGAACTGGAGAACACGCGCGCCGAGAAGGCCGAGCTGCAGGGCCGCGAGAAAGAGCTGCGAGAGGAGCTGAAGGCCAGGCCCTACCGCGCCATGCTGCGCGAGGCCGAGGAAAAACTGCTGATAAAGGAAAAGATGCTGGCGGACATGGGCGCGCGCATGAAGCGCATCGGCCATGATTTCGAGGAGCTGAAGGTGCGGGGGCAGAGTTCCGGAGCGCCCGGCTACCTGCCGGACTTCGAGGAGCTGGTGGCCGGGGTGGCGCACCAGGTGGCCAATTCCATCAGCATCATCCGCAGCCACGCGGAGTTCTGCTCCGAGGCTCCAGATTCCGAGGGCGCGCGCGAGTCCCTGGACGTGATCGTGCGCAATATCGTGAACCTGCAGAAGAAGATAGACATCATAATGAATTTCTCCAGGCCCGTGATCCCGCAGCGCTCGCCTGAGCGTCTGTCGGCGGTGCTCTTCGAGGTGCTCGACGGCCTGCGCGCCGGGGGGCGCCTGGAAAAGATTACCGTGACCGCCAGGGGCGGGGAGAAGTTCAAGCCCGTCAGCCTGGACCGCGTCCGCTTCGCCTCGGCGGTGGAGCAGCTGCTGCTGAACGCGGCCGAGGCCATGCCGGAGGGCGGCCAGCTCTCCGCTACTATCTCCGCCTCCGGCGGCAAGCAGCGCCTGGAGATCTCCGATACCGGGCCCGGCATAGAAAAGAAAAACCTGGGCTCCGTCTTCCACCCTTTCTTCACCACCAAGCCCGGCAAGATGGGCCTGGGGCTGACGCTGTCGCGCAACGTGGTCAGGGCGCACGGCGGCACGCTGGAAATACTGAGCGAGCCGGGCAAGGGCACCCGGGCGGTACTTGAATTGCCGGAGAGTTAAGGGGACTATGGCACGCATTCTTATTGTTGACGACGAACCGGATATGCGCCTGGCGGTGCGCAACGTCCTGAAGCTGCGCGGCTATGAAATAGCCGAGGCCGGCGACGGCCCCGCCGCGCTGGAAATGGCGAAGGCCAACCGCCCCGACCTGGTGCTGCTGGACATGCGCCTGCCGGGCATGGACGGCATAGAGGTGCTCGACGGCCTGAAGAAGATAGACGATACCGTGCCCGTGGTAATGATAACCGGCTACGGCCACATACAGTCCGCGGTAGACGTGATGAAGCTGGGCGCCAGCGAGTACCTGCAGAAGCCTTTCGAGAACGCGCAGCTGGTAGAGACGGTCAAGCGCTTCGTGCAGGGCCCCGCCCCGCGCCGCGCCCCTCTGCCGCTGCCTCTCCAGCCCCGCCCCGCGGCCCCGCCGCCCGCCCCCGCGCCGGCCCCGCAGCCTGTTTTGGCGGCCCCCGCGGCCGAACCCGTGCCCGCGGCGCGCCCCGCCCGCAGCCCTGCCTTCGCGCTGGGCACCGCGCTCGCGCTGCTGCTGGCCGGCTTCTTCGTCTACCGTCAGGTGGCCGGCGGCGCGGACTACTACCGGGAATATCCCGGCGTGGCGGCAAATATCTCGGCGCTGGTCTGGTCGGAAGGCAAGCTGTTCGCCGGCGACTGGCTGACGCAGGCCGTTTACCTTTATTCCGAGGGCAAGGACGGCCTGCGCCTGGAGCAGACCTTCCCGCTGGAGAAGACGCACATCAGCGGCCTGGCCTCGGCCGGGGACACGCTGTACGTGGCGGATTCCTGGAAGAAGACCATAGAGGTGCGGCGCGTGGCGCCGGGCCTGCCGCTGATAAAGAGCTTTCCCGCCCCGGGCAAGGTGAGCGCGCTGTTCTACGACGGGGAATATCTGTGGACCTGCGACAGCGAGGGCAACGCCGTCCTGCGCCGCCCCGACTCAGAACTTACGCCTTCGGTCTCCTTCAAGCTGCCGGAGAAGCCGGACCAGATCTTCAAAGACAAGCATTACCTCTGGACGGCCGTCTCTTCCACCGGCAAGGTCTACCGGCACAAGCTCGACGACAGCCTGACGCTCGACGGCGTCTTCACGCTGAAGACCTCCCGCTCCGGCTACCCGCTTTCGGCCTTCGCCTGGCGCGGGGGGCGGCTTTGGTTCGCCCGGGACGGGCTAAGCGTGGTCTTCGAGGCGGGCAGGGGGGAACTGCTGGAAGAGTAGTACGTAACCCCCCTTAAAAATAAGAAGCCCCGCCGAAGCGGGGCTTCTTGTTTTTAACCTGCGGGCCCCGGAAATAGAAAACCCCGCCGAAGCGGGGTTCCCTATTATGCCCGGGTCCTGTTTAGTCCAGTAGTTCGTTGAGGATGGCCGACGGGTTGGTCATCTTGACCTGGGGGGCGTTGGGCACGTTCGCCGTGAGGCCGTACAGGCCGTAGCGGGCCGCCACCGAGGAATTGGTGGTGTGGCGGGTGACGGTCATCTGGTAGGTCGGGCCGTTGGCGTCGGCGCCGGAGACTATGGCCGCGGAGAAGAACTTGGTGGTGATGTTGGCGGCCGTCATGCCGGGGTACATGATGTCGAGCTTGGTGAAGTCCGAGGTGTAGGTGCCGCCGCGGGCCAGGTAGCGCTCCTGCGCCGATTTGATGGAGGAGATCAGGGACATGGCTTCAGCGGTGCGGGACTTTTCCACGACCTTGAAGTACTGCGGTATGGCGATGGAGGCCAGGATACCGATGATGAGCACGACGACCAGCAGCTCTATGAGCGTGAAACCTTTGCGTACGTTTTTCATAAGATTAACCCCTTTGAGATTTAATGAACTGCAATTTGCTTCGAAAATAGTATACCAGTTCGGCGCGCCGGTCCGTGCGGTTTTATTGTGAGTATTTTGTGAGTTTTTGCCCGCCGGCGCTAATCCTGGGACGCCCATTTGTAGCCCAAACCTTCCACCGTCACCAGGTCGCTTCCCATTTTCCCGAGGGCTTTGCGGAGGTTCTTTATGTGCGTGTCTATGACGCGGCTGGTGTTGATGTAGGGCCGGCCCCAGACGCGCTCCATCAGGAACTGGCGCGTCATCACCCGGCCGCTCTTCTTGACGAGCAGGTAGAGGATCTCGAATTCCTTCGGCGACAGGTCCAGCAGCCGCCCGGAGAGCTTCGCCTCGTGGGCGGCATAGTCTATCTCCAGGGCGCCGGAGGATACGGTCCCTTCGGCCCCGTCCCGCTCCCCGCTGGCCAGGCTGCGGCGTATGAGGGCCTTCACCCGCGCCACGAACTCGGCGGGGCTGAACGGCTTGGTCATGTAATCGTCGCCGCCGAGCTCCAGGCCCAGCACCTTGTTCACCTCGCTGCGGTCGGTGGTAAGGAAAATTATGGGCGTCAGCCGGGAGGCCCCGTCCGAGGCGCGCACCTGGCGGCATAAATCCAGGCCGCTCATGCCGGGCAGCCGGAGGTCCACCACCATCAGGTCCGGGGTGAACCTGCGCAGGGTTTCAACGGCCTGCTCGGCGCTCTGGCAGGTCAGCACGTTGTAGTTCTCCAGCTCCAGGCGCTCCTTCACGGATTTCAGCAGCGCCGGTTCGTCGTCGATTACAAGGATGGTCTGTTTGCCCTGCATATCAGATCCCGCCGGGCAGGAACACCGTGAAGACGCTGCCGCCTTCGGCGCTCTCCGCCCCTATGCTGCCGCCGTGCAGCTCTATGATGAACTTGGCGATGAAAAGGCCGAGCCCCGTGCCCTGGCGCGCGGAGGGGTATTCCCGCCGGCCCGCGCTGATCCTGTAGAACTTGCTGAAGATGTTCTTGAGCTCCCTCGGGGGGATGCCCGGGCCGGTGTCGCAGACCCGGACCCGCTGCCCGCCGGGCGCGGTTTCCACAAAAACCTCCACGGAGCCGGCGGCCGTGAACTTGACGGCGTTGCCGACGATGTTGGCCAGCACCTGGTACAGGCGGTCGGGGTCGCCGCGGGTGTCGGGGATCTCCTCGCCTACCACCAACTCCAGCTTCAGGCCCTTCTGGGAGGCGTAGGTCTTGAAGGCGCGCACCGCCCTGTCGGCCAGGTCCTCCAGGTTCACGCTCTTGATCTCCAGCTTCATCTTGCCGGACTCGATGCGCGAAACCTCCAGCATGGAATCTATGAAGCGGTTCAGGCGCTGGGAGTGCTCGTTAATGGAGACCACCTGCTCCGGGATCCTGTCGTACTCCCGCTTCTCGGCGAGCTTCAGGATGATGTCGGAGCACAGCTCTATGCCGGTGACCGGCGAGCGCAGGTCGTGGGTGATGCTGGAGACGAAGTCGCGGCGGATGTCGTCGGACTCCTGCAGGCGGACGGCCATCTCGTTTAGCTCGCTGGCCAGCCGGCCCATCTCGTCCTTTCCTTTTACGGGGATGCGGTGGTCCAGCCGGCCGGAGCCTATCAGGCGGGCCGCCTCGGCCATGGTCTGTATCGGGTCGGCGATCACACGCGTGATGATCAGCGTGCCGATGCAGCCCACGGCGAAGGAAAGGGAAAGGATTATAAAGAAGCCGGCGGAAGACTGCCGCAGCGAAGAGTCCATCTCCTGCGAGATCAGCTGCGTGGAAAAATCCACGCGAGCGGTTATTTCGGCGCCGCGGCTGCGGGCCTTGAAAGAGGCCCTGAGGATCTCCACGCCGTTGTCGCTGCGGGGCTCCCAGACGCCTGTGCTGGGGGGTGAGAACTTCTTAAAACTGAGGCTGAACGGCTGCGGGGTGGGCGTGTAGTAGCGGTCCTGCATGAAGACCCGCCCGCCCGGAACTTCGCAGGAGACCTTTATGATCTCGGGAGTCTTAAGGAAAGTCTTGAAATAGCGGTAGGCCGAGGATTTGCCCCCGGAGGCGTGCTGCTCCTTGCAGACTTCGGACATGGCCAGCAGGATCTGGAGGTTCTTGCGCTGGCTGTTGGCCGAAATGGAAGCCCACTCGTTGTGTATGAATAAAAAAGCCATTACCGCCGAGATGGCGGTCAGGAGGGCCAGGATGAAGAGGATGAGTTTGGTTCGTATGCCCATGAAAAGGGTGTGCGCCCGGCGCGATTCGAACGCGCGGCCACCCGCTTAAAAGGCGGATGCTCTACCACTGAGCTACGGGCGCCTGATTTCCAAACTGCATTCCAATTATAGCAAAAATCCCGAAGTACACAAGCGCTCCTTTTATTCCGGGTGCCGCAACCATGTATAAAACCGGAAACTTTCATATAATGTATCCAACACATGGCGACCAAACGAAGGATCCGGGTGAAGGTGCGCGGCAAGGTGCGCAACCAGCTGCTGCGGCGGGGCGGCCTGGCCGCCGGCGTAACGCTGGGCCTGCTCCTCTCCGCGTGGCTCGCCGGCGCCGCGGTTAAAACCTACCGCCGGGTCCTGTCCGACCGCTTCTCTTTCAAGCCCGAAACCTTCGACGTGAACTGCCCCTCGCCCGAGGCCTCCGCCTCGGTCAGGGAACTGGCCGGGGCCGCCCTGAAAAAATCCTTCAGCTCGCGCCGGGCCGCCGAGCTGGCGCGCGAGCTGAAGCGGCGCCACCCGGGCCTGGCCTCCGTGGAGGTCTCCAGGAATTTCCTTACCCGCAAGGCCACCGTGAAGGCCGTCCCGGAAGAGACCGTGGCGCCCGTGCTGGCCGACGGGGCCACCGCCTACCTCGGCGTCACCGGCAGGTTCCTGCCCGAGGACCTTTCCGGGGGCGCCGCCGCGCCTTTCGCCATAGAGCTGCGCGGCGCCCCGCGCCCCGCGCCCGGGCTGGCCGCCTTCCTGGCGGGGCTGAAGCCGCAGGCCGGCCTTTTCTACTCTCCCCCGGTGCGCCTGCGCTGCGACGGGGCCTCCTGGGACTGCCGCCTGAAACTGGCGGACGGTTCGGAGGTGCTCTGGGGGGAATTTGAATTTACGCGCTTAAAAATATTAAGATTGAACGAAGTAATGAAAGACGCCCTCCTGAAGTCCGGAGGCCCGCTGCGCGCGGACCTGCGGAGTTTCAGGGAAGGGAAGATTTTCGTTTCCGCATTAAAGCAGCCCTGACAGCCGGCTTTCGCCGGCGCCGCAGACATAAGGTTTCTTGCTGGAGCACCATATGGGAAAATCCGAGATTATCGCCGGGCTTGACATGGGATCGGGCCGGGTGACCTGCATAATAGCAGAGCGCGACGAAGAGCATAACAAGATAAAGGTGCTCGCCGGGGCCTCCATGCCCTGCAAGGGCCTCAAGGGCGGGGTCGTCGTCAACATAGAGGAGGCTGCCCGGGCCGTCGAGCACGTGATGGACGCCGCCGAGAGCAAGGCCAACGAGGTCGTGGGCGAGGTCTACCTCGGCGTGCGCGGCGCGCACATCCAGGCTTTCGACAGCAAGGGCGCCTACAACATCGCCCGCACCGACAAGGAGATCACCGGCGAGGACGTCGCCAACGTGATCGAGACCGCCAAGGCCTTCCAGCTTTCCCCGGACCGCGAGATCCTGCACGTGATCCCCCAGGGCTTCTCCCTGGACCGCCAGCGCGGCGTGCCGAACCCCGTCGGCATGGAGGGCGCGCTGCTGGAGGTGGGCGTGCACATCATCACCGCCGCCAGCCCCGCCATCAACAACCTGGTCAAGTCCGTCCACAAAGGCGGCTTCAGGGTGGTGGAAACCATCTACACGCTGCTCGCCGTCGGCGAGCTCGTGGTCTCCGAGGAGGAGAAGGAGCTGGGCTGCATCCTGATAGACGCGGGCGGCCAGACCACCTCCATCGGCATCTACTCCGAGGGCAGCATTCATTTCTCGCGCGAGATCGCCCTGGGCGGCGACAGCATCACCCGCGACATCGCCTACGGCCTCGGCACCACCATCGCCTCCGCGCAGGAGATCAAGGAAAAGCACGGCGCGGTCCTCTCCAAGATCATCGAGGAGGACAGCCCCCTCACGGTCACCAAGCTCGACGGCCGCACCAAGAAAGAGGTGAAGCCCCGCGAGCTCCTGGATTTCATCCAGCCCCGCGCCGAGGAGATCTTCGAGAAGGTCAGCCAGGCGGTGCAGACCTCCAGCTACCAGGACCTGCCCGGCGGCGCGGTGCTGACCGGCGGCAACGCCCTGCTGCGCGGCATGCCGGAGGCGGCCGAGGTGATGCTGGACCTGAGCCAGTCGCGCCTGGGCCTGCCGGCCCAGGAGATCCTGCAGTGCCCCGAGGAGTACATGACGCAGCCCTTCGTCGGGGCCGTGGCGCTGGTCTGCTACCCGCATTTAAAGAGCTGGACCGCCGACATCTCCGCGCCGGCGCGCGGGGGCTCGATGGAGAAGAAGTTCTGGCGCTGGTTCAAGGACCTTTTTTAAATTTCAGCCGCGCGGGCCGGGCTTTGCCTTATGTCTGAAAACAGGATACGCTACAACAACGATTTCCGCGACCGCGAGGCCGTGATAAAGGTGATAGGCGTCGGCGGGGGCGGCGGCAACGCCGTGAACCGCATGGTGGACGCCGATATCCGCCTGGTGGAGTTCGTCGCGGTGAATACCGACGCGCAGGACCTGCGCCGCAGCAAGGCCCCGAACCGCATACAGATCGGCGAGAGCCTGACCAAGGGCCTCGGCGTGGGCGGCGACCCGGCGAAGGGCGCGGCGGCCGCTACCGAGTCCGTGGAACTGCTGCGCGAGGCCGTGGCCGACGCGGACCTGCTCTTCGTGACTGCCGGCATGGGCGGCGGCACCGGTACCGGGGCCGCGCCGGTGGTGGCCCGGACCGCCAAGGAATCCAATCCCAACGCGCTGGTGATAGGCGTGGTCACGCGCCCGTTCGGCTTCGAGGGCAGGACCCGCGCCGAGCAGGCGCAGGCCGGCATCCACGAGATGCGCTCCCACGCCGACTGCCTGCTGGTCATCCCCAACGACCACATCCTTTCCGAGGTCAACCGCACCACCAGCACCGAGGAGGGCTACCGGCTGGCCGACGACGTGCTGCGCCAGGCCATCCAGGGCATCTCCGACGTGATAACCAGGGCGGGCGCCATCAACGTGGACTTCATGGACGTGCGCCGCATCATGAGCAAGTCCGGCGAGGCGCTGATAGGCATAGGCAGCGCCTCAGGCCCGCAGCGCCACATCGACGCCGCCAAGAAGGCGATCCACTCCCCGATGCTCGAGAGCGCCGTCATCGACGGGGCCAAGGGTATACTGGTAAATTTCACGGCCTCCAGGGCCATCATGATGGTGGAAGTGCACGAGGCCATGGAGTACATCAGCAAGAACGCCAACCCGGAGGCGTTGATAAAGTATGGCCAGGCCTTCGACGACACGCTGGGCGACGAGCTGAAGATCACCGTGATCGCCACCGGCTTCACGGCCAAGCGCAACGACCTGGCCGGCGAGCTGGGCCGCAGGCGCGCGCTGGACCGCACCGGCCGGCCGCGCCGGCTCGACGGCGAAGCCCTGCGGCTGGAGCCGGCGGCCCCTTCGGGCGAGGACTTTGACAAGCCGGCGTACCTGCGCCGCGACAAGACGCGCAGGCTGCAGTGAGCGCGCGGGGGGAGAACATTTATGGCGATCAACCTTAACCTGCTGCTGAAAGTGATGGTGCAGAACAAGGCGTCGGACACGCACATCCGCGGCGACTCCCAGGTGTTTTTGCGCATCAACGGCGCCATCACGCCGATCAACTCCTCCAACATGACCGAGAAGGAAGTGCAGGACATCGTCGCCCCGATGATGACCCCGCGCCTGAAGCGCATCTTCGAGGAGAAGCACGAGTGCGACTTCTCCTACGAGGGCGGTGAGCTGGGCCGCTTCCGCTTTAACGTGTTCCTGCACAAGGGCAAGACCGGCGTCGCCATCCGCCACATCCCGGCCAAGATCCCGACGTTCGAGGACCTGCGGATGCCGACGGACTCCATCAAGAAGATCCTGACCAACGAGCGCGGCCTGGTGCTGGTGACCGGCATCACCGGCTCCGGCAAAACCTCCACGCTGGCCGCGATGATAGAGTACCTCAACGCCAGCTGGGACGCGCACATTATCACCATCGAGGACCCGATAGAGTTCTCCTTCGTCGAGAAGAAGTGCATCATCAGCCAGCGCGAGCTGGGCGCCGACACCACCAGCTTCGTGGACGCGCTGCGCGCGGCCATGCGCCAGGACCCCGACATCATCCTCGTCGGAGAAATGCGCGACCTGGAGACCACGCAGGCGGCCATCAGCGCCGCCGAGACCGGCCACCTGGTGTTCGGCACGCTGCACACGATGAACGCCGTGCAGACCATCTCTCGCATCATCGACCTGTTCCCGCCGCACCAGCAGACGCAGGTGCGCATGCAGCTCTCCGAGAGCCTGCGCGGCATCATCTCGCAGCGCCTGCTGCCCTGCACCAAGGGCGGCCGCCTGCCGGCGGTGGAGATCCTGACCGCCACGCCGCACGTGAAGAAGATGATAGCCGACAACACGCTTGACGCCATCGTGCAGGCCATCGCGAAGGGCGGCTTCTACGGCATGCAGACCTTCAACCAGTCGCTGGTTAAAATGCACAAGGAAGGCCTGGCCAAGCTGGAAGACATTTTACAGGCGGCGTCCAACCCCGACGACGTGCTGCTGGCCATAAAGGGCATCGAACAGGACGTTACCAAGAGCTAGTCCAGGCATCCAGAGGCACGGAGGAATTATGTTCGCAGAAGGCTATATCGGCATAGCGGGTATCATCGGCGTGGGCAAGTCCACGCTCACCATGGAACTGGCCAAAGCCCTCAACTTCGAGCCGGTGCTCGAAGAGGTGGGGGGAAACCCGTACCTGGAAGGCTTTTACGGCGACATGAAGCAGTACGGCACCATAATGCAGATCTGGCTGCTGAACCACCGCTTCCGCCAGCACCGCGAATTCGTCTCCCGCATCAGCCTCGGCAAGATCCGCGGCGTGGTGCAGGACCGCACCATCTGGGAAGACACCATCTTCGCCCGCATGCTCAACAAGCACCCGGACAAGATCATCTCCGACATGGACTACAACACCTACCTGGACCTGTTCGACAACATGGTGCTGCGCGAGATGGTGTTCCCGCAGCTGATGATCTTCCTCGACTGCCGCGTCGAGACCTCGATCGCCCGCATCAAGTCCCGCGGCCGCAACATGGAGAAGGCCATCGACCCCTCTTACCTCAAAAGCCTGCAGGAGAACTACTACGAATTCATCGAGGAGATGGAGGACGCCGGCGTGCGCATCCTCCGCCTGAACTGGGAGAGCTACCAGCCCATCAGCGAGGTGGCGCGCCTGGTGCACGAATACTCCCTGAAGCCTTCCGCTTTCACCAAGTGGGTGCGGCCGCTGCGCAAGCTCGGCATGGAGAACGAGGCCAACCTTCCCAACAAGGTGGCGGTCGCAAGGTAATGCGCGCCAACGGCATCGTCATCGCCATCGACGGGCCCGCCGGGGTGGGCAAGTCCACCGTAGGCAAGCTCGTCGCCGGGCGCTTGGGCTACAGCTTTATCAGCACCGGCAAGATGTACAGGGCGCTGGCCTGGAAGGCGCTGGAGCTCGGCGTCAGCCTGGAGGACGATGGCGCCCTCGTCGCCCTGGCCCGCGCCGCCAAATGGGCCTTCCCCAAGGGCGCCGGCCCCGAGGCCGACGTCTCGCTGGACGGCCGCACGCTGGCCGTGGAGCTCATCGAGGAGCGCGTCAGCAGGGCCTCGTCGGGCATAGCGCGCCTGGCGGGCGTGCGGCTCTTCATGAAGGACATGCAGCGGCAGGCCGGCCTGGCCGGCGGCGTGGTGATGGAAGGCCGCGACATCGGCACCAACGTTTTCCCCGACGCCGAGCTGAAGGTGTACCTGGACGCCTCACCCGAGGCGCGCGCCCGCCGGCGCGTGGGCCAGCTCAAAGAACAGGGTCTGCCCGCCGACTACGCCGAGATCCTGGATTTTATAATCAAGCGCGACGCGCAGGATTCGGGGCGCCAGAACAACCCGCTGCGCAAGGCGGACGACGCCCATTACCTGGATTCCACCGCGCTGCCGCGCGAGCAGGTGGTGGACGCTATCGTGGCACTTTCCGGGCGCGCCGCGGAACGCAAATAATGCCGGCCGAGCCCCACAAAGAACGGCCCCTCCTGCTGCTGCTGGTCTACTTGTTCTTCAGGACCTTTTTCCGCCTGGCCAACCGCATAAAAGTCGTCGGGCTTGAGAAAATCCCGCCGTCCGGCCCGCTCATTGTAGCCTGCAACCACCTCTCTAACGCCGACCCGCCCGCGCTGCTTTCCTACCTGGCCCTGGTCCGGCTGCCCAACATCATCGCCAAGAAAGAGCTGTTCTCCATCTGGCCCCTGAGCTATTTTCTGCCCCGCTGGGGCGCCATCCCGGTGGACAGGGTGCGGGAAGGGGGGGACCTGGGCGCCCTGCGCGGCTGCCTGACCGCCCTGAAGCGCGGCGGCTGCCTGTTCATCTTCCCGGAGGGCACGCGGGCCAAGGGCCGGGTGCTGAAGCCCAAGGCGGGCGTGGCGCTGATGGCCCACAAGTCCGGCGCCCCGGTGCTGTGCGCGCGGATATTTAACAGCGATAACTTCTCAAAATTAGGTAAAATAACTATTAAGTACGGCGCCCTGAGGACCTTCGAGCCGCCCGCGGACGGGGACCTGAAGGCCGCTTACGCCAGATTTTCAGAAGCGGTGATGTCCGATATTTTTTCTATATCAGAGGAGCAGTAGCACATGGAAACCAACCAGACCCCCCACCCCGACCAGGAAAACGTTAAGCCGGAGCCGGGCCACGAGGAAGAACTCTCGATGGCGGACCTGCTGAAGGCAGAGGCGCAGGTCGCCGAAAAGGTCCAGTCCCGCGGCGTGGTTTCGGTGCGGGTGGTGCAGGTCACCGCCGACCTGGTGCTGGTGGACATAGGCGAGAAGAAAGAGGGCGCCATCCCGCTGGCCGATTTCCAGGACGAGAAGCCCCCCGTGGCCGGCGACGACGTGCAGGCCGTGCTCGAGAAGAAGGGCGGCGAGGGCCGCTACACCATGCTCTCCCACCGGCGCGCCCGCGAGAAGGCCGCCTGGGAAATGACCAAGAAGATGTTCGAGGCCAAGGAGCGGGTGAAGGGCAAGGTCACCGAGCTCGTGAAGGGCGGCTACATCGTCGACATTTCCGGCATGCGCGCCTTCATGCCGCTGTCGCTGTCCGAACTGGGCGGAGCGCACAAGCATTACCTGCCGCCGAACGCCAAGATCAAGTTTTACATTACCGACTTTAACGAGAAGGAACGCAAGGTGGTCGTGTCCCGCCGGCAGGTGCTGGAAGAGGACGAGAAACAGCGCCGCGGCGAGGTGCTGTCCGAAGTGGCCCCCGGCAACGTCGTGCGCGGCGTGGTCTCCAAGGTAACCGAGGACGCGCTGCTGGTGCGCTTCCAGGGCATAGAGGGTTCCGTGGCGGCCGAGGACGTGGCCTGGCGCAACCCGCTCGAGGCCCTGAAGACCTACAAGCGCGGCCAGCGCGTGAAGTGCAAGGTGCTCGCCGTGGACAGGGACGGCGAGAAGATCGCTTTCGGCCTCAAGCAGCTGATGCCCAACCCGGTGGACATGCTCAAGCGCAAGTTCGCCCGCTTCGCCCGCGTTAAGGGCAAGGTGGTCTCCGTGGCCCCCGAGGGCGCGGTGGTGAAGATCGGCGAGCTGACCGAGGGCTGGGTCTCCGCCGAGGATTACGGCGCCGACGGCGCCCCCAAGGAGGGGGCCGAGCTCAGCGGTATCGTCGTGGGGATAAATTCCTCCAATTTCCGCCTGATCCTCTCGGCGAAGCGCGCCGAGGAGATGGAAGACCGCAAGCGCATGGCGCAGTACCTGAAGGGCGCCCCGTCGCTGACGCTGGGGCAGATCCTCCTGGAGAACTCGGAGGATGAAGGTGAGTTATGAGAAGCGTCCTGCCTTAAAGGACGCGCTCAACAAACTTCTACACGCTTACGGAGCGCCGCTCGGCATGTTTCTCTTCATTGTGCTGGCGGCGCTTTACATTTTTATGGCCAAGGGGCGGGGGCCGCTGCCGGAATTCCCCCGTTCCCAGTCGCAGTTCATGCAGTCCGCCCGGGCGGAGCGCCGCCTGGCGGAACTGTCGAAAACGCTCGCTGAGAGGCCCGGCGACATCAAGGCGCTCGACGAGGCCGGCCGGCTGAAGTTCCAGCTGGGCCAGCCGCGCTACGTGGAGGCCATAGCGGACCTGGAGCGGGCCCGCGCGCTGGGCCTGGCCGACGCGCGCTCTTTCTACTACCTCGGGGTGATGTACCAGGCCGTAGGGCTCTACGACTTCGCGGCGCTGGAATACCGCAAGTTCCTCAACAATTTCCCCGGCGACACCGAGGTGCGCATGCTGCTCGCCAAGCTTTACTACAGCGCCGGGGATTTCCCCGGGGCCGTGCGCGAATACGAGGCGCTGCTGCGCGACGGCGCCGACGACCCGGTGCTGCTGGAGAACCTGGCGCTGGCCCGCTGGAAGAACAAGCAGGATTACGCCGCCCAGCTCTCGGACCTGCGCGCCAAGGGCGGCGCCGGGGCCTTCCTGGCCGATTACGCCGAGGGCCGCATTAAATACGAGCTGAAGGAGTACCCCGCCGCCCAGGCGCTGCTTAAAAAGGCCGCCGGGGCCGCGCCCGTTTCCGGCGCCTTCGCCGACCAGGCGGCCCTGTACTGGATGGCCGGCGACGCCGCCTGGAAGAACAAGGACGGAGAGGCCGCCTTCGCCTACCTGACGGAGTTGCAGAAGGCCAGCCCCGGCCACGAAGAGGGGCGCACCCTGCTGGCGAAAGTTGAAAAGTCCCGGGCCGCGGCGGAAAAAGCGCGCGCGGCCGCCGAGAAAGCCAGGGCGAAAGCCGCCGCTAAAAAGAAGTAAGGCCCCTGGGTCCTCCCCGATGAGAATCCCCGCTATTTTCAAACTACCCGCCGCCGCCCTGCTGGCGGCCCTGTTCTGCGCCCCTGCGCGCGCCGCGGACGAGAACAAGGTCATCATCAAAGACTTTGAATGGAAGGTTTACGCCACCTCCCATTTCGACATCCATTACTACCCCGCCTCCGAGCCCTGGCTGGCCTACGCCTCCGGGGTGCTGGAAGACGCCTACCGCCGCGAATCCGCCGACCTGAACCCGGGCCTGCAGAAGCGCATCCCGTTCTTCCTCTACGCCACGCAGAACGACATGCAGCAGACTGCCGTCACCCACGTTTCCGACGGGGTGGGCGGCCTGACTGAGCCTTTCAAGGACCGCTTCATGGTCTGGTCCGACGGCTCGAAGGGCTGGCTGAAGGACGTGATAGAGCACGAGTTCGCGCACGAGATGCAGTTCAGCGTGCTGATCGACGGCTTCTGGAAAAGCGCGCGCATCCTCAAGACCTACATCTACCCGCTCTGGATGATGGAGGGCATCGCCGAATACGAGACGGGGCTCTCCGACTACGCCGTGGAGAAGCTCTACGTCCGCGACGCCGTGCTGTCGGGCGGGCTGATCCCGCTTAACAGGCTTAACCAGTTCGCGCACCTCAAGCCCCACCAGACCACGCTGGCCTACAAGACCGGCGGCCAGGCCATCCGCTTCCTGGCGGAGCAGTACGGAGAGGACAAGCCCCGCAAGATGCTGGAACTGTTCCGCAGCCGCTACGAGGCCGGCTCGGTGCTGCTGCCCATGATCGGGGCCGACCTGGAAGCCTTCGAAAAAAAATTCGCGGAATACCTGGAGTTCAAATACCTCGCCGAGGCCAAAGAAGAGCGCCTGCAGGAGCCGGACTACTACGGCGCCCGCCTGACGCGCGGGACGCAGAATATCCCTGAGTTCAACGTGGCCCCGGCCCTTTCCCCGGACGGCCGCCGGCTGGCCTTCCTCTCGACGCGCTCAGGCCACCCGCCGGAAGTGCGCGTGAAAGACCTGGCTTCCGGGAAAGAGCGGCGCCTGGCCGCCCTCTCGGCCGGCGCCGAGAATATCCCTTACGGCCGCTTCACCAAGCCGCTGCGCTCCCTGGCCTGGTCCCCCGACGGCAGATACCTGGCTTTTTCCGGCCAGAAGAATCACCGCGAGTACCTTTACCTCTACGAGCCGGCTTCCGGGGCGGTCTCCCGGACCGGGGTTGCCGGCCTGGCCGAAGTCCGCCAGCCCGCCTTTTCCCCGGACGGGAAAAAAGTGGTCTTTGTCGGCATGAACGGCGCGTTCAACGACCTCTACGAACTGCCGGTGGAGGCGCTGGCCGCCGGCGGGGACCTGCCGCTGGCCGCCGCCAGCCGCCTGACCGTCAGCGCGCAGGACGAGGCCTCTCCGGCCTATTCGCCCGACGGGAGCGCGCTGGCTTATTCCTGCGAGGTCGACGGCTCCAGCGGGCCCGCCCGCGCCCTCTGCCTGCTGCGGCCCGGCGGGGCTCCGGAAGTATTCCCGCTGCCCGGCGGCAGCGTTTACGACCCGGTCTACTCCGCGGACGGCTCCGCCGTGTACTTCATCGGCGACGCCGGCTATGATTTTGAACTTTACCGGCGCGAAAATTCCGGCGAGATCACCCGGCTGACGCGCAGCCTGGGCGGGGTTTTCACCCCGGCCGTTTCCGGCGAGAAGGTTTACTTCTCCGCCTTCCGGCGCGGCGGCATGGATGTTTACGCGGCCGCCCCCGAGAACTTCCTGTATGAAAAGCTGCCGGGCGGAGAGCCGGTCTCCGGCGGGGCTTTCGAGGTGAAGCCTTCCACCGGGGCTTTCCTGCCCTACCGCTTCAAGGCTTCCACCGACCTGTTCTTCCCGGCCTTCATGTTCTCGTCTCCCGGCGGCCTTTTCTGGATGAACTACTGGCAGGCCTCCGACATGCTGGGCCGCCACAACCTGAGCCTCTACCTCAATTACAATTCCGGGGCCGATTTCCTGAGCCTGCAGGCCGCCTATTCCTACGTCCGCTGGCGCATGCCGGTGTTCCTGCAGACCACCGCGCTGACCTATAGCGGCGTCACCGGCGCCGACGGGCTGGAATACGACAAGCGCTATTTCCGCCACGCCGCCGGCACGGCCTGGCCCTTCGACCGGCACAACCGCGTGGAGGCCTTCGCGCTGGCCAAGGACGAGCGCAACGACTACGAGGACATCTCCTATACCGAGAAGCTGCGCACGCGCGCCCTGCAGACGGCCTACGTGCGCGACACCGTGGACGGCCTTTACCTGACGGCGGTGCGCGGGTCCAGGACCGAGTTCTCCTGGCTGACGGCGGGCGAGAACGCCGGCGGCAATTTAAAGTACGACGTCTACCTGGCGCAGTACCTGAAGTATTTCCCGCTGTCCAAGCGTGCGGCTTTCGTGAACCGCTTCCTGGCCGGGCGCAGCACCGGGCGCGACAGGCGCGTCTTCGACTTCGGCGGGCTGGGCGGGGTGCGCGGCTTCTCCAGCACCTCTTCCCTTAACGAGAAGCCCGGCGTGATCATGAACAACGCCGAGCTGCGCGTGCCGCTGGTCAAGGACCTGAATTATTACATGTGGTATATGTTCCCTGATTTCTATTTCAAGGGGATCTACGGCAAGCTCTTCGTGGACTCGGCCTACGGCTGGAGCGGCGGGGGGGAGCTGAGGGATTTCAGGATGTCCGGGGTGCGCAGCGCCGTCGGGGCCGGGGTGAACGTGCACACCTTTATCCTGCAGGCTTTCCAGCTGGTGCTCAGCTTCGACTACGCCGTGCGCACTTCCGACGGCGGCAAGATCTTTTATTTCTACCTGGGCCCACTGTTCTGACCCGGCAAAGAACGCGCTTTTTTATGCTAAAATTCAATTTATGAAGAACAGCGAAAAGATGTCTTTATTCCTCACCCTGCTTTTAGCTCCGGCCCTGCTGGTCTGCGCGCAGACGGCTGCGCCCAAGGCCGCTCCCAGGCCCGCGGCTAAAAAAGCGGCCGCCAAGCCCGCCGCCAAGCCGGCTCCCAAGCCGGCGGTCGCCGCCTCTACCGCCGCCGTACAGGCGCCAGACCCCGTAAATGACGCCATTCGCAACCTGAAGTCCAAGGACCCCGCCGCGCGCAGGCAGGCCGCGGATTTCCTGGGCCAGAACCGCAGCGCTAAGAGCGCCCCGGAGCTGCTGAACGCGCTCGCCGACGACTCCCCGCGCGTGCGGCAGGCCGCCGCCGACGCCCTGGGCATGCTCAACTGGACTGAAGCTTCCCCCAAACTCAGCGAGCTGCTGCTGAAGGATTCCGACCCCGCCGTGCGCCAGCAGGCCGCCATTTCGCTTTCCTATATAATGGACCAGCGCTCCGGCGACGCGCTGGTAAAGGCCCTCAAGGACCCGCAGCCGGCCGTGCGCTACTCCGCCCTGCACACCCTGGGCGTGCTCAAATACGCCCCGGCTGAGGGCGAGGTGGCCGCCCTGGTGGGCGAGAAGGACACTAACCTGCGCCGCGCGGCCATCGCCGCCCTGGGCCAGCTGCAGTCCAAAAAATCCGTCCCCGCCATAACGGCCGCCCTTAAAGATCCCGACCAGTACGTCCGGCTGGAAGCCATAAAGTCCCTCGGCAATATCGGCGAGAAGTCCGCCGGGCCCGGGATGGTGAAGCTGCTCGCCGCGCCGGAGACGGACCAGGTCAGGGTGGAAGCCGCCCTGGCGCTGTCCAAGCTGGGCATGAACGACGGCCTTCAGACCGCTTATGAATTCGTGCGCTCGCCGGAGCCCGGCCTCCGCAGTCAGGCGCTCAATGTGATCGCCGCCGTGGGCGACGCCCGCAGCCTGCAGTTCGTGGAAGAGCTTTACGCCGCCGAGCAGGACCCCGCGGCCAAGTCCATGCTGGACTTCACCAAGCAGCGCCTCGAGCTCAAGCTGAAAACCCAGCCTTAGACCCAGCGCGGAAAGGGCCGGCCCTCCAAGGGCCGGCGGCCGCGTCCCTCCAATACCTGTGGCAAAGAGATCCGGAAAGAAAAAAAGCGCCCTGTCCCCTGTAATCAGCAGGGGCAGCCCCGCCGCCGCCCCGGGCAGCGGGGGGAAAGCCCCCGGCAGCCGCTGGCTCTGGCTTTCAGCCGCGGTTTTGATAGTTTCCGGCTACGCGCTGCTGCATAAAGTTGATCCGGGGGGGAGGAACGGCTGGGCGATAGTTTCCCCGGCCCTCCTGCTGACCGGTTACCTGCTGATAATCCCCGCGATAATCCAAACCTACCGCCGTTAGTAAATTAACCTCTTTTAAGCCTTTTCCGCCGTCTTTTGCCGGCAGGGGCCCATTTTTGACTGAACACAGCCAGGTTTTGCCCTCTTTGTGTTTCCCGGGACGGTTTTTTGGGCTCAAAACCGCCTTTTCCGCCTTTTTGCCTGTTATGGGGCGGCGAATCCGGGTATTACCCCACCACCAGGAGAAACCTCTGCAGGCGTCCGTCTCATTTTGACTATTTTTTCCCTCCCTGTTTTCTCCCCGTAAACTCCTCTTTGTGTTTTCCCAGCCGCCTCCTTGTGCCTCCAGGGCGGTTTTCGGGCCTTCATGGTATTTTCGATCGGCCTCAAAATCAGGCCGGTCAGCTGCCTCTTTGCCTCATTTTGGCTTGTTGGTATTTTGGCGGGAGGCAAATTTTGGCTCTTTTGCCCCCTTTCCAGCCTCCTGGTATCTATTAATTGCTTAAAAGTTGGCTGATTTTCAGCCTTTTTGGGGCTCCCGGGAGCTCCTGGAGGGGGATTTGGGAGTGGGGGGGTGGCTCTGGGCTCCTGGGCTGCGTCCCCCGCCAGGCCCGGTTTAAGGTCTTTTGAAAGTTGGCAACTTTTCCGGGATTATGGATCCCGGCCTTTTCAGGCTTTTGATGGTGTTTTTGACCGGCCCCGGTTTTGGCTGAATTTGCCTCTTTCCCGGTTTTCAGTTTTTCAAAATCTGGCTGATTTTTGAAAATGCGCGACTTGAACTTCAACCGGCGCCTGTGTTCCAGGCGGGGTTTTGACTGCCAGTAATAAAATACTATAAACGATGTGAGATACTCTTGAATAATGCTTATAAAACAAGCACTATTTGAAATATGCTAATTCTATTTGTTAGATACGGCACTGGGTGCAGGAGGATTGATAAGTTAACATAATATATCTTATC
>MGUI01000049.1:30164-36381 GCA_001799895.1 Elusimicrobia bacterium GWD2_63_28
AATATATCTTATCGTAAGTTATATCCGAGCCAAGGGGGAGATGGCCTTGCCCTGGTTGTTTTGTATGTTTTTGGCTGTTTTGGCGCGGTTTGCGCGTTTCCGGCTTGGTGGTGTTTTGGGGCCGCGGTTTTGGGCTTGTGGCTGGTTTTGTCCCGCTCCGAGCTTGGTCCTGCCGCTTTGTGGGTGTCGGACGGGTAGATCCTGGCTGGCTTGGGGCCTGGGCGGCCTTATTTTGCCAGTTTTTTGGCTTCCAGCCAGGCCATTTCCAGGCCCCGGTCGGTTATCTGGTAGGCCCTGTTTCGCTTGGTCCCGGAGGCTTTTACCAGGCCTTCTTTTAGGGCTTTAGCCAGTACTCTATCCAGCCTGCCCGGGGTATAGCCGGAGGTCTTTACGGCCTTGGATAAGGCTATGGCGCTCAGTTCGCGGCTGCCTTTCAGCTGCGCTTCGGCGGCCAGGATCAGCAGGGCCGCGGCGCCGGCCTTAAGCCCCAGGTGCTTATTCCTTAGTATTATAGAGCCATTTTTGTCGTCCGCCAGGGCGCTCCAGTCGGGCTCCTGGCCGGGCTCGGGCGCTGCCAGCGGCCTCTGCCCTGTCCCCGGGGCGGCCTCTTGGGCTGCCGGCAGGCTCTTCAGGAAGCCTTCTTTCTCGTTTAGGATGAACTCCGCAGGGCCTTCGGCCTCGAATTCGGCTCCTGATTGATGCTTGATCCTGAGTTTGTAATTCATATGCGCCTTCTCGTGGTATTTTTAGGCTATTATTGGCCTTGCCCCGGCGTCTCTGTGGTCTTATATGTCAATAGTATAGCATATAAAAGCGTATATGTCAATATATGGCGGTCATATGCCAGTCATATGTCAACAATTGTTGATAACCTGTGCATAACTGTCGACGGCAGGGCCGCTCCGGCTGGCTTTTGCAGGCTGGCCGCGGCTATGCCTGGCTGAGGTCTGATAATAGGCCCATTATACGGGTTGGAAAGGCTGCAATTCTGCCTGTTTTTGGGGCTATTTGCCCCCTACCGGAGGCCGTAAAGCCGTTTTTGGGGCTGCGGGGGAGGGGAAATAGCCTCTTTTTCCCCCCTTTTCTGGGGCTTGTCCGCTATCCGGGTGCGCCTGGAGGGCGGCGGCGCTCCCCCCCTTCCAGGCTTTAGCCGGGGAGCCGCCGGCGCGGCATCCAATGAAAAAACCGGCTTGGGGCCGGTTTGTTTTTGGGTTAAAGCGCTGTAAGTGGTAGAAATTAACGCAGGCCGGGCAGGGCCCGTCAGAATTTGGCCGAGACAGCCCCGTAGATGAGCTTGGCTTCGGTGCCTGAGGGGTACAGGCCAAGCGGTGTGAAAGTGGCGTAAACGGCGTCTATGCGGAGATTGTCCCCCAGCGGGTAGGAGGCCTTCAGGTCGAATTCGCTGGCTATCTGCAGCGAGCCGTCGGGGTTGGAATTCCTGGAGGCGCGGAACTTGTAAAGGTCCGCCGAAAGCATCAGCTTCTTGTAGGGCAGGTCGGCGCCGATATTGATGACGTTCAGGCCGGAAACCCCGTAGGGCAGGCCGTTGGCGGTGGAAGAGGTCTTTACGAAGTCGTAGAGGCTGGCCCCGGCTATGGCGCCGTAGCCCTTGCGCTCGAAGCCGCTGTACTTGGTGCCGCAGGACGGGAAGAAGGCCGTGTCCACGGTGGAATCGGCCCCGGAATTGCCCGACGAGCGGCCGTAGCCCAGGCGCAGGCGGGAAGGCCCGAAGAAGGCCACGTCCTGGTTCCAGGAGCCTTTCAGCATGAAGGCGTGGCCTTCGTACTTGCCGGTGCCGCCGCCTACCCGCTTGGCCTCGCCGCGCTGGATCACGGCCTCGCCGTCGAAGGTAAGCTGCTTCTGGCTGAGGAAGTAGCGGACGCCGGTGAATTTCTTGGTCCTGGACCGCGCGTTGAAAAGGATGTCCTGCCCGCCGTAGGCGTCTTTTTCCCAGAAATGGTAGACGTTCCACAGGCCTTCGGCCGCCGGGTAATACACGGAGGCGCCCGTCACGCCCAGGTAGCGGCCGTCCTCGAAAGGCCGGAAGGCGAACAGGTCCACCTTCACGCGGCGGACCAGGTTGTCTATCTCCAGGCGCCCGCCGGTCAGGCCCAGGTCGCCGCCGGCCAGGGTGATGCCCTGGCCCAGCGTGAAGTCCTGCCGGCCCAGCGTGGCGGTGATATTGGGCCGCATGAGCTTGTAGATCTTTACGTAGGCGTTCCTGACGTAGGGCGTGCCGTTGGCGTTGGGCAGGCGCTGCGCGGCCTCAACGAACTGCGGCGAGGAAAGGGTGTTGGTGGAGGCGCCGTTGCCTATGCTCTGCAGCACAATGCCCACGTCCATGGTGGAGTCCTGCGTCTTCTCCAGGCGGATGTTCTTTATGACAAAGCCCAGCGTGGCGTTCTCGGAGAAAAGGGACTGCGAGTTGCGGGCGGCGCCGTAGACCAGGTTCTGGTAATTGGCGGCCTTTATCTCGACGTTGGAGGACAGGTCCAGCTTGGTGGCGCGCGCGGCGGCGGGCGCGAGCAGCGGCAGGCAGGCCGCTAAAAGGGTGGTTAAAGCCGGGCGTTTCATCGAAGTAAATTATAACAAAAAAGATTTACCTATAGGGCCGGCCAAATAAAAACCCCGGGGCTTTGAGGCCCCGGGGCTTTTTATCTATTAACCGGTGGGTTATTAGAACTTCACGCTGAGGGCGGCACCGATCAGGGTGGTCATGTCGTCCTTGGCGGTTGCGCTGTCAGCGGCGTACTTGGCGTACTTGCCGGCAGGCATGAAGGCCGCGTAGTAGGCCTTCAAGGCTACGTTCTCATTGTGCTGCCACATGGCGCACACGTCGAGTTCGTTGCCGATGGTGTCGGTCTCCTGCGCGTTGACGGCGGAGACGGCCTTTTCGGTCATACCGAAGTGATACAGCTTGCCCGCAAGGGTCAGCTTCTCGAACATCGGGGTGTTCCAGGTGGCGCCCAGATTCCAGGCGGTCAGGTTGCCGATGCCGTTGTTGCCCTTCACGCCGCCCCAGATGAGGCCCGGGCGGTAGTCAGAGGCAATTTCCGTGAACATGTTGTTCTTGTTGTTGTCGTCGGCGGCGGTGTTCATGGTGTTGTCTTCTTTGTCACCGGAACCGCGGGCCATCTCGCCCATGAAGGTCCACTTGCCGACCAGTTCTATGTCGTACTTCGCGCCGGCCAGGAAGCCGGTGCCGGTGTAGTTCTGGTCGCTGCCGTGGTCGTGGCCGTAGTTCTTGGCCAGGATACCATAATAGTCGAAGCCGAGGAATTTACCGGTGCCTTTCACACCAACGACGTCCATGGTCTTGTCGGCGTTGTGGGCCGGCAGGGCGACGGCGTCCTGGTAGTTCTTCTGCTCGTAGATGAAGGCGGTGATCTTCAGCGGCTCCATCAGGTCGTAGTTGGCCACGACGCCGACCAGGTCCTGGTCAGTGTTGGGGTTGGCTACGCTGTTGGCGGCGTTCTTGGCCGCTATTGCGTGGATGGTCAGCTTGTCCTTGCCATACCAGCCGGTCCAGCCGTCTACGCCTATAGCGCCGGTGAACTGGTTGACGGTGAGCACGCCCGCGGTGGTGTCGAAGTTGGACATGCTGGTGCCGTAGCGCACTATCAGGTCGCCCTCTTCGCCGTAGTACTGGCGGCCGAGTTTATGATCGATGCCCAGCACGCCTTTCAGGTTCAGGTAGGCCTGTTCCATCAGGAAGCCGTCAGCGGTGCCGGCGGCCACGGTCTCGCCAGTGGCGCGGCCGTACTGCTGGCTGCACTTCACGGCGGACACAACGGCGTCCACGTCTTCGGTCAGGTTGAAGCCGGCATTGAGGATGACGAAGCTGTCCACGTCGCTCGTTTTGTCGGCGGCGTCTGAATCTTCGTCCTGATCGTTGCTGGTGGCATAACCGTTGACGATTATTTTACCATCGTACTTGAAGTCCTTGAGCAGCTCGGCGCTGGCAATGTTGCCGGCGAATACGAGCAGCGCAAGTATACCTATTACTTTTTTCATTAATTACTCCTCCTGTTTTGTCGTAAGCCCCCGTTTCCGGGGCCTTTGCTCTCTCCATCAGGGGGTTTGAATCCCCCTCCGGACAGGGCCCGTGCCCCTTATCGGAGCCTACGGCCTTTCGGGAGAAGCGCCGCTAAATTGGCGCTCCGCTTTCCCCCCTATACCCCGGGGCTGGCGGACCCCCCATTTACTAGCCTGGGAAGCCTCCTTTACAGAGCAAGATTATTATTACAAAAATGTTTCATAGTGTCAACAAGATATCTATATTAATAGAAAATTATATGCCTTATATGTCAGAAGCATGACATATATCAAATGGGACGGGTCTCCGCGCTGGCGGAGGCAATAAAAAAGCCCGGCGCGTAGCCGGGCTTTTTTACAGCTGAGTTCTTTATTTCTTGGCGGGCTGCGGCGGCGTCAGCCTGGCTTTGGCCTGCATGGCCCAGGAGGTGTCCGGGTAGAGCAGCACTATCTTTTCGTAGGTGGTCTTGGCCAGGGCCGCGTTGCCGGAAAGTTCCTGCGCGCGGGCCAGCGAAGCGTGCACCTCGGGGGCTATGAAGTGTTCCGGGTTCTTGGAAAGGAAATCGGAATACTGCGCCTGCGCGCCGGCCAGGTCGCCGGCCGCTTCATCGCTCTTGCCCAGGCTGTAGGCGGCGAAGGCGCCGAGGTCCCGGTTGGTGAGGATCTTGGCGTATTCGGCGCCGGCTTCCTTGAACTTGCCCTGCGCGAAAAGCATGTCGCCCTTGGTAAGGGTGGCGTAGGGCGCGGCGCTGGTGCTGCCGTAGGAGGCCACAATGCCGTCCAGCTGCTGCTGGGCCTGCGCCACGTTGCCGCCGTAGCCCATCTGCTGGGCCATGAAGAGGCTCTTCCAGGCGGTGTCCCGCAGGCCGCGGTAGTGGAAGAAGAAGTAGACCGAGAAGATGATGACGGCCAGCAGGATCACCAGCGAGCCGATGAAGGTCTCGCGGTTCTTCTTTATCCAGCCGAGGGCCTGGTCAGTCTTGCTGGGGCCGGTGTTTTCCACCTTGCCGCCGGCTATCCATGTTGTATCGGGCATAATTCTCCGTTTGCTGGCTAATTGCTTTTTAAATCCGAGTGCCCTCTAGAGGAATCGAACCTCTATTTAGAGTTTAGGAAACTCCCGTTCTATCCGTTGAACTAAGAGGGCAACAAACTAGTATTTTATCAAAGATACGATGTCGCGGCCAGCGAGTTTGCTGCGGCCGTTGAGGAACTCCAGCTCTATCAGCATGGCCACGCCGGCCACTTTGCCGCCGATCTTCTCTACGAGCTCGCACACCGCGGCCGCCGTGCCGCCGGTGGCCAGCACGTCGTCCACCACCAGCACCTTTTCGCCGGGCTTCACCGCGTCCTGGTGCATCTCCAGCGTGTCCGTGCCGTATTCCAGCGCGTAGGAGGCGGCCACCGTCTTGTAGGGCAGCTTGCCCTTCTTGCGCACCGGCACTATGCCCGCGCCCAGCGCCATGGCTATGGGCGCCGCCAGCAGGAAGCCGCGGGCCTCTATGCCCAGCACCTTGGTCACGCCGGCGCCGCGGTAGGCGTCGGCGAAGGCCTGCACCAGCTCCGTGAAGGCGGCGTGGTCGGCCAGCAGCGGCGTGATATCCTTGAAGATGATCCCCGGCTTGGGGAAATCCGGCACGTCGCGGATGATGGACTTGAGTTTGGTGCTTAAAGCTTCGGCTGTAACAGACATAAGGCCCCCGTTATTTTTTCCCTTTCGCGTTCTGCTTGCCGGCCTGCTTGCGCGGCTCGTACGGCTTGGTGGGTATGGCGTCGCCCAGGATATCGGTCTTCACCTTGGGCGCCTGCCAGCCCGGCTGCAGGTTGGTGTGGTCGGGCTTGCGGCCCAGCTCTATCAGGCCCATCTTGGCGGCCACGCGGCGCAGCCGCAGCAGCGCGCGCTCTTCTATCTGGCGCACGCGCTCGCGGGAGAGGCCGAGCTTTTTGCCGATGTCGTTGAGGGTCATCGGGGTCTGGCCGGTGAGGCCGTAGCGGTATTCCACTATCATGCGCTCGCGCTCGCCTATCTCCACCAGGGCGTCCTTCAGTTCGTCGTGCAGGCGCAGGATGGAGATCAGGGTGTCGGGCGTGGAGGACGCCGAATCCTTCAGCGTGTCGCCCACGGTGTCGTCCATGCCGTCGCCGGAGGAGAGCGGGGTCTCTATGGAGGACAGGCCGGTCA
>MGUI01000050.1 GCA_001799895.1 Elusimicrobia bacterium GWD2_63_28
GAGGTCTGGCCTGCGGGCTGCCCCTTGGGTAACATTCTTAATTGATTTGACAGGTAAGCCGTATCCCGAACGCCAAAATAAGCCGGAATAAACAAGGTATAATTTGCGTATGGAGAAGCCCGTGGGCCGCGCTAAACTCTGGTCTGACATTGGCCTGTTCTATTGCGCCGCCATCTGGGGCTCCACCTTCATAGTCACCAAGGGCGCGCTGGATTTCGTGGACCCGGTGGTGATGGTCGGCATCCGCTTCCTGATCTCCGCCGGCCTGCTGCTGCCCTGGGTGCTGAAGCGGCGCGATAAAGGGCGGCACATGCGGGAAGGTTTCTTCCTGTCGCTGTTCCTGGCCGCGCTCTACCTGACGCAGACCACCGGCCTGCTCTACACCTCCGCCTCCAACTCCGGCTTCATCACCGGGCTCTTCATCATCTTCATCCCCGTCTTCATGTACATGTTCAGGCGCGAGAAGCCCACGGGCCTGCAGGGCCTTTCCGCCGCGCTGGCCCTGGCCGGCATGTGGCTGCTGACCGGCGGGGTGAAGGGCTTCAATCTCGGCGACGCGCTGACGCTGGTGGCGGCGGCGGCCTATTCCGCCCACCTGATAGTGACGGACAAATACGTGAAGGCCGAGGCGGATCCCGTGCTGCTGGCCTTCCACCAGTTCTGGATGGTCTCCGCCCTCTCCTTCGGCATAGCGCTGCTGCGGGGCTCTTCGCTCGCGGTGGCGGGCGTGAACGCCTGGGGCGTGATAATCTTCCTGGCGGTGTTCCCAACGCTGACCGCCTTCTTTATCCAGATGCTGGCGCAGCGCCACTCGGAGCCTTTCAAGGTTGGTATAATTTTTACGCTGGAGCCGGTGTTCGCGGCCATCTTCGCCTGGACCTGGGGCGGAGAGGAGTTCGTGGGGGTGAAGGCCGCGGGCGGCCTGCTGATAGTGTCGGGCATGATCATCGGGGAGCTGTCCAAATTCAATTTTAAACGCGCGGTAAAGAAAGAAGTGCTGCCGGTATAAGAAGCTCCTCTTAGGAGGGGTTCAGCGAAGCGACGATGAAACGGGGAACCTTAGGTTCCCCTTGTGGAGCACCCGGCCGACGAAGGCCGGGCCGGAATCGGCCCCGCGCGGCAAGCGCGGGGTGCGAGAATTAGGGAGGGAACATGAAGAAAATATTTTTAGCGCTGCTGCTGGCCGCCGTGCCCGCGGGGGCCGCTGAGCTGCAGTTCGTGGAGAGCGTGCCGGCCGAGACGGTCTACGGCTCCACGCTGGCCGCCCGGCCGCAGGCCGTGTGGCTGGAGATGATAGGCTCCGCGAAGAAGGCGCTGGATATCGAGCAGTTCTACATCGCCGACCAGGCCGGCGAGGTGCTGGAGCCGGTGCTGGCCGCGGTGAAGGACGCCGCGAAGCGCGGCGTGAAGGTACGCTTCCTCGTCGACAAGGTAATGATGAAGGAGAGCGAGAAGTCCCTGCCGGCGCTGAAAGAGGCCGGCGTGGAGACGCGCGTGATAGATTTCAAGGCGGCCGGCGGCGGCGTGCAGCACGCCAAATTCTTCATCGTCGACGGGGCCGAGGTTTATACCGGCAGCCAGAACTTCGACTGGCGTTCGCTCAAACACATCCACGAAGTGGGGGTGCGCATAAAGAGCGCGAAGGCCGCCGCCGACTTCTCGCTGCTCTTCGACGGGGACTGGGCGCTGGCCGGCGGCGCGCTGCCGCGCAAGATGTTCTCCAAAAAGGGCAAGGCCGGGATCACGGCCGCCAAGCCGGAGAAGGCGCAGCTCAACGGAGCGGAGGTTTCCTATAGCCTGGCCTACAGCCCGGTGGGCTTCGTGCCGAAAGGCGCGGATACCGAAATAACCGAGCTGCTGAAGCTGCTGAATTCCGCCAAAAAGACCGTGCGCGGCCAGGTTATGACCTACGCGCTGACCGAGCACGGCTCCAAGCGCTGGGCCGAACTGGACTCCGCCTTCCGCAAGGCGGCCGCGCGCGGCGTGAAGGTGGAACTGGTAGTCGCCGACTGGGCGCTGGGCGGCAAGGCCGACCGCGACATCAAGGCGCTGGCCAGGACGGACGGCATACACGTCAAGGTTTCCTCGCTGCCGCCGCATAGCGCCGGCTTCGTGCCGTTCGCGCGCGTGGAGCACAGCAAGTACCTGTCGGTGGACGGCGAGACCGCCTACGTCACCACCTCCAACTGGGGCCCCGGCTATTTCCTCACCTCGCGCGGCACGGCCGTCTTCGTGAAAGGCCACGCCGCCGCCGCCGTGCTGGAGGATATCTTCGAAAAGACCTGGAACGGCCCGTACGCGCAGCCGGTGGACAATCTGAAGGAATACCAGCCGGTAAAACGGAACTGACGGCTTTCGGGATCCGGTAAGGGGAGGGGAACATGCTTTCACTGGCTGGGTTGATGACGGAGAAGGAAGGGTTCAGCGCGCTGGCGATGGGCAACCACGCGCTGGCCAGGGCGATGGCCGAGGCCGGCACCGCGGTGATAACCAGCTACCCCGGCTCGCCAACCCCGGAGATAGCCGAAGCCCTGCTCGCGCCGCCGGAAAAAAACCGCGGCTACCGCTTCGAGTTCGCGGTCAACGAGAAAGTGGCACTCGAGATCGCCGCCGGCGCTTCGCTCAACGGCCATCCCGCCGCGGTTTTCTTCAAATCCGTCGGCCTCAACGTGGCGGCCGACTCCCTGATACAGCTGCCGCTGATGGAACTGCCGGGCGGCATGGTGATAATACTTGGCGACGACCCGGGCGCGAATTCCTCCCAGAACGAGCAGGACAACCGGTGGTTCGCCCGCATGGCCTATATCCCGGTCTTCGAACCGGGCTCGCCCGCCGAGGCCTACGTGATGTACAAAGAGGCCGCCGCCCTGGCCCGCGAGCGCAAAGCGCCTGTCTTCCTGCGCCTTACCACCCATGTCTGCCACGCCCGCGAGACCGTAAAGTTCGGCCCGCTTCCGGCCGCCCATGACTGGACGCCCCGCTTCGACGCCGCGGCCGGCCCGTACGTGCCGATAACCACCGCCGTGTTCCCGCTGAAGAAGAGGGCCCTGGAAAAGCTGGACGCCTGGGCCGCTTACGGCGAGAAGAGCGCGCTAAACGCCGTTTATAAGGCCTCCGCCACGGGGACCAGGAAACTCGGCGCGATCTCCTCAGGCCTGCCCGCCCTCTGCCTGCTCGAGGCCGTGCGCGCCGCCGGTGCGCCGGTGGACATACTGAAGCTGGGCCTCTCCTGGCCCCTGCCTGAAAAGCTGGCCGCTGATTTCCTGGCCTCACACGACGAGGTTTACGTCTTCGAGGAGCTGGACCGGGTGATGGAGGTTGAGCTGAAGGCGCTGGCCTACGGCCGCGGCATAGGCTGCGTAATACACTCCCGCCGCGGCCACCATGAACTGATGGGCGAGGCTACGCCGGAGCGCGCCAGGGCTTCCCTGGCCGGCGCCTGGCCAAACCTCTTCCCGGCGTCAGAGCAGCGCCGCACCCTGCCGCCCGCCCCGCGCCTGCCCCAGATGTGCCCGGGCTGCGGCCACCGCTCCGCTTTCCACGCCATCAAGCAAGCGCTGCCGCCCGGCGCCATAACCGTCGGCGACATAGGCTGCCACTCGCTGGGCTTCCTGCCGCCTTACGGCATAGGCGAGGTCCTGCTCTCCATGGGGCACTCGGTCTCCACCGCCTCGGGCCTGGCCCTGAACAACGGCAGCCGCAAGGTGGTGGCCTTCGTCGGAGACTCCACTTTCTTCCACGCCGCCATGCCGGGCGTGGTCAACGCCGCCTCCCGCGACAGCGACGTCACGCTGGTGTTGCTCGACAACGGCACCACGGCCATGACCGGCCACCAGCCGCGCCCCGGCAACGGGGAGATCGGCGAGAAGCTTTCGCTGCCGGAACTGCTCAAGACCCTCGGCGTTAAATTCCTGCGCGAATGCGACGCCTACGACCAGCCGAAGCTGGCCGCGCAGCTGAAAGAGGCCATGGAGCACCAGGGCTTCGCCGTGGTGATAGCCAGGCACCCGTGCATGCTGAAGTTCATGCGCGACAGGCGCCGCGCCAACCCGGGCCTGAAGCCGCAGCACGTGGCCGTGGACCAGGCGAAGTGCGCGCGGCATTATATCTGCGCCGCGGAATTCGCCTGCCCCTCGTTCGTGCGCCACGCCGACGGCTCGGTCACCGTCAACACCGAGCTCTGCATCGGCGACGGCTCCTGCGTGCAGACCTGCCCGGCGCAGGCTATAGGGAGGGACAAGTAATGGCTTTCAATATCTATATCTGCGGGGTGGGTGGCCAGGGCATAGGCCTGCTGGCCGCGGTGCTGGCGCAGGCGGCCGCGCGGGCGGGGCTGCAGACGCGCGCCTGCGACACGCACGGCCTGGCGCAGCGCGGCGGCGTGGTGTCTTCCCATATCCGCCTCGGGGCCGACGCGCTGACGCCGCTGGTGCCCGAAGGCGGGGCGGACCTGGTGCTGGCGCTCGAACGATTGGAGGCCCTCCGCGGCGCGGCGCAATATCTTAAGAAAGGCGGGCAGGTTGTCTATTACAACACGGCCTACCAGCCGGTCAGCGTGCGCACCGGCGAGGCCGCGTATCCTTCCGAAGAGGAAGTTCACCTGGCGGTGCTGGGTTTCGGCGGAAAAGCTTTAAGCGTGAATTTAGCGAATATCTCGGATCCGCGCATGCAGAACTCGGCCCTGCTGGGCAAGGTGGCGGCCCTGAACGCCGTGCCCGGCCTGCCGGCGGCAGTAATAGAGGAAGTGCTGAAGGAGATGGTGCCTCCCGCTGCGCTGGAGGAAAACCTCGCGCTGTTCCGCTCCCCCCGCTGAACGGGCCGCGCCCGGCTATGAAGCTAAACCAGCAATTCAGTATGGTGCGCGGCGGCGGCAAAGCTCAGCGCCGCTAAAAAAGAACCCGGGGCTTTCTCCGGGTTTCTTTTTAGCGCCGGCGAGGGCCGGCTCCTATACATGCAGGAAGATCAGCCCTTTTGAGGCAGTTCGTAGAGGGGTATTTTTTTATTAGTGTCGCTGAAGTATTTCAGCGCCCAGGGGGTGGGGAAGAAGATCACGGGGTTGCCGGCCTGGTCCGCGCCCAGCCGCACGCTGTCGCCCAGGTGGATCAGGCCGGAGTTCAGCTGCGCGGCGCCGTCGGCGTCCAGCCAGCGCACGAACTGCCACGGCGCGGACTCTATCAGGGACTTCACGCCGTACTCTTCCTCCAGCCGGTACTGCGTCACTTCGAACTGCAGCGGGCCCACCGCGGCCAGCAGCGTGCTGCTGCCCGGCGCGTCCTTGGGGAAGAACTGCTGCACCACGCCCTCGAGCATCAACTGCTCCAGGCCCAGCCTGAAAGGCTTGGACTTGGACGGCACCGGGTTGGTCAGGTAGGTGAAGCATTCCGGGGGAAAGCGCGGGATCTCGTCGAAAACTATGGCCGGGTTCTCGGTCAGCGTGTCGCCTATCTTGTAGTCCTGGTGGCCCACCAGGCCCACGATGTCGCCGGGGTAGGCCTCGTCCACGGTCTCGCGGTCCTGGCCGAAAAGCTTGTTGGAGTTAGACAGGCGCACCTTGCGGCCGTCGCCCATGTGGTGCACGCTCATGTCGCGCGTGAACTTGCCCGAGCAGACCCGCACGAAGGCCACCTTGTCGCGGTGGCGCGGGTTCATGTTGCCCTGGATCTTGAAGATAAAGCCGGAGAAGGCCGGCAGCGCCGGGTCCACCGAGCCGATGGAGGCGTCGCGAGGTCCCGGCGGGGCCGCGTGCTCCACGAAGCCGTCGAGCATCAGCTGGATGCCGAAATTATTGACCGCGCTGCCGAAGAAGACCGGCGTGGTCTCGCCCGAGAGCACCGCCTCCTGGTCATACTCCGTGCCGGCGCCGTCGAGCATGCCCACTTCCTCTATGAAATTCCTGTAGCTGACGGCGTCCAGCTTTTCCTTGATCAGCGGGTCTTCGAGGCCCGCCGTCTCCACGCCGGCCTTGAAAGCGCCGCCGGGAACGCGCTCGAATAAATGCGCCCGCCTGGTCATGCGGTCGTAGACGCCGCGGAAATCAGTGCCGTTGCCCATGGGCCAGTTCACCGGGAAGGGCTTGAGGCCCAGCACCTTCTCCAGTTCGTCTATCAGCTCCAGCGGCTCGCGGGAGGGGCGGTCCATCTTGTTGATGAAAGTGAAGATCGGGATGTGGCGGCGGCGGCAGACCTCGAAGAGCTTGAGCGTCTGGGCCTCTATGCCCTTGCCGCCG
>MGUI01000051.1 GCA_001799895.1 Elusimicrobia bacterium GWD2_63_28
GGCTCCGATTTCGGCGGCCGCAAGCTGACCGTGAACGAGGCTCGCCCGATGGAAGCCCGCCCCCGCTCCGGCGGTTTCGGCGGTGACCGCGGCGGCCGCGGCGGCGATCGCGGTGGTCGCGGCGGCTACGGCGACAAGTGGTAATTTAAGATCCTTTAACGGTCTTAAGCGCCCCGGGCAACCGGGGCGCTTTTTTTAATTAGGGACAGCCCCCTATTTCCGGTCTCCCTGGCGCAACTCTGGAGGCTCCTTGGAAAATAGGGGCTGTCCCTATTTTTCAACCCTTGACAGGTCAAGCGGCTCTGCTATACTATTAGCGATGGTTTTAAGGAGACCTATATGAAGAACATCCTGCTGCTGCCTCTCCTCCTGTCCCTGCTGGCGCCCGCCCTTAGCGCGGAGGGCTCCGCGCTGGACGGGCTTAATTTCTCCTCCGTCTCGGGCGCCCCCGCCGTGCCGAAGCCGGTGCTGGAGAGATCCGCCCCGGCCGCGCCCAAGGAATGGACCGTTATGGTCTTCCTCAACGCCAAGAACGACCTGGAGCGCTTCGGCATGCAGGATATGAACGAAATGGAGAGGGTCGGCTCCTCGGACCAGGTCAACGTGGTGGTGGAGATGGGCCGCATGGCCGGCTATGATTCCTCGGACGGGGACTGGACCGGCGTGCGCCGCTACTATGTCACCCGCGACTCCAACACCCGCCGCATCAGCTCCCGGGTGGTGGAGGACATGGGCGCCGTGAACATGGGCGACGCCGACGAGTTGCGCAAGTTCGTGACCTGGGCCAAGCGGCAGTACCCCGCCAGGCGCTACGCCCTGGTGGTCTGGAACCACGGCAGCGGCTGGCTGCGCGGCAACCCCGCCCCGTACGAGGGCAAGGGCATCTCTTACGACGAAGAGACCGGCAACAATATAGATACTCCCCAGCTGCGCCGCTCCATAGCGGACGCCGGCGGCGTGGACCTGCTGGCCTCGGACGCCTGCCTGATGCAGATGGCCGAGGTGGCCTACGAGGTGCGGAGCGCCGCCAAGTACATGGTGGGCTCCGAGGAGACCGAGCCGGGCGCAGGCTATGACTATCGCAAGGTGCTGCTGCCGCTGACGCTGCTGCCCTCCATGAGCACGGCCAACTTCGGGCGCGTGATAGTGGCGGCCTACTGGGACAACAACAAGATAGGCCGCGACGTGGCCACGCATTCCATCCTGGACCTGTCCAAGGCCACCGGGCTGGCGCAGCGCATGCACGCTTTCGCCCGCACGGCCATGGCCTCCACCGACAAGGCCGTCATCCAGCGGGCGCGCGCCGACGCCCAGAGCTACGCCATCGGGGACAATAAGGACCTTAAACACTTCGCGCAACTGACGGCCGACCGGGCCACCGACGCGAACCTGAAGGCGGCCGCCCGCTCCCTGGTCTCTTTCATCGACGACGAGCTGGTGGTGCTGAACATGACCAGCATCATCCCGCGCAGCAATTCGGGGGGGATAGCCGCCTACCTGCCTACGGGCGCGGTCAGCCCGGACTTCGCCGCGCTGCAACTGTCGCAGGGCACGCAGTGGGACGAGTTCCTGGCCTGGCAGGCCCGTTAAAGCCAGGCGCAACCGCCAAAGCCGCCGCCCCTTAAAAGGCGGCGGTTTTTTTATGCCTTGGCCGCCTGTTGCGCATAGCGCTTTGCGGCATTGGCATAGCCTTGACAAAGTTGTTATACGGATGTATAATTAAACAGTCGTATAATAATCCGGAGGAACTATGGCAAGACCGCCGTCGGGAACAGATCTGAAACTTAAGGCCGCGGGCAGGCAATTGCTGCGAGAGCAGGGGATAACCGGCCTGACCGTGCGCGGCGCCTGCCGCGCCGCGGGGGTGAATACCGGCATGTTCCACTACTATTTCGGCTCCAAGGAGGAATTCCTTCAGGCTGTCCTCAAGGAAATGTACGCCGAATTTATGCTAAATTTCAAGGCGGGGGTTTCCGCGGGCGGCACGCCGCGGCAAAGGCTTAAGAACGCTCTGGTGGAAGTGGGCAGGTTCGCGCTCGGCATGCGCAAAACGGCGCCCATGCTGTTCGCGGACATGGCGCACGGCAAGACAGAGGCTTTCTCTTTCGCCAGTTCCAACCTGACCGAGCATATACGCCACATTGCGGCCCTGGCCGCCCAATGCCGCCCGGCTTCGGCGGTAAAAGAGCGCTCGGTCCCTTTCATGCTGGCGGCGCTGGTGCCAGTGATGATCTTTCCCGTGCTGGTGGCCGGCATCATGGAGCGCAACGGGGTAAAGAAACTGGGCGGGCTCTCGCTGGAGGAGCTGCGCGGCGAGATACTGTCCGACGAGGGTGTGGCCGCGAGGGCGGAAATAGCGCTGAGGGGTCTGGGGCTATGAAATTAATATTATTCCTTCTTATACTGGCGGTGCCGGCCGGCGCGGCCGAGCTTTCGCTTACGCTGAAATCCGCGGAGGACAGCGCCCTGGCCGTTTCCAACCAGTACCGGGCGGCTAAACTTTCGGCGGAGGCGGCCGAAGCCTCGGCGGCGGCGGCCGGAGCCCTGCTCAGCCCGCGCTTCGCCCTGGAGGGCAGCCTGCGCTATGTCCACGTGGTGCCGGAGATAGCCATGCCCGCTGCCCTGGGCGGCCCCAAGCCGCTGAGCGACAACTGGAATTATTCGGTCGGCCCTTCGGCCTATTGGACCTTTTTCGACGGCGGCGTCCTGAGCTCGGGCAGGAGCGCGGCGCGCAGGACGGCTGCCGCCCGCCGGGCCGAGGCTGAGCATGTCCGCCGGCAGACCGTGCTGAAGGCGCGGCAAGCCTACTTCCAGCTGCAGCTGGCGCTGGAGCGGGTTTACCTGATAGGAGAGAACCTGCAGCTTTCGCTGTCGCAGCTCAAGGATATAACGCTTGGCGCCAAGGCCGGGTCGCGCAGCCGGCTCGACGAAATTCGCGCCCGGCAGGAGACGCTGGCCCGCCGCCGCGACCTGGTGCGCGCGCGGGCGGACCTGGGCGCGGCGCTCAGGGAATTCGGCTTCCTGACCGGCCTGGAGCCGCCGGCTGGCGCCGCCTTCCCCATAGACTCCCGCTTGGCGGGGCGCGACTTGGGCGGGGCGCAGGAGGCCGAACTGTTCATAAAAGCCGAGCCCTACGCCGAGATGAGCGGCCGCCTGCTGCCGGCGGCAGACGGCAGCCTGGATAAGGCCCTTCCTTCGGTGACGGCCCTTGAGAATTCGGCCCGCGCCTTCAGCGCCCTGGCCGGCGGGCACAAGGCCGAGCGGCTGCCGCGCCTGACGCTGGGCGCGCGCTCGTCGCTGGATTACCCTAACGGCCCCAACCTTTATTCGTTCATCCAGAACTCGGCTTCGCTGTCGCTCTCGCTGCCCTTGTTCGAGGGCGGCCGCTCTTCGGATAAACGCAAGGAGCATGAGCTGAACGCGGCCGCCGCTTCGGAGCGCCGCGGCGAGGCGGCGCTGGCCGCGGAGAAAGATTTCAGGAAGGCGCTGGATGCCTACTCCGCCCTGCTGGCCGAGCAGGAGATAAACATAGAGGCTGTAGACGACTCCGTTGAAGCTTCGAAGCTGGCCTATGAGGCTTACAAGGCCGGCGGCGGTACCTGGCTGGAGGTGGAGAGCGCCAACCTGAAGGCGCTGCAGGCCAAAACCATGGCGGCCACGGCTAACGCGGAGATACTTATAAAACTTGCTTTACTCGACAGTCTTACCGGGAGCGTGAAATAGTATGAAAAAGAAAATAATACCGCTGGTCCTTATCGCCGTTATCGGCGTTCTGGCCTTCCTGAAAATGAGGAGCGGGGGGGATTTCCGCTACGCCGGCACCATAGAGGCCACCGAGATAGACCTATCGGCGCGCATCCCCGGCGTGATAGATTCCTACGGCGCGCGGGAGGGCGACCCGGTGAAGAAAGGCCAGGTTATCGCGTCCCTCGACTGCGCCGACTTGCGCCTGGCCGCGGGCATAGCCTCCGAAGACTTTAAGCGTGCCGAAGAGCTCTACGCCGGCGGTTCGGTATCTAAAGAGAATTACGACCGGCTGAAATACCGGCGCGACGACTCCGCCCTGAAGGTGGACTGGTGCGCGGTAAAATCCCCTTCCGCCGGGCGCCTGCTCTACGCCTACCGGGAGAAGGGAGAACTGGTGGCTCCGGGCACGAAGCTTGCCACGGTAGCCGACCTGTCCGAGGTGTGGGCCTATATCTATGTGCCGCACGACCTGCTGGCGAAGCTGAGCGCCGGGATGGAGGTGCAGGGCTACCTGCCCGAGGCCGGCGACAAGGAATTCGCCGGGCGTATCTCCGTAATTTATTCCGAGGCGGAGTTCACGCCGAAGAACGTGCAGACCCGCAAAGAGCGCACGCGCCTGGTCTTCGCGGTAAAGGCGGCCTTTCCCAACCCTGGCGAGACCCTGAAGCCCGGGATGACCATAGAGGTCAAACTGCCGGAGTAAAGACATGAGCGCATTTTCGATAAAGACAAAGACACTAAAAAAGGACTTCGGCGCCGTGCAGGCGCTGAAGGGTGTGTCTTTCGATTTTTCGGAAGGATTGTTGCACGGCCTGATAGGCTCCAACGGGGCGGGCAAGACCACCACCATGCGGCTGCTGGCCGGGTTGCTGAAGCCGTCGGCCGGGAGCGTCAGCTATTTCAAGGACGGCGCCCCGGCCGCTTTCGCCGACCTGCGCCCCAGCCTGGCCTATATGCCGCAGCAGGCGAGCCTCTACCCGGACCTGTCCATCGACGAGCACCTGGAGTTCTTCCGGGCCCTTTACCGGCTGGACGCCGCAACCTACGCGCGCCGCTCGAAGGAACTGCTCGGGATAACCAGGCTGGACAAGTTCAGGGAGCGCCGCGCCGGCCAGCTCTCCGGCGGCATGTACAAGAAGCTCGGCCTCATGTGCGCGCTGCTGCAGTCCCCTTCGGTGCTGCTGCTCGACGAGCCCACTAACGGCGTAGACCCCATCAGCCGCCGCGAGTTCTGGGAGCTGCTGTATGCCCTGGGGGCGGACAGGATACTTGTGGTAGTTTCTACCGCGTACATGGACGAGGCCGAGCGCTGCGCGCGAGTGCACCTGCTCGACGACGGCACGCTATTGGCATCGGGCGAGCCGCGGGCCGTGCTGAAGGAGCGGAGTGCGGCCAGCTTCGAGGAGATATTCATAAAGGGGGCCAACGGATGACCGCCGGCCCCGCCCTGGAGGTGAAAGGCCTCTCCATAAAGTTCGGCGAGTTCACCGCCGTGGACGAGGTCTCCTTCACGGTAGAGCGCGGGGAGATCTTCGGCTTCCTGGGCGCCAACGGCGCGGGCAAGACCACCACCATCAGGATGCTTTGCGGCCTGCTGATCCCTTCTTCCGGCTCGGCCCTGGTGGGCGGGCTGGGCTTTGCAGACGGCGGCAAAGGCATAAAGAAGATAGTGGGCTACATGTCCCAGAAGTTCACGCTTTACAACGATCTGACCGTCGGGGAGAACCTGGATTTCGCCGCCGGCCTGCGCAAACTGGAACCGCGCTACGCCGCGAAACGCCGGAGGGAATTATTCGGGCTGATAGGCTTTGACCGCCCGCTCAATACGCTGGTGGCTTCGCTGCCCGGCGGGGTGAAGCAGGAGCTGGCGCTGGCCGCGGCCATGCTGCACGACCCGGAGATAGTCTTCCTCGACGAGCCCACCTCGGGCGTGGCCCCGGCCTCGCGCGCCCGTTTCTGGGCGCTGATACGCAAGGTCACCGCGCTCGGCAAGACGGTGATAGTGACCACCCATTATATGGACGAGGCCGAGCAATGCGGCCGCATAGCCCTGATGCGCACCGGCCGGCTGATAGCGCTGGGTTCGCCTGACGAGCTGAAGGCCTCGGCCTTCCCGGGGCCCATGACCGAGCTGGACTTCAACGGGTCCGCTCCTGCTGCTTTTCTGGAGAATCTTGAAAAGGCCCCCGGCCTGCTGGAACTCTCGCCGCACGGCATGCGCTGGCACGCAGCTTTTAAAGATAAAGCGGCGATGGAAGCCGCGCTGGCCGCCCTGCCGGCCGCCGCATCGTGCACCCTCATTAAACCTTCGCTCGAGGACGTGTTCATCCGCCTCGTAGAGGGGGTGGAGAGGTGAACGCTTTTAACCTGCACCGGGCTTATTCCGTGGCGCGCAAAGAGGTCATGCATATCCTGCGCGACCCGTTCACGCTGGCGCTGGCGCTGGGCCTGCCGGTGATGCTGGTCACCTTCTTCGGCTACGCTATAGATTTCGAGGTGCGCGATATCAAGGTGGCCGTGGCCGACCGCGACAACGGCCCCGCCGCCCGCCGCCTCAAGGAGATCTTCGCCGCCTCCGGCTACTTCCGCGTCCTGGAGCCCGCCGGCAACCCGGTAGAGATGCTGGATTCGCGCCGCGCCGACGCCGCGCTTTTTATAGAGCCTGGCTTCTCACGCGACGCGCTGGGCGGCCGCCCGGCCAGGGTCCAGTTCGTGCTGGACGGCAGCGACAATTCCAAGGGCGCGGTGATGATGGGCTACCTGCCCGGCATACAGCGGGCGGCCGCGACGCGCCTCTACGGGGTGGAGCCGCCCCCGGCGCCGCTCTCTATCGAGACGCGTTTCCTGTTCAACCCTGAGCTCAGCAGCCGCTGGTTCATGGTGCCGGGCCTGGGCGCCATCATCATAGGCCTGCTCGCCATCCTGCTCACCGCCATGACGGTGGCGCGCGAATGGGAGAACGGCTCTATGGAACTGCTGCTCTCCACTCCGGTGCGGCCGCTGGAAATCATCATCGGCAAGCTCGCGCCTTACGGCCTGCTGGTGCTCATCGGCGTGTTCTTCGTCTACCTCTCCGCGCGGCTGGTGTTCGGCGTGCCCTTCCTTGGCTCCCACCTGCTGTTCCTGCTCGCTTGCCTGCTCTTCATCACGGCGGCGCTGTCGCAGGGGCTGTTCATCTCGGTGGTCACGCGCCAGCAGCAGGTGGCCATGCAGGTGGGCATCATCTCCGGCCTGCTGCCTTCCATGCTGCTGTCCGGCTTCATCTTCCCGGTGGAGAGCATGCCGGCCTTCTTCCAGTATTTCACCATGATCCTGCCGCCCAGGTGGTTCATGGAGGCCGCGCGCGGCATCTTCCTGAAAGGCTCCGGGCTGGCGGAGCTCGCCGTGCCGCTCCTGGCGCTGGCGGGCTTGAGCCTGCTGCTGCTGGCGCTGGCGCTTAAAAAATTCAAGACGGACCTGGAGCCCTGATATGAACCAGACGCTCAAGGCTTTTATAAAGAAAGAACTGGTGCAGACGCTGCGCGACGTGCGCATGCGGATACTGCTCTTCGGCGCCCCGATACTTCAGCTCACTATCTTCGGCCTGGCGCTGTCGAGCGAGATCAAGAACATCAAGCTTGCGGTGTTCAGCCAGCCGGGCGACACGGCGGCGGTGCGGCTCGCGGACGATTTCTACTCTTCGGGCTGGTTCAAGCCGGCGCTCTTTTCGCCCGGCGAGGACGCATTCGAGCTCATCGGTTCCGGCCGGGCCGACGCGGTGCTGATCATGCCGCCCGGGGGCTTGGGCCGTGCGGCCGGGCGGAGCGAGGGGAAAATGCAGCTCCTGGTGGACGCTTCCAACGCCACCAAGGCCCGGGTGGTGGAGGGCTACGCCAAAACCATAACTGCCAGGGCCGCCGCGGCCTACGGAGCGCCGCCGGCGCAGGCGCTGTCCTTCGACGTGCGGGTGCTCTACAACCCCGCCATGGAGTCCGCCCTGTTCCTGGTGCCCGGCGTGGTGGGCATGCTCATCTGCCTGGTCACCATCATACTTACCGCCATGTCGCTCACGCGCGAGCGGGAGCTGGGCACCTTCGAGACCATAGTCTCCGCGCCGCTCTCCGACGGGGAGATCCTGCTCGGCAAGACGCTGCCTTTCGTCCTGCTGGGGATGGCCGTCTTCGTGCTGGTGCTGACGGCGGCCCATTTTATATTCGGCGTGCCGGTGCGCGGGCCGCTGTGGCAGCTGTTCCTGGCGGCCTTCGTGTTTATCATAACCACCGTGAGCGTGGGCACTTGCATCTCCACGCTGGCCCGCAACCAGCAGCAGGCCATGCTGGGCGGCTTCATGTTCCTGTTCCCGGCCATCCTGATGAGCGGCATCATGTACCCGGTGGAGAACATGCCGCCGTCCGTCATCGCCGCCGCCTACCTGGACCCGCTGATGTATTTCATGCGGCTGCTGCGGAGTATAATGTTAAAAGGCGGCGATCTGCACGTTTTCTGGACCAATGTGGGCGCGCTGGCGCTGATGGCGGCTTTCGCCGCCGGGCTGGCGTACAATCGTTTCAGGCAGACGCTGGACTAGGAGAATATATGGCTAAAATAGAAAAGAAGGAAGATCTGCGCGGCAAGGCCCTGAAGGCCAAAGACCTGGTGGGCTATGACGCGGGCGCGGTGGTCAGCCGCACGATAATACAGAAGCCGGTGGGCACGGTAACCATCTTCTCGTTCGACAAGGGGCAGGGCTTGAGCGAGCATACCGCCCCGTTCGACGCGATGGTGGAGATCCTCGACGGCGAGGCGGAGATCCTGATAGACCGCAAGCCGGTAAAGGTGAAGGCGGGGGAATTCATCATCATGCCCGCCAACCGCCCGCACGCCCTGAAGGCCGTGAAGAAGTTCAAGATGGCGCTGATAATGATAAAGGCCTGACATTGCCGGGGACGTTGATCCCTAATTCCTAATTTATGCGATCAGTTGGCAAGGGTTAGACTTAGGAATTAGGAATCAAAGTCCACATGCTGAATCTGCCCCTTGACATAATCGCCTCCTCTGTTAGAATATAGGGGTAATGACGCATCGTTGCCCTGTGTTTTAACAGCATGCTTATCCCCGCTCCCCGCGAAGGGGGGGCGGGATTTTTATTTATCTCAATGATCAGAAACGCCGCCTTCCTCCTGCTATTCTGCGCCTGCCTGCCGGCGGCGGCGGCCGATTATCATATTTCTTACCTCTGGCGCCCCGACCTGGCCGGCGTAGAGGCCTATAAAGAAAAAATAGCGGGCCTGCTGGGCCCTGACCTGGCCCGCCGACTGCGCGTGGTAAAAGGGCAGGACAATTATGGCCTGGTTTACCCGCGCAAGGGCGGGCTGGAGTCGGCCAATACCGTCGCCTCCCGCCATTCCCGGATACTCGCCGCCAAAGGGCTGGAGCCGGCCGTTCCCATTGCAGCCTCCGACTGGGCCCCGCCTGAGCCCGCGGCCCCGCGTGCCGTCCCCGCCGCCCTGCCCGCCGCCTCCGGCTCCGAGGCGGAAATGGAGAAGCGCATAGAGGACTATATCAGGGAACTGCGCAAACGGGGAAGCCTGAAGCATGATGAGCGTACGGCCTGGGTGGTGTATGACTTCGCTTCCGGGGAAAAACTGGTAAGCATCAACGAGGACATGCCGCTGGACGCGGCCAGCCTTATAAAGCCGTTTATCGCCCTGGCCTGGCTGCACGAGGCCCTGGCCGGCCGCCGTCGCTATGGCCCGCCGGAACAGCGCCGCATGGAAGACATGATCCGGAATTCCGGCAATGTTTCCGCCAGCTGGTTCATGCGGCAGCTCGGCGGGCCTTCCGCGGTCCAGCGCCTGCTCAAGAAACATTACGGGGGAATCCTCGAGGATACGAGCATAGTGGAATATATCCCCGCCAACGGGCGCACTTTCCGCAACCGGGCCTCAGCGCACGACTACAGCCGCTTCCTCTATTCGCTCTGGAAGGACGAGCTGCCCGGCTCCCCGGAGATAAAGCGCCTTATGGGGCTGCCCAACCCTGACCGCTTGTACACCTCCGTGCCCGGAGTGCCCGCCGGGACCGGGGTCTATGACAAGACGGGCACCACCAGCCGCCTCTGCGGGAACATGGGTGTCCTGGTGGCCCAGCGGCCCGACGGCAGGAGTTTCCCTTACATCATAGTGGGCGTGATAGACAAGGCCAGGTCCACGCGGCGCTATTCCAGCTGGATGCGTTCGCGAGGGGATATCATACGGCGGGTATCCGAGATGGTTTATGAAGAGATAACCGAGCTGCACGGGTTCGAACGGGCAGCTTCGTTTTCCGCCGTCCGTCAGAAAGGGAAGGAGGGCGGAGAGGACAGCAGTTCCTGAAGCCTAAGCAGCGTCCCCATACCGGAGGTATGCATGAAGAACCCTGAGATTGTAGAGATCCTGCGCAAGCTGGAGGCTATCAACTCGCCCAGCGGCTATACCGTAGAGGCTATCGCTTTTCTGGCGGACTTGTTCCGCTCGGCGGGGCTGAACCCCAAGCTGACCAACAAGGGCGCGCTGCTGGTCTGCGAGCACCCCGAGCCCGTAACCGTCTGCGCCGCGCACGTGGATACTCTCGGCGCCATGGTGACGCGCCTGGAGGGCGACGGCACCCTGCGCGTGACGCAGGTGGGCGGCTGGCCCTGGAACTCCTTCGAGGGGGAATACCTGACCGTGATGAATTCGGCGGGCAAGAAATGGCGCGGCACCCTTCTCTGCGACAATCCCGCCGCGCACGTCAACCGCAATATAGGCAAGGCCGAGCGCACCGGCGAGAACATGCACATACGCCTGGACGCGGAGGTGAAGTCAGCCGCGGAAACCAAGAAACTGGGCATAGGCGCAGGGGATTACGTCTTTTTCGACCCGCGCTTCGAAGTCACCGACACGGGCTTCGTGCGCTCGCGTTTCCTCGACGACAAGGCCGGCTGCGCCGTGCTGGCCGAGGTGATCTTGAAGCTCGCGCCGCGGCTGAAGAAAACTCCCGCCGCTTTTTTCTTCTCGAACTACGAGGAGGTCGGCCACGGCGCCAGCGCCGGCATACCGCGCTGCGTTAAGGAGATGGTGGCGGTGGACATGGGCGTGGTGGGCCGCGAGGTTTACGGCCACGAGACCGTGGTTTCCATCTGCGCCAAGGATTCCACCGGCCCGCACGATTACGAACTGCGCCAGCGCCTGGTGAGCCTGGCCAAAAAGAAGAACATCCCTCACGCGGTGGACGTCTTCCCGTTCTACGGCTCCGACGCGCGCGCCACCATGGGCGCCGGCTACGACGTGAAAGTGGCGGTCATAGGCCCCGGTGTTTCTGCTTCCCATGGCGTGGAGCGCACGCATATAAAAGGCCTTAGGGCTTCGGTGCAGCTGGTGGAGGCCTACCTGGCCGACCTCTGCGCCGCGAAGTAAATCTTAGAGGGGGCGTTGATTCCTAATTCCTAATTGTTGAGAATCCTTTGGCAAATGTTAATAATTAGGAATTAGGAATCAACGTCCCCTATCCACCACCTCGCTGCGCGAAAGGCGGCGGAAATCTCCCTGCTCCAGGTCTCCCAGCGTCAAAGTTCCGAAAGCGACGCGCTTGAGCGCTGTCACCTCGTGGCCTATGGCTTCGAAGAGCCGGCGTATCTCGCGGTTCTTGCCTTCGGTCAGTTCCACCATTAAATGGGTTTCCCTGCCGCTGCTCTTGCGCAGTTTGATAGAGGACGGCTTCAGCAGTTCGCCGGCGTCCATGATGCCGGCGGCGGCCCTGGCCAGTTCCTCCGGCGTAACGCAGCCTTTGACCGTAACCGAATAGACGCGCACTATGGCGTTGGCCGGGTTGGTCAGCCAGGAGGAAAGGCGGGTGTCGTTGGTCATTATCAGCAGGCCGGTGGTGGCCATGTCCAGCCGGCCCACCGGGTGGAGGTTCTTCAGATCGGGGGGGAGCAGGTCGAAAACCGTGCGGCGGCCCTTCTCGTCGGAGCGCGTGGTGACCACGGAGCCCGGCTTGTTTAGCATGATGGCGATCCAGGGATCTTTGCTTATCGGTTTGCCGTCTATGGAAAACTTATCCGTTTCCGGGGTGACCGGGAACTGCGGGTCCATGACCGTGCGGCCGTTCACCTTCAGCCGTCCGGAGCGCACCCACTCCCTGGTCTGGCTGCGCGAGGCGGCGCCTAATTTTGAGAGGGCGCGCTCGAGCGGGACCTTGCCGCGGTTTTGTTCCATACCCTAATTATAGCGAAAAGCGGGGGGCGGGGGTTGACATCTATTTGGCTATTTGGCAGAATAGAGGATATGAAGGACAATATATTGGAAGTTTATGGCATGGAGGCGGCGGCGTTCAAGGCGCTGGGACACCCTACGCGCCTTTTTATCGCCCACCAGCTCGGCAAACGAGACACCTGCGTCTGCGAGCTTACCGCCATGGTGGGTGATGATATCTCAACCGTCTCCAAGCACCTGTCGGTGCTGCGCGCCGCGGGCATCGTGGATTCTGTAAGGAAAGGCAACCAGATAATTTACCGGCTTAAGCTGCGCTGCGTGCTGAATATGAGCGTCTGCGCGAAATTCGGGAAGGGGAAATAACATGATCTGGAAAGACGAGTGGAAATGGCTTACCGGTTTCGTAACGGTCTTCTTTGTGCTGTATTTCCTCCCCGTGGGCTCGGCCCGGTTCGACGGGGCTATAACCGAGGCGCTGGAACTGACCAAGTGGTACACGCGGGAGCACGTGGTGCTCTGCCTCATCCCGGCCCTGTTCATAGCCGGCGGTATAGCCGCCTTTGTCAGCCAGTCAGCGGTAATGAAGTATTTCGGGGCCAAGGCTAATAAATTCCTCTCTTACGGCGTGGCCTCGGTATCCGGCACCATCCTGGCGGTCTGTTCCTGCACCGTGCTGCCGCTGTTCGCGGGCATCTACAAGCGCGGCGCGGGCCTGGGCCCGGCCATTGCCTTCCTCTATTCCGGCCCGGCCATCAACGTGCTGGCCATAGTGCTGACGGCCCGCATACTCGGCTTCGAACTGGGGGCGGCCCGCGCCATAGGCGCCGTGGTTTTTAGTATCGTCATCGGGTTGGCCATGCATTTCATGTTCAGGCATGAGGAGGCGGCCAAGGCCGCGGCGCAGGCGGACCTGCCCGAGCCTGAGGTCAAGCGCCCGCTCTGGCAGACCTCCCTCTATTTCGCCTCCATGGCCGCGGTGCTGGTATTCGCCAACTGGGCGTACGCCGAAGCCTCCGACCCCGTATTTTATGCCGTATACAAGATAAAGTGGCCGCTTACGGCCTTCTTTGCGGCGTCATTGGGCCTTATGCTCAAGGTCTGGTTCGGTGCTAGCGGCCTGCGCCTGACACTGTCGGCCATCCCCGCTGTATTGCTGGCCTTGTTCATGCCGGACCTGCCCATCCTTTCCTTCTCGGCGGGCTTTATCGGCCTGTCCTGGGTGCTTAATTCTTCCGGCGAGGGGGAACTGGCCGACTGGTTCTCCTCCTCCTGGGACCTTTCCAAGCAGATATTCCCGCTGCTCATCGGCGGCGTGCTGGTGTCGGGCTTCCTGCTGGGCCGTCCCGGTCACGAGGGCGTGATCCCTTCTGAGTGGGTGGCCTGGGCTGTGGGCGGCAATTCCTTCTCGGCCAACTTCTTCGCTTCCATAGTGGCGGCCTTCATGTACTTCGCTACGCTTACCGAGATACCGATACTGCAGGGGCTTATCGGCTCTGGCATGGGCAAGGGCCCTGCGCTCACGCTGCTATTGGCGGGCCCGGCGCTGTCGCTGCCCAGCATGCTGGTGCTCAAGACCGTGATGGGCGTTAAAAAGACCGCCGCCTACGTGGCGCTGGTTATAATAATGTCCACCTTCAGCGGCATGTTCTTCGGAGCTTTCTTTTAAGGAGGAAATATGAAAAAGATACAGATACTGGGCATGGGCTGCCCCAAGTGCAATAAGCTCTACGCGGCCGCGGAAGCGGCGGCCAAGGAGCTTGGCATAGAGTATGAGATGGAAAAGATAAGCGATATCAACAAGATAACCGACATGGGCGTGATGATGACGCCTGCGCTCGCCATTAACGACGAGGTAAAGGTCGCCGCCAAGATCCCGTCCATGGAAGAACTTAAGAAAATAATCTCGGAGGCCAAGTAATATGGCCGAGCATTGCGCCTGCGGCGGCAGGACGATGCTGGTGTTTCCCTGCTCCGGCTCCGCTGACGTGGGCGAACTGGCAGACAGGGCTGCACGGTTTCTTTCCAAGGAAACCTGCGTTAAGATGAGCTGCCTGGCCGGCGTGGGCGGGAATATGAGCGGCTTCATCGTCTCGGCCAACGGCGCGGACCTGGTAATAGCCATCGACGGCTGCCAGGTGGGCTGCGCCAAAAAGACGCTGGAGACGCATGGCGTAAAGAAATTTAAGCATCTCAAGGTCACCGACTGCGGCTTCGAGAAAGGCAAGTCTCCGGTCACGGAACGCAGCATAAGGAAGGTCTTCAAACATGCAAAAGAACTCATCTGAAGCGAAAAAAGGGCCGAATAAAGCCGTGAAATACGTGCTGGCGGCTTTTGTGGCTGTGAGCATAGGCGCGGCCATCTACAAGGCGCTGCCCTGCTGCTCCGGTGACAGCCCTGCGGCCGCTGCGCCTGTAACCGCGGGCGCCCCGGCCGAATTGGCGCAGACCGCACCGGCGGCAAAACCGGCTTTGGCCGTGAAGCAAGCCTCCGTGCCGCCCGCTAAGATCGCGCAAAAAACCGCGGTGGTCTATTATTTCTACACCACGGCCCGCTGCTATTCCTGCAACCTGATAGAGAGCTATACGCGGGAAGCTGTCGACAAACACTTTGCGCAGCCCTATAACGGTTGGCGCGTGGAGTTCAAAGGGCTTAACCTCGACGAGGAAGTCAACCGCCATTTCACCCAGGACTACTGGCTGAACTCCAAGTCCGTGGTGGTGCAGAAGTTCGAAGGCGGCAAGCCCCTGAACTGGGGCATGCTCCAGAGCGTCTGGCAATTGCTGGGCGACAAGGAAAAGTTCATGAACTACGTCGCCGTTGAGACGCGCAAGGTGCTGGATTCCAAATGACGGGTGAATTCTGGGCGGCGCTGGCTACGGCCCTGTGGACCGGGGTGATTACCTCGGTGAGCCCCTGTCCGCTGGCCACTAACCTCACGGCCCTGACCTGGATTTCCAAACATTCGGGGTCGCATAAACTGGCCGTGCTGGTTCACGGCTTGCTTTACGCCGGAGGGCGCGCGCTGGCCTACCTGGTAATCGGTTTCCTGCTGGTCAAAAGCCTGCTGTCGGCGCCTGCGCTGTCCTTCTTCATGCAGAAGTACGGCAACCAGGCGCTGTCGCCGCTGCTGGTGCTGGCCGGCATGTATATGCTGGGCATGTTCGGCGCCGGGTTCGAGGGGTTCAACCTGTTCGATATGTCGCGCTTCAAGGCCAGGGCGGGGGCGCTGTCTTCCTTCCTGATGGGGGCGCTGTTCGCGCTGGCTTTCTGCCCCATCTCGGCGGCGCTGTACTTCGGCGTCATCATCCCGCTGGCGGCCGGCAATTCTTCACCGGTCTCCATACCGCTGCTCTACGGCCTCGGCACGGCGCTGCCCGTGATAGGCGCCGCGCTGGCGCTGGACCTGGGGCTTAAGAAAGTAAACGCCGTGACCGGCCTGGCCGGGCGCTTCGAGTATTGGGCCAAGCCGGCGACGGCTTGGGTGTTCATCGCCGCCGGCGCCTTCCTGGGCCTGAAATATATTTTCGGGATAATCTAGGAGCGCTAGCAGCAGGTGCCGTCGTCGCCGCAGTCGCAGTCCGGTTCCGTGCCTTTCAGGAAGCCGGTGCGCACGGCCTGCGCGCAGCCCACGCCTTTCTTTACGGTTATGGCGTCCACCGGGCAATTGCCGGCGCAGGCGCCGCATTCCATGCACAGGTCGGCGTCCGTGATGGCCGCCTTCCGGTTCTCCACCTTGAAAACGGCGTGGGGGCAGACGACAGCGCACATGCCGCAGCCTATGCATTTGTCCACGTCCAGCTTCAGCGTGGAGACCCCGCGCAGGTATTCCAGCTTCATAAGAACCTCCCAACCGCCAGAATTATGAGCCCGGCCGCGGCGGCCAGGGCATGCGCCGGCATGGCCAGGCGCATCTCCTTCATTACGCCCGAGAGGGAGGTGTAGGTGGAGGCGCCGGTGAAATCCAGGCCGACGAATGAGGCGGCCGCGCCGTAGATCAGCGCCCTGGCCGCGAACTGCGCCGGGCTTTGGTCATGGGCCAGGGCCAGCAGGGCTGTGACCAGCAGGCCGGCTGCCGCGCTTTTTACGGCGAAGCTCCGTCCCGGCAGCCAGGGCAGCAGAGCGGGCACCAGCGCCCCTCCGGCGAACAGGGCCCCGAGGGTATAAGCCGCGTCCGCCCTGTAGCCGAGCAGGTAGAGCAGCGCGGCGGCCGGCAGCAGGTAGCGGCCGAAATGCACCAGCTGCACCGGCGCCAGTATCATCCTGTCGCTGAAATTGAAATTAACCCGGCGCATCTCCGGCGTGGCGCGGCCCAGGCGAAGATATTCGGGCAGGTCTTCAGCCCTGACCGGGCCGTAGGCTACGGAGAAACCTGTATAGGCCTTAACCCTGTGGGCGCTGACGCCGGGCGCGCCCAGCTGCGGCAGTATCACGGTCCTGTGGCTTACCACTTTCTCCAGGCCGGTTTCGGCTATGACACGCGCCAGCTCCCGCGTGCCGAAAGTGCCTTTGCCGGCGGCGCACCAGACATTGATCCCCTTGGTGTCCAGGACGAGGAGCCAGGCGGTCAGGCCCTTCAGGTTGGTGCGCAAGGCGTCGAAACTCAACTTGTAGTTGGCGGTGGCGAAGACGGGGGCGTTTGCGGCGGGGGACCCCAGGGCGTAAAGGCCGGGCTTTACTCGGTAGGCCATGCGGTTTATTCCCCAGCGGGCCTTCCAGGCCGCCAGTCTGTCGGCCCGGGTGTAGTCGGAGGAAATGGTTTCAATAGCCGCCGGCCGAGCGGCGCTCAGCCGCGGCGACAGCGTTACCTTCTGCGTATTTTTGTTCATAGGATCGGGCGCGGGCGCCGCCCCGCCGTCGGGGAAGTTGCTCTGCGCGCCATATATGCGTATAATAGCATATATGAAAGCCGAGCTACGCGACATCAGGGCGGCGGTCAAGGCGCTCAAGGCCCTGGCCGACGTCAACCGCCTTCGGGCGGCCGCGCTGCTGGCCCACGCCGGGCGGGAGCTGTGCGTCTGCGAGCTGGTGGACGCGCTGGGGGAGAGCCAGTACAATGTTTCGCGCCACTTGGGCGCGCTCTGCGCGGCCGGCCTGATACGCAAAGAAAAAAGGGGCCGCTGGGCTATGTACGCCCTGGTAAAAGATAAGAGTCCCCTGGCGGATTACATAGGCAGGCTGGTGCGGCCGAGGCCCTGTTGCGCTATCATCGCAGGGGACATTGCCCGCCTGCAGGGCAGGCTGGCCCTGCGCCGTAAGGGCGTTTGCGTGGTGGGCGGGAATTGCTGAATTTAGAAGACGGTAATAAAGGAATGAACTCATGGAACTCAAAGACGCTGCGGTGGAAAAACTCAAGGCGGTGCTCAAGGAATCCGGCAAGACCGGCGTATTGCGCGTATTCGTGACGGCCGGCTGCTGCGGCCCTTCCATAGGCATGGACCTCGTGGAGAAGTCGGAGCCGGGCGACCTGGAAGTCTCCAATAAGGACTTCAAGATCTATGTCGACAAGGCCGCCGTGCCCATGGTGGAGAAAGCGGTGCTGGACTGCGACGAGCAGGGTGATATCATCATGAAGAACCTGCCCAAGCCCGAAGGGAGCTGCGGCGACGGCTGCAGCTGCGGCCACTAGGAGGCGCTATGAAGATACTTTTCCTCTGCACGGGTAATTCCTGCCGCAGCCAGATGGCCGAGGGCTGGGGTAAGAAACTCCTGTCCGGCAAGGCGGAGGTGTTTTCCGCCGGCACCAACCCCGGCACGGTAGATCCCCAGGCGATAAAGGTGATGGCGGAGGCCGGCGTGGATATTTCCGGTCACCGCTCCAAGCACGCTTCCGAATTCAAGGACGTGGCCTTCGACCTGGTGGTGACGGTCTGCGACAAGGCCCGCGAGAGCTGCCCCGTCTGGTTCGGCAAGGCGGAGAAACTGCACAAGAGTTTCGAGGACCCGCCGCACCTGGCCAAAGAGGCCAGGAGCGAGGAAGAGGCGCTGGCCCATTACCGCCGCGTGCGCGACGAGATAAGGGATTTCGTGGCGGGCCTGCTGAAAGGAGATAAATAATGGACGGAGTAATGAAGAAGCTGTCTTTTCTGGACCGCTATCTCACCATGTGGATCTTCCTGGCCATGGGCGCGGGCGTGGGGCTGGGCTGGCTTTGGCCGGTTGCGGTGGCGGACTTCAATGCCGCCTCCAGCGTGGGGACCACTTCCATACCGATAGCCATCGGCCTGATACTGATGATGTATCCGCCGCTCGCGAAGGTGAAGTACGAGGAAATGCACCGCGTCTTTGCCAATAAGAAGGTGCTGGCGCTGTCGCTGGCGCAGAACTGGCTGGTAGGCCCGGTGCTGATGACCGCCCTGGCCATCCTGTTCCTGCGCGACAAGCCGGAGTATATGGTGGGCCTGATAATGATAGGCCTGGCGCGCTGCATAGCCATGGTGATAGTCTGGAACGACCTCGCCCGCGGCGACAGGGAATACTGCGCGGGGCTGGTGGCTTTCAACTCCGTCTTCCAGGTGCTGTTCTTTCCCGTCTACGCCTGGTTCTTCATCACGCTGGTGCCGGGCTGGTTCGGCCTCGAGGGCGCGGCCGTGAATATCACCATGGGCGAGATCGCCAAAAGCGTTTTCATCTACCTGGGCGTCCCGTTCATAGCCGGCATACTGACCCGGTTCTCGCTGATCAAGGCCAAAGGCCGGGAGTGGTATTCGGAGAAATTCATTCCCGTCATAAGCCCTATCACGCTGATAGCGCTGCTTTTCACGATAATAGTTATGTTCTCCATCAAAGGCGAGAACATAGTGCAGGTGCCGCTCGACGTGGTGCGGATAGCCGTCCCCCTGCTGGTCTATTTCGTGCTGATGTTCCTGGCCTCGTTCTGGATGAGCCGCAAAGCCGGGGCCGACTACCCGGAATCGGCTACGCTGTCGTTTACGGCAGCGTCCAACAACTTCGAGCTGGCCATCGCGGTGGCCATAGCCACCTTTGGCATAAGCCACGGGGCGGCCTTCGCCGCCGTCATAGGCCCGCTGGTGGAGGTGCCGGTGCTCATAGGCCTGGTGCATGTCTCGCTGTGGATAGGGCGGCGCTGGTACGGCACGCAGCAGGGTGGTTGAAATCCTTTCAAGGATATTGTGAAATAGGGGTGTACTTACAGTTCAAGGGGGGAAATATGAAACATGGAGCAAACCGGCTGCTGTGCGCCGGGATCCTGCCGGCTTTGCTGCTGGCGGGCTGTTCGCGCAGGAACGAAGCTACGGTCGGGACGCCGGCCAACCCGCTGGTGGTGGTGCTGTCTCCGGCCCACGTGCCGTCCTCTCCGGACGCGCTGGGCGTAATACAGAGCCGGCTGGAGGCCGCCAGCGGGCTTTCGGTGCGGCTGGACGCGGCGCAGAGCCCCGCCGCCGCCATAAACGCCTTTTCCACGGGGCAGGCCGACGCCGGGCTGCTGACCCTGGACGAGTTCCTTGTGGCCAGGGAGGAATACAAGGTCAAAGCGGAGCTGCAGGCCCTGCGCCGCGCGGGGCTGTCGGATTATGAAGGGGTGCTGCTTACCCGCATAAGCGGCGGCGCCGCCAACGTGGAGGAACTTGCCGGCAAGAAAGTGGGCTTTGTCGGCCCTTATTCGGTCAGCGGCTTTACCCTGCCGGCCATACACCTGGAAAAAGCCGGGGTCAGGGCGCAAGTAGACTTCTCCCTCAGCCACGAGGCGGTGCTGAAGAAGCTCCTTGCCGGAGAGGTGCTGGCCGCGGCTACCTATGCCAGGCAGGTTTCCCGCGATCCCGGCCTGAAGGTGCTTGCGGTTACGGGCAGGGTGCCCAACGAGCCGCTGGTGATGCGCCGAGGTCTTGCCGCCGACAAGCGAGAGGCCCTGAAGGCGGCTTTCATGAGCCTGCCCTCCACGCCCGAAGGCCGCCAGGCCCTGGGTGAGGTGGCCGACATCACCGGCTTCAGGCACGTGCAGGAAGGTGTTTACCGCCCGCTGCACGACCTGCTGCGCTCCGAGGGCAAGGCTGTTTATGACCTGGTACCGGACGGCTGGGACATACAGAAACTCAACCAGCCGTATGAGCAGGGCCTTTAAGGCGTAAAGGCCTAAATAAAAACCCCGCGCCCTTTCGGACGCGGGGTTTTTTTATCCCCTTAGCTGTCGGCTTAGAACTTGTAAGCGACAGTGATGGCGGGCAGGCGGGCGACAGAGCTGTACTTGCCGTTGATGGAAGTATTGGTCTGGGTCGCGCCGTTGTCCTGTATGCTGTTGTCTATCGTGCGCTTGGCGAAGCGCAGGTAGAGGTAGGAGGCGTCCACCGTTATGTTGCCCTTGGTGTAGCCCGCGCCGAAGGAGACGGCGTAGCGGTCGGAATCCGGCACGCGGGTCTCGAAGTAGTCTTCCTTGACGGGGTTGACGTCGTAGAAGGCGCCCACGCGCATTTTCCAGTTCTCATTGATCTTGTGCTCGGCGCCTATGCGGAAAGCCCAGACGCTCTGCCAGTACTTGTAGTCGGTAGAGCGCTTGGCCGCGCCGGCGTCGGTTACATAGTCGATGTCCAGCCTGCGGTAGGTGCTCCAGTTGGTGTAGTCGGCTTCCACGGTGAACAGCCAATCTTCCATGCACTGGTGCGCCACGCCTATCTGGAAGGTGTCGGGCAGGGTGATGCTGGTGCTGGCGTCATTGTCGTTGGCGGGCGGGAGCAGGCCGGCCAGACCGCCGGTGGTCGGCAGATTTATCTTGCCCTCCACATCAACTTTTACCTTGCTGTGGTAGCTGGCGCCGAACTTCCATTTGTTCCATTTGTACATGGCGGCCAGGTTGTAGCCGGCGCCGGTGCCGTCGCCTTCGAGGGTCTGCTCAATGTCGTTGCCGGCAGCCTCGATTTTCTTGTTCATGGTAGCGTCCAGGTTTACAAAGCTGGCGCCGACTGCCACGGACAGGTTCTCATTGACCTTGTAGGCGCCGTTGAGGTTGGCGTACACGGCCTGTATCTCTGAATCGGTGGCTACTTCGCGGGTGACGGAGTTTACTTTGTCCCATTCCGTGGAAAGGCCGTAGGGGGCCAGCACGCCGATGCCCACAGCGAACTTATTGTTCAATTTGCGGGTGGCGTAGAAATGGGGGGGGATGTGGGTTTTCTTCTCTATGCGGTCGTTAACTCCATTGGTGTCGGTATGCTCCATCTGGGGGAGCACCATCACGGAGCCGAAGGAGACATTGGTGCCTTCGAGGTTGGTTATCGCTGCGGGGTTGTACCACACTGCTGACGCATTGTCGGCCACGGCTACGGCGGCGTTGCCCATGCCGTTGGTCTTGGCGTCCTGCTCTGAGAGGCGGAAACCCGCGGCGTTGACGCTGCCCGCCAACCCCATGAGTACCGCTACTACCAGTACTAGTATATTGACCATTATTCCTCCTGAGTTTAATTTACAACTCCAAAATTATACAAAAAACCCTCCGTAACCCGCTTAACGGAGGTCAAGCCGGCAGGGTTAGGCAGGCAAAAAAGCAAGAAAGGCAGGAATCCGGGGCCTTCCCTTGTATTCTTGCCTTCCTTTGCTCTCTGTCGCAGCTTTTAAAGGGCCCAGAGTTTGACGGTTTTGTCGTTGGAGGCGGAGGCGATGTACTTGCCGTCAGGGGAGACGTCCACGGCGTAGATCTCGTCTGTATGGCCTTCCAGGGTCTTAAGGCAGGCGCCGGTGGCCGGGTCCCAGATCTTTACGGCCGAGCCGCCGGTCACCACATACTTGCCGTCCGGGGTGAAGGTGACGCAGTTGACCCAGTCGGAATCCTTCACGGAGCCGGCTTCCACCAGCTGTTCGGTGTCCCAGATCTCCAGGCGCTTTTCCATGCCGGTGGCGGCGGCCAGGCGCTTTCCGTCGGGCGAGAAGGCCAGGCAGCGGATGCCGTAAAGATAGGCGTCGTTGTCGTGCAGCACCTTGCCGGCGGCGTCCATGAGCCGCAGCTCCACGCCGCCGGCGGCTATAAGCCCCGTCGCCGAGACGGCCAGGGCCTTGATGTCGCCCATCTCGGGCTTGAGGGCGCCGAGCAGCGACCCACCGGGCGAGGAGAAGACTTTTATGGTGGCGTCGTCCGAGCCGGAATAGAGTTTTGTGCCGTCGGGGGAGAAAGCCAGGCAGTTCACCGCGGCCTCGTGATTCGAGGTGGTGGCCAGCGCGGAGCAGTCGGCCGTTTTCCAGATCTTCACGCTCTTGTCCCAGGAGGCGGAGGCGAACACGTCGCCGTCCGGGTCGAAGGCCACGGCCCGGACGTCGCCGTCGTGGGCGTCCAGGGCCTGTATCTCTATGCCCGCCGGGGCGTCCCAGAGGCGGATGGTATTATCCTCGCCGGCGGTGGCCAGGAATTTGCCGCACGGGGAAAAAGCCAGCGTCAGCACGCCGTCCTTGTGCCCTTCCAGAGTTTTAAGCAAAGCGGTCTCGTTCATAGTGCCCCCTTAGTGAACAGGTCATAATCTATATAATTTATAGACCGCAATGCAAAAGCGCGCCGCTTAAACCAGCGTAAAAGTTCCCGGGCTATTGCCCTAAGGGCCTATATTTGTCTGGGCCCAATTTCACTAAATGTGTGCCCCTATGCCTCTGCCGGCGCCGCCCGGGAACTGGTATAAATATAGTGACGGGGCGAGTGCGGCAAGGAGACCTTATGAAGAACCTGATAAAAATAGCGGCGGCGGGCCTGATGTCCTTCAATTTTATTTCTTACGCTTCGGCTGACAGCAATGTCCTCAGGGACGCCGGCTTCTCGCTGGAGGGTATGGAAGCCCCCGCGGCCCCGATCCCCGCCGTTGAGGCCCCCGCGCAGGCCGCCCAGGACCAGGATGTGGACTTCTTCCGCTACTTCGGCTACGCCGAAACGCCCCGCGCCACCGAACTGCTCATGGAAAAGAGCATGAAGGGCATTAACGACACCGTCTTCTCCATAGACCTGGCCACCATCAGGAACGCCTACCTCAAGCCCTCCGTCAGCTTCACCACCGGCAAGGGCACCAAGGTGCACGTCAGCGGCTCCAAGGCCTCCAACTGCCCCGACGGCGGCAACGGCTGCGCCGACAAGGACAAGTTCTTCCTGGTGCTGACCACCTCCCGCAACGAGAGCTACTTCGTCCGCGGCACCGAGATCATCAACTGGGGCATCTTCATGAGCGGCTCCAAGACCGTCACGATAGACGGCGAGAAATTCGTGGTCAAGATAAAGGCCAACGCCTCCACCCCCGAGAACAGCATGCTCGAGGTCAAAGGCCCCCGCGGCGTAGCGCTGAACACTTCCCTCAAATCGGTGGGCGACGGCGTGGCCGCCAAGGGCGTGGACGTGAAGCTGGCCAAGAACTACAAGCTGGCCTACGGCAACGAGATCGTGCAGGGCCCCCAGGGCGCGAAGTTCACCGACAAGATGCTGGTCCTGCTCATCCCCTTCCCCGTGGTGGACGCCACCTCCTACTTCATATTCAAGACCGCCGACATAAAGCCGTCCGGCGTCACCTTCCCGTCCTTCGAAAAGGGCTTCGGCTTCAAGCTGGAAGGCACCAGCCTGGACATCTACAGGCTGTAATAGAACCGCCGCGAAGAAAGAGACCGGTACTGCCGGTCTTTTTCTTTGCCCCGCCGCTTTGTTATCATAAGAGTAAGCAGGAAACCGGCCGTCAGCGAGGAGACTATGGACAAACTTCGTGAGATAATCAAGTACCTGGAAGGCAGGCAGGCGCGCTTCGCGGACGCGCGCGAGCATCTGTTCCGCCAGCGCGAGATCTATACCGAGGACACGCGCGTGGAGCAGATAACCGAGCAGGACATCTCCGGCGTCGGCATCAAGGTCCTCTACAACAACGGCTGGGGCTACGCCTCCACCAGCGCCATGGACATGGACTCGCTGCGCGCCGCGGCGGACAAAGCCCTCTCGCTCGCCAAATACGCAGACAAGTCGGCCGTGGAACCGGTGGTACTGGCCGCCGAGCCCAGGCATACGGGCCGGTTCGCCACCAACATAAAAGAAAACCCTTTCGAGGTGAAGATCAGCGACGCCGTGGGCGCGCTGCTTGAGGCCGGGGAGATCAGCCTGAAGGGCAAGGATATTATTAAGGCCAACGGCTATTTGGTGCTGCGCAACATGCGCAAGAAGTACGCCAATACCGAGGGCTCGGCCATAGAGACCGACATCTACACGATACTGCCTGAGATACAGGCCACCGCCCGCGCCAACGGCGAGGTGAAGTCCCGGCATTACTGGGCCTCCCCGGAGACCGCGGGTTACGAATTCTTCCGGGGCATTGATTTTAAGACCAACGCCGCGCGCATAGCGGAGCAGGCGCGGGAGCATTGCTTCGCCAGGGCCTGCGAATCCGGCCCGACCACGCTGATACTGGACCCGGAGCACCTTTCGCTGACCATACACGAATCCGTGGGGCATCCGACGGAGCTGGACCGCGTGCTCGGCTACGAAGAATCCTGCGCCGGCCGCAGCTTCGCCACCATGGACAAGCTCGGCAAGTTCAAATACGGCTCGGAGCTGGTCAATCTGGTGGCGGACAATACTTTGGAGGGGGGGCTGGCGAGCTGCGGCTACGACGACGAGGGCGTGGAATGCCAGAAATGGCATATCGTCAAGGACGGCATCCTCAACGGCTACGGCGTGAACCGCGAACTGGCGCACAAGATGAACATGTCCCGCGCCAACGGCACCACCCGGGCCACCCTGTATTCGGACGTGCCGATAACCCGCATGCCCAACCTCTACCTGGCCCCGGGCAAGAAGCCCCTGACCAAAGAGCAGCTGATAGCCGACACCGAGAGCGGCATTTATATCGAAGGCATGGGCTCATTCAGCATAGACCAGATGCGGCTGAACATGCAGTTCGGCGGGGACGCCTTCTGGGAGATCAAGAACGGCAAGATCACGGGCATGCTCAAGGACGTGGTCTACAACGCCCTCTCCTACGAGTTCTGGCGCTCCTGCGACGCCATCGCCGACGAGAGCGAGTTCCGGCGCGCGGGCTTCATCACCTGCGGCAAGGGCGACCCCATGCAGGCGGCGCAGATGACCCACGGGGCCAGCCCGGCGAGGTTCAGGAACATCACCGTGCGGAGGGCCAAATGAACAAGACGAATTCCATAATAGAGAAAGTGCTTAAAGATCCGGTCACGGACCACGTGGTCCTGGCCTATTCCAAAAGCGAGACGCACCATATCCGCTTCTCCAATAACTCGGTCAACAGGGAAAACCTGCACAAGCTGGAAGAGGAAGTGAAGGCCGAGGTCGGGGTGGACGGCGCGACCGGCGCCTGCCGCACCAACGACCTTTCCGAGGAGGGCATAAAGCGCGCCGTCGCCAAAGCTTACGAGACCGCAAAGCTGCTGCCCAAAGATCCGGAATACATGCCGCCCATCACGCAGCAGGAGGCGGCGGCGGTAAAGAACTTCAAGCCCGCTTTCGGCGAGTTTTCAGAAGAAAAGAAATACGGCATACTCGACGAGGCGTTCGGGGAAATGAAGAAGGCCGGGCTGAACTCCGCCGGGAGCCTTTCGGCCAACCCGTACACGCTGGAGGTCTACAACAACAGGGGCGCGCGCCTTTCCCACACCAACTGCTTCTCCACGCTGGCCCTGACGGCCATGACGGGGAACTCTTCGTTCAAGGATTCGCACATCTCCAAGGATTTCTCCGACTACGACGGCGCCAAATTCCTGTCGGACCTGGTGTCCCGCGCGAAGCTGTCGGAGAACCCGGGCCCGCTGGAGCCCGGCAAGTACACCGTGGTGCTGGGGCCCGCGGCCGTGGAAGAACTGCTGCTTTTCTTCTGCTGGTACAATATGGACGCCAAGGCCATAGACGAGGGGCGCTCGGCTTTCTCCAAGCGGCCCGGCGCGACCATAGCCTCCGACCTGGTGCATATCTGCTCCAAGCCGGACCACGGCCGGGTGGGCCTGCACCCTTTCTGCATCGATGACGGGATGCCCTACACTGAATTCGACATGATAAAGGGGGGCAAGCTGGTGAGCCCCTGGTATTCCAGGTTCTACGCCGCCAAGAAGGGCGTGGCCGCCACCGGCAAGCAGTCCGCGAATATCCTGTTCAAGGGCACGGATAAGCCGCTCGAGGCGCTCATCGCCGGGGTGGAAAACGGCGTCTACGTGAACAGCTTCTGGTACATCCGCCTGGTGGACCTGATGGACGGCATCTTTACCGGCATGACGCGCGACGGGGTCTTCCGCATCAAGGACGGCAAACTGGCCGGGAGCGTGAATAATTTCCGCTTCAACCAGAGCGTCTTCGACCTGCTGCTCAACACCATAGACGTGGGCCGGGCCAAGGATATGTTCTTCACCTCGATGCCCCCCATAACGGTCCGCGACTTCAACTTCGTCAGCAAGACGGAATTCTGAACCCCGCGGTAAGCAACAGGGAAGGCCGGGCAGTCCCGGCCTTCTTTATTCCGCCCGTCCCCTGACGGGCGCCCGGGACAAAAATTATATAATGCTTATGAGCGGGGAGAAAAACGCCCGCCCGTCGGCCGCGGTATAAGGGAAAAATGAATTTTGCTGAAGATATCAGGACGGTCTTTTCCAAGGACCCGGCCGCTCGCGGCTTTTGGGAGGTGCTGCTCTGCTATCCCGGCCTGCACGCCGTCTGGCTTTACCGGCCCGCCCACTGGCTCTGGCAGCGGGGGCTCCATTTCCCGGCGCGGCTGATCTCCCATCTGGCGCGCTTCCTGACCGGGGTCGAGATACACCCCGGGGCCACTATCGGCCGCCGCTTCTTCATAGACCACGGCATGGGCGTGGTGATAGGCGAGACCTCCGAGATCGGCGACGACGTGCTGGTTTACCAGGGCGTGGTGCTGGGCGGCACGTCGCTCGAGCATAAGAAGCGCCATCCCACGCTTGGCAACGGTGTGGTGGTGGGGGCCGGCGCTATCGTGCTGGGCGCCATAAAGATCGGCGACCGCTCGCGCATAGGCGCGGCCTCGGTGGTGCTGCAGGACATCCCGCCCGACACCACCGTCTTCGGCGTGCCCGCGCACAGCGCCCGCGGCGGGGCCGGCAGGCAACAGCTCGACCACAACAAGCTGCCGGACTTCTGCGGCGAAGAGATGCGCCGCGTGCAGGCCCAGCTGGACGAACTCAAAAGGGAGCTGGCCAAAAAATGAAATACGCCCCCGACCTGAGCGGCCTGATAGGCCGCACCCCGCTGGTCCGCGTCAACAGCATCGCCGCCGGCAGCAAGGCGCTGCTGCTGGCCAAGCTGGAATTTTTCAACCCGTCCTCCAGCGTTAAGGACAGGGCCGCCTGGGGCATGCTGGCCGACGCCGAGGAGCGCGGCCTGCTCAAGCCCGGCGCGCTGGTGGTAGAGCCCACCAGCGGCAATACCGGCATAGGCCTGGCCTGGCTCTGCGCCATAAAAGGCTACCGCCTGGTGCTGACCATGCCCGAGACCATGAGCCTGGAGCGCCGCAAGATCCTGCACGCCTTCGGGGCCGCAATGGTCCTTACGCCGGGCGCCGACGGCATGGCCGGAGCGGTGGCCAAAGCCGAGGAGATAGTGGCCGCCACGCCCGGGGCCTTCATGCCGCGGCAGTTTTCCAACCCCGCCAATCCGGCCATACACGAAAAGACCACGGCGGAAGAGATCTGGGCCGATACCGACGGAGAAATAGATTTTCTGGTGGCCGGGGTGGGCACCGGCGGAACTTTGACCGGGGTGGCGCGGCTGCTGAAGGCGCGCAGGCCCGGCGTGAAAATTATCGCGGTAGAGCCCGCCGCCTCCCCGCTGCTGTCGGGCGGCGCGGCCGGCCCGCACCGCATACAGGGCATAGGCGCTAATTTTATCCCCGAAGTCCTGGACCGGTCCCTGGTAGACGAAGTGCTGCGGACCGGCGACGAAGAGGCGGGCGTCATGGCCCGCCGCCTGATGAAAGAGGAAGGGATCTTCGCCGGCATTTCTTCCGGCGCGGCCATGGCGGCCGCCGCGGAGATAGCGCTGCGCCCCGGCTCGGCCGGCAAGACTATAGTCGCCATCCTCCCGGACACCGCCGAGCGCTACCTGAGCACCTGGCTCTTCGAGGACCTGCCGCCGCAGGGGGCCTCGGATTAATATGAAACTCGCCACCCTCTGTTACGTTCAAAAAAACGGCAAGACCCTGATGCTGCACCGCGTCAAGAAGGCGGACGACGTGCACGAGGGGAAATGGAACGGCCTCGGCGGCAAGCTGGAGACCGGCGAGAGCCCCGAGGACTGCGTGATAAGGGAGATCCGCGAAGAGGCCGGGCTGAAGATCAGGGCACCGAAACTCAAAGGCGTGCTCACCTTCCCGGATTTCGCCAAAAGCGAGGACTGGTATGTCTTCGTCTTCACCGCCTCGAACTTTACCGGCCGGCTGATAGATTCCCCTGAAGGGAACCTGGCCTGGATCCCAAACAGGGACCTGCTGAAGTTGAACTTATGGGAAGGGGACAAGGTGTTCCTGCCCCTGCTCAGGCGGAAGGGGCATTTCTCCGGCAAGTTCCAGTACCGCGGCGGCCGGCTGCTCAAATACAGCGTGGAAAAATACTGATGAAAAAAGAACTTATACTGGGCCTTATGAGCGGTACCTCCGCCGACGGGCTTTCCATAGCCCTCTGCGAAGCCGGCGGGGGCGGGCTGGAGGTAAAAGCCTTCGGCAATTACCCTTACCCGGCGGCGCTGCAGGTGCGCATCATAGCCGCTAAAGACATGGCGGCCCCTGAACTCTCCGCCCTGAACTTCGAGCTCGGGCGCCTCTGGGCCGGCATGGTGAAGTCTTTCTGCAGGAAACACCGTGTGCCCTATAAAAAAATAGCTGTCATCGGCTCCCACGGCCAGACGGTCTGGCATGCCCCGGGCAAAAAGGGCCACACGCTGCAGATTGGCGAGGCCTCTTTCATAGCCGAAGAGACCGGCCGCCCGGTGGCCTGCGATTTCCGCCCGGCCGACATGGCGGCCGGCGGGGAGGGCGCGCCCCTTATCCCGTTCATGGACGAATACCTGTTCGGGGGCGGCAGGCCCGTCGGGCTGCAGAACATAGGCGGCGTGGGCAATATCGCCTTCGCCGGCAAGGGCGTAAAAACCTTCGGCTTCGACACCGGGCCCGGCAACTCGCTGATGGACACGGCGGTCTGTGAAATTTCCGGCGGCCGGCTTGCCTACGACAAGGGCGGCGCGTGGGCCGCCTCGGGCGAGGCGGACCTGGGCAAGGTAGACCAGTTGCTGGACGCTCCTTTCTTCTCGCGCCGCCCGCCCAAGTCCCTGGACCGCAGCGAGTACACCCTGGCCTTCATCAAGAAGCATTTTCCGGGGCAGCTCAATAAAAAATGCGCCGGCAACCTGCTGGCGACGCTGAACCTCTTCACCGCGGCCTCCATCGCCCTGGCCTTCAGGAATTTCGCGCCGCGCGGCGCGAAAGAGCTGATCGTCAGCGGCGGCGGCGCCCTGAACCCGGCGCTGATGGATAATATCGCGGCCCTGCTGCTGCCGGCCGGCGTCCGCGTGCGCTCTATCGCCGAGCTGGGCATACACCCGCTGGCCAAGGAGCCGGCCTGCTTCGCGCTGCTGGGCTGGCTGGCGCTGCGCGGGCGGGTCAACCACTGCCCGGCCGCCACCGGGGCGCGCGGGTCGCGCGTACTGGGCAAACTGCTGCGCTGATGGACCGGCCTCCGCCCCACCGCTCTAAACTGGCCCTGCTGCTGCGGGCCTTCAAGTACAGGAATTACCGGCTTTTCTTCAGCGGCCAGCTCGTCTCCCTCATAGGCACCTGGATGCAGACCGTGGCGCTGAGCTGGCTGATCTACCGGCTCACCGGCTCGCCGCTGCTGCTGGGCGTCACGGCCTTCGCCGCGCAGGTGCCCACGCTGCTGCTGGCGCCGTTCACCGGCCCGGCGGCGGACCGGTTCGACCGCCGCAGCATCCTCCTGCTCACGCAAAGCCTTTCGATGCTGCAGTCCCTGGCGCTGGCCCTGCTGGTGCTGTTCGGTTCGCCCCAGCCCTGGCAGATCATCGCGCTCGCCTCGCTGCTCGGCGTGATCAACGCCTTCGACATGCCCGCCCGCCAGTCCTTTATCATACAGCTGGTGGAAAAGCGCGAAGACCTGGCCAACGCCATCGCCCTCAACTCCTCAATGTTCAATTCCGCCCGGCTGATCGGGCCTTCCGTGGCCGGCATCTTCATCGCCGCTTTCGGCGAGGGCGCCTGCTTCCTGATAAATTCCCTGTCGTACCTGGCGGTCATCGCGGCGCTGGCGGCCATGAAGATCAAGCCCGCCGCCGCCGGCCCGCGCAAGTCCAGGGGGGGCTTCGCCGAGGGGCTGAAATACGTTTCAGGCTTCCCGCCGATAAAATACATCATGCTGATGCTGGCCGTGGGCAGCCTGCTCGGCATGCCCTACGCCGTGCTGATGCCCGCCTACGTGCGGGATATCCTGCACGGCGGGCCCAGGACGCTCGGTTTCCTGATGGGGGCCTCGGGCGTAGGGGCCGTGCTGGGCGCCCTGCGCCTGGCCCTGCGCCGGAACCCGGCCGGGCTGGAGCGGGAGATAGCGGTCTATACCGGCATCTTCGGGCTGGGGCTGACGGCTTTCTCTTTCTCTTCCGACTTCGTGTTCTCCGCCCCGCTGCTGGCGCTGTCGAGCTTCGGCATGGTCAGCTTCTTCGCCTCCTCCAACACGGTGATACAGACCCTGGTGGAGGACGACAAACGCGGCCGGGTAATGGCGCTCCACTCGGTGGCCTTCATGGGCATGGCCCCTTTCGGCAGCCTGCTGGCGGGGCTGGCGGCCGCCCGCCTGGGGCCGGCCCGCGCCATGACGCTCAGCGGCCTCTGCGTGCTGGCCGCGGCCGCGGTCTTCGCTTCCCGGCGGAAGCTCATCTCGGAGCACGCCGCGCCGGTTTATACCAGGCTCGGCATGGGCGGCCTGGCCTCGCTCGAACTGCAGGAGGCGGAGCAGGCCGAAAGGCCCGTCTAGGCCCTTTTTTTGTAGAATTTAACAGATGGATAAGAGCAGGCCCCGCCTTTCCGGCGAAATCAAGACCATACTCAAAAAAGTATCCCGCACGCTTTACCTGAGCGTGAACATCCTGCCCGAGCCCGCGCGGATGCACATGGGGCTGGGCTATCTGCTTTGCCGCGCGCTGGATACCGTGGCGGACACCCCCGGCGTGACGGCCCAGGAGAAACTGCGCATCCTGGCGCTCGCCCGCGGGCTGGACAAGCCCGGCGCGGGCGACGAACTGCTTGAGAGGATACAGGCCCTGCAGGCCCGCCCCGCGCACCAGGGGGAGCGGGAGCTGCTGCTGAAATTCGGCAAGGTGCTCTCTCTCTACGCCGAACTGCCCGCCGACGACAAACCCCTTTTCTCTGAACTGCTCGGCGGCGTTGCCGCGGGCATGGAGATGGACGTAGTCTCCTTCCCCGGCGGCGCCCCGGCCGCCCTTAAAACCTGCGGAGACCTGGAGCGCTACTGCCGCCTGATCGGCGGGGCGCCGGGCGTGTTCTGGGCCAGGCTTTACCGCGAGGCCATACGCCGCTCAAGCCGGAGCGTGTCTAATTTTCCTTCGGAAAAAGACGCGGAGATGATAGGCTCAGCCCTGCAGATGACGAATCTCCTCAAGGATATGGCGGCCGACCTGCGCGCCGGCCGCTGCTACCTGCCGCAGGAAGACCTGGATACCAGGAACATGAAGCCGGAGGAACTGCTGGTCCCGGCCAACATGGCGCGCGTCAGGGAGCTCACCGCCAAGTGGACCTGCTGGGCGCTCGACAGGCTGGACCAGTGCGAGGTTTTCGTGTCGGCCATCCCCAAGACCGAGCTGGCCCTGCGGGCCGCCGTGATCTGGCCCGTCTATTGGGCCATGGACACCCTGGAAGAGGCCGCCCATTCCAATTTGCTGGACCCGGGCGACAGGCCGCGCGTGAAGCGCCACCGGATCTACACTACCATAGCGGCCACGCCGCCGCTGCTGCTCAGCAACACCGCTTTCGCCCGCGGCTACAGGTTCCGCAGGGAGACGCTCATCGGTTCTATAACCGGGGGCAATTACGAGGGGAGGGCTATATGAGGAAACTTGCCTTTATCTTAGTCGCGCTGTTCGCCGTTTACGGCTGTGCCAGGCAGCTGACGCCGACCGAGCGGGAGGAAGCCCGCCGCGCGGACCTGGAGCTGAAGAGCGTGATGGACATGGTGTCCACCCGCCAGATCCCGCCGATAGATTTCGAGCTGGGCTCGGCCAGGCTCAAGGCCAGCTCCCACGAGCTGCTCGACCGGGTCGCCGAGGTGCTGATGCGCCATAACAACCTCAAGCTCATCGTCTCCGGGCATACCGACGACACGGGGTCGGAGGCGTTCAACGAGCAGCTTTCCCTGGAGCGCGCCGGGTCGGTAAAGATGTATCTGGCCACGAAGGGCGTCCACCCGGACTCCGTGCGCGTTTACGGCTACGGCGAGAGGCAGCCGGTGATCAGCGAGACCACCGACGAGGCCCGCGCCCTGAACCGCCGCGTGGAATTCCGCATCACCACCCGCGACTGGAACACCATCTACTGAGGCCCTTGACCGGACCCAAAAAAAAGACCCGGGCTGTCCCGGGTCTTTTTTTGCGGCCGGCCGGCTCAGTCGCCGTAGTCCTCTTCGTGCTTTCTGTACTTGTAGGCGAACTTGCCGGGCTTGCCCATCGGCAGGGACTCGTCGCTCCACTCGAACTCCCGGTCGGCTATCCTGACGAGGTTCTTTTCCAGGGCGCCGGCTTTCTTCAGCGCCTTGTCCAGGCCTATCGTCTTGAAGATGCGGCGCAGGCGGTCCCAGGAATCCGGCTGGGCGAAGTTGGTCATCGCTATCAGCTTCTCTATCTTGGCGCCGCGCACGACGTAGGTGCCCCTGTCGTCGCGCCCGATGACGAAGCCGCCCTGCGGCTTCTTGTAGGCCGCGGAGCCTTCGCCGGCCGCCTGGTACAGGTCGTCCGCCTTTATCGTGGGCAGCAGCTTGATCACGCGGTCCAGCAGCTTGGAGACGCCCTTGCCGGTAAAGGCCGAGATCAGGAAGATCTCCTTCTTCTTGAATTTCTTCTGCAGGGCTTCCAGCACCTGCTCCGCTTCGGGCAGGTCGGACTTGTTCAGGGCCAGGATGGTCGTCTTCTTGCCCAGCAGCGGGTGGTAGCCCTTGAGCTCCTTCTCTATCACCCGGATCGCCTTCTCCGGCTTCAGGTCGCCGAAACCGCGCGGGTCCACCAGGTGGATGAGGATCCTGGTGCGCAGGATATGCTTGAGGAACATATCGCCCAGGCCCTTGCCTTCGTGGGCGCCCTCTATCAGGCCGGGGATGTCGGCCGCGGCGAAACTCTTGCCCTTGTGGGTTACGATGCCGATGTTGGGGTTGAGGGTGGTGAAGGGGTAATCCGCTATCTTCGGCCTGGCCGAGGAGATGGAGGCCAGCAGCGTGGACTTGCCGGCGTTGGGGAAGCCTACCAGGCCCACGTCGGCCAGCACGCTCAGTTCCAGCCAGGCCTCGAATTTGTCGCCCGGCTCGCCGTTCTCGGAGATCTTGGGGGCGGTGTTGAAGCGGGTCTTGAAGGCCGTGTTGCCGCGGCCGCCGCGGCCGCCCCGGGCCACCATGAAGCGCTGGCCGTGCTCTTTCAGGTCGGCCATCACGGCGCCTTCGCGCTTTATGACGGTGCCGCAGGGCACATAAACCGTCTTGTCCTCGCCGTTATGCCCGTCGCACTTCTTGCCGCCGCCCGGCCAGGCGTTCTGCGCGGTGATATGGGGGTGGGAGGCGATCTCGGCGAGGGTGGTGATGTTGGCCGAGGCCTCCAGCCAGATGCTGCCGCCCTTGCCGCCGTGGCCGCCGTCCGGCCCGCCGTAAGGAATATATTTCTCCCTGCGGAAAGAGGACGCGCCGTTGCCGCCGTCGCCGGCTTTCAGGTAAATGTGGGCCACGTCTATAAAGCTCGCGAAGATACGATGGTCTTTGATTTTTGTCATAATAATAAAAAACCTCCTGAACGCATTCAGCAGTCAGGAGGTTTTATCCGGGAAAGGTTATTTCGCGGGGGGATAAACGCTGATCTGTTTCTTGCCGCGTTTCGCCCACTCGAACTTGACCACGCCCGTGACTATGGAGAAGAGCGTGTCGTCTGAAGCCCGCCTGACGTTTTCGCCGGGAAGGAAGACCGTGCCGCGCTGGCGGACCAGGATCTCGCCGGCGTTGACGGTCTGCATGCCGTAGCGCTTAACGCCTAAACGCTGTCCGGGGCTGTTGCGGCCGTTGCTGGATGAACCTTGACCTTTTGTTGAAGCCATATATTCCTCTGTTGTGTGTTGCCGCGTTAGAGCGCGGCGGACAGCCAAAAACTATGACAACTGGATATCTTTTACTTCTATCTCAGTCAGTTCCTGGCGGTGGCCCGAGCCTTTTTCATAGGCTTTCTTGGTTTTCTTGCGGAAAACGATGATCTTGGGGCCGCGGAGATGCCGGACTATCCGGGCTGTTACCTTGGCGGAGGGAGACTTCGCAGCCGAGGCGTTTTTTTCGTCCTGGGAGGCAGACCACAGCGCTTTGAAGGAGATTTCCTCGCCTTCTTTCGCCGTGAGCTTTTCAACCTGCAGGATCTCGCCGGGGACTACCCAGTACTGCTTGCCGCCTGTTTCGATGATTGCGTACATAGTAGTTATATATTAGCAAAAAAGTCCCGGTGAGGCAATAAAAAACAGCGGCGGGCCATGGGGCCCAGGCCCGGGTAGGCCTTCAGCCACTTACGCCCTTGCTCTTTTTATCGCATACTGTTAATATGCGATTTGCGTTCTCCACGGAGGTTTCCATGTACAAAGTGCGCGATTTTTTTCTGGCGGTTTCGGCCGTTCTTTTTTTTGCCGGCGCGGCGGCCGCGGCGGACAATGTGCTGCTGGCGCTGAATACCCCCGTTAAGCAGGACGCTTTAAAACTTTCCACCGGGCTGACGGAGCCGGCCACCCCGCAGGCCAGGATCTCAGCCGGCTACGGCGATTACGACGCCTTCTCCGTGACCGATCCCCTTTACCGCGAAGGTTCCAAAGAGATGCTCAAGCAGGTGCTCAAGGAATCGGAGGCCCCCAAAGCGGTTAAACCCGTCCTGCGCGACGCCCCTATCTCCAAGCCGGCCAAAGCGCTGAAGAAGCCCCGCGTTAAGAAGCCGGTGCACACCGACCCGGTCAAAGGCAAAAGCACCATCTGAGCCGTCCGCCTGCCGCGGCAAAAGCCCGGGCCGCCCCGGGCTTTTGCTTTCTCCCGGAGATAAATAATAGAATAGACCTGACCCTGGAGGAGTAATGATAAAAGAAATTACGGAACCTTTTTTTCAGCCGGTGCTCGAGGTGTGGCACAGCTTTTCCGCCTACGCGCCCAAGCTGGTGGCGGCCTTCGCTTTCGTGCTGTTCGGCCTTTTTATCGCCCGCATCGCCAGCTCGCTGCTCGAGCAGTTCCTCCGCAAGATCAAGCTGGACACCCATACCAGCAGCGTCGGCATCAACGAGCTGTTCATCCGCTTCGGCTTCGGCAAATCGCCCTCGCACGTGCTCTCCTTCATCGTCTACTGGTCGCTGCTGCTGGTCTTCATGGTCACCGCGGCCAATATCCTGAACCTGACGGTGATCTCGGAGATCCTGCAGCGCGCCGTGGGCTTCCTGCCCAACCTCGTCGCGGCCATCTTCATCGGCTTCGGCGGCCTGATGTTCGCGCGCTTCATGTCCGACGTGGTCATGAATTCCGCCACCTCCAACAACCTGCGCGGCGGCCGCTCGCTGGCGAAGATCGTGAACTTCGTCATTGTGGTGCTCACCATCATCGCCTCCATCGAGCAGCTGGGCATAAAGATGAAGACCATCTACCGCGGCCTGGACATCGTGTTCATCTCGCTGGGCCTGTCCTTCGCGATAGCGGTGGGCCTGGGCGCCAAGGACATCGCCCACGACATCCTGAAGAACCTTTTTACCGAGAATAAAGACGAGAAGTAAGCCGCCGCGAGGCGCAAAAAGAAAAGCCCCGGGCAGCCGGGGCTTTCTTTTTGTTTCCGGGGACCTTTAGTCCATGTAGTCCCGGAGCATCTTGCTGCGGGAGGGGTGGCGCAGCTTGCGGATGGCCTTGGCCTCGATCTGCCGCACGCGCTCGCGCGTGACGCGGAAGATCTTGCCCACTTCTTCCAGGGTC
>MGUI01000052.1 GCA_001799895.1 Elusimicrobia bacterium GWD2_63_28
GAGGCGGGCGAGATACTGAAGAACTGGAGCGGCCTGCTGAAAGAATCTTTCACCGACTCCGACAACTTCAGCGTGGCTTTTCCCCGAGGCGCGTCAACGGAGCATAAGGCCCTGCTGCTGGCGGCGCTGTTCCTGATAGATATAGTGTATTTCGAGAGGTAGGAACCGGGGGATCAGGGGACGCTTGACTATGTGACTCTCCGCTAAGCCGCGCCAGAACCGCCGGGAAATCCCGGCGGTTTCTTTTTTTTGGGGAAGTTTCCAGGTGCGTTTTCCCGCCTGGGACTTCCCGGGCGCCTCTCAGCGGCACTCCGCCATGTCTTTGAGTTTCTTGCCCTTCTCAGCTACGGTCGTGGCCTTGACGGCTACCGACGCGTATTTCGAGGTCTTCTTGACGGCGAAGACGAACTTGCTGAGCTTGGTTTCAAGCATTACGCCCGTATCCTGGGGGCTATCCTTGGCCGCGGTGATCAGGTCGTAGATGCCGTAGCTCAGTTCGCCGACCGCCATGCACACCTCACGGTCGGCGCCCGTGACGTCGAGCGGTTCGTTCAGGAACTCCCCGTTCCGGATGACCTCGATGGTGCACTTGTTGCTCTGGACGAACATCTCGTCCGTGGCCTTGTACACGCTGCAGGCCGACCGGGCCAGCTCTCCTCCCACCCTGTCCACGCAGGCCTTGTCCGTGTCGACGGGATACAGGGTGCGGTTGTGGCCTTTCGGGCAGGAGTAGCAGTTGCCGTTGAAATCCCAGAACTGCCCGTCCGCGCAGGTCATGAACTCCTTGGCCGCTCCGTGGCTTTTGGCCTTGGTCAGCGTCTCTTTGAGGTTGGCGCAATCCTTCTTGTAGGCGCTGTCTACCGCGCTGTTGAACCTGGCCGCCGCGGCGGGCACGCTCAGGAGCATGCTCACGGTCTTAGCCGTTCCCCGGCCCATCTTGTCGGCCAGGAGCTCGCACGACGCCCCGGCCACCACGTTCTTGGTGCAGTTGGCCCCGACGGCGAGATTGGTGTCCGACTTCAGGTTGAGGGGCCCCAGCGCCTGCCTGCAGGCGAGCACAATGCCGTCGCCGTAGAAATCGGCGAGCGAGGCCAGCCCGGCGAAGAAGGGAAGCTCGCCCGGGGCCAGCGGCACGCAGACGTTCTGCTGGAAGTTCTCCTTGAGCCCCTCGTTGCAGGAGGGGATGCGCTCCCCCAGCAGGCAGGGGCGCTCCCCGTTCTTGCCGCAATCTCCCTGCTTGCGGCAGGTCCCGCGGATGTTGAGGTAGCCGGGATCGCAGGCGCCGAAGGCCGCGCCCAGCCCCGCGAACGGCGCCGCTACGCAGGCGTCCTTAGACTTTACATGGGTCGCGGAGCGGCTGTAGTCCTTCGGGCATTTCCAGCAGGTGCCGCCGTCGATAGGGTCGAAGAAGCTGCCGGGAGGGCAGGAGAGGGACATCACCAGTTTGGCTTCATTCAGGTCCTCTTTTACCCGCTTCACGCAAGAGCGGTCATGGTCTACGGCGTAGGCGGTACGCCTGTACCCCTCGCAGTCATAGCAGGCGCCGAGCAGCCCGTCGCCGCCCTTCACGTCCCAGAACTGCCCGTCGGGACAGCCCTGGCCGACCCGCTTGTTCTTGCGCTTCTTGTCGGCTTTCTTGAATTTCTCGTAGGAGGGCCTGACGCAGGCCTTATCGCTCTTGACGTGGTACGCCGTGCGGTTGTTGTGCTCCGGGCATTCCCAGCAGGTGCCACCGTCGATAGGATCGAAGAACGAGCCCTTCGGACACGCGCTCGGCTTTGGTCCCACCTTGGTCGCCTCGCTGATCGTGCAGGGCTTCTGGTCGTTCCCGCCGCAGCCCGCGGCGATAGCCTTGGAACTGCATGCGGCCAGCAACAGTACTGCCACTACCAATCGTATCGGAATCATTTGTTTGTCCCCCAGTTTAACCCAAAATCCTTCCCCGTTGGTATTCTATACAATATCGAATTTTTCTACAAATACAACCGGAACTGAAACCGGCAGCCGTTAGCGGGGGTCTTTAACTCCGGCAAAATAATCCCGGGAAAAAGGTAAAAAATGCGCGGCTTTTTGTTACCATAGAGGGGGGTTAGCGTATATAGTGCTCAAAATCACTATTTTGCGTACGGTTATATCGAGGGGGGAGTTTTGATGAAAAAATATATATCCCGGCTCACGCTGGTATGTCTGCTGGCCGCGTTCCAGGCGGGTTGCGCCGCCACCGGGCCGCGCGCCCGGTCCCTGGCCCCGGACTATCTCGCCACGGTCCCTGTCGCGCGCCTGCTGCCGCCCAAGGACAGCAAGAAGCCCTCTGACCTCAACATCCGCAGGGCCGTTGCTGCGCTTCAGAAAGGTAAATACGGTAAGGCGTCGCAGGAGCTGAATAATGCCCTGCGCTCCGACCCCTCTAACTCCAACTTCCAGTTCCTCAACGGGCTGGCCTATCACCTGATGGCCGAGAACGGGGACGCCAACCAGTACGAGCAGGCCCAGATAGGGTACAACATGGCCCTTAAGTTCAATCCCGACAACTGGCTGGCCTCCCAGCAGCTGGGCCGGATCTCCCTGGCCAGGAAGGACTATGCCCGGGCCCAGGAATATTTCGCCCACGCGCTCCTGTACCAGCCGGAGGACCCGGACCTGCTCTGCGGACTGGCCCAGGCCTCCTATTACGCGGAGGACCTGGAGACGGCGCTGCCGGCCATTATCCGCGCCAGGGAACTCAGCCCCGGGTCCGCCGGCATAGCGGGCGCCCACGCGCTTATCTCGGCCGCCGCCGGGCGGTTCGAAGAAGCCAGGACGCAGCTGGCCACTTACAACAAGACGGAACCCAACAGGGTCCGCGTGGCGCGGCTTGCGGGCAAGCTGGCGCAATGGGAGGGCCTGCGCGACGCGATAGGGGATGAAAACGTACAGGAAATACTTTCCACAGGCCCGGTAAAGCCCGCGGAGCCGGCCGCGGCGGGTCTCGTCCCGCCTGAGGGGCCGCCGGTAGAGGAAGCGAATGAAGAGAAAATGATCATTCTCGATGTCTCCATGATCCGGACCGAGGAGTACGAGACCACCAACAAGGGCGTGAACCTGCTTGAGGGCCTTATGGCCCAGTTCAGCGGCGATGAAACCTTCACCAAGACCTGGCAGACCGCCGCCGCCCCGACCTATACGAAAGTGCTGACCCGCAAGATCTCCGTGCCGGAGGTTAAATACAACCTCAACATCTTTAACGCGGCCGACGACCGCAACGAGATCCTGGCCCGGCCTACCCTGGTGGCGCTTAACGGGAAAGAGTCGAAGTTCTTCGCCGGCTCTACGCTGGAAGTGGCCATAACCGGGACCCAGGAGGGAAGCCTGAAGACCATCGAGGTGGGCGTTACGCTGACGGTCACGCCGACTTTCCTGCCGAGCGGCCGCATCATGCTCGACGTTACGGCGGGGCGGTCCTTCTTCGAGATCGGGGCCGTGGGAACCTTCAAGGAAAGCATCCGGTCGTCGAAGAACTCGGTGACGGCCAGCGTTGTGATGTCCCCCGAACAGACCCTGGTGCTGAGCGGCTTGCGCGAGAAGCAGACTACCGAGACGAAGTCGGGCGTTCCCATCCTGCGCGATATCCCCGTCATCCAGTACCTGTTTTCCAATGAGAAGACCATGGACTTCAACAAGTCGGTCATAATCCTGATCTCGCCGCGCCGGCCGCATCCCGGGGTGGACACTTCGCCGGAACCGGAACTTGTGCGGGCGATACGCAACGAGTCACCGTACCTGAAGGCGTACCGCGAGCGCTTCGGGCATATGTTCGTGAAGGACACTAACATAGAGCATATATGGGGGAACCTGGCCCACTACAAGGTTTTCCGGGAGCTCTATAAGACCGGTACCTTCGACCAGCGCTGGTGGGGGGAACGGGAGAGCCTTAACCAGGTACTGCGCCGCTCGCTGAGCTTCCTGTACTACTAAACGCTGGGGACGCTGCTTAGTTTTTGAGTTGTTTAAGCCGCCGGGGAAACCCGGCGGTTTTGCTTAAAAGGAGAGCCAAAAGGTACCAGGAGACTATTTCTCTTGCCGCGCTGATTTTCCTGTTCAGTCTGAGCGTGAAGTCTTAAATCTGCCTGCCAGGCTGTCAAAAAACCGCGCCTGCAGCAGAAAGATTACCGGCAAGAGCGGCACACTAAAGCGGGAACTGCTGAAGATCAGCAGCGGCGCCGCGACACCGGCCGCGAAAGTCAGCAAAAGGCACAGCGGGGCGGCTGCGGACGGACCCTCAGCCCCGGAGCCCCCCTTGACTATAATCCCTCCCAGTAAGGCGAATAAAGACATCAGGTAAAAAACCTTTTCAATCAGGGGCGCGCGGCTTCCCGCCGCAAACTCCGAGAAGGGCAGGGGCATGCTCCAGCCATCTTTTTTAATATCCATAAAATACATGAGCCTTTGCGCCACCAGGTTTAAAAACTGCGCCGGCCGCCGCAGGATAAAGCTGAAGCCGGACGGTTCTACGATGACCGGGTAAGGCCAGCTATAACCTTTCGCATTTGGATTATTACCGGCCTGGAACCTGAACGAGGACCCCTTGGACACGAGAATAACCTGCCCTTCGCGCAGTGAATGATGAACTGACCAGAAGCCGACTATGATCAAGAACGGGAGAAGATAGGCGCCGACAGGGGCCAGCGCTTTGCGCAGGGAGAATTCCTGGCTGGCGCGCGCCCGCAGGTAGAAGCACAGGCACCCCGCAGGCACAAGCAGCAGGTATCTAACCTGGACCAGGACGATAGCGGCAGCCAGCAGGCCGGCAAGTACCGGTACCAGTGATCCTTTCCATGGCTTTTCGGCACGCCACACAGCAAGCAGAAAAAGATGGCACAGGATCAGGAACCCCAGGAGGGTTTCGTACTGTATAAGATTGGCGTAAATATGGAATTTATTGGACAGAGCCAGAAAAACAGCCGCCATTAAACCGGCCCGCCAGCCCAAGAATCTCGCCCCGAACAGATAAACGATAACAACGGACAGCACATACAGGACCCAGGCAACTACTTTAACCGTCAGGAATATGCGCTGCGGGGCCGGGTCTAACCGGTACAGCAGCCCCAGATATATCTGATAGCCGGGTGAGTGGTAAATATCCTGCAGATTCAGGAAATCTTTGCTCTGGGCGATTGAAAGCATCCCATTGATGTAGGAACTGCCATCTATCTCCAGGCGCCCGCTGAACCAGGGGACATTGCCGGCCGCCATAGAGAACCTGAGGGCGGCAAACAGCCCTGCCGCTATCAGGCAGATCCCCACAGAATAAAAAATGTTTTTTTTCATGCCGGGAACTGCGCCACCTGGCCGGGGAACACCGGCGTTTAGCGGCCGCGTGCGGCCGCGGCCGTTCGCTTTTATTGGGGGAAGAAGGCTTTCTTGGCGCCGTCTATCATGAACTGCACCGCGGTGGCCGCCAGGATGAGGCCCATGAGGCGGGTGGTGATGTTCATGACTATAGGGTTCACCTTGGAGGCCTTTTTAATGCTGATGCGGAAGATCAGGTAGCAGGCCAGGCCCACCAGCAGGAAAAGCAAAAGGAGCATGCCGTCGTAGAGCAGGTTCTTCGCCTTGGACTCCAGCAGGATGGCCGTGGTTATGGCGCCGGGGCCGGACAGCATGGGGATGGCCAGGGGAGTTATGGAGACGTCCTGCTTGGCCGCGCCCTCCTCTTTTTCCTCTTCGGTCTCCTGCACCCCCGAGCGTTTGGCGCGCAGGTTGTCGAGCGAGACCAGCAGCAGCAGCAGGCCGCCGGCCATCTGGAAGGCGGCAATGGTGATGCCGAACACCCTGAACAGGGCGTTGCCGGTGGCGGCGAAAAGTATCAGCACCAGGGTAGCCGTTATACAGGCGGTGCGGGCCATCTTCAGGCGCTCGCCCTCGGTGTTCTCCGGGGTCATCGCGAAGAAGGTGGGCACGGCGGCCAGTGGGTTGATAATGGCGAACAGCGAGCCGGCGCTCATGAGGGCGAAGTTTAGTATTTCCATCGGAGCCAGTATATAATTTAGAGGTCCGGCCGCGGAAGGGGCTGGCGCCCGCCAGGGTTTCGTCTTCGACAAGAACGGCCTGCTGGGCCTCAAGATGCCTGAGTTCAAGATGGTGGACGCAGCCGGCAAGGCGGTTCCCGTGAGTTCGGTCATAACCGGCGGCCAGGGGGCCCGCCGCTCTGCGTTGCGCCGGCGGTCCCGCCCGCGCACAAAAAACAGGCGGGTTTTTGATATTATAGATACAATCAAAGGGCCGTCTTAGGAACTCCTGAATATGCAGATCGTCATCCCCATGTCCGGCACCGGCAACCGCTTTTTACAGGCGGGCTACAAGGCGCCGAAGCCGCTGATAGAAGCGGACGGCAGGCCGCTCATCGAGCACGTGGTCGGCATGTACCCCGGCGAGAAGGATATTATTTTTATCTGCTCGAAGGACCACCTGCGCGAGACGCCCCTGGAGGGGGTGCTCAGGCGCATCGCCCCCGGCGCGCGGATAGTGCCCGTGGACCCGCACAAGAAGGGGCCGGTCTTCGCCGTGTCGCAGGCCGCGGAGCTCATAAAAGACGACGAGGAGGTCATAGTAAGCTACTGCGACTTCTCGAGGCATTGCGACTACGCCGCTTTCCTTTCCTCCGCGCGCGGCCAGGGCGCCGACGGGGCCGTAACGGCCTACCGCGGCTTTCATCCGCACATGCTCTATCCCACCAACTACGCTTTCATCCGCGAGGAAGGCGGGCTGCTGAGGGAGATACGGGAAAAACAGCCCTTTACCGCCGACCGGATGGCGGAGTTCGCGTCGGACGGCTCCTACTATTTCCGGAAGGGCGCCTACGTGAAGAAATATTTCGCCGAACTCATGGCGCTGGACCTGAACCTCAACGGCGAGTATTACGTGAGCCTGGTCTACAACCTGCTGGTCCGCGATGGGCTGAAGGTGTCGGTTCACGAGATAGAGCACATGCTGCAGTGGGGGGCGCCGCGCGACCTGGAGGAGTACCAGAAATGGTCGGACTACTTCCGCGCCGCGGTGCTGCCGCAGCCCAACATTGCCGCGGCCCCGGGAAGCATAAACCTGATGCCGCTGGCGGGCAGGGGGGCGCGCTTCGCCAGCGAGGGCTGGGCCGCGCCGAAACCGCTGGCGGAGGTCAGCGGCCGGCCCATGGCGGTGCAGGCCGCGTCCTGCCTGCCCCGGGCGGAGAAGAATATTTTCGTCTGTCTGAACGAGCACCTTGAAAAATACCCGCTGCGCGACGCCCTGCGCGCGGCCGTCCCCGGCGCGAAGATCGTGGCGCTGGACGGGGTGACCGGCGGCCAGGCCTGCACCTGCGAACTCGGCCTGCGCGGGGAAGACCCCGAGGCGCCGCTGCTGATAGCTCCGTCGGACTGGGGCTTCCGCTGGGACGCGGCCGCCTACGCCGCGCTGGCCGGCGACCCGGGCGTGGACGCCGTGCTGTGGAGCTTCACCCGTCACCGCATGGCGGAGGCAAAGCCGGAGATGTTCGGCTGGATAGAGGCCGGCCCGGACGGCGCCGTCAGGCGGGTCTCGGTGAAGGCCCCCGTTTCCGCGGACCCCTATAACGACCACGGGATCCTGGCCGTGTTTTTCTTCAGGAAGGCCAGGTTCTTCCTGGAGGGCCTGCGGGATATCTACGCGCGCGGCCTGCGCGTGAACGGGGAGTTCTACGCGGACAGCGTTGCGCAGGCCCTGGTCGAGAGCGGGCGGCGGGTGAAGGTTTTTCCCGTCGACCATTACGCTTCCTGGGGCACGCCCGATGAGCTGCGCACCTTCGAATACTGGCAGAGCTATTTCCACAAGGCCCCGGCCCATCCCTACCGGCTTGAGAAGGACATCTCCATGGCGCCGGGCGCGGCGCGGCGAGGGGAAAAGGCGGCGCCATGAAATTTTCGGTAGTCGTGCCCCGCTATAACGAGGCGGAGAATCTCCCGCCGCCTGATTTCTCGCTGGACCTGTACGCGCTGTACCTGGCCAGGGTCCGGGGCCTGGAGCTGCTGCGCTTCGACGTGCTCTTCCCGGAACGGCCGCGCGGCCGGTCCCATTGGAACACCGGGCTGGCGGGGAAATGGAAGTTCATCAGGCGGACGGCGGCGTTCAGCCTTAAGCTGAAAAAGGGGCTTGGCCTATGAAGTTCATCGCGCACAGGATTAACACGGCGGCGGAACTGGCCGGCGTGCCCCCGGAATACGGCGTGGAGCTGGATCTTCGCGACAGCGGCGACAAGCTTATCCTCAACCACGACCCGTTCGGCTCGGGGGAGGAGTTCTCTTCGTACCTGAAGGGTTACGGGCATGCGCTGCTGATCCTGAACATCAAGAGCGAGCGCATAGAGTGGCGCGCGCTGGACCTGCTCAGGGAGCGCGGGATCAGGGACTATTTCTTCCTCGATTCCTCCTTCCCGATGATACACCAGCTGGCGGAGAAGGGGGAAAACAATCTGGCGCTGCGCTACTCCGAATTCGAAGGCCTCGACACCGTGCTGGCCATGAAGGGCCGGGCCAAATGGGTCTGGGTGGACTGCTTTACCCGGCTGCCGCTGGACCGGAAGAGCCACGCCGCCCTTAAGGACGCCGGCTTCAAACTGTGCCTTGTCTCGCCGGAGCTGCAGGGGCGCCCCGGCGATATCGAACCGTACAGGGAGCAGCTGCGCCGGGAGGGCCTCGTCTTCGACGCCATCTGCGCCAAGCTGCAAAATATCCCGAGGTGGACCCGGTAGCCCCGGAGCAGCCGGCCGCCCGCGGCAGCAGCCTTTATGTTCCCAACAGCTTTAAGCTATCTGCTCTACTACGCCGTCCCCGTCGCCTGGGCGCTGAGTCTCTTCTTCGCGGCCAAGTTCGTCCTCGCCTGGTGGCGCAGGGAGCCGGCCCGCGCCGGGGCGCTGCTCTCGCTGGCGGCAATAGCCGCGGCGGCCGCGGCGGCGGCCTGGGCTTTGCCCGCGCGCGGCGGGTACGAGAACAACCATGACTTCCTGCGCCTCGGGGCGGATCTGTTCTCGGGCCGGCCGCTGGCCTACCCGCAGTTCAAGGAGTACTCGCCGCTCTTCACCGACGCCCTCTCGGACCTCTTCAGCGGCCGCTCCCTGCGGGCCGTGCTCTGGAAGAACCGGCTGCTGCCGGCGGTTTCCCTGGTCCTCTTTTTCGCCGGGCTGCGGCGCCTCGGCGCGGGGTTCTTCGCCAGCGCCGGGGCGGCGGCCCTGCTGTTCCTGAACTTTCTCTCCCTGCTCAACTCCTCCGCCTTCTCTACCGCCTCCTCGAACATGCTCATCTGGCTTATCTCTCTGGCCGCCCTGTTCGACGCGCACGCCGCGCCCCGCCTGGGGACGCCCGGCCTGCTCTGGATAGCCGCCTCGTCCGTCCTGGTAGCCGGCGCCCGCTTCGAGTTCCTGCCCGCCAACTTCCTCGTCTTTTCGGCCGTGCTGCTCGCAAAGCCGGCCGCGGAAAGAAGGGCGCTCCTGGCGCCCCGCAACCTCCTGGTCCTGGCGGGCGGCGCCGCCCTGCTGGCCGGGTGGCTGTGGCGGGCGGCCGGCGCCAACCCGGCCGAGCTGGCGGGGAATCTCTTTTCCCCGGCCAAGAACCTGCTTTACCACCTGGGAGAGCAGAACCTGGGCGTCCTGGCCGCCGCGCTCTCTTCCGCCTGGGGCCGCGCCGTTCCGCCGGCGGGAGCGGCCCTTCTCTGCGCCCTCTTCCTGCTGGCTTGCGTCGGCGGAAGCCTGGCCGGGGTCCGGGGCGCGGCGGGAGAAATGAAGCGGAACCTCGCGGTCCTGGCGGTTTTGCTGCTTTGGATAACCTATTTCTCGATGATCTTTACGCTGACCGAAGCCTACCCGCTGCACCTGATGCGGCATCACCTCTATTTCTTCCTTCCCTTCGCTTTGCTTTTCGCCGCCGGCCTGAACGGCCTTGAAAGCGCCGCGGAGCGCCGGCCCGGGGCGGCGAAAAAGACATTTCTCGCCGGACTCGCGGTCTTTCTCGCGGCGTACGCGGCGCTTAACGTCCGCGCGGCGCTGGGCTTCAACGGCGAGTTGAGGACGAACGACAGGGAGCTGGCCTTCCTGGCGGCCGCCAAACGGGATTGGCCGCCCGGTTGCCTGGCCGTGTATCCCGGCCTGAACCCCGCCGGCTCGCGGGCCGGCCTGCTTTCGCGGTACTTCCCCGTCCTGTCCCGGCCCGGGGAGGCGGCGGGAAACTGCCTGCTAAAATACGTGTCGGCCGAGTACTCCATATTTTCCGGCGCCGCGCCGCGGCCGATAGACCAGCAGCCGCTGCGGGCGGGCCCGGGGGCCTGGCGCGAGGCGTCTTTCGCGCACGCCTTCTATACCGTGACCGCCGGTTCGGGTTTCGCCCTTGGCGAGACAACGGCGCCCGTACCCCTTACGATAGGGTTCTACAGGCTGGCTGAGGCCGGGCGCGACAGGGCTTACCTGGAATCGGCCGCCGGCCTGCGGGCCTTCAGCGCGGGCGCGCTCGCCAAGGCTAACCGGAAATTTAAAAAAGCCGTCAGGGCCGATCCGTCCTGCCTGAACTGCAAATACTACCTGGCGCTCTCCGAAGCCGCCCTCGGGAGGGGCGCGTCAGCGGCCGGGCTGCTGGGGCAGATAGACGGGCTGCGCCCGGAGGCGCTGACCCGGCCGCAGCGAGAGCTGATAAGCGGCCTGGCCGCGGGAGAAAGGCAGGCCGCGGCCGACCGGGTGGCGGAGCTGGAGGCGGAAAACCCGGACTTTTTCTTCCGGGAAAATCCCGCCGCCGGGATCGCCTCCGTCGGTGGCGGGGCCGGACCCGACGCCGGCGAAAACCCCGGCGGCGCGCGGCCGCGGAGGGCGGGTGAGGCGGCTTCCAAGGAAATTTCAGACAGGGCTGTAGGGAAGATCCGGGAGGGAGACCTGCGGTCGGCGAAGCTGCTGCTCGCCGAAGCCATGGACAAGGACGAGGATAATTTCGAGGCCAGGATGAGCGCCTGCTACCTGGCCGCCAGGCTCAGGGACCGCGAGTTCGGGGAAGCCGGCTGCGGGGAAGCGGTGGACCTGGCCGTTTCGCCTCCCGCGCACGCGGTCATGCCGGGCGGCGCCCTTGAGGGCGCGTATTTATCCAGGGCGCATTTTTACCTGGCTTTTGGAGAAAAGCGGGCGGCCTGCGCGGATTTCAGGCTCTCGCTCGGCGGCGGGGCGCCGGGAGGCGCGCAGGCCGGGCTGGCGGCCGCCTGCGGGAAATAAGGCGCGCTGCCCGGCTGCCTTGCCGCAGCGGGGGCCCCGGCCCCGTTAAAGCGGGCCGTGTTTGTTTTTTGGTATCATTGGTTACTGCGGTAAATCGCGGTCCCCGGGAACTAAAACGAATGAATAAGACTATCCTCGTGGTCGGTTCAGTAGCGCTGGACTCGGTCAAAACCATACATGGCGACACCAAGCGGGCCCTCGGCGGCTCGGCGGTGCACTTTTCGCTTTCGGCCTCCAAGTTCTCGCCGGTGAAGATGCTGGGCGTGGTGGGCGAGGATTTCCCGCCGCAGTTCCGCAAGTTCCTGAAGCGCCGCAACATCTGCCAGCAGGGCCTGGAAGTCATGCCCGGCAAGACCTTCCACTGGGTGGGCCAGTACGACCGCGACTACAAGAACGCCGAGACCATCGCCACCGAACTCAACGTCTTCCAGCAGTTCAAGCCCAAGCTCAACGGCGACCATACCCGCTGCGGCGTGCTGTTCCTCGCGAACATCGACCCCGACCTGCAGCGCGAGGTGCTGGACCAGATGGCCAAGCCCCGGCTGGTGGCCTGCGACACGATGAATTACTGGATCAGCCTCAAGAAGCCCTCGCTGCTGAAGCTGCTGAAAAAGGTGGACATGCTCTTCGTCAACGAGGAGGAGGCCCGCCAGCTGACCGGGGAATACAACCTGATAAAGGCCGCCCGGCTGATCATGAAGATGGGCCCGCGCGGCATAGTGGTCAAGCGCGGCGACGCCGGCGCCATGCTGTTCTTCAAGGACAATGTCCTCTCCGTCCCCGCCCACCCCATCGAAAAAGTGGTGGACCCCACCGGCGCCGGCGACACCTTCGCCGGCGGCTTCATGGGCTACCTCGCGGCCGCGCCCGACTGGAAGAATTTCGACGTGATCCGCCGCGCCATGGCCTGCGGCACCGTTATGAGCTCCTTCTCCGTAGAGGACTTCAGCGTCAAGCGCGTGGGCGGCATCTCGAAAAAAGAGATAGATTCCCGCTACACCAAGTATGTGGACGCGCTCCACATAAAATAAAGACCGGGGGCCCATGCAGAAAGAGGCCGATACCATACTCGCCATGCCCAAGGCGGAGCTGCACCGCCACATAGAGGGCTGCGTGCGCGTGGCCACCGTAATAGACCTGGCCCGCCGCCACGGCCTGGCGCTGCCCACCTTCGATCCCGCCGAGCTGGAACTCTCCTATAAACTCCGCGCCCCGGGCGCCTCGCTGGCCGCCGTGCTGAATATGTTCGGCCTGGCGCAGTCCTGCTTCGCCTCTTACGAGGCCGTGGAACGGATCACTTTCGAGGCGCTGGAAGACGCCTATAAAAAAGAGAATATCCGCCTGCTGGAGCTGCGCTACAGCCCGGACTTCATGCTGGACGGCGCCGGGCTGGACTGGCAGCGGGCGCACGACCTGATAGTGAGCACGGCGGAGAAATTCGAAAAGAACAGCCACATGGTCTGCGGGATCATCCTGATAGCCTCGCGCAGCCGCGGCCTGGCCTCGGCGCGCAAAACCATAGACTTCACCGCGGCGAACAAAAAAACCGCCATCGGCTTCGACCTGGCCGACAGCGAGTCCGAGTTCCCGTCCTCCCTCTACAGCGGCGCCGTGAAAAAACTCCACGCCGCCGGGATCCCGCTCACCGTGCATTCCGGCGAGGAGGGGCATTTCTCCCAGGTAGTCGAGACTATTAAAGAGTTGGAGCCGCGCCGCATCGGCCACGGCGTAAAGGCGGCCGAAGATCCCACCGGGCGGACGCTGGAGCTGGTGAAGAATTCCGGCGTCACCATAGAGACCAACCCCTGGAGCAATTACCTCACGCGCGCGGTGGCCTCGGTGGAGGCCCACCCGCTGAAAAAATTCATCAAGGCCGGCGTCAAATGCACCATCGGCGCCGACGACCCCGAGATCCTCGACACCGACCTCAACAAAGAATACCGGCTGGCCCGTGAAAAAATGGGCTTATCCCTGGAAGACATACGCTATACGCTGAAGTGCGCCGTGCAAGGCTCCTTCCTTTCTCCCGACCGGCGGCAGCAGGCCGCCAAAGAGCTGGGGGTCTAGCCTGCGATGAACCCTTTCAGCCTTTTCGGCCTCGGCCTGTCGCTGTTCTGCCTCGCCTTCAATCTTTACACCGCCTGGTGGCTGGTCCGACGGCTGGCGTTAAAGCCTTGGGGGCGTTTCCTCGTCATCGAAGCCGCGCTGCTGCTGTCCGCGCTGTACCCGGTTTCAAGGCCTTTCGCAGCCGCTCATTCCGGCGCTTTCGCCGACGGGGTGCTGTGGCTGGGCTTCTTCGTCCTCGGGGCCTCTTTCATAATCTTCTGGTCGCTGGCCGTCTGCGACCTGCTGCTGGCCGCCGCCCGGGCCCGCGGCCGCGCGGCGGCGCTGGCCTGCCTGGCGCTGGCCGGCGGCCTTGTGATCCTGGCCGCCTGGCAGGGGCGCAAGGCGCCTGAAGTTGTAAGGCTTGAGATCGCTCTGAAGAACCTGCCCCCCGCGCTGGACGGTTTTACCGTCATGCAGGTGTCCGACCTGCACCTGGGCCGGATGATAGGCTTGGAGCGGCTGGAGGGTATAGCGGCCGAGGCCGCCGTGCTGAAGCCGGACCTGATCGCTTTCACCGGGGATTTCTCGGAGCGGCGCGAGCGCATGCCTCCGGGAGTCTGCGAAGTGCTGAAGGGCATGACGGCGCGCCTGGGCAAGGTTTCAGTGCTGGGCAACCACGATATGTTCACCGGCGGTGAGCCCGCGGCGGCCTTCTTCGAAGGCTGCGGCTTTAAAATGCTCCGCGGCCAGGTTTACGAACCCGCCCCCGGCCTGGCCGTGGGCGGGGTGGACGATCTGCGGCGCGGCAACGGGGAGTCGGTAAAAAAACTGGCGCTTTCCCTGGACCGCTCAAAGCCGCTGATCTTCCTTTCCCACCAGCCGGAAGGGTTCGACTATATAACCGCCTCCGGCTCCGGCCTGGTCCTGTGCGGACACACCCATAACGGGCAGATCTTCCCTTTTAACCTGCTCGAATTCAGGATGTTCAAGTATTTTTACGGGCTTTACCGGGAAAAGGATTTCTTTGTTTATGTAACTTCGGGCGCGGGCACCTGGGGGCCGCCGCTGCGGCTGTTCACCAGGTCCGAGCTGCCGGTCTTCACGCTGCGCGTTGACAGCCCGGGGGGCAAGCGGTAGAATTGGGGAAGGTTTGGAGGAAACATGAAAAAAATCTTTTTATCGGCCATAGCCGCCCTGCTGGGCGCCGGCGCGGCCTTCGGCCAGCAGGCCCTGTCGGGCGACCTGAAAGAGCAGATCGAAAGCGTGCAGGCCGCCATAGCCAAGACTGGCGCGAAGTGGACCGCCGGCGAGACCAATATCTCCGCCGCCCGCGAGGACTGGCCCTGGCTGGTGGGCTTCAACTTCGAGACCATCGACGCCGAGCCGATAGAGATGGGCGCCGCCGAGGCGCTGCCGCCCGCGCTGGACTGGCGCGCCGCCAACGGCAATTTCGTGACAGCGCCGCGCAACCAGAAGAAATGCGGCTCCTGCTGGGCCTTCGCCATGACCGGCGGCTTGGAAGCCTATACCCTGCTTAAAGAGAATACACCCGGCCGCGACCTGGATTTGTCCGAGCAGGTGATGCTGTCGTGCAGCGGGGCCGGCTCCTGCAAAGGCGGCCGTCTTACCGCCGGTTTCCTCAAGAGTTCCGGCCTGCCCCTCGAGGCGGCCTACCCCTATAACGCCACGGACAGCGAATGTTCCGCCGCCGCCCCGGGCTGGCAGACGGGCGCCTACAAGATAGGGACCTACGGCTCCGTGTCGCAGAAGGTGGAGACCATGAAGGCCGCGCTGGCCAAGTACGGCCCGCTGCCTACCGCCATGATGGTCTACGAGGACTTCATGCATTACAAGGAAGGCGTCTATTCCTACGCCACGGGCAAGCGCCTCGGCGGCCACGCCGTGCTGCTGGTCGGCTACAACGACGAGGGCCGGTACTTTATAGTGAAGAACAGCTGGGACCTGGGCTGGGGCGAGCAAGGCTTCTTCCGCATCGCTTACTCCGAGGTCACCGGCAAGTCCTCCTTCGGCCTGAGCACCATAGCCTACAGGGCGGCCAAGGACGAAGTCCCCGTGGGCCAGGCCGCCCGCGAGGCCGTCTGGACCCGCATAGCTCCGATGTTCGAAGGCCTGGCCTCCTGGAAGTAGGCCCTGCGCTGAATAAACGGCGCGGGCTGAACCCCGCGCCGTTTTTTATTTGCCGCCGCGCCGGGAAAACGATCCGATGATAAACAAGCGCTACCTCTGGCTCGCCGTGATCGCGCTCGCAGCCGCCGGGCTGCGGGCCGCCTATGCCTGCCTGCCCCGGCCGGAGGGGGACGGCGGGCTTTACCTGCTGCTGGCGGGCAAGATACTGGCCGGTGAATATTTCTTTTCTTTCAGCGGGGATTCTTTCCCCCTGCTTTACAGGACGCCGGTTTACCCGGCTTTCCTCGCGCTGGCTTCTTTTCTCCCGGGATCCGTTGAGGCCGCCGCCGCGGCCGTTCAGCGGCTGCTGGGCCTGCTGACGGTCTGCCTCGTTTACCGCATAGCGCTGCCGGCGTGGGGCAGCCGGGCCGCCGCCGCCGGCGGGGCGCTGTTCGCTGCGGCTCATTTTCATTTCCTGTATTTCGAAGCTTACCCGCTGAGCGAAACGCTGGCGGTGTTCCTGGCCTGCGCCGCGGTATATTACGCCCTGGCCCTGCGCTCGGCCGGGCGCCCGGCGGCCCGGGACCTGGGGTTGGGCGGGCTGCTGGCCGGCTGCGCCGCCATGTGCCGGCCGGAACTTTTCCTGGCCGCCGCCCTGTGCGCTTGGTATGTCCGGGGCGAAGGCGCCCTCCTGTCCAAGGTCCGGCGGGCGGCGCTTTACCTGGCGCCGGCGCTGCTGCTGGCCGCCGGCTGGACGCTGCGCAACGGGCTGCTGCACGATTATTGGGGGCTCACGCCGAATTCGGCCATAACCCTTTTCTCCGGACCGGCCGGGCGCAGCCTTCAGCCGGAAGATGTGGGCGCGGATTTCATCGGCGTGCAGGCCCTGAAATACCGCGAGTCGCAGGGCTTGGGCAACCGCGCCGTTTCAGCGCTGGAAAAAGAGGGGATTCCCTACCAGTGGGCGGCGGCGCGGATGGGCAGGCTGGCCGCGGGAGCGGCGCTTTCGCGCCCTGGAGCGTACCTGCGCGGTTCGCTGCGGCAGCTGAAAGAGCTGCTGTTCCCCCGGGGAGAGTGGCCGCCCTCAGACATAACGGAAACCATGCCCGACCTGTTTGCCCCGCCGTTGGCCGAAACCCGGACGGGGAAAATCCTGTCCGCCCTCGGCAGGGCCGATTGGTTCCTGGAAAGATTCCTGCTGCCGTGGCTGTTTCTGGCCGGGGCGATCCTTTCTTTTCGCCGCGGCGGCTCCGGCGCCGGGCGCTTGCTGGCCGCCTTGCCCCTGGGCCTGCTGCTGATCTACGCCTTCTTAAGCCCGGTCTCCGCCCGCTACCGGGTGATAGCCGAGCCTTTCATGGGCCTGCTGGCCGCCAGGGCGGCGCAGCTGCTGTACCTGAAGCTCAGGGGCGGCGCGCCTCCCCCGGCGGCGGCGCAGCCGGGGCGGCTTCTCCCGGCAAAATTCACGCTGACCGTCCTGGCGGCGGCGGGCTGCCTTTTTGTTTTTTTCTTAACGGGTGTATCCAGGGCGTACCTGGAACGGTCGCGGGCGCTGCCGCCGGCCGCCTCCGCCGCCGGAGAAGGCCCGGCCCGGCCGGGCTACCTGGCGCTGCGGCAAGGCAGATACCCGCAGGCGCTGAAACTCTTTGACAAAGCGCTGGCCGGCGGCCGGGACAAGGCCGCGGCCGACGGCCGGGCAGAGGCGCTGTTCAGGATGGGCCGCGGGCGCGAGGCGCTGGCTGAATTGGAGGCTACGCTGCTGCTGAACCCGGGTTCGGCGGACACTCTTTACAATATCGGCAGGCTGAATTATCTTTCCGGAGAGAATGAGGCGGCCGTTATAAATCTCTCAGGGTTCATGAAGCTGCCGGGGTCTCCGCATGAGCCCCGCCTCCGCGCCGCCGCCATGCTGGCGGAGCTGCGGGGCGCTAAATAAGACCCGCGCCCTTCCCGAATTGATAAAATTAAGGCGTGAACAACCTGCTTGACCGCTGGCGCAAGGCCGACCCGGCCTTTAAGGCCTTCCTGCTCGGCGTATTCTTCCTCGGCATCAACGCCGGGGTGATCTCTTCCGCCTTCAATAATTATCTCAACGATTCCTTCAGCCTGACCTCCAGGCAGCGCGGCTTCCTGGAGTTCCCGCGCGAGCTGCCCGGCTTCCTGGTCATCTTCATGGCCGGGCTGCTGGCGGCGCTGCCGGTGCGAAAATGGGCAATCATCACCAGCCTGCTCACGGCCGTGGGCGTGGCTGGGCTTGGCTTCCTGTCGCCGGGCTACAGCTCCATGCTGGTCTGGATGCTGCTGTGGAGCGCCGGCAGCCATTTGTTCATGACCGTAGAGAGCGTGATGGGCCTGCGCTTCGCCAAAGAAGGCGGGCAGGGCCGGCGCCTCGGCCAGATCAGCGGCATGACCAATTTCGCGGCCATAGCCGGGGCAGGCTCCGTGTGGATACTGGCCAAAGCGGCGGGCCCCGCGCTTTACAAGGCGGCTTTCCTGCTGGCCGCCCTCGCCTCCCTCGCCTCAGCTTTCCTCTTCGCCCGCATCCCGTCCGGCGGGGGAGAAGCCGCGCCCGGCGGCAAGCGCTTCGTGTTCCGCCGGCGCTACAAGTGGTACTACCTGCTCAATATCCTCTTCGGGGCGCGCAAGCAGATCTTCCTGACCTTCGCGCCGTGGGTGCTGGTCACGCAGTTCGGCGCCAGCCCGGCGCTGATGGCGTCGCTGATGCTCGTCTCCGCGGCCGCCGGGGTGATCTTCCGCCAGGCCTTCGGCGAGCTGACCGACAGGATAGGCGAGCGGCGGATTTTTATAGCCGACTCCGTGATCTTGCTGTTCATCTGCGCCGGCTTCGCCTTCTCCACCTTCCGGCCCCTCCTGTATTTTATCTTCATCCTCGATAACCTGATGTTCGCCACGCGGATAGCCCGCACCACATATCTCAGCCGCATCGTCGAGGAAAAATCGCACATAGCCCCGACGGTCTCTTTCGGCATCACCATAGACCACGCCGTGTCGATGACGATACCCGCGGCCGGCGGCCTGCTATGGGCGGCTTACGGCTACAAGTCCGTGTTCCTGGCCGCCTCGCTGCTGTCCGTGGCCGGCCTCTTTACCGCCCTGGCCGTGGAAGACGGCCCCCGCGGGCCGGCGGTCCCGGCTCCGGCCCCGGTGACGCCTGACTGATATGAAAATAATCGCCCTGCTGCTCCTCGCGGCCCTGCCCGCCGCCGCCGCCCCTAAATACGCGCCGGCGGACGGCCATACCGCCGCGCCGCTGTGGTCCGACAGCGCCTACCTGAAGAAGGCCGCAGCCCCGGATTACTGGAACCTGTCCTCTTTCTACATGCCGCAGCGCAAGGGCTGGTCCGTCGGCGCGGCCTCGCTGTCCATGGCCTTCAACGCGCTGTTCAGCGCCGGGCGCGAGCGCGGCGACGAGGACGAGAACTTCGACCCGCAGCGCCTGGTGGAGCTGTCCAGCGCGGCTTCGCACGGCCTGACCCTGACCGCTCTGGCCGGGGCGGCGCGGGACCTGCTGGCCGCCTGCGGCTTGCGGGGGGAGGCGCTCGCGACCGAGCTGCCCGACGCTTCGGCGCAATCCCTTAAAATCTTCCGCGCGGCGCTGGCGGCCAATGAACGCGACCCGCGCGACGTGATGCTGCTGCACTTTACGCAGGACACGGTTACGGGCGCGCCCGGCGGGCCCTTCGCCCATATTTCCCCCGTCGGCGCCTACGACGCCAAAACCCGGCGGGTGCTGGTGCTCGATACCGACCGCAAATGGTACGAGCCGTACTGGGCCGCCGACGAGCAGGTGCTGAAAGCCGTCACGGCCGTCACGCCGAAGTACGGCCGCGGCGGCTTCGTGGTAATACGCAGGGCCCGGTAGCCCCGGGGCGCAGGATTTGGGATAATATCAGCTGCGGCGAGTTACAAGGACAACACTATGGCTGAAAAAGACGATAAGAAAGTAATTTACTCGATGGTCGGCGTCAGCAAGTATTACGACAAGAAGGCCGTCCTCAAGGACATCTATCTCTCCTATTATTACGGCGCCAAGATCGGCGTGCTGGGCCTCAACGGCTCAGGCAAGAGCTCGCTGCTGCGCATCCTCGCCGGCCTGGACACCGATTTCAAGGGCGAGACCGTGCTCTCGCCCGGCCATACCGTCGGCATCCTGGAGCAGGAGCCGAAGCTCGACGAGGAAAAGACCGTGCGGCAGATAGCCGAGGAAGGCCTGCCCGAGGCTATGGCCGCGCTGAAGGAGTACAACGACATCAGCGAGAAGCTGGCCGAGCCGATGGACGACGCCAAGATGAACGCGCTGATAGACCGCCAGAGCAAGGTGCAGGAGAAGATAGACGCCCTGAACGCCTGGGACATCGATTCGCGCCTGGAGCTAGCCATGGACGCGCTGGGCTGCCCGCCGCCCGACACCGTGATCAAAACCATTTCCGGCGGCGAGAAGCGCCGCGTGGCGCTGTGCCGCCTGCTGCTGCAGGAGCCGGACGTCCTGCTCTTGGACGAGCCCACCAACCACCTCGACGCCGAGGCCGTGGCCTGGCTGGAGCACCACCTGAAGGAATACAAGGGCACCATCATCGCCGTCACGCACGACCGCTATTTCCTCGACAACGTGGCCGGCTGGATCCTGGAGCTGGACCGCGGGGCCGGCATCCCGTGGAAGGGCAATTACTCGTCGTGGCTGGACCAGAAGGGCGAGCGCCTGCGCCAGGAGGAGAAGTCCGAGACCGACCGCCAGAAAACCCTGAAGCGCGAACTCGAGTGGATACGCATGGGGGCCAAGGCCCGCCAGGCCAAAGGCAAGGCCCGCATCACGGCCTACGAGAACCTGCTGGGCCAGGATAACGAGAAGCTGGCGAAAGAACTTGAGATCTACATCCCGCCCGGCCAGCGCCTGGGCAATCTGGTCATAGAGGCCAAGAACGTCACCAAGGCCTACGGCGACAAGGTGCTGCTCGACAACGTCTCCTTCTCGCTGCCGCCCGGCGGCATAGTGGGCATCATCGGTCCCAACGGCGCCGGCAAGACCACGCTGTTCAAGATGATCACCGGCGAGGAGAAGCCGGATTCCGGCGAGTTCAGGGTGGGCGAGACCGTGCAGTTGTCCTATTCCGACCAGCACCGCTCCACGCTGCAGACCGGCAAGAACGTCTGGGAGGTCATCTCGGGCGGCCTGGACCTGGTGAAGCTCGGCAAGCTGGAAGTTAATTCCCGCGCCTACGTGGCGCGCTACAACTTCAGCGGGCAGGACCAGCAGAAGAAGGTGGAGAACCTCTCAGGCGGAGAGCGCAACCGCGTGCACCTGGCCGTGATGCTCAAGGAAGGCGGCAACGTGCTGCTGCTCGACGAGCCCACCAACGACCTGGACGTCAACACCATGCGCGCGCTGGAAGAGGCCCTGGAGACCTTCGCCGGCTGCGCCGTCATTATCAGCCACGACCGCTGGTTCCTGGACCGCGTGGCCACGCACATCATGGCCTTCGAGGGCGACAGCAAGATCGCCTGGTTCGAGGGCAACTTCTCGGAGTACGAGGCCGACCGCCACGCCCGCCTGGGCAAGGCCGCCGACACCCCGCACCGCATAAGGTACAAAAAGCTGACCCGCCCGTAAAAGGGCCGCGCGAAATAAAAAACCGGAGGGCTGCCCCTCCGGTTTTTTGCCGCCGCGTGCCGGCACAGGCGGAATGCTTGCCGCCTCCCGTCCTGAAGATTGGCCGCTTCCGTAATACTACCCGGAGGATTAAGCAAAAGTCCCAATAGATTCCGCCCGGACCGGGCGGCTATACTTACATTGCGGCAGTTTATAATCGAGCGAAGCGGAGGAACTATGACCGGCAAGATTAATTTAGCCTTTGGGACAAGGGGTATCCTGGCAGTCCTGATATTAAGCGTTACCCTTACCTGTACGCTGTCGGGCAGCGGCTGGGCCATGCTGGCCCCCGCGCGCGCGCCCGCGGCCGACGGGCAGGCCTACGACCGGGCTGCCGACGTAAAGACGGTGCAGGCGGCGCTGGAGTCAAAGATAGTCCGCGAGCGCTTGAAGACGCTGGGCCTGAACGATAAGGAAATAGAGACCAGGCTGGCGAAGCTCTCGGACCGGCAGGTGCATCAGTTGGCCAAGGACGTAAAGACGCTCAGCCCGGGCGGCGGCGTGATCGGCCTGCTGGAGCTCGTGGTCCTGGTGCTGCTGATCATAATACTCTTCCGCGCGCTATGACCTGCCGCGGGCCGCTTGAGAGTCGGGCGCGTAAGGGCCTGCACAGCGGTTTTGAGAGAGCCGCTCTGCAGGTTCTTGCGGCCTGCCTGCTGGCGGGCTGCTCGCTGAATAAAGTCTCGCTCGAGCCGCAGGCAGACCCGGAGAAGCAGGTCTCTTTAAGCGTTCCGTTCTTCCCGGACGACACCGACCAGTGCGGGCCGTCCGCCCTGGCGAGCGTCCTGGCTTACTGGGGCAGGCCGGCGGCGCCCGAGAAACTGCGCTCCGAGATCTACCGGGCGCGGTTGAAAGGCTCGCTGACATTGGACCTGCTGCTGGCGGCCGAGAGCCGGGGCCTCTCTGCTGAAATGGTAGAGGGCGGCCTGCACCGGGTGAGGGCGGAACTGGACGCGGGGCGGCCCCTGATCGCCTTTGTCAACGCCGGCTTCAGTTTCTACCCCGTCGGCCATTACCTGGTCATCACCGGGTACGACGACAGGCGCCGCTGCATCCTGGCCCACTCGGGCCTGAAGCGGAACCAGCGGATCCCTTACGGAAAGTTCGAAAGGCAATGGGAGAAGAACGGACAATGGGCATTACTGATACTGCCTCCACCGCTGTAACGGGAGGCTTCGCCGTGAGGGCGCTCGCGCTGGCGCTGGCGGGACTGCTGGCCGGCTGCGCCGGGCTGCCGCGCCTGGCCGGCTACCGCGACGCTTTGTCGCCGGAAGAGCATCTGCGCCTGGGAACCGCGTATGAGGCGCAAGGCCTGCGGCAGGAAGCCTTGAAGCAGTATGCAGCGGCCGTCCGCGGCGACAAGGGCTGCGCCGAGTGCTGGCTGGCCCTGGGCAATTTCGAATTTACGGACGGGCGCTTCAGGGAGGCCGGGGCCGCTTTCCGCAAGGCGCTGAAGGCCGACCCTAAACACCCCGGCGCCGCCAACAACCTGGCTATGGCGCTGCTGGCGGGCCATGGCAGCCTGACGGAAGCGGAGGCGCTGGCGCGGCAGGCGCTCCCGAACGCCGGCGAGTTGCGGCCCTACGTGCTGGATACGCTGGCCAATGTCCTGCTCCGGCAGGGCCACTTTGCCGAAGCCGCGGCGGCCATAGACGAGGCCGAAGCTGAAACGCCCGCGGAGAATGGCCTTGTGCGCAGCCAGCTGCTGGAAACGCGCAAGAATATAGATTTAGCGCGGCAAGCTGCAGCGGGAGCGGGTCCCGCGGCATCACGAGTGGAATAAAGCCTGGGAAGGAGGGGGATATGAAACTTATAATTGCATTTATGTTTGCGGCCTCGTTCGCCGTGGCGGCACAGGCCCAGGGCGGCACAGGCTCCGGCCAGCCGGTTTATTCGGCTCCGGGCGAAGTTCCGGCCCAGCCTTCCGGCGTAAAACCGGCGCAGCCCTCCGAAGAAAAGCCGGCGCAGCCATCCGATGCAAAACCGGCTCTGCCCGCCGGAGAAAAACCGGCCCAGCCCTCGGAAGAAAAGCCGGCGCAATCAGGAATTATCACCGAGCGCGTGGATAGTACGCCTGAAATACTCCAGGCCCCGGAGAATCCCTTCTTCAGGCCCTTTCACGGCGTCGAAGGGCTGCAGGAAACCCCGGTAAAGCTTCAAAAACTTATCACGACGGATAAGAAAAGCGGGAAGAGGCGTTTGTATAATGTAGCGGAGCTCAAAAAAATGCATTCGGCGGAAATTAAAGAGCTTCGGAAAAGCCTCAAAAAAAGGCCCAATGCCGAGATACGCGAGGCGGTAGAAGCCAGGGAGGCCGGCCAGAAGACAGAGCTCAAGTCGCTGCGGGAAGCGATCCTGACCGAGGCGGAAAAAGAGCAGACCGGCGCGCCCCAGCCCAAGCCGGAGAATCGGATAATTCAGGCCGAGAAAGCGGAATAAAAGCGGATCAGCCGGCGGGAAGAGGGCCTGCGGCCTGATCTCAGGAGAGCCAATGAGCGTTACCGCCCACTATACCGAGTGCTATGTCCTGGGCCGCCACTTTTCTTCAGCCCTGAATTTCCGCTGGCTGGTGATCGGCTCCGCTTTTCCGGACGCGTTCGTCTTCGACCGCGTTTTCATGTACACCATCGACATGAAAATGCACCGCGATTATTTTTTCGGGTGGTTCCACAGCCTGCCGGTCCCGCTGACCGTGGGCGTACTGGTCTATTTCTTTTTCGGGCGCCGGCCGGCCCTGGCTTTTATCGTCGGGAGCTGGCTTCACGTGCTGACGGACGTGTTCGACCAGCTGGGGGTAAAGCTGTTCTGGCCGTTCCTGGACAAAAGATTCTCGGTCGGGATCTGGCCCTGGTCGGACACCACGGTCTGGTATGACTGGTACGTCTATTTCACCACCCCGGCTTCAGGGCTGTTCGAACTCTTCTTCTTTATCTGGGCCGTGCTCATTATCAGGCGCCTGGAAGGCAAGACCTTCCTGGAGAAGGCGCTGCGGCCCTGGAAGGACTCACGGTGGTCGGACCGGTGAAGGCGGCCGCGCGGCGGAAGCCCGCGGGGCGTACCTCGCCGGCCGGCGCTCAGACCAGCGAAAATATTAAGAGCAGTATCAGCACTATAAAGGCTGAATCTATCAGCTGCGGCGCTCTGACGGAATATAAAATATCGTCGAGCCCGGCGCAGCCCAGTATCTGCGTTTTAATTTCTTTGATAAATTCTTCCTTCGTACAGTCGGTTACGGGCTTATGGTGCAGTCTTCCGGGAACGCCGCTTATACAGGAGGTGCCGGTCCAAAGGGACGCGACGCCGCGGCCCAGGTCCACTTCCTTGTCCCAGACCTGTTCTTCGGCGAAAAGAGTCAGGTTGAATTCTGAATCGCAGAGTACCGCGGCGGACCTGGCCCGCGGGAACTTTATCTCTTCCGAAAACGCCAGCCGGAAGGAGATCTGTACGTGTGGCCCGCCTTTTACCAGGTTTTTAAATAATTTCAATTCCTCGCGCTTCTAAAAAAGCCGCCTGGTTCACCGGCGGTTTCATAGACCGAGACGCTGTAGCCTAGCCGGTTTAATTCGTGGGCCGCGCTTAAACCCGAGATGCCGGCCCCGAAGATTATTATTTTCGCGGACATTTCGACCCTCTCTAAACCTGGCACTGGTTTTCTTTTTGGGGAAAGATTAGCGTGAAAATAGTCCCTTTGCCTACGGAGCTGCTTACCTCTATTCTCCCCCGGCAGGCTTCGGTTATCTGTTTAGTCACCGCCAGCCCGAGTCCCAGCCCCCCGCTTTTCCTGGTCATGTAATCAGCCACCTGGTAGAAAGGATCGTAAATAACTGTAAGTTTCTCTTTGGGTATCCCGATGCCGGCATCTTCCACGCTAAGCCTTATATCACGGGGGGTTTCGTTCAGCCTGATCTTTACGACGCCGCCCGGCGGGCCGAAGATAACGGCGTTCTTTATGAGATGCTTTATGGCCAGGCGCAGTTTGTCCGGCTCACAGTTTATGGTCGTGGCTGTTTCCGGGAAGAAAGTGAGCGCGGACGCATTATGTTCCCTGAAAACAGGCTGCAGTTCTTCAACGACTTCTTTGACCAGGACCGCGGGGTCCGCCGCCGACAATTGTGCCGGGCAGGCCGATCTTTTTGAGGTCGTATACTCCAGGATGTCGGCAATAATTTCATTCAGGCGCAACGCGCCCGTTTCTACGGCGTTTATCACGTCCGCGCCCGCGCCCGCGGGTCCGCTCTCTTTGATCAGGTCGATCCCGCTCAATATTTTCGTCAGCGGGGTCTTTAATTCATGTCCGACCACGGACAGGAAAGCGTCTTTCATGTTTTCCAAAGCCTGCAGCTGGGAATAAGCGGCCAGGATTTCGTCCCTGGCGGCCTTGGTGTTCGCAAGCTCCAGGGAAAGGTTCCGCTTCTGAAGACACCGCTCCACGGTAAGCTGGAGCATTTCGTCGGAGAAGGGCTTTATCAGGAAGTCGTAGGCCCCCGCTTTTATAGCGCCTATCGCGTTCTCAAGATTCGGGTCGCCGGTCATTATGATAATGTCGCAGGTGCCGGCCATGGCTTTTATTTTCCTGGTGAGGGTTATGCCGTCCATCCCCGGCAGATTTATATCGATAAGGGCCAGTTCGAAAGGCTCGATCAGCACTTTGTTCAGGAATTCCTCCGCCGACGCGGCTACAGTGACAGCAAAGCCGCGGCTAGTAAGCGAGCGGCTGAGAAAACCGGCCATGGAAATATCGTCCTCTACTATGAGTATGGCGGTTTTAATATTTTCCATATTTCCTGCGCGCGGCGCCTGCGGCCGGGATGAAAAGAGTGTGGCGCAGCCCGGCTTTCTCAAGCAGTTCCCTCAATCCCTTTATCGTGCCTTTCACAAGGTCCTGACCGCCGGAAATAGACTCGCAGTTGGCGAGGAAGACCGCGGCGCCGGCCGGGTAGGCTCCGGCGGCGGCCCTCGCGAAGCGTTCCCTGGAACCCGCGCCGGCTTCGCCGGCCAACTGGTCGATGGCAAAGAACATGGTGTTCAGGCCCGGGGTAAAGGTTATACTCTTTTTTTTCGGCAAGGCGTACGCCGACACCAGGCGCACCTCGTGGAGAGGGCCCGCGAAGGAGAACAGGTTCACCATGGAGTCAAAAGACGAGACCGCGTCGAGAACCCTGACCTCTATGCCGGCGCTCCGCGCGGCCGCTATCAGGTCTACCGTGGGCGGATGGATAAAGCAGGGGTTGCCGTAGGTAAGCAGCCCCAGGGTGTCATGCCTGCCGAAGGCTGCCAGGATGGCGGCCTTCATGCCTGTAAAATCGTGGCCGGCTATCAGCTTTATCTTGCGCGCGAACCCCGGGAAGTGCCGGGCGGCCCGCCCGTCCACGCAGTGGCTGTAGATCTTTTCACAGGCCCGCGCCCCCTCGGCGGCTTCCCACGTCAGGTGGGAGGGCTTCAGGCCGAAGGAAAGCACGTAGAGCGTCTTTTTTCCCATAAGCGTATTCTAGACTATGCGGCCCCGCGCTTCAAGCCCGGCCGCGGTCCGGAAATAAAAAACCGCCGGGCTGCCGGCGGTTTTTCCCGAACGGCGGGGGGACTTATTTCGCCCCGAGCTCGGCTTTCAGCACTTCGTAGGCCTTTTCAACGTCGGAAGCGTTCATCAGCAGGCGGCCCGTCTGGCCGGTGTCGGAGGTGCCGTAGACCGTGGTGATGTTGATATTGTGCCCGCCCAGCAGCTTGGCCAGGCGCATCAGTTCGCCGGGCTTGTCCTGCAGGTCCACCGAGATCATCTGCGTCTCGATGGTGGTGAAGCCGGCGCCGGTGAGGAGGTGGCTGACCTTGCGGTCGGCGTCCACGGCCACGCGCACCACGCCGGAGTCGTCGCGGATCTCGGAGGCTATGCCGATGATGTTGACGCCCTCGTTGGCGAACAGCTCCACGAACTTGGAGAGCGCCCCGGGGATATTGGGAAGGAACACGGTGTATTGCCTGACAAGTTTTACCGACATAAAAGGCTCCGGCCGCTTTGAATTCGGGCCGCAGGCCCGTTCCTTCATTAAATAATTTTTCAAGCGGGGGGGCAAGGCGGCAAAAAGTTATATAATCGACTTGGAATGAAGCTGCTCCCCGAGGGAAAATCAAAAGCGCTGTCGGCCGGCGCGCTGGCCGCGGCCGGAGCCTGCGCCTTCATGACGGTCAAGGCGGCCCTGGCCCTGCTGCCGATACTGGAACTCTCTGTTTCCCCGGCCTTCGAGCTTTCCATGCTGCGCGCCACCGTGCCCGTGGACATGCCGCCGCTGGCCAGGTTCATGGTAGACCATGTGCGGCTGTATTTCTCCTTCTTCCTTTTTTTCTGGTTGTCCGGGTTTATCCTTTCCCTGGGGCTCTGGGCCCGCAGGGAATGGGCCCGGCGCGGCGCCTGCTGGATGTTTTACCTGCTTTCGGGCGCGGCCCTGCTGGTGCTGTTCTATCCCTGGCTGGTAGTGCCGAAGCCGTTCATGCACGGGGACGTTTCCCTGGCGCCCGAGTTCAACGCGGTGGTGAAAACAGCGGCTTATATCGCCCGCCTGGTTTCTTTCCTGGGCGGGGGGCTCTGCCTGTGGGGCGCCCTGCTGCTGGACCGGGGGCGGCTGAAGGGCGAGTTCGTTTGAAGCGGCGGGGCGGATTTAATAAAATATAGGTACCCCCCGCCAATCTCTCCTGGCGAAGTCAGCGCATTCACGAGGTCTATTATGTGGAACTATACCGAAAAAGTGTACGAGCATTTCAAGAACCCCAGGAACGTCGGGGAGATCTCCAGCCCCGACGCGGTCGGCGAGGTCGGCAGCATAGTCTGCGGCGACGCGCTGAAGCTCACCCTTAAGATCGACAAGGCCACGGACACCATCACCGACGCCAAGTTCAAGACCTTCGGCTGCGCCAGCGCCATCGCCTCCTCCTCCGCCCTGACCGAAATGGTGAAGGGCAAGAAGCTAGACGAAGCGGCCAAGATCACCAACCAGGAGATCGCCGACTTCCTGGGCGGCCTGCCCGGCGAGAAGATGCACTGCTCGGTGATGGGCATGGAGGCCCTGGAAGCCGCCATAGCCAACTACCGCGGCGGCAAGACCGGCAAGGTGCTGCTCGGGCACGCCGAAAAGATGGTGTGCAAATGCTTCAGCGTGACAGAGTCGGCCATCCAGAAGGCCATAAAGGTTAACGGCCTGCACACCGTAGAGGAAGTGACAAATTTCACCAAGGCCGGCGGCGCCTGCGGCCAGTGCAAGGGCGAGATAGAGAAGATAATAAAGGACTACTGGGCCGAGGCCGAGCACAAGAAGTTCGACTCGATGACCGTGGTCGAAAAAATAAAAATGATCGAGAAGGTGCTGGCCGAAGAGATCAACCCCAAGCTGAAGGCCGACGGCGGCTGGATGGAGCTGGTGGACATACAGGGCCAGAAGGTCAAGCTGCGCTTCCTGGGCATGTGCCACGGCTGCCCTTCCTCCGGCGCCACGCTGAAGAACGTGGTCGAGAAAGAACTCAAAGAGCGCATCGACCCGGCCATCGAGATAGAAGCGGAATAAGGGGGCGTCATGGACAAGGTTTATTATTTCGACAATAACGCCACCAGCCGCGTGGCTCCGGAAGTCGCCAAAGAGATGGAGCCGTTCTTCAACGAGCTCTATGGCAACCCGTCCAGCATGCACTTCTTCGGCGGCGGCAACCAGAAATACCTGGACCTCGGCCGCGAGCGCGTGGCCAGGCTGCTCGGCTGCGAACCGTCCGAGATAATCTTCACCAGCTGCGGCACCGAGTCCGACTCTACCGCCCTCTGGAGCGCCCTGCGCTCCTTTCCGGAGAAAAAGCATATCATCACCACCAAGGTGGAGCATCCGGCGGTGCTCAACGTTTGCAAACACCTGGAGACGCAGGGCTACCGCGTCACCTACCTGCCCGTGGACGGCACCGGCCAGATCAACCTGGAGGACCTGAAGGTCGCGCTCACACCGGAGACTGCCCTGGTCTCCATCATGTGGGCCAATAACGAGACCGGCGTGGTCTACCCCGTAGAGGAAGCTGCCCGCATAACCCACGCCAAGGGCGCGCTGTTCCACACCGACGCCGTGCAGGCCGTGGGCAAACTGCCGATAAACCTAAAAGAGACCAAGATAGACATGCTCTCCCTGTCGGGCCACAAACTGCACGCGCCTAAAGGCATAGGCGTGCTCTACGTCAAGAAGGGCACCCGCTTCGCGCCGTTCCTGATGGGCGGCCACCAGGAGCACGGCCGCCGCGCCGGCACCGAGAACGTGCCTTACATCGCCGGCCTCGGCAAGGCCGCCGAACTGGCCCTGAACAACCTGGAGAAAGAGAACACCTACGTGAAGGATTTGCGCGACCGCCTGGAAGCCGGCCTGCTGAAGATCCCCAACGCCCGCGTGAATGGCGGCGGCGCCCTCCGCCTGCCCAATACCACCAATATCAGCTTCGAGTACATAGAAGGCGAGAGCATACTGCTGATGATCAGCGAGAAGGGCATCTGCGCCTCCTCGGGATCGGCCTGCACCTCCGGCTCGCTCGAGCCGTCGCACGTGCTGATGTCCATGGCCGTGCCGCAGACCTACGCGCACGGCTCCATCCGCTTCTCCCTGAGCGTCTACAACACGCAGGAGGAAGTGGACTACATCATAAAGGAATTCCCGCCCGTCATAGAGCGCCTGCGGGCCATCTCCCCGTTCGCCGACGGCAAGCCCCTGTTCGGTATGGACGCCTGCGACTCCCACAGCCACAAGCACTGAGCGGTATTTTGTGATTTGCAGCTTACTGCCGCAGAAATAGGCGGAAGTTTTCACGGAAAGGATAAGAAGATCGGTGCTCTCTGCGATTGCTTATCGCAGGAACGGTAAAACTGTATTATTTGAATATGATAGAGAGAGATCTTAATCGCTACGCCGATAAATTGAGAGGCTACACCGAGCTGCGGCTGCAGGAAAACAGAAACCTCAATATTAATCTCCTGAACGGGACATTAATGGCGAATGCTAAAACCTCGCTTTTGGGGACTTCTGTGCGGGTTTATGATAAAGGAGGTTGGGGCTTTGCGTCTGCTCCCGGGACCGGGCCCGACGCAGTTTCCTATTGTCTGGGCCGTGCTGCGGAGAACGCCGCTTTTTTGTCCGCACGGCGCAACTCCGAAAAACTGGATATCGCGCTGCCTCCTGTCAGGTCTGAGCATGAAATTCTTACCGTAAAGCCAAGGAGCACACAAAAAGAGATCGTCGATTTTCTGCGCGAGACAGACCAGTATATCGTTTCCAATTGCAGAAATATTTTCAGCAGGCGGCTGTGGTTCGGGGCTCTGGAGTATGAAAAAAGCCTGCTTACCTCGGAAGGCTCGTCCGTCTACTCCCTTATACCAAGGACCCGCATCGTGATCTTCCTTTCAGCTGAAAAGGACGGAAAGCGGGCCGAACTGCGCAAGATAATAGGGGCCGGCAGGCAGTTCGAGGACACCTTCGGGGACGGCGCCGCGTTGCGCTCAGAGCTGGATTCCTTATTTGAACATCTCAATAATAAACTCGACGGCGTTTTTCCTGATGCCGGGGAATGGGACTGCGTCCTTGCCCCGGAAATGAGCGGCATGCTCGCCCACGAGGCTATAGGCCATACCGCCGAGGCGGACAGCGTTCTCTCTGGCGCGGTTACGAGGGATAAACTCGGGAAGCAGGTCGCCAGCCCTATTATCAGCCTGACGGATTTCGCTCATACAGCTTTCGGCGCGGCGTGCCCGGTGCCGATCCTGGCTGACGACGAAGGCGCTGGAGCGTCAGACGTGCCCATAATCCGTAACGGTGTGCTTGAAAGCTACCTTCACAACCGGGAATCGGCCGCGCTCATGGGAGGTAAGGCCTGCGGGAATGCCAGGGCCGCCACGTTCGGCGACGAGCCTATCATCAGGATGAGGAATACCGCGATACTTCCGGGTAAGGATAGCCTGGAAGATATGATCTCGTCTGTAGACCGGGGGTACCTGCTCCTGGGGAGCGGCGACGGGCAGGCTGATTCCACCGGCGAGTTCTTGTTCGGCGTGACTATCGGCTATGAGATACGGAGCGGCAGGGTCGGCAGGGCGATAAAAGATACGACCATTTCCGGCTTGGCGTATGACGTCCTGAACTCGGCTAAAACGGTTTCAAACCGGTTCGAGTGGCTTAACGGCGGGATGTGCTCGAAGCCGCAGATGGTAACGGTTGGAATGGGCGGGCCGGACATACTATGCCGCGCCCGCCTGGGGGGAAAATGATGCCGGGAACTTCTTCCTGCCGCGCGTACGTGGAAGCCGCCCTGGCCGCCAGAGCAGATAAAGCGCAATGTTCCCTGGCGGAAACAGAAAAGAGCCTGATGAGTTTCGAGGGCGGGTCGGTCTCGCTTTTTAAAACATCGAAAGATATCACCGGGGAGTTGACCGGAATATTTTCCGGGAGGCAGGGCAAAATATCCGTAAGCGGAGAGCCTGCCGCCGACATCGCTTCCGTGGCCGTGGAACTGGCGGCCTCCGCGGCTTCTTCACAGCCCGACCCCGCGAACGATATCTCACCGGGGCGGGAGCCCGGAGCGTTTTCATCCGGCCCGGAGCGGCCGGATACGGACGGGATGTACGGGCGGCTGCAGGAATTCCTTGCGACGGTAAAGGAGCGCTGGCCGGAAATAGGCTTCAGAACTTCATGGCTTGCCTTTGTGAACGATTCCCGGAGTTTCGCTAATTCGAACGGGATGGCCTTGACCGCCAGAACCGGACGGTACGAACTTTTGTCTTTGTTCTGCGCCAAAAAAGACGGCCGCACCTCTTCTTTTAATCTATTCATCGGTTCGTCCAGGGATCTCGCCAGGCCGCTCCTCGAGTGGGGCGGGCTGGAAAGGCTGCTTTCCGACTCCGTCGCGCTGACCCAGGCCAGGAAGCTGGGAGAGAAATTCCAGGGGGAAATAATACTTTCACCTGAAGGCCTGACGGAGGTCCTGCGGCATTTCGCCGAGGAATTGAGCGACACCAGGATGATTTCCGGGAATAGTTCCTACAAGGGCAAACTAGGCCAGGCTATCGCCCCGGAGATTTTTACGCTGCTGTCCTCCCCCAGGTCGCCCGAACTTGCGTCCGGAGACCTGCTTACCAGGGACGGGTTTGAGACCGAGGACTTAGTACTGGTAGAAAAAGGGATACTGAAGAACTATTTGTTGAGCGGATATGGCGCAGCCAAGACTGGTTTTCCGCATAAGCCCAGTTCAGGCGGCTGCTTCAGCGTCCTGCCCGGGGAGACCGCGTTCCCTGACCTGGTGCGGAGCGTCAAGAAAGGACTTTTAGTTACGGTGCTGGCCGGGGCGGCCCCGAACGGAAATGGCGATTTTTCCGGCATAGCCAAGAACAGTTTCTACATTGAGGACGGAAAAATCCTGTTCCCGATTTCAGACGCCGGCGTATCCGGGAATTTACGCGAGATGCTGGCGGGGCTCAGCGGCATCTCGAGGGAACGGGTCAATACCGGCGATGCCGTCCTTCCCTGGACGAAGTTCGGCGGGGTAAATATTTCCGGAATATAAACCGGGCCCTTAGGCTCATGCGGGACTAGGCCCTTGGGCCCTCGCGGCTGCCTGCTGGGGCGTGTATACTATTCTCGTAGATTCCTTGTAATTTGGGGGATTGGCCCCAGAGTATCCACGATCCGGCCGTAACCGGATGTATCCAGGGAAAGCAAAACACTTTTTGCTTTCCCTTTTTTTATCGCCAAATTGCTCACAATGCCGCAAAAGTGGTAAAATATAAGGGTTAAGGGGGAATTAAAATGAAAATTAACGACAAAGTTCTGGTAGCTTTCCTGGTTTCAATGGGTCTCTTCTCTTCTGTTCAGGCCAGGCAGTACGTTAGCGCGTTGTCCGCTGGCGAGAAGGCCGTCCTGATGCAGGCGCAAAACTCCGGGGCGGATGTGGGTCCTGTTGAGAGCAATGCGATAAGCGGTGGTTCGGCCGGGAACGACAAAATATAATACTGTCCGCAGCCGGTAATTTTGGGACAGATTCGCCCGGGGCAGACCCCGGGCGTATTATTTATGGATAAATTTGCCATAGTGCTGGGTTACAGGTGCAACTTCAAATGTGAGCACTGTATCGTAGGCGACAAAAAAGGAACGGGCTTGACCGCCGCGGAGAAGGATCTGGTAGCGCTCACGGTGCGGCGCGGCGGGATAGGCAACCTGCTTTTCGTGGGAGGAGAGCCGACCCTCTATATTCCGGATATGAATGAGATCGTTTCCAAACTTGGAAACCCGTTGCCGAATATCCGGATGACCACTAACGGACATTTCGCTAAAAGCAAGGCCGCCGCGGTAAAAGTACTGAGGCGCATTTCCGGCCTGTCGGGAATCAATCTTTCGTACGACAGCCTTCATGAGAAATTTTTGCCTGAGGAGAACATCGAAAATCTTTATCTGGCCTGCAAGGAAGTCGGCCTTGGGTTTGCGGTTCTCTTATCCCTCCGCTCTCCTATGGACCTTGCCCTGCTGAACAAGATCAGGAAGGCGGGTAAATTCCGTGTTCTGATACAGAAGCTGCTGCCGGTAGGGGCCGCCAGATCCAACGATCTGGGCTTTAAATATCCCAGCTTTAACGAAGGCGCTCTTTCGATGCACTGCCCTACGCGGGATAACCTTATTTATATGTGCGGCCAGGGATTTACCGTTTGTTGCGGTGCACTCGCGTTCGGTCCCGGAGTCTCCAGAGCCGTGTTCCCTACGCTGGAAGGGCTTATGTCCAGCGATTTCTACAAGCTGGTAGCCAAGAATTCTTTTTCCGGAATGATCAGGAAATTAAGACTTACCGGGCTGAAGTTCAAGCCGGAACATTCCGCCCCATGCGTCCTTTGCGAGTATCTGTTTAAAAGTAAATACGGGGAGCAGACCTGATGTTTCGACGCCCCGCGGTGGCAAGAGAGGCTGGCAAAAAAGGCGGACGCCCCCTCCTTGGCGCCCTGCTCTTGCTGGCGGGTATTTGCGGTTGCCGGCCCGGAGCAAACAGTACCTGGACAGCCCTGTTTACCTATATCCCGGAAGCGGTGCATGTGGAGACAGCGGTGGACGGCACAAGTTACTATGTCTGCCGGCAGACACATGAGCCGCTCTTTCGTCATGAGGACGGCCAAAATTACGTTTCCAGAGTTTTGTCCGCATGGTCCAGGAACCTCAAACATACTGAGTTCAAGTTCTGTCCGAAAGAGCGACTTGTGTTTGAGCCGGGCCAGCCGTTCTCTCCTGATTTTCTTGAGAAGTTCCTTTCAGGGAGCACAAAGAAGTACGGCCCCGCTTTCACTCTGGAAAGATCTGGCGCATGTTCCGTAGTTCGCTTCAGTTCGCCTCAGCCAGGCTACCTGAATTATTTGAGCAGGCTCGAGAATTCCCCTTCTATATCCAACGGCAATCGCTCAAGCGGTCTGGGTCCGTACAGCATTGAAAATATCAGTAAAAGCACGGTTCTGCTTCAGAGAAAAACACCGGTCTCAAGCGGCTACAACAGAATTGAAATCCGGCTTTTTGGAACTGGTGAAAAAGAGCATATTGACCTGCGCAAGGTCTCCGATTTTAATAAGTTGTCATCCTTTCAGCAGCCGGATTGGGTGAAATCGGAATATGCTGGTTTTGATAATATCGAGCTGAGGGTGGTCGGCCTGGCGATCAACCATCCGGATCCTCGCGTACGCAAAATGCTGTATAACTGCATAAATCCCCGGGAATTCAGGAAGATGGCTGTGCCGTCGAGGAAAGACTATTATGATGTGCAGACGGTCCTTCCTTTGGGCGTTCCGGGCGCACTTGGGGGAACTCCGTCTCAGACCTGTTCGGTTCCAGCGGAGCTCAAGGGAACAAGTGTTATCTTCGCTAATTCCAGGACCGATAACTATGCGCAAGTGACACAGTATGCGCATGAGTTCAAAAAAAGGACCGGGATAGAACTAGTCGTGAAGAATTTAGGGGCTGAAGAGGTGGACGCGATGTTGTTGGACCCTAAACGAAGGGGCCAGTATAATCTGGCGCTAATCGTGACCTATAACGCCAGGCAGGATCAGGAAGGTTTCTTCGTGTTTTATGTCGGCGCGAACAAGGTGATCGGGTACGTGCCGGCAAGTCTTGATCGCATGCATTTTGCCCTGGAACGGGAGACTGACCCATTAAGAAAAAAGGAATTGGCGGAAACGTTGGCTGCCGAGTTGGGCAAACACGCGCTTGCTATCCCGCTCTACCAGACTTTCGCTAGACTCTATTACCCTCCAGGGATTAAAAACCTTTCAGTCGGAAGGGGCTTTGAGGAAATTCCGGACATAGGGGACCTGAGATGGTAAAACTTTTCACCCGTGTCCTCGCCTATAACTGGCGCCATTACGCGGCGGCGGTGCTGGTGTTCATTGCTTTCTGGCAGGGCTTCTCCGCCTTTTCCGCCGTGCGGGTGGCGGACGACAAGCTGCTGACCGCCATGCGGCAGAACGCGGCCTATTTCGAGAAGGCCTTCCTCGAAGGCGACGTGTTCGAGACCCAGCGCATCATGTGGCGCATCAAGAACGAAAACGTTAAGCGCATTACCTTTCACCCCGTGCAGTTCGATGGCAGCCGCTGGATCTTCAAAGAAGCCATAGTCGGCAACCTCTACGACCGGCCGCGCGCGCAGATAATCCACGAGGTGCCCTTTGTTTCCAACGGCGCCGAGCTGGGCCAACTGGAATACGTGATAGACCTGGTGGACGTGAACGCCGCGGTGTTCGGGCAGAACTATGTCCTGTTCATCACCGTGGTGTTCTTCTTTCTGGGGCTGCTGATACTTTCCAACATGGGCGCCATTCAGACCCTGGCAGCCATAGAGCGCTCCGTGAATGAGATTAATTCCATAACCGATTCAGGCAAAAGCGACATTATCCGGGAATCAATTAAAAAGAACATAGCGCGGCTGCCGGCGGGCATTATCGGCACGCCGTTCGCGCAGATGACCGAGCGCATGAGCGGCGCCCTGGAGCAGGCTGCCCGGCTGGAAAGCGAGCTGGCCGTCAGCAAGGCCATGTCCGACCTGGCCGCGCAGGTGGCGCACGATATCCGCTCGCCGCTGGCGGCGCTGGGCGCCGCGGCCAAGGGACTGGAGATGCCGGCGGACCAGCGCACGCTGATAGACGGTTCCATCGGGCGCATGCAGGGCATAGCCGACGACCTGCTGCAGCGCTACCGCGCCCCGGGCGCGGCGGCCAAGCCCAAAATGGAAACCTGCGCCCTGGCCGGGCTTATCGAGCAGGTGCTGGCCGAGAAGCGCATACAGCACAAGGACAAGGCCGGCGTGAAGATAGATTTCAGCGCCGGGACGGACGGGTTTAAGGCCGCCGTGGACCCCAAAGAGCTGCAACGCATTATTTCCAATCTCGTGAACAACTCGGTGGAGGCCTTCGCCGGCCCCGGCGCGGTCAGGGTCGGCCTGGCGGCCACCGACGGGAAAGTATTGATCGAAATAAAAGACGATGGCAAAGGCATACCTCCCGAAATATTGGCCAAGCTCGGTCAGAAGGGCGAGACGCACGGCAAGGCCGGCGGTACTGGCCTGGGCCTTTACCACGCCCGCACTTCGGTAGAGGCCTGGGGCGGCAGCCTCAAGATAGAGTCCGAACCCGGCAAAGGCACCGCCGTGACCCTCACGCTGCCGGCCGCGGCCAAGCCGGCCGCCGGCCTGCGCGCCGTGCTGCTCGACGACGACGCTTTGGTGCACATGAACTGGCGGATGGCCGCCAAGGCCGCCGGCGCCGAGCTGAAGTCTTTTAAAACCCCGCAGGAGTTCGCGGAGGCCGCGGGCACGCTGCCGCGGGACATTCCTTTATATATAGATTCCGAACTGGGCAACGATATCAAGGGCGAGGACATCGCCGTAGACCTGCACGAGAAGGGCTTTACCGACATTACCATGGCCACCGGCCACAGCCCCGAAAAATTCTCCGGCCTCCCCTGGCTGAAAGTCGCCGGCAAAGAGCCCCCTTGGTCTTAAGGCGGGGTAAACGCGCAGAAAGGCCGGCTTCAGGCCGGCCTTTTCATCTCATCAGATGCTGTGTGATGGCATAAAAAGTGTGCTATCCGTAGCGGCGTTTCCTGTACTCTGGGCTTCAAATTGAAAAAGGAACAAGAAATGAGAGCTAAGACCTGTATTTTACTGGCATTCCTGGCGCTGCTGCCGGTGCGGGCGGTCGCGGTAGTAGCCGAGGGGCAGCCGGCGCCGCAGGTGAAGATGAAGCTGCTGAAGGACGGGGGCGTGGCGGATTTCCCCGGCTGGCAGGCGTACAAGGGCAAGGTGGTGGTGGTGGAGCTGTGGGGCACCTGGTGCGTGCCTTGCGTGGCCGCCATCCCGCATATGAACGAATTGCGGCGGGCTTTCGAGGGAAAGCCGATAGAGTTCCTTGCCGTCACGGATGAAAGCGCGGCCGCGGTCAGGAAATTCCAGAAGCGGCACCCGATGGCCGGCACCGTGGGCGTGGAGGGCGGAGCCGCAGTCCGAGCCCTCGGCACCGGCAGGTTCCCGCAGACCGTGATAATAAGCAAAACCGGCGCCGTGCTCCGCTATACCATGCCCGAAGAACTTTCGGTGAAGAACCTCTCCAAGCTGCTGGAGACCGGGTCCGCAGAGGGCATCAAGCGCGTCCTGGTGGAAACGAGCGCGAAAAAGAAGGCAGAGGCTCGCTCCCTTTTTGAATTGCGCGTAGACAGCGCGGCCTGCGACGGCGGCGGCAGAGCCGGGCACAGCCCGGGAGACGCGCAATACTCCGGGGACCTGGGTTTTATGCTCGCGCAGGCCTATGAGTTCAGCGCAAGCAATATCGAGATCTCCTCCGGCCTGCCGAAACAGTGCTTCAGTTTCCGCCTGCGCTACCCGAGGGAACTGGAATACTTTATCAAGCCCCTGCTGAAAGAGGCGATAGCCTTCGCCTACGGCGCGGAGGCGCGCCGCACGGTCAAAGAAAAGCCGGTGTGCGTCCTGCGCTACGACAAGGATGCGCCCCACGCGGGGCTGGTCCCGGCCCGCAAAAGCGGCCGCATGGCCGGCCGCGACGGAGAGTACAGCGCGGAGGGGGCAGGCATAGGCGATCTCGTCGGCCTGTTCGAGTGGGCTTGCGGCACGCCGGTGATAGATGAAACGGGGCTGACGGGCATCTACGACGTGAGCCTGAAATGGACGCCGCGCGACAAGGATTCCCTGAAGGCCGCCATTACGGAAAGGCTTGGCATAACGCTGGAGCCGTCCGTCCGGAGCGTGGAAGTCCTGGAGGCCTACCCGTCCCCGGACAGATGAAAGCGTCCCGCTAACTATCCGCGTCTCCCCGGCCGGAGGGGGAGGCGCGGTTTTTTGGAGAGGGGGTGGCATTAAAATTGTTCTGTAATTGGAGAAGTTGAGGATAAAGGACTCTCCAATGGAAATACTCAAAGTAAGCAACCTCACCAGGAAATTCAGCCCCACTACCGGGGTGGAAGGTGTAAATTTTACGCTCAGGGCCGGGCGGGTGCTGGCCTACCTCGGGCATAACGGCGCCGGCAAGACCACCACCATCCGCGCCCTGCTCGGGCTGCTGAAGGCCGACGCCGGCGAGATCAGCTATTTCGGTTCGCCGTGCGATACGGCCTCCGTGGAGTTCGACAGACTGCGCCGCCAGGTGGGCGTCTGCCTGGACGCCCCCGGCTTTTACGCCGAGCTTAACGCGCTGGACAATTTGCGGCTGTTCGGCGGGCTTTACGGCCTGGCCGGCCGCGAGCTGGAGGCGCGCGCGGCCTACCTGCTGGGCAAGCTGGGGCTGGCCGACGCCGGCAGGAAGAAGGTGAAGGAATTTTCCAAGGGCATGACGCAGAAACTGGCGCTGGCCCGCGCCATGCAGCATAAGCCCAGGCTGCTGTTCCTGGACGAGCCGATGAGCGGCCTGGACCCGGAGGCCCGCATAACCATGCGCGACTTCCTGGGCGAACTGTCCGAAAAAGAGGGCGTTTCCATTTTCCTCACCTCGCACGACCTCAACGAGGTGGAGCAGATAGCGCACGAGGTTATCATCCTGGAGAAGGGCAGGGTGAAGCTGTCCGGAGAGCTGGCCGCGCTGAAAGAATCCTTCAGGAAGATCGGAGTGTGCACGCTGGTCTTCGACAAGGTTCCGGCGCCGTCCGCAGTGGCCGCCATAGCGTCGGCGCTGGGCGCGTGCAAGCGGGAGCTGGACGGGCGCGAACTGAGCCTGGACTGCGAGCGCGAGGTAACCATAGAAGCCGCGGCGGCCGCCTGCGCCAAGGCCGGCGTAAAGCTGGAAGAGTTCAGGAAGGAGCGGGCGACGCTGGAGCAAATCTATTTCGAGTCGCTTTCTAAAAATGAAAATTGAGATCGACCGCTCGCTGTTCGTCTTCCAGCTCAAAACCCTGCTGGCCAACAAGATGTCCATGGGGATGCTGCTGTTCTGGCACTGGACGCTGGGCGGCTTCGCCTTCGCTAAAAAGGGCGTGGCGGCCGGGATAGCGCCGGACGCTGTCCTGTGGACCAACTACGGGCTGTTCCTCGGGACCTGCCTGGTGGCGGTGATGGGCTCCATCTGCGTTTCCTTTACGCTGGTGAAGCCCAGGGCTTACGGCATGGTGGAACTGCTGCTGGCTTCGCCGCTGTCCCTGCGCAAGTTCGCGGCTACCTCCTTCGCCACCTGTTTCTCCTTCAGCGCCGTTAACCTGGCGCTGCATTTCCTGGTGCTAAAGCTGCGGTTCGGGCATGCGCCGGCCGGGGCTGGATTTTACTGGGCGCTGGCCGCGGTACTGGCTTTCGCCGCCTTTATCCTTTTCGGCATCGTCATCATGTCGCTGCGGCGCAAGGACGCGGACCAGCTGTATATCCTGCTGGTGGGCATCGGCATGGGTACCTACGCTCCGGCCATGTTCACAAAGCTGCGGCTGGACATAGCGGCCTGGCTGCCGCCCGCGCTGGCCGCGGCGTTCCTGCTGGGGGCAGCGGCGCTCTGGTTCTATTTCCATAAACTGATAAGCAAGGAAAAGGCGGTGCTCGCATGAACTATTACAGGCACTTCGCGGCGCAGACGCTGGCCGAGGGGGTCCGTAGCCCGTTCATCTATCTGGTATCTTTTCTTTTTTCGCTGGTGGGCGTGCTCCTGCTGCGCAATCTGGACGGGGCCAGCCTGGAGCCCAAAATGATGGAATTCATCAGCATGGCCCTGGTCTTCAACGGCCTGGCTTTCCTCGGCTATGCCAGCATCTTCCTCTATGCCCAACGCGTTTTTTTTCAGGAGAAGAAAGCCAGGACGCTGACGATGACGCTCTGCTCCCCGGCCAGCCTGGGCGAGGTCTTCTGGGGCAAGGTGGCCGGGCTGGTGACAGGGGCTTTCATCGTGCCGACGCTGGTAATGCTGGCGGCCGCCGCGGTGTTCGCGCCGCGGGCCCTGCTTGAGCTGGCTTCCTGGAAGATGGCCGCGGCGCTTGGGATAGTGCTGGCGGCGCAGATCATTTACGCCGCGGTGAGCGGCATGTTCATGCTCAGTACCAGGGACGAGCGCTCCGTTTCCGTGGTTCTATATTGTTTCGGCGGGGCCCAGGTTTTTCTGACCGCGCTGACCAAAACGGCCGCCGGCCAGACCATGTTCAGGGGCATCGTTTTCCAGTACGCAGTCATCACGGCCGTGCTGGGTTTATTGACCGCGGCGGCGTATTATCTTTATTTCTCAAAAATGCGCGTGCTGGAGTCCGCCTGAGCTTTGAAATAGCCTCGGAAAGTGCTAGAATGATTATTCAGTCACCAAGAGATTTACGGGCCCATAGCTCAGTTGGTTAGAGCAAGCGACTCATAATCGCTGGGTCGTAGGTTCAAGTCCTACTGGGCCCAGTTTTTTATCGGTTAGAAAAGTAAAAGGCCGTCCGGTTTTGCCGGACGGCCTTTTATTTTGCCGGGCGCCGCTTATTTCTTTATCGCCTTGTTCTCCGAATAGGTGTAATCGCCTTCAACTCCCCCGTCAATATTGAAGGTCCGCAGGCGCGTCAGGACGTTCTTGGTGAAGAGAAATTCCCTGGCCACCTTTCCCTCCCAATTGAAAACTTCGGCTCCGGAGGCCTTTGTGCCGTAGCTTCGCGAGAACTTCCCGCCCTCGCTGTAGACTTTTACGGAGCCGTCGGGCAGTTTGCCATTCTGGCTTATGACGTTGAATTCCCTGTCCAGTACGATCTTCCCGACATAGCGGCCGTTGAGCCGGAAGGCCACGCTCTCTCCCCTGGCCAGGATCGTGATTTTAGCCGTCACCGCCGACTCCTGTCCCATGACGGCCGCCGAGGCCGCGGTTCTGGCCCCTGGCGCTTCGGAAGGGAACCCTTCCTGGTAATAGGTCTCCGCGGCCACCGCGCCGTCTGGGCCGTAGTCCTTTTTCCAGCCATGCAGCTTGTCGTTCCTGTAATCCGCCTCCATCAGCGGCCTGCCTTCCTCGGTGAAATATTTGAAAAGGCCTTCCCTGGCGCCCACGAAGTAATAGGCCTCAGCCTGCAGCGCGCCGGAGGGGTAGTAGGCCTTCAGCGTGCCGTTGGCCTTGCCGCCCATCATGGTCTTTACAGTCTTCAGGCCGCCTTCTTCGTAATATTCCGTGTAGGTTCCGTCGGGCGCGCGCCCTTCGGAAGCCAGCAAAGTGCCGGCCGAGTCGTAGGTTTCGGTGGCCACCGCCACGCCGTTCTCGTAATAGACCAGCAGGCGGGCGTCCGGGGCCGGCTGCGTGGTGCGGAAGGTAAGCGCGGGGGCCGCCCCTACCACGCCTTCCAGCTGGACTGCGGGGATCTCAGCCGCGGGCTCCGAGGGCGGAGCGGTGGAAATCGCTACTTGTTCCACCGGCGCTTCGACCGCAGCTGCCGTGGAAACTTCCACGATCTCGGCCGGGACGGGAGATTCTGTAACCGCCGCAGTGGAGGCTTCCACCGGTTCGGCCGGTGCGGTGGGGGGCGCGGCGGGCGGCGGCAGCTGCGCGGCCTGCTGCTCCTGTATGTCGGCCCTGTTTATGGAGAGCGGGCCGTACTTGGTCTTAACTTGCACGACCCCGTCCATTTCGCCGGTCACTTCGCCTTCCAGGCGGCCCCCGTCTTTAAGTATAAAGGTGTCGGCCCCGCACTGGCCTGGGGCTAAAAGGAAAAACAAGGATAAGAACAGTTTCATAAGCCTCCCGATATATTTATTCTACAAAAGAAACTCCCTATTAGCGAAAGGGCGCCGCCTTCCCGGGACTTGACAGAATGATACTGATAGGGTATCATTAAATTACTATGACATTATTGAACAGGAACGTGGATTACGCCGCTCGGGCACTGGTTTTTATGGCGCGGGCCAACAAGCCTACCGTTTCGGTGGCCCAGATGGAGGGGGAAGTGGGGGTGAGCCGCCCTTTCCTGCGCAAAACGCTGCAGCGGTTGCACAAGGCCGGCATACTGCAGGCCGTAAAGGGCAAAGGCGGGGGCTTCGCCCTGGCCCGCAACCCGGAAAATATCCGCCTCAGCGACCTGGTTTCGGTACTGCAGGGGCCGCTCAAGCTGAATGACTGCGTTTTTCGCAAGCAGCTCTGCCGCCACCATGACGCCTGCCTGCTGCGGCACAAGGTCTCCGGTATTGAGACCCGCCTGCTGGCCGAACTGGACAGCGTGACCATAAAGGACCTCATATGAAAACCAAGCGCCAGATCATCAAGATAGACGAGGCCAAGTGCGACGGCTGCGGCAATTGCGTGACCGGCTGCCACGAGGGCGCGCTGCAGGTGATAGACGGCAAAGCCCGCCTGATAAGCGACCTGCTTTGCGACGGCCTGGGAGCCTGCATAGGCGAATGCCCCAGCGGCGCTATAAAGATAGAGGAGCGCCAGGCCGAGCCTTACGACGAGGTGAAGGTGATGGAGGGCATGGTGCAGCACGGCCCCAACACCATAAAGGCGCATTTGAAGCACCTGAAAGATCACGCCCAGAAAACTTTTTTAAAGCAGGCTTTCGATTACCTCAAGCAGCACAATATCCCCAACCCCCTGGAGGAAGATATGAAAAAAGAAACCAAGCACGGCGGGCACGAGCCCTGCGGCTGCCCCGGCGGCAAGACGATGGATTTTCGCGAGCCCTGCGGCTGTGAAGAGACCGGGGACGCCCCCGCCGCGCCGTCACAACTGCGCCAGTGGCCGGTGCAGCTGCACCTGGCCTCTCCGATGGCGGCGTACTTCCAGAAGGCCGACGTGGTGGTGGCGGCCGACTGCACCGCTTTCGCCTACGGCAATTTCCACAACGACTTCATCAAGGGCAAGGCCATCGTGATAGCCTGTCCCAAGCTCGACGACGGGCAGGAGATCTACGCCGAGAAGATACAGGCGCTCATCGAGGACGCCAGGGTGAACACCCTTACCGTGGTGACGATGGAGGTGCCCTGCTGCGGCGGGCTGCTGGCCCTGGTCAAGAAGGCGGCGGCCGCCTCGGCGCGCAAGGTGCCGGTAAAGCACGTAGTCGTCGGCATACAGGGCGGCATCAAGAGCGAAGACTGGGCCTGACGAGGCGCGGAGCGGTACGGCGGGGCCGCTGGGGCTTTACCTCGGCGGCCCTTAACTGTAGAATATATGAAGTCCGGCCGGGGCTGCCCGTAAGTTGTTTTCCCCGGCCCGCCAGTTTTAGGTCTTAGCGGGGGAATATGAAAAAAGCCTTTATCGTTTTTATTGCGCTCGCCGGTATCTACGCGCTGCTGCTGGCCAAGCCCGAGCTGTACTTCGGCAAGAGCTTCGCTTACAAAGGATTCACGGTGCGCGCGCACGGAGAACTGCCGGTGCAGATAGAGGCCAGGCTGGACGGGGCTTACGAGAAAATAGCCGTCTCGGAGCTTTTCAAGGAGAATTCCAGCTTCGAGCTGATAGTTCCCTCCAGCCGGGGCGAATTCGTTTTCTTCACGCCCCTGCAGAAGGGGGAGTTCTCGCGCGTGAACCCGTTCCACGGCGCCATCTTCCTGGCCGCCGCGGATTTCAAAGAGGGAGAAGTGCGCACCGCCCCGGGCGGCGCCCAGAAGCGCCGCCTCAGTTCGGAAATAGCCGGGGCCGCCGCGCGGGAGCTGTCGCGCCGCCTCTTCAAGCCGCTCTCCTACCTGTTCCGGGACGACTGGGAGATACGCGGCTACGCCGCGCACATAGCCGGCCTGACCGGCGAGTTCTCTCCGCCCGACGCCTGTTCGGCCGCCAGCACCACGGACCTGGAGGATTACAGGCACGGCCTGATGGTGGAAACCATCATGAAGGAAGACAATATCGGCTTTAAAGAATTGATAAACAGGAATACGAGCTTCGAGACCGCCGAAGACCGCATGAAGAAAGCTCATTGCGGCGGCTGACCGGCCGCCGAATTGCCCGGAAGCTGTTTTATTTCCCCGCCAACTGTTTCTCTATCACCGCCTGGTAGCGCCGGCTGAAGTTTTCAAAAGCTTCAGCCTCGCGCCTTTTGTGCTCCTCGGTCCAGTTCAGATAAACCGCATCCTTTTCCTCGTCCACGCAGGTCGGGCAGGGCAGGGCCAGGGCGTTGATGGCCTCGGGGTAGGCCTCGATAAGTTCTATCAGCCTCCTGGTGTAGCGCCCCTCGGGGCCGAAGCCCTCCGGGTCCGGGGCGGCGGCCGATATTTCGGTCAGCAGGGCTTCCTTGGCCTGTATATTGTCCGCCAGCAGTTTTTCCGCGGCGTCGGTTTTGTCCTTGAAGCGGTTGCCCCGCGCCTTCGCGGCGGCCGTTTCGGAGGCGGGGGGGCGCGACGCCACGTAAAGGGCGGTGCCGGCGGCGGAAACCACCAGCGCCAGCAGGATTGCTTTTAACAGCAGCGGCTTAAGCGGCTGCCGGACCGGGCCCGGCCGGGCGGCCGGGGGCTGGAGCTGCTTTTCGGCCGGCGCAGGAGCGGGCTTTTTATTGAAGGGTTCGTAGCAGAGGGTGCAGTAAAGAGCGTCCCCGGCGTTCCAGTAGCCGCATTTGAAACATTTTTTCTTCTTCACAACGATTTAATAATACAAAATTAGCCGCGGCCCTTAACTTTCCGCGGCTTATTTGATAAGATATTTTTACGGCGCGGTGGCCAAGTGGTAAGGCGGCAGTCTGCAAAACTGCTATTCGCGGGTTCGATTCCCGCCCGCGCCTTTCTTCTTTTTTTCATACCTTAATCTGGAGGGGGGGATTTTCCCCCGCACAACCATGAACCTCAGCAGATTAGCCCTTTCCCTCGGCCAGTCGGCCACCCTCAAGCTGAACGCCTTAGCCAATGACCTCAAAGCCGAGGGCAAACCCGTCATCCACCTGGGCGGCGGAGAGCCAGAAGAAAAGATCCCCCGCGGCGCGCTCGAGGAGAGCGGAAAAATGCTGGACGCCGGTTTCGTGCGCTATACGCCCACGTCGGGCACGGCCGCGCTGAAGAAAGAGATCGCCGCCTACACCGAGCAGCATTACGGCGTAAAGCCCGGGCCCAAGAATATCGTAGTGGCCTCCGGCGCCAAGCAGGCCATCTACAATTTCCTCGTTTCCGTAGTGGACCCGGGCGACGAGGTCATCTTCCCGGCGCCGTACTGGGTGAGCTACCCCGAGATGGTGCGCCTGGCCTACGGCAACCCCGTCATAGTGCGCCCGCGCGACGGCGGGCTGCTGGCGAAAGCCGCCGATATCGAAGCCCACATCACCAGCCGCACCAAGGCCATCCTGCTCAACAGCCCCAATAACCCGTCGGGCCAGGTCTATCCCGAAGAGTTCATCCGCCGCATGGTGGAGGTCTGCGAGGACCGCGGCGTGTACCTGCTGATGGACGACATCTACAACCGGCTCGTTTTCGACGGGCTCAAGGCCCCCTCGGCTTTTTCTTTTTCCTCCAAGCCCCTCAACGAGTCGCCGATAGTGTCCATCAACGGCGTGTCCAAGACTTTCTCCATGACCGGCTACCGCATAGGGTGGAGCGTGGCCAGCGAGGCGCTGACGCAGGCCATGATCAAGGTGCAGGCGCAGGTCTCGTCCTGCCCGTCGGCCCTCAGCCAGGCGGCGGCCGCCGGCGCCCTGCGCGAAGGCAGCGGCTTCGTGGAGACGCTGCGCGACAGCCTGCAGAAGAAGCGCGACGTGATGGTGGCGGAGCTGTCCAAGCTCAAGAAGGTGAAACTGCAGAAGCCGCAGGGCACCTTCTACAGCTTCGCGGATTTCAGCGCTTACGACAAGGATTCAAAGAAGCTGTCGGACCTGCTGCTGGAGAAGGCCATGGTAGTGGCCGTGCCCGGCGTGGAGTTCGGCCTGGAAGGCCATTTGCGCCTGAGCTACTGCGGCGCCGAGAAGGATATCATAGAGGGCGTCAGCCGCATCCGCAAGATTTTGGATTAACGGAGGAAATATGCTCGAAACCAAGGAAAAACCCGCCATGACAGAAACTATAACCTCGAAGAAGATTTACAAGAACCTTTCCGGCCCGGCGCTCTACGAGCACGCCGTGGCGAATAAAGAGGCGGAGATCACCGCCGGCGGCGCGCTGTGCGCCCGCACCGGCAAGCACACCGCCCGCTCCGCCAACGACAAGTTCATAGTGAAGGAGCCCTCCAGCGAAAAGAATATCTGGTGGGACAACAACGCCGCCATGGACGAGGCGACCTTCGACCGGCTGTACGCCAAGGTGCAGACCTACCTGGCCGACAAGGAGCTCTACCAGCGCGACTGCTACGCCGGAAGCGATTCCAAGAACAGGCTGAACGTGCGGGTTTACACCGAGCTGGCCTGGCACAGCCTGTTCGCCGGCCACATGTTCATAGAGCCGCCCGCCGCAGACCTGCCGGGCTTCAGCCCCCAGTTCACCGTGATAGACGTGCCCGGCTTCCACGCCCTGCCCCAGGTGGACGGCACCCGCGGCGCGGCGTTCATCCTGCTGAATTTCAAGAAGAAGATCATCCTGATAGGCGGCACCGCCTACGCGGGAGAGATCAAGAAATCCATCTTCTCCGTGATGAACTACCTGCTGCCGCTCAAGGGCGTGATGCCCATGCACTGCTCGGCCAATGTCGGCAAGAACGAAGACACGGCCATCTTTTTCGGCCTGTCAGGCACCGGCAAGACCACCCTCTCCTCCGACCCGCTGCGGCGCCTGATAGGCGACGACGAGCACGGCTGGAGCGACAACGGCGTCTTTAACTTCGAGGGCGGCTGCTACGCCAAGGTGATCAACCTCAGCGCCGAGGCCGAGCCGCAGATCTACGCGGCCACCGGGCGCTTCGGCACCATCCTCGAGAACGTGGTTTACGACAAGCACACCCGCGTCCTGGACCTCAACGACGGGTCGCTCACCGAGAACACCCGCGCCGCCTACCCGCTGGAATTCATAGACAACGCCATCAAGGGCGCTGCCTTCCCGCATCCGAAGAACATAGTGATGCTCACCTATGACGCTTTCGGCGTGCTGCCTCCCATCGCGCGGCTCAGCCCCGAGCAGGCGATGTACCACTTCATCTCCGGCTACACCGCAAAGGTGGCTAACACCGAAATGGGCATCAAAGAGCCCAAGGCCACGTTCAGCACCTGCTTCGGCGCGCCTTTCATGAGCCACCACCCGACGGTATACGCCGAGCTGCTGGAGGGGAAGATGAAGGCTTCAAAGGCCGAGTGCTGGCTGATCAACACCGGCCTGTGCGGCGGCCCCTACGGCACGGGCAAGCGCATGAGCATCAAGCACACCCGCGCGCTGCTCAACTCCGCGCTCGACGGCGCGCTCTCCAAAGTCAAGTTCACCAAGGACCCCGTGTTCGGCTTCGAGATCCCGGCGGAGTGCCCCGGCGTGCCCGCCGAGGTGCTCAACCCTCGCGAGACCTGGGCCGACAAGGCCCTCTACGACGCCAAGTGCGCAGAGCTGGCCGGCCTGTTCGCCGCGAACTTCAAGAAGTTCAACGTGACCAGTTCCGCCATCACCAACGCCGGCCCCAAGATCTAGGTCCGGGGACGCTGCTTAGTTTTTGAGTTGTTTGGCTTAAGTGGGGTAAATTCCCCCTGCCCGGCATGTTTATTCGCTTTTCGGGATAAACAACTCAAAAACTAAGCAGCGTCCCCCTTTTCTATTGACACTGTCTAGGCAAAATAGGTTATATGTACTTGTAATTTGGAAGTCACCTTATAGGAGGAAGTACAATGCCCGCTGCAAAAACAAACTCGAAGTTCATGTCCCCGCTGACCCCCAACGACACCCTGGCCGCGGTTATCGGCAACAAGCCGGTTCCCCGCACCGAGATCGTGAAGAAACTGTGGGTCTACATAAAGAAGAATAACCTGCAGGACAAGAAGAACAAGCGCAACATCAACGCTGACGAGAAGCTGCTGAAGCTGTTCGCCGGCAAGAAGCAGGTCACCATGTTCGACCTGGCCAAGATCATCGGCAAGAACGTAACCAAATAAGCCGGTAATCACGAGTTAACGCCGCCCGCGTCAAAAACGGGCGGCGTTTTTATTTGAGGGGACGCTGCGTCCCCTATAGGTCTAAAGGCCTATATTAGGGGTGGTCCTTTAGGGATTGACATTTGTCAACTCATCCTCCATACTATACACAGGTAACCATTATGAAACGCGGAATGCTGATACTAACCCTGGTGAGCGCGGCCCTGACGGGCGGCGTTTCAGGCCTGTGCGCTGAAGGAAGGATCGACCCTTCCTATATGCCCGCTTCCTATTACGGCGACAATGACCTGCGGGATTTCTACCAGGCCAGCCAGATGATGCGCCGCCTGTCCGAATCCACCGTTTCCCTCTTTTCCCCCAGGGCCCTGCGGCTGGACGCGGCCACCGGTAACTACACGATAAGCCCGCAAACCCTCCAGGGCAAGTTCAACCTGCAGTCCGGGGAAGCCTTTGCCGACCAGCCCGTGGGCGCCTACTGCTCAGGGGTCCTGGTGGGCGAGGACCTGGTGCTGACCGCCGGCCACTGCTTCGCGCCCCACCCCAAGGGCGGCCCCTGCGGGCAGGTAAAGCTGGTCTTCGGCTACGCCCTTACCCGCGCCGGGGCCCCCGTAACCTCTTTCCCGGCCGAGAACGTTTACGAATGCGGCAGCATCATAGCGCAGCGGGTGCAGGAGCAGGATGAGAAGACCGGCGCCGGCCTCAATTTCGCCTGCCGCGGCACCGACTGCCGCAACGCCCCGCTGAACGGCAACGGCCCCGATTTCGCCCTGATAAGGCTTAAAAAGAAGGTCACCGGGCGCACCCCGCTGGCCATCAGCCGCACCGCCATAGCTCCCGGCGCCAGCGTGGGCGCGATAGGCTATCCCAGCGGCATGCCGGTCAAGATACAGGAAACCGGTTCCAGCGTGCGCGCCGTGCGCGGCAGCTATTTCGTGGCCGACCTGGACACCTTCGCCGGCAATTCCGGCAGCCCCGTCTTCAACCTGGAAACCTTCAAAATAGAGGGCATCCTTGTGCGCGGCGGCGTGGACTATGTCTACACCCTGCGCAGCTCCACCGGCACCACGGTGGAAGATCCCCGCCACCCGACCTCCAGCGACTACAATCCCGGCAGGGCCAACGTCTACGAGCAGAACGGCGGCCGCGGCGAGGACGTGACGCTGATAAGCGAAGTGCAGGCCCTCATCCCCAGGACCGAGATGGAAACCGCTATGGACGCGGCGCGCCAGCCTACCAGCTCCCGGCAGGCCCAGCCCAGGGTTGTGCCCGCCATCTACCTGCCCGGCGACACGGGCGTGCGGGTCCAACCGGCGGTGTACACGCTTCCGGAGCCTCCGGCCCCGGAGATTCTCTCCATCTGACGCCGCGACAATAAGCGGCCAGTGCAAAAGGGGCGCCCCCAACGGGACGCCCCTCAGTTTTATGCCTGGGGAAGTTAGTCTTTGCGGCGGTCCACTATATAGTGGCTCTTGTCGGAGGCCTTGGCGCCCTTCTTGAGCTCGGTGCCGATATTGCTGACCTGCGCGAAGGAATTGAGCGGGCGCGTGGTGTTGTGCACTATGCCTATGGCGATAGAGAGGAAGGGGAATTTCTTGATATTGCCCTGGCGGTCGGAGGCCACGATGTGGCCGGCGTCCCGGTCGGTCTTGTTGTAGAAAGAGGGGGCTATCTCGTCGAAGGCGTGCGTGATGCGCCTGGCCAGCTCCTCTGAGCGCTCATAACTGGTCACCACTATAAAGTCGTCGCCGCCGATGTGGCCGATGAAGTCCTCGGAGTTCTCGTTCTGGATGGTCAGCTTCACCAGCAAATTGGCCGTGGCCTTTAAGATGCGGTCCCCGGCCTCGAAGCCGTAGGTGTCGTTGTAGGCCTTGAAATTGTTCAGGTCCAGGTACAGCACGGCGAAAGGCCCGCCCTTGGCGATCTCGCGCTCCACCCGGGCCTGTATGGACGGGTTGCCGGGCAGCTTCGACAGCGGGTTGGTGTCTAACACCTGCTTGTTGCGCTTGAGGATCATGCGGATGCGCGCCACCAGCTCGTCGGCGTCCACCGGCTTTATCAGGTAATCGTCTATGCCCATGCTGAGGCCCTTCAGCTTGGCGTGCTTCTCGCCGTAGGCCGTCACTATCATGATCGGGATGTGGGCGAAAAGGGGGTTGTTCTTCAGGTCCGACGCCACCTCCAGCCCGTTCTTGCGCGGCATGTTGTAGTCCAGCACGATGATGTCGGGGTTGGTCTCGAAGACGGCCTTCATGGCCTCCACGCCGTCGGTGGCCGTCACCACCTCGAAGCCGGCGTACTCGATCATTTCCTTCATCAGGTAAAGCAGCTCGGTCTGGTCGTCGGCCATCAGCACGCGCGGGCGGGCGGCTTTCTGCGGCTCCGCCCCGGGCGCGGGCTCGGCGGAAGAGGCGCGGGAGGTCTGCTCGTCTATCAGCTTCAGCAGCAGGTCCCCGGGCAGGTCCCGGGCCACGATCTCGGGCAGGCCGGTCAGGATGCCCCGCTCCTGGTAGTTTTCCAGGCGCAGGCCGCTCAGCACGATTATGGGGATATTGGCCGTAGCTACGGACTCCTGCATCTCCTCCATTATTGCGAAGCCGTCCTTGCCGGGCATCATGATGTCGAGCAGCAGGACGTCGGGCTCTTCCGAGCGCAGTACGTCGAGCACCGCGGCCGGGTTGTTGACCACCACCGACCGGTAATTATTGGCCTCCAGGAACATCTTAACGAGGTCGGAAAATTCGGTGTCGTCGTCGACCACCACCACGGTCTGCTGTACGCCCGCCTTCGGGGGCGCCGCTTTGAGCAGTTCAGCCTTCAGCGCCTCGAAGTCGACCGGCTTGGTCAGGTAGCCGCGCACCTTCGGGGCCGGGCCGGTCACTATGCCGGTCTTGGCCGTCTGCGAGAAAATTATGATCTTCTGCGCTTCGGTGAAAGGGTTCTTTTTGATCTCGTTGATGAAATCCAGCGGGTTGAAGGTCTGGATCAGGATGTTGAGGATGACCAGGTCCGGCTTCCAGTTCTGCACGGCCGTAATGGCCTGCTGGTAGTTGGCGACCGTCTGGCACAGGTAGTTGTGCTTGTCCAGGAAAGAGGTGAGCGAAGCGGCCGCCGCGGCGTCGGTGTCGACTATGAGGATCTTCTTGCCGGAGGCGGGTTCCATACTTTGATTCTAACATTGTTTAAATGGGGAAACAAGAACGCGGAATATTTGTAGAATTTAGGGGTGGGTGAAAAAGAAAATTACTGGAATTACGCCCAGATAGGGCTGCAGCTGGCAGGGGCCGTGCTGCTGGGCTTCTGGGCCGGCTGGTGGCTGGACAAGAAGCTCGACACCGCGCCCTGGCTGATGCTGGGCGGCGCGGCCGCCGGCATAGGCGGCGGTTTCTACCTGGTGGCGCGCGAGCTGTTCAAGGACGGGGAGCCGCCGCCGAAGGGGAAGGCGTGATAGGTTCGCCCTGGGAGGCCGCCCTTTACGGCGCCCTGGCCGGCGCCGCGGCCGGCTGGCTGTCGCGGAGAGCGCTGAAGCGCTTCCTGGGCGCTTCCGACCAGGTTTTTTACCTGGCTTTCGGGGCCGGCATGCTGGCGCGTTTCCTGCTGCTGCTGCTGGCCATTTGGCTACTGCGCCATGAAAAATATATAATTATCACTTCGTTCGCGTTTCTAATGATCTTAGTTCAGATGCTCTTCGAAGCTTTTCCGCTGAAACATGGAACTAAAACAAATCCTTGAGCACCACGTAGTGGACCAGGTCTGGTCCTGGGTATCCCTGGGCCCGCTCAAGCTTCCCCTTTCCAAACACCTGCTGATGATGGGCATAGCCTCGCTCATCATGCTGATCGGGTTTCCCCTGCTGATCCGCAGCCGCTCGGCCGCGCTGGCGCCGTTCCGCGCGATGCTGGAGATGACCGTGCTGTTCCTGCGCGACGAGATCGTGATCCCCAACCTCGGCCATAAGGGCGCGGCTTACGTCGGCTATTTCTCCACGCTGTTCTTCTTCATCCTGATCCTGAACCTGATAGGCCTGGTGCCCTACGGCGCCACCGCCACCGGCAACCTGGCCGTCACCGGGGGGCTGGCTTTCACCAGCTTCGCCCTCATAAACTTCTCCGGCATAAAAGAGCAGGGCCTGATAGGCTATATCTCCCACCTGGTGCCCAAGGGAGTGCCGGTCTGGCTGTACCCGCTGATGTTCCCGATAGAGCTCATGGGCATGGTGATAAAGACCTTCGCGCTCTGCATCCGTCTCTTCGCCAACATGATAGCGGGCCACATCGTGATCCTGGTCTTCATCAGCTTCATCTTCATCTTCGGCTCCTTCGGCGTGTCCATCGGCCTCGGCGTGGCGCCCGTCTCGGTGGGGCTGGTGCTGTTCACGCTGCTGCTCGAGCTGCTGGTGGCCTTCCTGCAGGCCTACGTTTTTGTGACGCTGACGGCGATCTTTACGGGCGCGGCGATGCACCCGCACTAGCCTATGGCTGTGCCGTATCAGGAGCTATGCTCATCGGACGGCCTGACGATTTACGGTTTGATATCTTAACGGAGGTAGTACAAATGAACGACATGACATTCATCGGACTCGGCTACATAGGCGCGGGCCTGGGCGCCGGCCTTACGCTGATAGGCGCGGGCCTGGGCATCGGCAAGCTGGCCTACGCCGCGCTGGAGGGCACCGCCCGCCAGCCCGAAGCCGGCCCCGCGCTGCGCACCACCATGATCATCGCCGCCGCCCTGATAGAAGGCCTCGCGTTCCTCGCGCTGGTCATCTGCATGCTGGCCGTGATGAACTTCGCGCAGCCCAAGGCGCCCGAAGCCGCGGCCACGGCGCAGACCGAAGCCCGCCACTAAAAAGTCCTGACGCGCCGGGCCGCGGGACAGCCGCGCGGCCCGGGAGGGGAACCCTGATGGAAGCTTTGATAAAGCCCGAATTCGGGCTGATGTTCTGGACCATAACCTGCTTTGTGCTGCTGGCGCTGCTGCTTTCGCGCACCGCCTGGAAGCCGCTGATGCAGGCCGTAGAGGAGCGCGAGCGCGCCCTCAAGCACGACCGCAACACGGCCGAGAGCGCGCGCGCCGAAGCGGAAAAGATAAAGGTTGAGCTCGAGGCCAGGCTGGCCGAGCTGAAGGCCGAGATAGGCCGCCGCATGGACGAGGCCCGCCTGATGGCCGAGAAAGAGCAGGACGTGCTTATAGAGGAAGCCCGCAAGAGCGCCGGCGTGATAGTGGAATCCGCCCGCCGCGAGATAGAGGCCCAGAAGCTGGAGGCCGCGCGCGACCTGAAGAACAAAGTGGCCGAGCTCTCCGTGCTGGCCGCCGAGCGCATCCTGCTGCACCAGCTGGACCACCGCGCGAATACGGACCTGGCCTCCAGGTACCTGGCCGAGATAGAGAAAGAGCGGCCCGAGCTGAAGCTGGAGAGCCGCTGATGGATTCGAGCGCCAAGATCCTCGCCAAGCGCTACGCCAGGGCCTACATGGGCCTGGGCGGCAAGGCGCACGGCGCGGCCCTTGAGGCCGCGGCGCACGCGAAGCTGGAAGGGCTGCGCCGCCTGTTCGAGGCCGCGCGCCCGCATGTGAAGGCGCTTACGCACCCCGCCGTGAACAGCGAGGTCAAGCTGGCGGTGCTCGCTAAAATACTCGGTTCGGGCAATTCCGGCCCGGCGGCCGCTTTCGCGGACCTGCTGGTGCGCAAGGCCCGCTTCAACCTGCTGGAAGAGATCATGCAGGAATGCCTGCGCATCCACGACGCTTTCTCCGGAGTGGCGCGAGCCGAGGTGTACAGCCGCTACCCGCTGTCCGAAGGCGAAGTTAAGAGGATAACCGCCCTGCTGGCCGAGGCCACGGGCAAGAAGATAAATTTGCGGCAGGTGGTGGCGGAGCGCGTGCTGGGCGGCTTCGAGATAAAGATAGGCGACCTGGTGATAGACGCGACCGCGCGCGGCAAACTGGACGCCCTGCGCGCCGGCCTGCTGAAAGAATAACCCCCCCTATCGAGGCTTCGCCTCGATAGACTTACGAGGAAATAGGGATTTATGATACGACCTGAAGAGATCACCGAGATAATAAAAGGGCGGATTGAGAAGTTCATCCCCGAATCGCAGCTGTCCGAGACGGGCCAGGTGCTGCAGATAGGCGACGGCATCTCCCGCATCTACGGCCTCAACAGCGCCCTGGTGGGCGAGCTGGTGGAATTCGAGGGCGGCGTGTCCGGCATGGTGCTCAACATCGAGCGCGAGAACGTCGGCGCCGTCATCATGGGCTCCGACACCCTGATCAAGGAAGGCGACCGCGTGAAGCGCACCGGCCGCGTGCTGGAAGTCCCGGTGGGCCCCGAGCTGATCGGCCGCGTGGTGGACGCGCTGGGCAACCCGATAGACGGCAAGGGCCAGCTGAACGCCAAGAAAAAGCGCCCCGTGGAAGTCATCGCCCCCGGCGTGGTGGAGCGCCAGCCCGTCAAAGAGCCGCTGCAGACCGGCCTCAAGGCCATAGACGCCATGATCCCGATAGGCCGCGGCCAGCGCGAGCTCATCATCGGCGACCGCCAGACCGGCAAGACCGCCGTGGCGCTCGACGCCATCATCAACCAGAAGAACGAGCCCGCCGACAAGCGGCCCATCTGCATCTACGTGGCCATCGGCCAGAAGCAGTCCACGGTCGCCCGCGTGGCCAAGACCCTCGAGGAGAACGGCGCGATGGAGTATTCCATCATCGTCTCCGCCCCCGCCGCGGACCCCGCCTCCATGCTTTACCTCGCGCCCTACACGGGCTGCGCCATCGGCGAAGAATTCATGTGGCAGGGCAGGCACGCGCTGGTCATCTACGACGACCTGTCCAAGCACGCGCAGGCCTACCGCCAGATGTCGCTGCTGCTGCGCCGCCCGCCCGGCCGCGAAGCCTATCCCGGCGACGTGTTCTACCTCCACTCCCGCCTGCTCGAGCGCGCCTGCAAACTGTGCGACAAGAACGGCGGCGGCTCGCTGACGGCCCTGCCCATCATCGAGACGCAGGCCAGCGACGTTACGGCCTACATCCCGACCAACGTCATCTCCATCACCGACGGGCAGATCTACCTGGAGTCCAATTTGTTCCACTCGGGCATCAAGCCCGCCGTCAACGTGGGCATCTCGGTGTCCCGCGTGGGCAGCTCCGCCCAGATCAAGGCCATGAAGCAGGTGGCCGGGCAGCTGCGCCTGGACCTGGCCCAGTACAACGAGCTCGCGGCCTTCGCGCAGTTCGGCTCGGACCTGGACAAGGCCAGCATGGACATGCTCAAGCGCGGCCAGCGCATGGTGGAACTGCTCAAGCAGGACCAGTACACCCCGATGCCGGTGCAGGAGCAGGTGGCGGTGCTGTTCGCCGGCACGCGCGGCTACCTCGACGAGATAGAGCTGGAGAAAGTTAAAACTTTCGAGTCCTCGCTGGTGAAATACCTGCGCGACTCCTACGCCAACCTCCTGGCCGACATCGCTGACAAGAAGCACCTGGACCCGGAGCTGGAGAAGCGCCTGGCCGACGCGATCACCGACTTCAAGAAGAAGTTCGTCTAAGAAGGGCATATGAAAAAGTATCTGGTCACCGGCGGCGCCGGGTTCGTGGGATCGAACATAGCTTTCGCGCTCGAGACGGAGCGCAAGGCCAAGGTCACCGTGCTGGACAATTTCTCGCTGGGCAATTACAAGAACCTGCTCGGCTTCAAAGGCGACATCATCGCCGACGATATCCTGTCCCGCGACTGGTTCGGCAAGGCGGGCCCGGTGGACGCCATCTTCCACGAGGCCGCCATAACCGACACCACGGTGCACGACCAGCGCAGGATGATGGCGGTGAACGTGGACGGCTTCAGGAACGTGCTGGAGTTCGCCCTGAAGGCGGGCGTCAAGCGCGTGGTCTACGCCTCCTCCGCCGCCGTGTACGGCAATTCCAAGTGCCCGATGCGCGAGGACCAGGTCCCCACCCCGGAGAACGTCTACGGCTTTTCCAAGGCCATCATGGACAACACCGCGCGCGAGTTCGCCGAGGCGCACAAAGACATGACCCTCGTCGGCCTGCGGTATTTCAACGTCTACGGCCCGCGCGAGTATTACAAGGGCAATCCCGCCAGCATGATGTTCCACCTTTACAACCAGATGAAGGCCGGCAAGCGCCCCCGCATTTTCAAGTTCGGCGAGCAGGTGCGCGACTTCGTCTACGTCAAGGATATCGTGCGCGGCAACCTCAACGCCCTCGACGCGGAAAAAAGCTGCGTCTGCAACCTGGGCAGCGGCCGGCCCGGCAACTTCAACGAGGTGGTGGAGGCCCTGAACAAGGCCCTGCATACCGACCTCGCCCCCGACTATTTCGACAACCCGTACTCCTTCTACCAGAACAAGACCCACGCGGACCTGCGGCAGGCCAAGACCTTCCTCAACTACCGGCCCGAGTGGAGCCTATCCGACGGCATAGCGGATTACGTGAAGATCCTGGAGAAGACGAAGATTTAAACTTTTATGGCTTCACTGCGCGACATACGCAAGCACATCGCCTCTGTAAAGAGCATCAAGCAGATCACCTACGCCATGAAGATGGTGGCGGCGGCGCGCATCAAGCGCGCGCAGAACTCCATCCTGGCCTCCCGGCCCTTCGCGGTGGAGATGGACCGCCTGATCGCCGACCTCTACTGCGAGCTCGGCGAGGACGACCTGGCGGGTACCCCGGCGCGGGAGCTGTTCTGCGAGCGGCCCCTGGGCGGGACGCGCTGCCTGGTACTGGTCACGGCCGACAAGGGCCTCTGCGGCTCTTTCAATACCAATCTGCTGAAAGCCGCGGCGGGCTGGCTGAAGGAGCACCGCGGGCAGAAGATCTGCGCGGTGGCCGTCGGCCGCAAAGGGCGCGACTTCCTGAAGCGCCTCAAGGGCCTGGACCTTGAGATCGTCCACGAGATGGTCGGCATCTTCCCGAAGGTCGGCTACATGCACGCGCAGCTGCTTTCCGAGGCCGTGCTCAAACTCTACCGCGAGCGGCCCGTGGGGAAAGTGACGCTGATCTATAACGAATTCAAGTCCATGATGGCCCAGCGCATAGTTTCCGACCAGCTGCTGCCCCTGAAGGCGCATATCCTGGGCTGCGGGACCACCGGCCGCGCGGCGGATTTCGCTTTCGAGCCCGGCAAGGCCGAGCTGCTGAACTCCCTGCTGCCGCGCCACATAGCGGCGCAGTTCTACCGCACGCTGCTCGAGTCGCAGGCGGCCGAGCTGGCCGCCCGCATGAGCGCCATGGAGTCCGCCTCCAAGAACGCCACCGAGCTGATAGAAGGCCTCACTTTAAAGATGAACAAGACGCGCCAGGCGATGATCACCACCGAGCTCAACGAGATAGTCAGCGGCTCGGAAGCGCTGGGCGGCTGACGCCGCGGATTTTAAGGAGCTAAGAATGAACACCGGAAAAATTGTGCAGATAATCGGGCCGGTGCTGGACATAGAGTTCCAGCAGGGCCAGCTGCCGCGCATCTTCAACGCGCTGCGCATCAAGTATAAAGAGGACGGCGCCGAGAAGACGCTGGTGGCCGAGGTCGCGCAGCATTTGGGCGACAACACCGTGCGCGCCATCACGCTGGGTCCGACGACGGGGCTCGGCAAGGGCCTGGAGGCCAAAGACACCGGCGCGCCGCTGAAGGTGCCCGTCGGCGACGCCTGCCTGGGCCGCCTGATGGACGTGCTGGGCGAGCCCAAGGACTACCGCGGCCCGATCGATACCAAGGAATTCCTGCCGATACACCGCGACCCGCCGCCGCTGACCGAGCAGAAGACCTCCCCCGAAATTTTCGAAACCGGCATCAAGGTCATCGACCTGCTGGCCCCCTTCATGAAGGGCGGCAAGGTGGGCCTGTTCGGCGGCGCCGGCGTGGGCAAGACCGTCGTCATCATGGAACTGATCAACAACGTGGCCCGCGAGCACAAAGGCTGCTCGGTGTTCGGCGGCGTGGGCGAGCGCTCCCGCGAGGGCAACGATCTGTGGCTAGAAATGCAGGAGTCCAAGCTGTCCGACGGCTCCACCGTGCTGTCCAAGACCGCGCTGGTGTACGGCCAGATGAACGAACCGCCCGGCGCCCGCGCCCGCGTGGGCCTGACCGCCCTGACGCAGGCCGAATATTTCCGCGACCAGAAAGGGCAGGACGTGCTGCTGTTCCTCGACAACGTGTTCCGCTACGTGCTCGCCAACGCCGAGGTGTCGGCGCTGCTCGGCCGCATGCCGTCGGCCGTGGGCTACCAGCCCACCCTGACCACCGAGATCGGCTGGCTGCAGGAGCGCATCACCTCCACCAAGAAGGGCTCCATCACCTCGATCCAGGCCGTGTACGTGCCGGCCGACGACCTGACCGACCCGGGCGTGGCCAACGTGTTCACCCACCTGGACGCCACCGTGGTGCTGTCGCGCTCCATCGCCGAGCTGGGCATCTACCCGGCCGTGGACCCGCTCGACTCCACCTCCCGCATCTTAGACCCGCGCGTGATAGGCGCCGAGCATTACAATACGGCCCGCGGCATCCAGAAGATCCTGCAGCGCTACAAGGAGCTGCAGGACATCATCGCCATCCTGGGCATCGACGAGCTGTCCGACGAGGACAAGAAGACCGTCAACCGGGCGCGCAAGATACAGAAGTTCATGTCCCAGCCGTTCTCGGTGGCCGAGAAGTTCACCGGCCGCCCCGGCAAGTACGTGCCGCTCAAGGAGACCATCCGCAGCTTCCAGGAGATCCTCAGCGGCCGCCTCGACGACCTGCCCGAGCAGGCGTTCTGGATGGCCGGCGGCATCGAAGAGGTAATAGAGCGCTCGAAGCAGCGCCAGTAACATGGAAAAGAAGCGCCTCCTCCTTACCATCGTGACGCCCGAGAAGACCGTGCTCTCGGATAAGCCGGTGGATTTCGTGACCATCCCCGCCGCCGGCGGCGAGATGGGCGTGCTGCCGGGGCACGCCCCGCAGGTGGCGCAGCTCCGTGAAGGCATGATGCATTACCGCGACGGCCACCACAAAGAAGTCTTTGCGGTGCTCAACGGCTTCGCGGAGATCTACCGGGATAAGGTGCTGGTATTGGCCGAGGCCGCCGAGCTGGCCAAAGAGGTCAGCGAAGAGCGCGCGAGACAGGCCCTGCAGAAGGCCAAGGATACGCTGGCCATGCGGGGCGCCGACCTGGACCTCGATGAGGCCAACGCGGCCCTGCGCCGCGCGGCCGTGCGGCTGAAGGTGGCGGAGTTCAGGAAGAAACACAAGCTGTAAGCCGCCGCGTCTAAAAAAAGCCGGGCTATTGAGCCCGGCTTTTTTATGCCCGGACGGAGGTATTAGTGGAAGCCGAAGGCGTAGCCGAACTGCAGCAGCAGCTGCCGCGCCGGCTGGCGGTAGCGGTCGGGGGGGCGGTTGGAGGTGTGATAATACCTGCTGTTGAAGATGTTTTTCCCGATAAGGCTGGCGGTGAGGTTCCTGGAATTCAGAAAAGAGAGGGCCGCGTCGGCTACGAAAGCCGCGCCCACATAATCGCTGCCGGTGGCCGCGATGGTCCTGGTGTTCTTGCGGCGGCCCGACCAGCGCCCTTCCACGTCGAGCTTGAGCTGGCGGCCGAAGGCGTAGAAGAGCCCGGCGCCGGCGCCGTGCCGGGCGATCTCTTCTATGTCCTCTCCGGCGTCGTCCTCGGAGACCTGGCAGGTGTAGCTGAGCCGGCCCTTTAAAGGCCCGCGGGCGTATTCCAGCTGCGCCTCCAGGCCGCGCGTCTCTATGTCGCCGGAATTTACGTAGCGGTTGGCCGCGCCGTCGAGCTCAAGGATATTGTCGAGCTTGTTCCTGTAGAGCGCCAGGTCGGCCCGGAGGTTGCCGTTGAACGCGTAGGCCCCGGAAAGTTCCGCCGAGGTCATCTCTTCAGGGTGCAGGCCGGGATTGCCGGCGCCGTAGGTGCGGTCCCAGGGCTTGGGCGCGCGGAACGCTTCGCCGTAAAGCAGTTTCAGCGTGAGCTGCTCCCTGTTATAGACCAGGCCGGCCCTCGGCGTATACACCTTGCCGTAGCTGCTGCTGTTGTCGTGGCGCAAGCCGCCGGTGAACCGCAGGCCTTGCGCGATATCGTACCTGGCCTGCGCGTAGAGGCTCAGCAGCTCGTTGGACGCCATGGCCGGGGAGCCGGGCGCGGGAGGGCGGGCGAGCGGGTCGCCGCTGTAGGTAGTGGAGAAATCCCTGGCCAGGTTCTCGCGCTCAGCCGCCGCTCCGCCGGTCAGTTCCAGCCCTTCGGCCGGCTTGAGGCTCAGCTGGCTTTCCAGGCCGAAGAGGTCGTTGGGGCGGTACTGCCCCTGCTGCCCGCAGGTGGAGCAGACGAGGTTGTAAACGCTCGAGACAGTATCGTCGAGTACCGTGCTGGCGCGATAGTAAAGCCTTGAATCCAGGGTCCACCCGCTTTCGGCGGCGTAGGAGTGTTTCAGCCAGGCGTTGGCGAAGCGGATATGCCAGTTCGTGCCAAAATCCAGGTAGGCGGTACCCGCCGACTTGTCGTTGGTGGAGCGGGAAGCCCGCTTGTCCTGCACCACGGCGCCGAAGGTGAAATCCTTGTATTCCAGCTTGCCGTCGAAGGACCAGTCTTCCTCGAAGTTCTCCATGTTCTGCGACCAGTTGTTGTCGCCGGCGGCCCCGCGCAGGGCGTGCTTGTCGGTGCGCTTCATGGCCCCTGAGAAACTGACCCCGTAGCCGGCCGCGTCGTCGCGGAAGCCGTAGCTGAAATCGGTGCCGCGCGTGCCGAAGCCGCCCGCCAGGGCCCCCGCGCTTCCGCCGCCGATGTCGGCCGGGTCTCTGGTGATGAGGTTTACCACGCCGGAAACGGCGTTGGTGCCGTAGAGGGCGGAGGCCGGGCCGTAGACCACCTCGATGCGCTTCACGTTGGCCAAATTGTGCTGGGCCCCGGCGTAAAAACCGCCGGAATTGAGCTCGTTTATCTGCACGCCGTCCACCAGCAGCAGGATCAGATTGTTCTGGCTGGGCAGGCCGCGCATGAAGACATAGCCGTTGAAGCCGGAGATCTCCCTGAACTGGAAGCCGGGCAGGCCGGCCAGCGCTTCTTCCAGGGTCAGGTAGCCGCGCTCTTTTATCTGCTCGGCGGTTATGACGCGTACGGTGGCGGAGGCCTGGCTGGCCGCCTCCTTTTCCTTGGAGGCTGAAATAACTTCCACGTTCATCAGCTCGGCCAGGTCGTAGGAGAGCAGGTCCTGCAGGCCAGCGCCGGCGGCTTCGGCCCGGGCGTAAACCGCCGCGGCGAGCAGGATAAGGACCGCGTATTTAATATTTCTCATAGGTCTTTGCGTCAGGGCTGTTCCTTCACCAGCTTGGACACTTCCAAGAGGCGCGAGCTGATCTTCAGGCCGGATTCCCTGGCGGCTTTAAGGTTTATGGCTATCCTGACCCTGTTGTTCTCGGTGACGAAACCGATGACGCCTCCGGAGGCCGCGAAACGGGGCGCGTCGCTGACCGTCAGCACTCCAGCCGGGCGCAGGGCCCTGGCGATCTCGGCGGCCCGCTTCTGTTTTGAGCGGCCGATGAAAAGAATGCGGCAGGAGGCCAGTCCCGCCTCGGAATCTCCCAGCAGCTTTACGCGCGTCTTTTGGCCTTTGAGGAGGGTTTCGGGCAGGAAGGTCAGCGGCTGGCTCACGGCGTCCTCGCCCAGCACGCAGATGTCGAAATGCGCCGGAGCGCTGCTGGCCGCCGGCGTTTCCCATTCAACGAACTGCGCGAAGTTGTAGATGTAGGCGGCTTTGACTTCAGCTTCTTTCGCGGGGGCGCAGGCGGCCCACCGCGGCAGGAGGGCGCAGGCGAGGGCCGCGGCCGACGCGGCTGAAAATAGCTTTCCTCTGCGGCTGGCTGTCATTATAAGGAAGGGCGGCGCCCTTATTTTTTATCCTTGTGCAGGCCGGGGTACATCTCGCGCATGCACTCCGGGCAGAGGCCGTGGGTGAACTCGGCGTCGGTGCGTTTGGTAATGTATTCCTCCACGCCCTGCCACTGGCCCTTGTCGGTGCGTATCTTCTTGCACTTGGCGCACATGGGCAGCAGGCCGGAGAGGGTCTTCACCTCGGCCAGGGCCTTTTCCAGGCTGCGGATCAGGTGGTTCTGCCTGAGGCTCAGAGCCTTGCGCTCTATGGCGTAATAGACGGCCCGCACCAGCAGCGCCGGGCTGAGGTCGCCCTTTACGATGTAGTCCTGCGCCCCCAGCTTTACCAGGTTCAGGGCCAGCTCCTCGTCGTCGAGGACGGTGAGCAGCAGCAGCGGCGTGTCGGGCGCGGCTTTCTGCAGGCCTTCGAAGGTGTCCTGGCCGCAGCTGTCGGGCAGGTTCAGGTCGGCTACGATGGCGTCGTAGGTTTCTGTCTTCAGGATGGCCAGCGCGTCCTTCATGGAGGCGGCGGAGGCCAGGTGCATGGGCATGGCCTTCGCCTTCCTGAAAACTTCCCGGGTCAGGGAAAGGTCGTCGAGGTTGTCCTCTATCAGCAGTACCTTAAGCGGTTTGTCCGTCATATCCTTGCTCCTTATGTGCCTGGCTGCCGCCGTTCTCCCGGCCGTGCAGCGTGAAATAGAAAACCGCCCCGCGGTCCTCCTCGCCTTCAACCCAGATGCGCCCGCCGTGACGCTCTATGATGCGCTGCACGGTGGTAAGCCCTATGCCAGTCCCGGGGAACTCGGCGGGGGAGTGCAGCCTCTGGAAGGGGCGGAAGAGCTTGCCGGCGTATTTCATGTCGAAGCCTTTGCCGTTGTCCCTGACGAAATAAATTCTTTCTCCGTCTTTTTCGGAAGCGCCGAACTCGATGACGGGGGCCGCGGTCTTGCCCGTGAACTTCCAGGCGTTGGAGAGCAGGTTCTCCAGCACCTCGCCCAGCAGCACCCTGTCCCCGACCGCCGTCAGGCCGCCGGCGGCCGTAAATTGCACTTTGCGCAGCGGCTCCGTTTCCCTGAGCCCGGCGAAGATCTCCTCCGCCAGCGCGCTGAGGTCCAGCTCCTTCATGTCCAGTTCCTGGCGCATCACGCGCGAGAGGCGCAGCAGGCTGTCTATCACCTGCGCCATCTGGCGGCAGCCCGCGCGGATGCGGCCGAGGTGCTCCCTGCCTTCCTCCGACAGCTGGGCGGCGCAATCTTCCTCCAGCAGCGAGCTGAAACCGTCTATGCGCCGCAGCGGGGCGCGCAGGTCGTGGGAGGCCGAGTAGGTGAAGGCCTCCAGCTCCTTGTTGGCGAGCCGCAGTTCGGCGGTGCGCTCTCTCACCTTGCCCTCCATCTCCGTGTGCGCCTGGCGCAGCGCTTCCTCCGCGGCGTCGCGCTCGCGGCTGCGGGCGCCCAGGCTTTCCAGCAGGGCGTCGAAGCCGGCGGCCAGCGCCCCGATCTCGTCGTCCCGGCTGATGCCGCTCCTGACGGAGTAATCCCCGCGCAGAGCCACGCCGCGCTCCATGTCGGCCAGGCTCAGGATAGGCTCCGAGACCACCCGCTGCGCCCGCAGGGCCACCAGCAGCGCGGCCGCGGCCATCAGCGCCGCCAGCAGGGCCAGCAGGCCGGCGCGGCCCGCGATCTTGCGTGAAAGGCTGCCGGTGGAGACCGCCAGGCTTATGGTGCCGAAGCGTTTCCCGTCGTAGATCACCGGCTCGCGGGCCTCGAAGATCCCCGCGCGGAAACCGGAGGCCAGGCCCGGGTCCGCCAGCAGCGCCGGGGGCTCTCCCTGCGAACCCTCGCGCCGGTACCGGGCGAAAAGCCTGCCTTCCTGGTCGTAGACCGCCACATAGTTTATGTCGTCGAAGAGGGAAAGCTTCTCGAGAGCCTGGGCGGCCTCTTCGGCGTAGCCGAAAACCAGCGGGGCCACGCAGTAGCCGGCCGCCAGCCGCGCCGAAAGCGCGGCGTCGGCCGCCAGGTCGCCCCGGAAATTGCGGGCGTCGATGAACGTGACCGCGGCAAAGCCGGCTATGATGCCGGCCGTGGTCACCGCCGTTATGAGGGCGGTAAGCTTGACGCTTAAGGATTTGTTGCGCAGGAACCCCATGTTTTTGCGGCCCCCCAGCCGCGGGCACGCCTACTTGCTGCTCGGCAGTTTCACGACGACGAACCAGAAATCCTGGATGGTCCTTATCACGCGGTCGAAATCTTCCATCAGCACCGGCTTGGTGATGAAGCAGTTCGAATGGAGCTTGTAAGTGCTCAGCACGTCCTCCTCGGATTTGGAGGTGGTGAGTATTATCACCGGGATGTCCTTCAAGGCGGGATCGGTCTTTATTATCTCGAGCAGTTCGTGGCCGTTCATCCTGGGCAGGTTCAGGTCCAGCAGGATGATGTCCGGCCTCGGGGCGTCGGCGTATTTACCCTCCCGGCGCAGGAAGGCGAGGCCCTCTACGCCGTCCTCCGCCACGCTGATGCGGTTCTGCATCCTGGCCTTCTTGAACGAGCGGACGGTCAGGGCCACGTCGTCGGGATTGTCCTCCACCAGCAATATCTCTATCGGCGCGAGGCTGCGCTGCTCCATAAAGGCTCTCCTTGGCGAGGGAACGGAAAAGGCGTGAATTGAAACCGCGTATCTGCCCCGTCCCCTATATAAGGAATTAGATAAAAAATCAGCGGGCCGCGCAACTGTTTAGTTGGCCGGCCTGCGCGCCGAGTGCGCCGCCACCGCGCCGGGAAACAGCGGCTTGGCCGAAACGGCCTCGAAGCCGGCCTCCGCGAGGAGGGCGGAAAATTCCGGGGCTGAGTAGAAGCCCAGTATCGTGTTGAGCAGGAAGAGGTAGGGGGCCCTGCTTTTCGGCGAGAGCAGGTTCAGCAAGCCGATGGCGGATTTTACGTAGACCCGCATGAGGAACCAGACCAGGCGGTTTTCCGGCCGCGTGGTCTCCAGGTTCAGGAAGACCCCGCCGGGCTTCAGTACGCGGCGGAATTCCCGCAGCGCTGCCAGCAGTTTTTCTCTGTCGATATTGAGGTTGCGCGTGGCGAAGGAGATGGTCACCAGGTCGAAGCTGCCGTCGGGGAAGGGGAGCTCGCCGGCCGCGGCCGCCGTGAACTTTGCGCCGGGCAGCCGGGCGCGCGCCGACGAGAGCATGGCTTCGCTCAGGTCCGCGCCGGCCAGCAGCAGCCCGGGGCCGAACTTTTTTTTCAGCGCCAGCGTGAAGTCGCCGGTGCCGCAGCAGGCGTCGAGCGCCGTGCGCGCGCCGGGCGCCAGGCGCAGGGCCAGCCCCGCGGCGCGCCGCCGCCAGTACAGGTCCAGGCCGAAGGTCAGGAAGGAATTAGCGGCCCCGTAGAAAAGGTAAATGCCGTCATAAAACCCGGCGATAGCCAGCTCTGTTTTAGACGGCATTTATTAAACCGCAAAAGAGGGAAAACGAACTACTTTTTCTCTTCTTTGCTGTCGTTCTCGGCCACGAACTTCTTGATTTCCTCAAAGCCCTCGATTATGAGGCGGGCCTTGGACAGGCCGAAAGAGAACGGGTACTTGTCGTTATCGTTCCGCTTGAGTATCAGGACCGGCTGGCCTTTGTATTCGGTTCTTTCGAATTTCATGATAGCTTCCTCCACCACGCGCTTCGCCCCCCTTGGGGAGCGCTTAAGCCCTAATATTATCACAAAAGGGCCGCGCTTTTCAATAATAATATAATTTATTCATATTTATAAAACAAGGGGCGGGGCCTTTTGACGGGCGCCGCGCATATTTGTAAGATTTCAGCTATGGGAAAAAAAGAACTGCTGTGGGAACTGGCCGCCAAGGCCGTCAAAACCCTGGTCGCCCTTTTCACGCTGTTCGCGATGGGCTATTTCGTGGAAAGCCTGCCCTACGCCAGGTCGCTGCCTTTCCTCAGCTACAAGCTGCCCGTCAGCGTCTTTCTCAACGCCGTGGTCTCGCTGCTGGCGGTAGTGGTGTTCATCCGGTTCGGGATCGAAGCCTCGCCGGCGGCCGACGGGATAATGGATTTCATGCCGGACGCCGGAAAATTCTGGCGCAGCGTGATGAAGATCCTCGCGCTGCTTTTCTCCTATTACGCCTTCCAGGAGGCGGTGTTTCCCTTCATAGAGGATTATGAGTGGGCCTACCAGGCGCTGTTCCTGGGCTTCACGCTTTTCTTCCTGGTGCGGGCCGGCCTGCAGGCCTACGCGTCGAGCGAAGCCATCAGCCGTTTCCTCGTCGGGATCCTGCGCCAGCCCGCGGCTGCCGCCAAGACTCCTCCAGAGCCGCCGGCCGGCAACTCCTGAAAAAAGGGGGGCAAGCGCCCCCTTTTTTTATTTCCAAAAGAATTATTACAGCGGGATGGCGGCGGACTTCATGCCCGCCGAGTAGCGGGCGTTCTTGAGCAGCTTCACGCAGTAGCGCGCATTGCGCAGGCCGGAGCCGCGCGGCTTTTCCCCGGCGAGCTCCCGGCCGAAATCGGCGAGTTCCGCGGCCAGCCATTCCGGCCTGGCGCTCCCGGGCTCCGGCCAGGCCGAGAGCTCTACCGTTTCCGGCTCGGAGCCGGAGAGGTCGAGGCGCAACAGGTTATTGTCCAGCTCCAGGCGCCCTTTGTCGCCGGAGACGGCGGTTTTCAGGCGCGGGGCGAACGCGCCCCCGGACAGGTGCACGAAGGCGTCGGCGCCGCCGAAGTGCACGTGGAAGGCGGCCGGGCCCCCGGGCGAGAGCCTGGCCTCGACGGCGGCGGGGGGGCGGCGGGCCAGCCCCAGCAGCGTCGAGAAGACCTGCCAGGCCTGCGGCGCGGCCAGCCAGTCTTCAGGCGAGGGCCCGGGCAGCAGGGCCTGCGCGAAAACGAAATTGATCTCCCCGGCCAGGCCGCGGTTCACGGCCTTCTCCAGCGCCGCGTACGCCGGGGCGCGCTCCCACGGCTGCGCCGGGAACACCGTGCGCCCCGCCGTTTCGGCCGCTTCGCGGACCTCGCCGAATTCCGTGGAGGTCAGGCAGAAAGGCGGCTCGCAGAAAACGTGCAGCCCGCGCTGCAGGGCCAGCAGTATCGCCTTGAAGCTTTCGGCGGGGGGCAGGCTTATGGCCGCGAACTGCAGGCCGGGCTCCGCGAACAGTTCTTCGGCCGAGCCGAGCTCGCGCGCGCCGCGCGGGAGGGGCGGGCCGTTCCGGCCGGCCCGGGAGGCGGCGATTATTTCGAAGCCTGCGCCCGCCAGCGGCCCCGGCCCCGCGCCGAAAGCGGCCGCCCCGCCAAGAAAAGCCCCTTTGATCATAACAGACATTTAACTAAAAATGGGGGGCTGTTTAAACAGCGGCCCCGGGGCTGTTGAAAAGTATTGATTTTCATGTAACAATTATTTAATATAATTGAACTATACTGTTTTGAGCTGAGGCGCGGCGGCGCGCAAGGGGCGGTTTAAAGTACAGGACCGGAGGGTTTTTAAAACTAGATGCTTTCAAACCTGGTAAAACAGATGTTCCCGCCTAAGGACATAATAGGCGTGGACATCGGCAACTACGCGGTGAAGATAGTCTGCTTCACCGAGGAAAAAAAGGTCCTCAAGCTGAAGGACTGGGGCTACATCCCCCTGGCGATAAAGGCGGATGTCCCGCCCGAAGAGAAAAAAGCCATCATCTCGCAGGAGATCAAGACCTACATCAAGAAGAAGAACCTGCAGGCCCGCTACGCGGCCGCCTCCATCTCCGGCAACGCCGTCATCGTCCGCTACGTCAAGCTGCCCAAGCTCACCCGGAAAGAGCTGGACCTGACCATAGCCGTAGAGGCCGAGCCCTTCATCCCTTTCGACATCAAGGACGTCAACCTCACCTACAGCATCCTCAACGACGCCGCCGAAGAGGGCGAGCCCAAGATCGACACCGTGCTGGTGGCCGCCAAGCGGGAGGCTGTGCAGGACAAGATCGACATCATCTCCGGCGCCGGGCTGGACCCCCTCATCATAGACGTGGACTCCTTCGCGCTCGAAACGCTTTACGACAGGATCGCCCCGAAGGGCGAGAATAATTCCGTGCTCCTGCTCAACATCGGCCAGAAGGTGACCAACCTCTCCATCATCACCCAGGGCGTGACCCGCGTGGTGCGCGACATCTTCATCGCCGGCTCCACGCTGGACAAGGCCATCGCCAAGGCGCTCAAGACCGACGCGGCGTCCGCGGACAACCTCAAGAAGAGCCGCTCCGTGCTGGTTTCCGACGAAGACAAGGAAGGCGCGATAGAGAATTTCGACAAGGAGGGCATCACGGTCTCCAAGGCCGCCGCCAGCGTGCTGAAGGACCTCTACACCGAGGTCTCACGCTCCATAGACTTCTACCTGTCGCAGGGCGTGGAGCATTCGATCTCCAAGATCATGCTCTCCGGCGGGCTGGCGAACCTGGGCAACGTGACCAAGTTCCTCTCCATGGAATTCAAGGTCCCCGTCGAGATCGTCAACCCCCTGGCCTTCCTGCCCGAACAGCCGAAAAACATGCCTAAGGACGTCCTGCCGGCCCTGGCCGTGGCCACGGGCCTGGCGCTCCGCAGCATGAAGGATTGGGAAGAATGATCAGAATCAACCTCATTCCGCCCGAGTACATAGCCAAGATCAACCGCAAGGTCGTGATCGCCAAGGTCGTGCTGGGCGTCATAGTCGCCGCCATCACCATCCTCCTCGTCTCGTCCTGGCACTTCGGCCGTTCCAAGAGGATAGAGCTGAGGCTCGTGGACCTGGAAGCCGAGATGAAGATCCTGCAGAAGGACGTGGACCGGGTCAAGGAGATCGAGAAGCAGATCGCCGAGGTGCAGAAGTACCTGGACTCGATCAACAGCATCAACAAGGGCCGCTTCGTCTACACCCGCTTCCTGCAGGACCTGATCAGCGACCTGCCCTCCACCCTCTGGTTCACCGGAGTCAACACGACCCTCTCGGGCAGCGTGGTGGGCGTCTCCATGGGCGTCAATTCCAACTCCGCCTACGACCTGGCGTACTGGATTAACTCGCTGGAGACCTCCGGCCCCTACAAGGACGTCACGATCGGCGGCATCGCCGTTACCGAGACCGAGATGGGCAAGAGGTTCACGGTCCCGGTCACGATGAAGTACACCTACAAATAAACCTATGAATAAGATCCAGCTTACCAAGGAGCAGATGGCGCAGATCGGCGCCGCCATTCTTTTAGGCGGGCTGTTCATCGGGCTTTACGTCTATTACTTCTGGCTGCCCACCGCCAAGAAGATAGAGGAGAACACGGCTAAGGTAGAGGTGATGAACCGGGACATCGAGAACGCCAAGCGCCAGAAGGCCAAGTACAAGGACCTCGAGGGCAAGCTGGAGAGCCTCAAGCTGGAGCGGGAAGCGGCCGTGAAGAAGCTGCCCAGCGAGCGCAAGATCCCCGATTTGATACGCACCGTGACGCGCCTCAGCCGCAAATACAGGGTGAACGTCACCGCCATAAACCCCACCGGCCAGTCCAAGGTGGAATATTTCACCAAGGTTACCTACACCATCATCCTCAAGGGCAACTATCACGACGTGGGGCGCTTCCTTACGGCCCTCGGCCTCGAGGAGCGCATCATGACCTCCGAGAACCTGAACCTGCTCGGCACCTCCAACCCGGAGGCCTCGGTCAGCGCCACCTTCACGCTGGCCGCTTACCAGTACAACGGTTAAACCCATGACCCTCAACCTCTTATTTACAGTGCTCCTGCCTTGCGCGGCCCCGGCCGCGGCGCAGGTAGCGGTTTCCACCCCCGCCGCCACCGTGGAACAGGTCTACAGGCCGGTCAACAAGCGCGACCCGCTGCTGGCCGCCACCGTCTACGGCGACCAGAAGGGCACCGGCGAGAACAAGGCTCCCAGGGGCGCGGACGGCAAGCCGGTGGAAGTGGCGAAGGGGACCTTCTCGGTGTACGGCCTCACGCTCACCGGCATCATGGAAGATTCCCGCGGCCGCGAAGCCCTGCTGCGCGACGCGTCCGGCTCCCTCTATACGCTCAAGGCCGGCCGCATAACGGATTCCAAAAAGAAGCTCGTGCCCGGCGTTTCCGGGGTAGTGAAAGGCAAGCAGGTTATACTGATGACCGAAGACAAGAAGGTGCACCACCTTAACCTGCGGGAGAACGAATAAAATGAAAAAATTCATCGCACTCGCCGTCACGGCGCTGCTGCTGGGCCAGAACCCGCTGGTGGCGTTCGCGGTAGAGAACGCTACGGTAAAGTCCGTGAGGGTGTCGGCCGACAGCGTCTACATCGCCACCGACCGCCCCGTGGAATACAAGGCTTTCACCACCGAGCAGCCGTCCAGGCTGGTGCTGGAGCTGATGGACTCCAGGCTGCAGACCCTCCAGGAGATCCCCGGCAACGGCGGCGCGCTGCGCAAGGTGCGCACCGGCCAGTTCCAGACCACCCCGGTCAGCATTTCCCGCGTCGTGATGGACCTTTCGCGCAAGACCGCCTACGAGATCACCCGCAAGGGCAACGAGCTGGTGGTCATGTTCGGCGCCCGCCAGGCCGCCAGGGCCGCCGCGCCCGCGGTCAAGGACGCCCCTGCCCAGCAGGTTAAGGTCATCGCCCCGGAGCCCTCGCGCGTGCAGGCCAAGCCGCTCGAGATGACGCTGGAGGCCGCCCCTATAAAGCCCTCCGACGTCCGCCGCGAGAGCGCCCCCGCCGCCCTCGCCCCCAGGAAGGCTTACTCCGCGCCCGCCTCCCGCAACATCATGGACAGCCTCTCCCGCGAGCCCATCACTTTCGATTACAGCGAGGCGGACGTGCGCGAGGTCATCGACATGCTGGCCGCCAAGGCCAACCTCAACATAATCTACGGCGACGACGTGACCGGCACGGTTACGATCAGCCTCACCAAGGTGCCCTTCGAAGAGGCCTTCAAGACGCTGCTCAGCGTGAAGGGCCTGGCCGCCCAGCAGGCCGGCGACAATATCCTGCGCATAGCCTCCCCCGCGACGCTGATTGCCGAACAGAAGAAGGCCATGCCCCAGACCCGGGTGTTCTTCCTCAACTACTCCAAGGCCGCCGACGTTAAAGCCCAGGTGGACGCCGTGTCCAACGCCGAGGGCCGCGTCGCCCGCTGCACCCCCGACGAAGCCAATAATGCGCTGGTGGTGACCGATACCCAGCTGGGCCTGGACTCCATCGCCCGCCTGATCCGCAGCCTCGACCGCGTGCCCAAGCAGGTGGTGATAGAGGCCAAGCTGGTGGAGGTCTCGCTCGACAATTCCATGGACTACGGCATCAGCTGGTCCGGCTACGGCGAGAAGAACGGCACCTATTTCGGCGCCGGCGATTCCGGCAACCAGATCGAGATAGGCGGCAACGTCCCCGGCATTCAGACGCCGGCGGCGGGCTCGGGCCGCTACGTCAGCAACCCCATCAGCGGCCCCGGCGGCGGCTCGGGCGTCAACCTGCCCGCCAACCTGGTCTACGGCGCTTTCCGCCTGGGCAAGGTGGCTTCCAACTACATGTTCGACGCGGTCATCACCGCGGCGGCCAAGAAGGGCAAGGCCAAGGTGCTTAGCGATCCCAAGGTGGCCACCCTTAACAACAAGGAAGCCAACATCAATATCACCACGCAGATCCCCTACACCACCACGGAGACCTCCGCCAGCAACCCGCCCGTCTCCACCACCAAGGTGACCTACCTCACCACCGGCATCATCCTGAAGGTGACCCCGACGATAAACTCCGACGGGCGCATCTCCATGAAGATCAACCCGACGGTGAGCCAGCCCTCCGCCACCGTGGTGCCCGTGGCCGGCGGCGCGCCCGGCATAGACACCCGTTCCGCCGACACCAACGTGATCGTGCGCAACGGCGAGACCATAGTGATAGGCGGCCTGATCCACGACTCGCAGTCCGAGGCCGTGTTCAAGGTGCCGATACTGGGCGATATTCCGATACTGGGCTACCTCTTCAAGAAGAAGTCGATGTCCCGCACCAGGATGGAACTGCTCATTTTCGTGACTCCGAGGATACTCGAAGACTGAGCCCTTTAGCGGTTCGGTTAACAAGGACCAGGGCCGGCAGGGACCTGGTCCTTTGATTTTACGATGCTGTCATATATCTTCATTTTCGTGCTGGGGCTGGCGCCCGCCCTGCAGGCCGTCTTCGACCTGCCGCTGCAGCTCGCGCTCCAGCGGGCCGTGCTGCTGGGCTGCCTGGCCTGGCTGGCGCTGCGCGCCCGGGGCCCCGGCCTGCCCGCCGCGCTGGCCGATAAAAAATTCCGGCCCCTCTGGGCCGCCGCCGCCCTCACGCTGCTGGCGCTGCTGGCCAGCCCGTTCCGGGGTCACATCTTCAACGAATGGGGCAACTACGCGGCCGGCCTGCTGATCTTCCTCTTCGCCTCCTTCCTTAATAAGGAAGAGCGGGGCCGCGTGGAGACCGCGGTGCTCTGGGGCGCCGGGCTGATCTTCGCCCTCTCGCTGCTGCAGGTCTTTGTCCTGAAGAATTTCCTCGACCGGCCGCCGCTGACCAATTTGAACGCCCTGGCGCTGTACGCCGTGATGGTGATACCGCTCACGCTGGAGCGCAAATACGGCTGGCTGCTGGGCGCGGCCATGCTGGTGCTGGTGGTCTGGACGCAGTCGCTCGGCGCGGCGCTGGCCGGCCTGGCCGCGGCCGGCTGCTACGCCGTCTCGCGCCCCGGGGCGCGCGAGCTCAAAGAGAACGCCTGGCTGCTGCTGGGGCTGGCCGCGCTGGCCGCCTTCGTCTTCTGGCTGCTGCAGGCCGATTCGGTGGCCGGGCGGCTGGCCTGGTGGCGCAGCGCCCTGGAGATGTTCGCCGCGCGGCCGCTCGCCGGCTTCGGGCACGCCTCTTTCACCTGGGCGCAGGCCGGTTTCCAGGCGGCGGGCGCTTTCAGGGAACACTCTATCTACGCCCACAACTATTACCTGGAGTTCCTCGCCGAGAACGGCCTGCCCGCGGCGCTGGCCTGGTTCTGGCTGGTCTTTGCGGCCGTGCGCGCCCGCGCCGGGCTGGCTAAATACGCCCTTATCGCCGCGCTCGCGCATTCGCTGGTGGACTTCGGCCTTTCGGTGCCCGCCAATTTCTGGCTCTTCTGCTGGCTGCTCTCTTCTCCCGAAGAAGGAGCCGGAACGGTGAAGCTCCCGCTCAGGGCGTACGGCGCGGCGCTGGCCTTCGGCGCGCTGCTGCTGGCGGCGCTGCTGCGCCAGGATTACAGGTCCCTCTCTTTTGAAGCGGCCCGGGCGCGGGCCTTCTCCGCCGCACGTGACGGCGGCCTGCCGGCGGCGGAGGCCGAGCTGGAGCCGGCGCTCCGGTCGAAACTTTTCAGGGCGCCGGCGCTGGAGTTGCTGGGCCGCCTGGCTGTGGCCGGGGGCGCCTCGCCTTTAGCCGCCGCCCGTTACTACGAGGGGGCGTTGCTGGAGAACCGCTATAGCCCCGCGGCCTGGGCGGCCCTCGGGAAGATCTATGCCGCGCCTGGCCGCGAGCGGGCGGCCGCCGGTCTGGAGCAGCGCCGGCTGGAGGTTTATAAATGAACCTCTCCCGCTGCGCTGAAAGAGCAGCGCCCTATGCGCCCGCTGCCGCCCTGGTGCTGGCCGCCGCCGCCGGAGGGCTCCGCTCCGCCCCGGGCTGGCTGGCTTTAGCCGCGCTGCTGCTGGCCTGGCTGCTCCTGCGCCCGGCTCTCCTCCGCCCCGGCGGGCAGCCCGCCGCGCTGCTGTTCTTCGGCTGGCTCGGCGCCGCCGCGCTATTTTCTCCTGACTTCGCGGCTGCCGCGCCGGCCGCCGCCCGCTACGGCTTGCTTGGGTTGTTCTTCTTTTACGCGGCCTCCGGCGCGGAGGGTGACGACCGTTGGCTGAAGGCGGTTTACTTCCTGGGCTCCGCGGCCGCCGTTGTGATGCTCTTCCAGTTGGCCTCACCGGGCTGGGTGACCGGCTTCATCGGCAACAATCCTAATTACTCGGCGGCTTTCTGCGCCGGAGCATTCGCTCCGGCCCTGCTGGGTCTGTCCGGGGCGGTTGAGAGGAAAGAAAAGTTCATCTACGGAGCCCTGGCGCTGCTGCTGGCCGCAGGCCTGGCGGCCTCCGGCTCGCGCGGCGCGGCGCTGGCCGCCGCCCTGGCCGCCGCCGCGGGGCTGCTCTTCACCCGGCGCTGGCGCTGGCTGGCCGGGCTGATAGCCGTTATCCTGGGCGCAGCCGCCGCCATGCCGGAGTCTTCGCTGGAAGGCCTGCTGAAACTGAGCGACCCGCGGGCCTTTGAGCGCCCCCGGCTCTGGGGCGCGGCGCTGGAGGCCGCGGCCGCCAGCCCCCTGCTGGGCTGGGGCCCCGGCCGCTTCGGCGAGGCCTTCGAACTTTTTAAATTCCCTTATTTCGACGGGATCTCGTATTATGGCCACAGCACGCTGCACGCTCACAGCGAAATAATGAACCTGGCGGCCGAGGCCGGTTTCCCGGCGGCCCTGCTGTTCCTGCTGGCGGCCGGCGCCGCCCTGCTGGCAGGCGGCGCTAAAAAACTGCCGCTGAAGCTCTGCGCGCTGGCCGCGCTGATACAGGGCGCGGGGGACATGGTCTTCTACTCCGGCGCCGTCGCGCTGCTGTTCTGGGGCTCGCTCGGTTTCGCCGCCGCCGGCGAGCGCCCTGAGGGCGCGCCCGGCAAGGCCGCGCCGGCGGTTGCCGCCCTCCTGCTTGCCTTACTGCTGGGCGGGACGGCCGCCGGTATTTACGGCGGGCAGAAAGATTACCTGGCGGCGGCGCGCGCTGATTCCGCCGCTGGCGCTTCGCCGGCGCTCGCCCAGGCCCTGCCTGCAGCGGCGGCCCAGGCCGCCCCTTCCAATGTTTTTTACCTGGCGGAAACAGGCCGGGCGGCGGCCCTGACCGGGGACCTGGCCGCCGCTGGCGGAGCTTTCGAGCGCGCGCTGGCCCTGGAGCCGGGCTACGCCGGGGCCAGGCTGGGCCTGGCGGCGGTTTACGCCGGTGCCGGAGAGAATGAGAAGGCCTGCGCCGCGCTGCGCCGCCTGGAGCCGGCCGCCCCGCCGCCGGCCAAGATCAGTTCCTACAACCGGGCCCTTATAGATTTTGACCGTGACTACGCGGAAAAACTGGAAAAAAAGGTATGCGGGAAAAAGCAAACTGGAGCCGCTACTGCAACTCTCCGCAGGACGCGCTCGAAGGCAACGAAGTAGAACTGCTCAAGGACGGGGAGGAGGCCTTCCCCGCGATGCTCGCGGCTATCGCGGGCGCAAAGGACTATGTCCTGCTGGAGTTCTATTGCGTGGCCGACGACGCCGTCGGCCGCCATTTTGCCGCCCTGCTGCGCAGGAAGGCCAAGGAGGGCGTGCGTGTTTACTTCATCTACGATTCCGTAGGCTCGATACAGACCGACAGAAAATATTTTCTCGGCCTGGCCGCGGGCGGAGTGAGAGTGGCGGAATTCAGGCCGGTCATTTACTGGAAGCCGTACTGGAACTGGATCAAGCGCGACCACCGCAAGACCGTCTGCGTGGACGGGCGCTGCGCCTTCGTCGGGGGGTTCAACATAACGGAGAAGGACGCGCCGGTCTCGATGGGCGGCCGCGGCTGGAAGGACACGCAGGCGCGCGTCAGCGGCCCCGTGGCCGCCGGCCTGGAGCGGCTCTTCTGGGAATCCTGGGAAGCCTCCACCCGCGTAGGCGGCTCGCCGGAACCAAGCCTTAGCGTCCCGCAGTTCCTCCCGACCGGGAACAAGCGCGCCTCGGTGGTGTCCGCCAGCGGCATCCGGAACACGCGCTCTATCAGGCGCACCTACCGCTACGCCATTGACCAGGCCCTCGATTACATCTACATCACCAACGCTTATTTCCTGCCGGACAAGATGGTGCTGCGCCGGCTTATAGAGGCCGCGCGGCGCGGCGTGGACGTGCGCATCCTCGGCCCGAAAGAGACCGACCACCCCTACGTGCGCTGGGCTTCGTGGGCCATCTTCGGCCGGCTTATAAAGAACGGCGTCCGCGTTTACGAATGGCAGGGACCCATACTGCATTCCAAGACGGCGGTGATAGACGGCATCTGGTCTTCCGTGGGCAGCCACAACCTGGACCACCGCAGCCTGCATTACAACCTCGAGGTGAACGTCAACGTCTACGACCGGGGCTTCGGGGCCGCCGTGGCCCGCGTCTTCAGGGAAGACCTGAAGAATTCCAAACAGGTGACCATGGCCGACGTCAGGAACAGGCCCTTCACCGCCAAGGCCGGCTCCCGGCTGCTCTACATGTTCCGCTCCTGGGGATGATGAAAATATTCCTGCTGCTTATACTCGCCTCTCTCCAGCCGGTTTCACTGCCGGCGCAGGAGGGCAAACCTCTGGCCCCGCAGCAGGCGCAGGAGGCGAGGCCCTCTGACTACGCGGCGGAGGCCGCGGCCGTTAGAGACCGCATCATGACCAGCCTTTTTTTCCGCGGCGAAGTGGCCGACAAGATCCTGGACTCCGGCGAGGCCGACAGCTATGTAGACCTGTCGGCGTTCGAGACGCACGCCGAGGCCAGGAGCGCGCTGCTCGACTGGATACGCAAGAACCCGGCCAAGGCGGCCGAGATCTACCTGAGCCTGAAATACTCCGGCGGGCGTCCCTCCGGCCAGGTCCGGGAGGTCTACGAAATCTCCTGGAAGTTCAACCCCGCCTTCCTCGCGGCGGTGAAGGCCCTGAACGCCGCGGCCGGCAGTTCGACGGCTTCGCGCGAGGTGATGGAACTGGCCGCGCGCCGCCTCTACGAAGGGCAGCTGGCCGAGGCTGAGGCCCCGCCGGTTATCGCCGGGGGCGCGGCGGGGCGTTCCGTGTCCAGGAAGGATTTCGCCGATTACCGGCTGAACAAGGGCGCGCTGGACGCCGAGCTGTCCCGCGCCGCCGGCTGGATGGAGGCCGCGCGCCTGGAGGCGGCCCGGCCCGGAGTTGAGCAGGCTTACGCCTCGGCCTTTGCTGTTTACCAGGAGTTTTTGGTGGCGGCCTCGGCCTTGAAGGGCCGTGGGGTTTTAACCGCGAAGGAGTCCGTACGGCTGGAAGAGCTGCGGAGCAGCCTGCGCGGAGCGCTGGGGCTGCTTTCGATGCGCGCCCGCGTCTCGGCCCTGGACCAGGCGGCCGTGGCGCTGGCCTCCGCCGCCGGGGAACCGGGCGCTCCCGAAATGCTGGCCGCGATAGTGGCCTTGAAGGCCGAACTGGAACAGCTGGCCGCGCTCGGCGAGTCGGGTGCCGCCGTGCCGGCAAAAGACGCCGTGCAGGCCGAGAATAAATTCGCCGGGCTCTACCTGGGCTATTCCGCCTACGACGGGCTTCTGAACCTCAAACGCCGCGCCGCGCGCCCCGCTTTCTCCTGCCTGCTCGATTACGCAGCGTGGCGCTGGCTGGCGGCTTTCGCCCCCGGCTCGCCGTACCCGAAAGCCCGTACCGAACTGGCGGCCGCCGCGGCCGCGCTGGACCGCGCGCTGGCGCAGGCTGGCAGCGGGGACCTGGAAGGCGCGCTGACCGGCCTGGACGCCGGCCGCCTGGAGGCCGCCGCCGGCGCGGTAAATTCGGCCTCCCGCTTCAACCGGGCGGCCCAGTTCTATTCCTGGGGCCTCTTCTTCAGGCCCGTAGAATTAAAAGTGTCGTTCAAAAGCGGCCGCCCTGTTTTTCGGCCGGCTTTTACCCTCTCCGAGGTGGCGAGGGGACGTTGATTCCTAATTCCTAATTATGAAAAAACTCTACATCTTCTCCTACGGACTCTACCCCGGCCAGGTCACACTGGAAACACTGGCCGCCATGAAGGAATGCGGGGCGGTGTACACCCACTGCCTGGACGCGGCCACCGCGGCGCGCTTCGCCGGGCTGACCCCGGGCCTCAAGCTGAATACCGGCCTGGGCCGGGAGGCCACGGCGAAGGCGGCCGTCGCAGCGCTCTCTAAGTTCGACACGGTCGGTTTCCTTACCTACGGCAACCCGCTTTTCCTCAACCAGACCGCCGCCGAGGTCATGAAGGCCGCCGCCGGGAAGAAGGCCTCCGTGCGCGTCTTCGCCGGGGTTTCTTCTTTCGATGCTCTGGTCAACCTGTTCAACCTGAATAAATTCTCTCCGCTCGGCCTGCGCGTAATGGACGCCGCCGCGGCCATAGACGCCCCGCACTTTACCCCGGACATGGACACCCTGGTCTTCGTCCCCGACGTGCTGAACCTGAAAGCCAACGCCGCGGCCAAAAAGAGGTTCCTCGCCGCCGCGAAAGCCGCCTACCCGCCCTCGGCCCCCGCCTGCCTGGCCGACTGCGCCTCCATCTCCAGCCGCCGCCCCAGCGTTATAAAAGGAAAGGTCTCCGCTCTCTCCTCCCTGCTCAAGCAGGTAAACGAGCGGCATACTATTTTCATACCGGCAGCCATAAAAAAATAAAGGCCGCCTTTAAAAGGCGGCCGCTGCGTCCGGGCTGGCCGGTTCCCTACATCTTTTTTAGAAGGTCTACTATTTCCAGGTCGCTGGGGTAGGAGAGCTGGGCTTCGGCTTCGGCGAGGGGGAGCCAGCGCATGTCGAGGACTTCGTCGGGGGTTTTCGGTATGCCGTCGCCGCCGGTGCGCTTGACCAGGAACCAGCGGACGTCCTTTTCCACCTCGGAGTCGCCGCGCCGGAAAGAATAATGCGCGGTATAGAAGTCGGAGATTATCTCGCAGTCCCAGCCCGTCTCTTCCAGCACTTCCCTGACCGCGGCCTGTTCGGCGGTTTCGCCGGGGTCCAGGTGGCCCTTGGGAAAGGTCCACACCTGCTCGCCTTTCAAATTGCGCATCAGTATGACGAAGACCCGGCCGTCCTCCAGGATGAGGCCGCCGGCGGAATGCTCTTTTTTTATGTCGGTCATGCTCACATCGGCTGCAGCGGGGCGTATTTCAGCATGAAGGTCTGCCGCACGCCGCTGTCGAAGACCACGGTCACCTTGGCGAACTCGCCCGAGCCGATCTGGTCCACCACGCGGCCGGGCCCGTGTATGGGGTGCATCACCTTGCGGCCCTTGCCCACGCGCGGGATGGAAGGCGGCGGCTGGTAGGAAGTGATCACCTGCACGTCTTCTTCGCCGTGGCGAGTCGCGGTCTCTTTTGCGACCTTGCTTTCGAAGATGAAGCGCGAGCCCAGATTGGGATAGGTAGTGCCGTAGACCCGGCGGGTATTGGCCCAGGTGAGGAAGAGCCGCTGCCGCGCGCGGGTCATGCCCACGTAGGCCAGGCGGCGCTCCTCCTCCAGGTCCTCCTCCGAGGCGTTGGCGGCGTTGATGGGGAAAAGGTTCTCTTCCAGGCCGGTCAGGAACACTACGGGGAACTCCAGGCCCTTGGCCAGGTGCACCGTCATCAGCGTTATGGCGAAAGTGTCGGTGTTGAGCTTGTCCACCTGGGAGGAGAGCATGACTTCCTCCAGGTATTTGTGCAGGGTGGGCGCGGCGCCCTGGCGCACGCAGTGCTCTTCGAATTCCTTCACGGCGTTGACCAGTTCCTGCAAATTGCCCAGGCGCGCCAGGGATTCCTGCGGCTCTTTCTCGGCCAAATCCTCGGTCATCTTCCAGTAGCCGGTCTTTTCCAGGATATTGGCCAGCATGGCCGACGGCGTGGCCGAGAACAGGTCGGACTTCACGCCTTCCAGCAGGTCTAAAAATTCTTTAATGCCGCGCCGGGCGGTGTTGGTGATGTCGGGCACCTGCTCGGCGGAGAGCAGCGCGTCGTAGAGCGGCATCTCCTTCTGGCGCGAATAGGCCATGACATGGTCCATGGCCGTCTTGCCGATGCCGCGCGCCGGCAGGTTGATGACCCGCAGCAGGCTGATGGTGTCCGAGGGGTTCACCAGCAGCTTCAAGTAGGCCAGCACGTCTTTGACTTCCTTGCGGTCGTAGAAGCGCACGGAACCTATCAGCCGGTACGGTATGCGCGCGCGGCGGCAGGCCTCTTCGAAAGAGCGGCTCTGCGCATTGGTGCGGTAGAAGACGGCTATGTCGTTATAGGTGTAAGCCCCGCCGGCGGTGAGCTGTTTCACTTCGTCCGCTATGCCGCGCGCCTCGTCGTTCTCGTTCTGGTATTCCAGCACCTCGGGCGGTTCGCCGTGGTCGGCCTTGGTCCAGAGGTTCTTGGGGCGGCGGTTGCGGTTATGCTTGATGAGCTCGTTGGCGGCGTGCAGGATGCGGGCGGTGGAGCGGTAGTTTTCCTCCAGCACCACAGTGAAAGCGTCGGGGAAATCCTTCTCGAACTCCATGATGTTGCGGATGTCGGCGCCGCGCCAGCCGTACACGCTCTGGTCCGGGTCGCCCACCACGCAGAGGTTCTTGTGCTTGGCCGACAGCGTCTTCACCAGTACGTACTGGGCGTGGTTGGTGTCCTGGTACTCGTCTACGAGGATATACTGGAAATTTTCCTGGAAGTAGCTGCGGATCTCTTCCTTTTCGTTCAGCAGCTCCACGGTGCGCACTATCAGGTCGCCGAAGTCCATGGCGCCCGCTTCTATGAGCTTCTTCTGGTAGCGGTGGTAGATCTGGGCGGCCTTCAGGCGGGCGGGGTCGTCGTTGGCCTGCGCGTTGATCAAATAGCTCTGCGCGTCCAGTAAATCGTCCTTGGCGCGCGAGATGATGCTTAAATACATCGAGGCTTTGTTCTTTTCCTCGGCGAAGCCCAGCTCTTCCATCGCCAGGCCTATCAGCTTCTTCTGGTCGTCGTCGTCGTAGATGACGAAGTCTGCCTTAACGCCTATCAGCCGGCCGTGCTGGCGCAGAATGCGCGCGCCCAGCGCGTGGAAGGTGTGTATCCACATGCCGCCGGAGTACGGCACCAGCTTACCCACGCGGTGCAGCATCTCCTGCGCGGCCTTGTTGGTGAAGGTGATGGCCAGCACCCGGGAGGGGGAGACGCCCGAGGCGATGAGCAGGGCTATCTTGGAGGTGAGCGTCTTGGTCTTGCCGGTGCCGGCGCCCGCCAGTATCAGCAGCGGACCGGCGAAATACTGCACGGCCTCTCCCTGCTTGGGGTTCAGGCCGAGCTTGGGCAGCAGCGTGGGGTTCAGGTTCAGGTCGAGGCTCACAGGGATGTAATTTTATAATTTTAGGACTGCCTTGTGTGCGCCATGCGGCCGCCCCGCCGCGCGCGGTTTTTTGTAAGATTATTAAGACGCCCTATGACCAAAGAAAAACTTGACGCTTTCTTCCTTACCGAAGAGCAGATAGGCGAACGCAAGATCAACGTGCTCCGGCTGGCCTTCCTGCTGGTGTTCCTGGCCAATGAGTTCTCTAACTATTACCTGCTGAAGGTGGTGGAGGGCTGGCTGCACCAGCGCGCGGTGTGGACCATGCTGGCCTGGCTGGCCTACGCCGCCGGCGCCTGGTATCTGGTCAACCAGCGCCGGCTCTACGATCGCCCCGTCAAATATATCTCCGCCGGGGTAGACGCGCTGTTCCTGGCGCTGACCATAGTGCTGGTGGAGGGCAATAACGGCCCGCTGGTGCCTGTCTTTTACATCCTTATAGTGGGCTGCGCGCTGCGCTACAGCTACCGGGCCATCATGGCGGCGGCGGCTTTCTCAGCCCTGGGCTACGCCGCGGTCTGGCACACCTCTTTCGGCAACCCGCGCCTGAGCCCCATCCCCGCCTATTCCGCCATCATCCACCTGCTGATCATGGTGATGATGGGCGCCTTCGCCGCCTACGCGGTGAAGAAGATGCGCGACCTGGTGCTGCAGTTCGCCGAGAACCTGGTGCGCCGCGAGCTGGCCGAGGGCGCGCTGTCGCGCTATGTCTCCCACCAGGTGGCGCGCAAGATACTGGACTCGCCTGACGGCGGCGCCGCCATGGGCGTGGGCCGGCGCACGCACGCGGCCGTGCTGTTCTCCGACATCCGCGGCTTTACGCCCCTGTCCGAGTCCATGGACCCGGGCGAGCTGGTGAACCTGCTGAACCTCTATTTCAGCCGCATGGTGGACGTGGTGTTCCGCCATGACGGCACGCTGGACAAGTTCGTGGGCGACGCGCTCATCGTGGTCTTCAACGACCCCTTCGAGCAGGCCGACGCCGAGAAGCGCGCCGTGGCCTGCGCGGCCGAGATGCAGGCCGAGATCGCCGTCTTCAATAAAGAGCAGGCCGCCTCCGGAAAAAGGACTTTAGGCGTGGGCATAGGCGTGCATTGCGGACCCGTGGTGGCCGGCAATGTGGGGTCGCAGTCCCGCATGGACTACACGGTGATGGGGGATACCGTCAATTTCACCTCGCGCCTGCAGGGCAAGGCGCCCGCCGGCGCGGTGTATGTTTCCGGCGCGGTTAAGGAAAAGACTTCCGGGCAGTTCAGCTACGGCAGCGCCGGCCTGCTGGAATTCAAGGGCTATAAGGAGCCGGTCGAAGTCTTCGAACTGAAGGCCGCGGTTTAACTCCCGGTCTGTCTTAAAAAGAAAAACCCGCCGGTCGGCGGGTTTTTCTTTTGCCGGGGGCGGCGGCTACACGTTGAACTTGAAGAAGCAGATGTCGCCGTCCTTCATCACGTATTCCTTGCCCTCGGAGCGGATCAGGCCCTTCTCGCGCAGGACCTTCTCTTCCTTGTACTTCATGATGTCGTCGAAAGAGTAAACTTCGGCGCGGATGAAGCCTTTCTCGAAATCCGTATGTATGCGGCCGGCCGCCTGCGGGGCCTTCAGCCCGCGCTTCAGGTTCCAGGCGCGCACCTCGTCCTCGGAGCCGGCGGTGAAGAAAGAGATCTGGTCCAGCAGCTGGTAGCCGGCAATCGCCATCTTCTCGAGACCCGTGTAGTCCTCACCCAAATCCTTCAGGAACACGGCCTTCTCTTCTTCCGGCAGCTCTATGATCTCGGACTCTATCTTGGCTGAGATCTCCACCAGCAGGGCGCCGCGGGCCTTTATGAACTCGCGCAGCTTGGCGATAACTTCCTTGTCGGGCTGCTCGGAGGTGTTGGCCACGAAGAAAACGGGCTTCACGGTCAGCAGATTGAAGTCGCGCACCTCGTCTATGGTGTAGCCGGCCTCGCGGGCGGGCTTGCCTTCGGCGAGCAGACCCTTGATCTTCTCGAGCCGCACCTTCTTTTCCTCGGCGTCCTTGGTGCGGGCCTTCAGGTCGCGCTGGTTCTTCTCCAGCGCCTTGTCTATGGTCTCCATGTCGGCCAGCATCAGTTCGGTCTCTATGACCTCTATGTCGCGGATGGGGTCCACTTCGCCCAGCACGTGCACCACGTCAGGGTCCTTGAACACGCGCACTACCTGTACAATGGCGTCCACCTCGCGGATATTGGCCAGGAACTTGTTGCCCAGGCCCTCGCCCTTGGAGGCGCCCTTCATCAGGCCGGCGATGTCTACGAACTTGATGTAGGAGGCCACTTTCTTGGGCGGCTTGAACAGGTCGAACAGCGCGTCGAGGCGCTTGTCCGGTACGGGCACCACCCCCACGTTGGGGTCGATGGTGGTGAAGGGGTAGTTGGAGGAAGCGGCCCCGGCGCGCGTGAGCGCGTTGAACAGGGTTGATTTGCCGACGTTGGGCAGACCGACTATGCCGATATCCATGTTATTTCCTTTAAATGAAAAGCCGATTCCCCTTGGGGAACCGGCGCCGCTAAAATTTGGCGGCCCCTACGGGATTCGAACCCGTGATCTCCGCCTTGAGAGGGCGGCGTCCTAACCGCTAGACGAAGGGGCCGTAAGTGAATATTTTAGCAAATAGCCCGCCGGACAGGCAAAAATTCGTAGCCGACTATCGGATTTGAACCGATGACCTGCTGTTTACAAAACAGCTGCTCTACCAGCTGAGCTAAGTCGGCGACTAGATTATAATTCTACAAAATTCGCGGGTTGCGGTCCTTTTGTCCGCACCGGTATAGGCCTTTTGGCCCTCTCCGAGTTGGAGGATTTCATCTACACTATATATACAAATGACTATAAAATTTAATTTCCGGAGCGCCAGGTATAAGCTTCCAGCCTTCATCGGTGTGCTTGTGTTGGCGTCCTCAAATCTCTGGGCGCAGTTGAACGTCTCTTTCGTGGACGTGGGCCAGGGCGACGCCATCTACATAGAATTCCCCAACGGCAAGAAAGCGCTGATAGACGGCGGCAATTCCGGGGTGCTCGTAGACAATTTCCTCAAGTCCAAAGGCGTGACCCGGCTGGACTTCGTGGCGCTTACCCACCCGCATAGCGACCATTACCGGGGCCTCAAGAAAGTGTTTGAAAAGTACCAGGTAGACAACTATTACGATACCAAGGCCGAAAACAGGGACGCGGCCGGCGACAATAATTTGCGCGAACTGGCCGCGCTTGAGCCGAACTGCAAGACGCATTATCCCAAGCCCGGTGAGATACTGAACTGGGACTCCAAGGTGACGGTCAAGGTCTTCAACGCCTGCTGGCAGCCGGTGGTGATGCACGACAACGATGAGACCAACAACTGCTCGCTCGTGCTGCGCCTTTACTACAACGGCAACGGTATCCTGCTGACCGGCGACGCGAATTCCGAGATAGAGGGCGACCTGCTGAGCCACTTCAAATCCGGCCTGCAGTCCAATATCCTCAAGGTCGGCCATCACGGTTCGCGCACCTCTACCAGCGACGCCTTCCTGGCCCGCGTGCGGCCCGACTACTCTTTTATCTCAGTGGGCATAAATAACAAATACGGCCACCCGCACAAAGAGACCCTGGACCGCCTCTGGAACGCCGGCTCCAAGATCTACCTGACCACCAGCGGCACGCAGGAGATCACCATCCCCGCGCCGGACAAGAACGCCCCCGGGCCCGGCAAGCCGATAATCAGGATAAACTCTGTCGTTGTCGACCAGCCTGAAGAGCCGATCCTGCCCCCGAACCTTACCTGGGACCCCTCGGAACTGAACAATATCAGTTCGCCCGCGCTGGACCAGCTGAAGACCGAGGCCGTCGCCAAGTAAAAGCCTCCTGCAACTTCAGGACAAAAAACAACCGCCGACTCCGGCGGTTGTTTTTTTATATCCGTCGCGCTGGGCGGCCGTCAGTAATCGCCTGCGCCGCCGCCGTCAGGGTTGTAGGGAAGGTCGTAGAGGCTGATGTCGAAGCGGTAGTCCCTGCCGCCTGTGCTGTAGACGAAACAGCCGTCCTTCTGCGCGCTGAGGTTGAAGCCGGCGCCCCACCAGAAATGGCCGGGGACCTCGTGCACGGTATTGGCCGTGCTGGCCGGGTTCTGGTAGACGTTCAGCTTGGCGTCAGGCTTTATGAGGCCGGCTATGTTGCGGGTCTTGTGGCGGAAGCGGGTGCGCTCGTCGGCCACCAGCTGGCCGTCCGGCCCCGTCATCTTCAGCTGCTCGGCGGTGTGGTAGAAGAGCTGCAGCCGCGGGTCGGCGAACATGTCGCGGTACTGGTCAGACATTTTGGCTATCGGGTAGTCCGAATACTTGTCCGCCCAGAGCTTGTCCGGCACCAAAATATGGGAATGGCCCATGTCGGGAAAAAAGACGGCGTCTATATACTCCAGCTCGAAGGCGCGCTCTATGTGGCGCGCCACCGCGTTTACAAAGGCTTCGCCTATCGCCAGGTCCCCGCCCCTGTCGGCGTCGTGCGGCAGCAGCAGCCGGCCGGTCGCGGCGTCCCAGTAGGCGCGCTTGTCTAGCCGCTTGGGGGACGCGTACATTTCCAGGGCGCGGGCCTTCAGCTCGGTCAGGGTGTAATCCCAGCGGAAATCGGACTGCCAGATCTTCTCTTCGCCGGCGGCGGCCGGGGCGCAGCGCGCGGCTATGGCGGCCAGGGAATTGGGGCCGGCTGCGGCGCTGTTCGCTTCGGCCCTGGGCGCGGCGGCCTTCGCGGGCGAAGAGCCTGCGGCTTCGCGAAGTTGCACGGCTGCCCCGGTATCCGCCGCGGCGGCCGCGCCGGGCAGGGCCAGGCAGAGGGCAAGAAGGAATAATTTCATAAAGATAGTATAAGTGCCGCGCGCTGCATTTTCAAGGGCGGCCAGACTATTACTCCTCCGAGGCGGCGGCCAGCGTCTGCGACAGCTTGCTTTCAATCGTCCTGGTGTAGCGCTCCGCCCTCTTCTCCACTTCTTTGGCGAACTTTTTATAGAAGTCGGCTTTCTCATCGCTGGTGGCGCTGTATTCTTTCAGCAGCTGCTTGCGCTCCTGGGAGAGTGTTTTGATGGCGGCCTTAGCGGCCTTTTTATCGGCTCCGGCCTTGGCTTCCTCTATCGCCTTGTCTTTGGCGTCTATCTGTTTCTGTATGGCGGAAAGCTGGCTGTTGAAGGCGGCGGCTTCTGTTTCCATCTCGGCCAGCCAGGGCTCAAGTTCGGTTAATATGCTCTTGTAGCCTTCGGTCAGCGGCTTGAAGCAGTGGGGGCAGGCCGAAGGGCGCGCCGGGGATTTTGCCGCAGGGGCGGGGGCGGGCTGGGCCGGAACGGGCTCGGCCGGGACCTGTACTGCGGCTGCGGGCTGCGGTTCGGGTGCCGGCGCGGCCGCTGCGGCCTCGGCGGCGGGGGGCGCGGCTTCAGGCGCGGCGGCCGGCTGGGCCGGCGCTTTTTTTACGCGCTTCTTGGCGGGCCGCTTCTTCTTCGCGGGCTGTGCCGGCACGGCTGTGTCTGCCGGCACGGCGGCAGGCGCGGCGGTCGGAGTTTCCTGCGCGGCGGCCGCTGCGGCGCTCCCGGCCAGGATAAGCGCTGTTAATATCAGGTTTAAGATCTTCATTAGAATGACTCCCGTGGGCGGCGCTGTTATGCGTCCCGCGCCCCTCCACGGCTATTATAGGAAAGATAAAGAGGGGATTCAGCCCGCGGCCCCGCCGCCCTGGCGGCGCCCTTGCGAAGGGGCGGCGTTTCTGGTATCATGTTTCTATGCATAGAAACAAAAGCGGGCGGCCATGAACGCGCTGAAGGAAGTCGCCGGGGCCCTGTGCGGCATCAATAACCCGTCCCAGATGCGGAAGTTCCTGGCCGAGCTTTTTACGCCGGCCGAGCTGGAGGATACGGCCCTGCGCTGGCGGCTGTTGAAAATGCTCAAAGCCGGGCGCACCCAGCGGGAGATCGCCAGCGAGCTCAATATCAGCCTGTGCAAGATAACGCGCGGTTCTAAGATTTTAAAAGACCGCGATTCGGCTATTAATCAAATCTTGGGAGAACTGAAATGAATATTCTTAAAAATGACCAGCTGCCCGACGCCAGGGGATATTTCGGGGCTTACGGCGGCAGTTTCGTGCCGCCGCAGCTGCAGGGCATACTCGACGAGATCACCGCGGCTTACCTCAAGCTCAAGGCTGAGCCCGCTTTCATAGCCGAGCTGGAGGGGCTGTACAGGGATTATGTGGGCCGGCCCAGCCCGGTGTTTCTCGCGGCGCGGCTGTCGGCGGAAATCGGCGGGGCGGATATTTACTTCAAGCGGGAAGATCTCAACCATACTGGCGCGCACAAGATAAACCACTGCCTCGGCGAGGCCCTGCTGGCCAAACGCATGGGCAAGAAGAAGGTGATAGCCGAAACCGGCGCCGGCCAGCATGGCGTGGCGCTGGCCACGGCCGCGGCCCTGCTGGGGCTGGAATGCGACATCTACATGGGCGAGGTGGACATACTCAAAGAGCACCCCAATGTCAGCCGCATGAAGATACTCGGCGCCAGGGTGATCCCCGTGGCGGCCGGCCTGAAGACGCTGAAAGACGCCGTAGACGCGGCTTTCGAAGCCTACCTGAAGGACCCGGTCACGCAGTTCTACGCCATCGGCTCCGTGGTGGGCCCGCATCCTTTTCCCATGATGGTGCGCGACTTCCAGGCCGTGGTCGGCCGCGAGGCCAGGCGCCAGATGCTTGAGCGGACGGGGCGCCTGCCCGACGCGCTGGTGGCCTGCGTGGGCGGCGGTTCCAACGCCATAGGCCTGTTCACGGCTTTCCTGGAGGACCAGGAGGTGCTGATGTACGGCGTGGAGCCGTCGGGGTTGAGCTTCAAGGACGGGGAGCACGCCGCCACGCTGACCAAGGGCAAGCCGGGGATACTGCACGGCTTTAAAAGCTATTTGCTGCAGGATGAGCAGGGCCAGCCGCAGAAGGTGTACTCCGTGGCCAGCGGCCTGGACTATCCCGGCGTTGGGCCCGAGCACGGCTACCTGAAGGATATCGGCCGGGTGCGCTACGAGTGCGCCTCCGACGCCGAGGCCATAGAGGCCTTCTTCACGCTGTCGCGCAAAGAAGGGCTGATACCGGCCATAGAAAGTGCCCATGCCGCGGCTTTCGCCCTGAAGCTGGCCGCCAGCCTCGGCAAAGGCAAAAATATCCTGGTGAACCTCTCCGGGCGCGGGGACAAGGACATAGACTTCGTGATAGAAAAATACGGGGCGGCTTACGGCGTCGGCCCCGCGGGGAAATAAAATATGGCCGAAGACCTGGCGGTGACCGGGGCGACCAAGGAAGAAAAATACCGCAGCCTGCTGGCCCAGGTAAAAGGGCTGACGGCGGGCGAGAGCGACGCCGTGGCCAACATGGCCAATATCTGCGCCGCCATCAAGTACGGCCTGGGCTATTTCTGGGCTGGCTTTTACCTGGTGAAGGGCGGCGAGCTGGTGCTCGGGCCTTTCCAGGGGCCGGTGGCCTGCACCCGCATCCGCAAGGGGCGCGGCGTCTGCGGCCAATGCTGGGAAAAGGGCGAGGCGCTCATCGTGGACGACGTATCGCGCTTCCCCGGGCATATAGCCTGCAGTTCGCGGTCCAAGTCCGAAATAGTGCTGCCGGTCAGGAACCGGGAGGGGCAAATTGTCGGTGTGCTGGATGTGGATCACGACGCCGTCGGGGCCTTCGACCAGACAGACAAGAGATGTCTGGAAGAAATAGCCGCCCTCGCCGGGCTGTAGCCGGCCCCGGCGGGAAATGCAACAACTGAACCCCGCGCTCTGGCGGGGTTCAGTTTTTTGTCCGGCTGATGTTCCTGTTAAGGAACGAAGGCGAACTTTATGGTTATGACGCCCTTGCTCCACTCGCGGGCGTTCCTGCAGGCGAACTCCGCCACTTCGCGCAGGTCGGCGTAGAGCTCCTGGTTTGCCAGGCTGATCCTGGAAGAGTTGCGGACTACTATGAGGATCCTGTTGTTGTGGTGTATGCCCGGCAGGTCGCCGATGAAGTCTATCATCGCGTCCCAGTTCTCCGGCACGCCGGGCAGGCGCAGCGTCCTGGTGGTGTAGTCCAGCAGGGCCGGCTTGGTGGTCATCTTCGCCCCGTCCAGGCTGAACACGGCGTAGCCGTTGGTCTGCGCGTAGTTGGACAGGAAGTCGGCGTAGACCGGGCTCAGGTCGAGCACGTCCGAGGCGAGCGACTTTTCGGCCTGGTACTTCTGAAGGTCGATGAGGGGCTCCGGTACGGGAACCTCCGCCACCTCGATTTTAAGGCCGGCTGTTTGGGCCAGCAGGGCGCTCAGGGCGCCGTTAGCCTGGCCTGCATGCGCCGCGCAGGACAGGAACAGGGAGATAGCGATAACGTTCGATACGAGTTTCATAATAGCAGTAGCCTCCGAATATAAGTTTCTATATTCCGATACTTTGTGCTAAGTTCCGTTTTTAGGTGGGGGAAACTTAACGCGCCTTCCGATATTATCCTGGAAGGACATCGCCGTAGCCGGTAGTTTTGGTGATTTATGGATACCGGGCAGCTTGTAAGATACGGTAAACGCTGAAGTCTTACGTGAAGTATTACTATTATATCAAATCAGGTCCGCGGCCGTGAATTGTTATAATTTACGAGGGCGAGGAGGAGTCATGAAAAAAATAGCGGTCTTCATAGCTTTCCAGGGTTTCCGCGACGAAGAGTACGTTGAGCCGAAGAAGGCGCTCGAAGCCGCCGGCCACCAGGTAGTCACGGTCTCCACCGCCAGGGGCGAGGCCCGCGGCAAGTTCCGCGTGACCGCGCAGGTGGACAAGACGGTGGACGAGATAGATCCCGCCGATTACGACGCGCTGGCGCTGGTGGGCGGTCCGGGCGCGCTGGAGCATTTGGATAACCCCAAGGTGCACGCGCTCTTTAAAAAAGCTACGGAGCTGGGCAAGGTGATAGGCGCCATCTGCATCTCGCCGGTGGTCCTGGCCCACGCCGGCCTGCTGAAGGGCAAAACCGTTACCTGCTGGCCGGACGGCGCCGAAGAAGTGCGCAAGGGCGGCGGCAACTATACAGGCTCGGACCTGGAGATAGACGGCAGGCTGATAACCGCCAGCGGCCCCGTTCCGGCGAAGAAATACGGCCAGGCCATAGCCGAGGCTTTGAAATAAAAGGAGAATTAAAATGAAAATACTGACAGCTTTATTAATGACGGTCATGCTGGCGGGCTCTGCCGCCGCGGCGGAGAAGAAGTCAGCGGAAAAGGACGCCTGGAAAAAGCGGGTGTTCACCGCCGAGGAGCTGCAGAAGTACAACGGCAGGGACGGCCAGCCGGTCTACGCGGCCGTGGACGGCATCGTTTACGACCTGAGCAAGTCCAAGTACTGGAAGACCGGCACGCATATGAAGCAGCACGAAGCCGGCGCCGACCTTAGCGCCGATATCCACGAGAAAGCCCCGAAGGGCATACACAAGGACGGCAAGATCCTCAACAAGATGCCCAAGGTGGGCGTGACCGAAGAGTATGCGAAGAAAAAGCCGGAAGCTTCCGCGGTGAAGGAAAAGGCCGGCGCTCCGAAAGAAAATAAGGTCAAGAAATAGGCGGAAGGCTAATTAAAAAACCCGGGCGCGTCGGCCCGGGTTTTTTATTGCCGCCGGCCTCAGTCCGGCTGCTGCGCCAGCGGGGCTTTTATTTTTTCAGATGCCTCGGCCGCGCGGGCGCGCACATATTGGGAGCGGTGCTGCTCCAGACCCTTCAGCCGCTGCAGCGCCGTAGCCGCCTCTGCGCCCATGCTGCCCAGGGCGCGGGCGGCGCACATTACCACGAAATCGTCGGTGTCTTCCAAGGCGGTCTTTAGCACAGGCAGGCCGGTGGAACCCAGCCGGGCCAGGGCGGCCGCGGCTTCCACCGAAAGCGGGTATTCCCCGCGGCGGAGAGTTTCTTGCAGCGGCTTAACCGCCGCCGGACCTATGTTTGCCAGCGCGCCGGCCGCCGCCCGCGCCAGGTGCTTGTCGCCGGCGAGCTTGCCGATCAGGGCGGGCACGGCCTCTCCGGCTTCCGGCCCCATTATGGCCAGGGCCTCCAGGGCGGCGTACGGCATCCTGGAGCGCTTGGAGTCCAGAGCGGCGATAAGTTCCGGGAGGGCACCCTTCTCCGCCGGGCCTATGCTGGCCAGCAGGCCGCGGAAATCGTCCCCGTAGATCTCGCTGCTTCGGCCCTGCGCGCGGACCAGCACGGGTACGGCTGACCTGGCGGCGGGGCCTATCGCGCCTAAGGCGTAAGCGGCGTTATCCCTGACCTTCACCTCTTCGTCCTCCAGCGCCGTGACGAGCTGCGGGAGATACTCCACCGCCGCGGGCCCCAGCTTTATCAGCCCCCAGGAGGCAAAGATCCGGTCGTTAGCTTCCGGGCTCTTCAGGGCCGCGGCCAATTCCGCGGCTAAGCCTCGCGTATCGGGGGCTATCGCCGCCAGCGCGCCGGCCGCAAAGGCCCGCGCCGAAGGGTCTTTATCTTCCAGCGCCTTCTCAAGCGCCGGCACCGCTTCCGCGGCCGGCAGCCCCCGGCGGGACAGGGCCCCGGCGGCGTCGGTGCGGGTCCTGAGGTCGGGGTCCGAAAGCAGCCTGGCCAGCTCCGCTACGATACCGGGCGTGGCCGGGGACAGTTTTGCCAGCGTGATGGCGGCCGCGCCGCGCACGTCCGGGTCCGCGTCGCCCAGCGCTACCGTCAGGGCCTGCGCCGCCCCGGCCGGGGCTCTTTCGGTGAAGGTGAAATAAAGCGCCGCGCAGCGGCGGAGATAATTGTCCGGCGAGGACAGCAGTTTGAATATTTCCGGGTTCACTCTTTCAGGGGGAAACTTGCCCAGGGCGGACGTGACCCTGGCGCAAAGCTGGTAGGGCGCGCCGCTGAACAGCCCGAGGAGCGCGGGCACCGGGTCGGCCTTTTCCATCCGCAGCTCGCCCAACGCCCAGATGGCGTTCTCCCGCACCTTCTCGTCCTTGTCCTTGAGCAGGTTCAGTATTTTCTGCTCGTCCTTTTCTTTGTGGTAATGGGTTTTCCCGATCACGTACAGGGCCCGGCCCCTGGCGCCCGCGCTTTCGGAAGCCAGCTCTTTTATAAGGTCGTCGTACGGGTTTATGTCGGCCAGCGCTTCGGCGGCCGCCAGGCCGAAAGCCTTGTTCTTGTCGCCCATGGCCTCAATAAGTTTTTTCACGCCGCTCGCGGGGAAGGGCTCCATGTGGCCCAGCGCCCAGGCCGTCACCTCCCTGACTTCCCAGTCCGGGTCTTTAAGGGCCTCTATGAGCGGGGGCACGGCCGCCTCCGGGCCAGCGGCCTTAAGCTTGTACATGGCCGCCAGCTGCGCGTCCCCGTCCCCGGTCCGCGCGGCTGCCTTAAGTTCCTCCGCGGCGGCGGCGGGGTTCAGCTGTTCGAGCACGGCAGTTCCGGCCGCCGAAGCCGGGAGGCAGGCGGAAAGAAGCCAGGAGAAAAAAAACAGGGCAGAGTTCATGGTTGGTTTTTCTCCCGGCCCTATTTTCTCATCTCGCCCGCCGAGCGGGGGGCCGGGTCCTTCCTGGCGCAGAGCGTGAGCTGGAAATTAACGAATTCATTCAGCGCGCCCGGCAGCTGCTTGCCGCTGAGGCCCCTGAGGATCTTTTTCGCCTCGCTGAAATTTGAGAGCCTGCGCAGCAATTCGGCCAGCAGGTATTGGCCTACCGGCCACTCCGGGGAGCCCTTCGCTATGCCCGCCATGTAGGTGTTAAGATGGAAGAAGGCCAGCCCCAGGTCCTCTTTGAGTTTAACGGGGTCGTTCTCTTCCTGCCAGGAGGCCTTCAGGTAGGCCTGGCCGATATCCGCTTGATCGTGTGCGCCAGTTTTTTTATACAGGAAGGCCAACCTGTAATAACTGGAGCGCGCGCTCAAGGCTTTGTATCGGGGGGAGGCGGTGATTTCGCGCATGGCGGCCAGGGCGCGCGGGCCGGCGGAACTGCCGTGCACCACGAAGCCGCACTCGGAGCAGACCGGCAGCGGGGACGGCGTAACCACCGCGCCCAGCGGCCTGAAATCCAGCCCCGTGTCGAAGACCGAGGCCGACATCTGCGCGTTGTGGAAAATGTCTGCCAGGCAGACCGGGCAGACCTTTGACTCCCCGGTCATCGTGGACGCCGCCGCGGGCAGGGCCGCCGCGGCGCACAGGGCCGCTAAAACAAAACATTTCACTTCCTGCTCCCGGCGGGATAAAAGCCGAAAACTTTCTTGAAATCCTCCCAGAAGGCCGGGTAGGACTTGCCGACGCAGGCCGGGTTTTTTATCGCCAGGCCCGGGCAGGCCGCCAGCGCGGCGGCGGCGGCCATGGCCATGCGGTGGTCGTTGAAAGTGTCCGCCGGGGCGACGGGCCTGAACCTGCCCGCCCCTGTCACGAACAGGGTGCCGCCCCTGTAAGTGGCCTTGACGCCCAGCGCGGCCAGCAGGGCCAGCACGCTGTCCACCCGGTCGGATTCCTTGGCCTTCAAATTCTCTATGCCGCTGATCGCGGTGGTCCCCGCCGCTTTGGCGGCCAGCAGGGCCAGCAGCGGCACTTCGTCTATCATCGCCGGGATCTCGGCGGGAGTGATCTTTATCGCCGTCAGGGGGGAGGGAATTATTTCAATTTCTCCGGACGGCTCCGGGAAGGTGTTGGTGATCTTCAGGGTGACCTTGGCGCCCATCCTCTGCAGCGCGGTGATGAAGCCGAGGCGCCTGGGGTTCAGGCCGCAACCGGTGATCCTGAGCGGCTGCCCGGCCAGCAGCGCGGCGGCTATGAACGGGGCCGCCGACGAGATGTCTCCGGGCACGGTGACCGGCCGGGACGTCAAAGGGCCGGGTTCCAGCCTGAGGGCCGCGCCCTTCGTCGAGAGCTTCGCCCCCATCAGGACCAGCAGGCGCTCGGTATGGTCGCGCGTCGGGAATTTTTCTTTCAGCTCCGTGGCGCCGGCGGCGTAAAGGCCGGCCAGCAGCAGGGCGGATTTCACCTGCGCGCTCTCCACGCCGGAAACCTTGCCGCCCTTCAGCTTCGCCGGCTTTATGGCCAGCGGCAGTTTGCCGCCCTTGCAGTCTATTTTAGCGCCCAGTTTTTTCAGCGCGGACGCGGTGGCGGCCATCGGGCGGTTCAGCAGCGTGCCGCGCCCGGTGATGGTTGAGGGAAAGGTCTGCCCGGCCAGGAGGCCGGCCAGCATGCGGGCCAGCGCGGCCGATTCTCCGGCGTCCAGCGGCGCGACCGGCTTTTTAAAACCTTTCAGGCCGCGGCCTTCTATCACCACGGCGTTGCCGTCGCGGCACAGTTTTACGCCCAGGGTTTCCAGGCAGAAGATGGCCGCCTCGGTGTCAGCGCAATACAGCGGGTTCTCTACCCGCGCGGTACCGCTGCCGGCGGCGGCCAGCAGCAGGGCCCTTATGGTTATGGATTTGTCCGGCGGCGGGGTATAGGATTTCATAGTTTTTTAGTCAGATAATTCAGCGCTTTAAAATAGGAGACCGGGCCCTCGCCCTTGAACTGGACCAGGCAGACGGGCTTTATCACCGAGACGCGGCGGAAAGGCTCGCGCTTGGAAATGTCGCTGAGGTGCACCTCCGCGGCGGGCAGGCACAGCGCCTCTATGGCGTCGCGGATGGCGTAGCTGTAATGGGTGTAGGCGGCGGGGTTTATCACCAGCGCGTCGGCCCAGGGAGCGTTCTTTGTGAGCAGGTCTATAATTTTGCCTTCGGAATTGCTCTGGAAGATCCGGACTTTAACGCCGAGGCCGGCCGCGTGCTTCTTTATGGCGGCGTTGAGCTGCGGCAGGGTGGCCTGACCGTAAATTTCAGGATCGCGCCTGCCGAGCAGGTGCAGGTTGGGGCCGTGTATCACCAGGATATTCATTTCAGGGCCCCTTCGAAGGCTTTCTTGAGCAGCGGGGCGTCCAGGTTCTCGGCGGGGCAGAGGCGGCCCGGGCCGGCTATCAGCACGAAGCGGTTGTCCGCGCCGCGCGCCTTCTTGTCGCGCGAGACCAGCGAAAGGAAATGACGGAAATCCCGGCGCACGGCTGCGGGCTTCAGGCGCAGCGCTTCCACCAGCGCGTCCAGCTTCAGGAAATCGGCGCGTTTCAGGATGCCGGTTTCCCGGGAAGCTATGAGCGCGAAGCGGATGCCGCGCGCCACGGCGTCGCCGTGAGGAAGCTTGCCCCCGGACATGGCCTCGAAGGCGTGGCCGGCGGTGTGGCCGAAGTTCAGCGCCTCGCGCACGCCGCGCTCGTCGCGCTCGTCGGTGGCCACCAGCTTCAGCTTGTAGGCGGCGCAGGCGCTGACGCAGCCCGTCAGGGCCGACTTGTCGCCCGCCAGGGTCTTGGAAAGATTCTTCTTTATCACCGCGGCCAGCGCGGCCGGGCCTATCATCGCGTATTTCACCAGCTCGCCCGCGCCGGAGCGCAGCTCGGCGTGCGGCAGGGAATCCAGGAAGGCCGTGTCGCAGACGGCCAGCGCCGGCTGGTGGAAGGTCCCGGCGATATTCTTGGCGCCGGCCAGGTTCACCGCCGTCTTGCCGCCCAGCCCGGCGTCTATCTGCGCCAGGAAGGTGGTGGGCACGCTCACCCAGGCGATGCCGCGCATGTAGATGGAGGCCGCGAAGCCGGCCAGGTCCGTCACCGCGCCGCCGCCCGCCGCTATCACCAGCGAATTGCGCGAGAAGCCGCGGTCGAAGAGGAAAGAGCAGAGGCGGCCGGCCTGCTCGAGGGTCTTGGCCGACTCGGAGGGCGGCAGCCAGAAATAGGCGTGGGGGCTCTTGCCCTCGGGGAACAGCGCCAGCGCCCGCGCGCGCAGGGAGGGCGGGGCGTCGGAGCCGGTGACCAGGCAGATCTTGTCGGCGGCGCCGAACAGGGCGGGGAACTCCGCGGGGATGTTCGCCAGGCCGCGGCCGAGCGCCGCTTTTACGGTCCTGGAGGTTGTGAGCTTGAAGCTGAGGGTTTTCATAATTGCAGCGACCTCTTGAGTTTGACCGCGGTCTGCGCCGGGTTCAGCCCGGCCACGTTCACGATTATATCCGCCCGGCGGTAGTAGGGCAGGCGGGCTTCGTAGAGCTTTTTGGCCCGGGGGGCGGCTTCGGCCCAGGGGCCGGCCAGCAGCGGGCGCCCGGCGCGCGAGGACTTGAGCCGCTCCTCCAGCTCCGGCCAGGGGCAGTACAGGAACACGGTGAGCCCGGCTTTTTTAAGCAGCGCCGCGCGGCTTCCCGACGGGTAGAAGCCGCCGCCCAGGGCTATCACCTGGCCGTCGCTCTCCGCCAGTGAGCGCACCAGCGCGGTCTCGAGCGTCCTGAAATGGCCGAGGCCTTTCTTGTTTATGAGGTCGGCGGGGGAGGCGCCGTGTTTCCTTTCAAGCAGGGCGTCGCAGTCGGCGAAGGGGCGCTTCAGGGCGCGCGCCAGCGCCGCGCCGGACCGGGTCTTGCCGGCGCACATGAAGCCAGTGAGGCAGATATTTATAACCGGCCCAGTACGCGGCCCGTTTCTTTGCGCCATTCGTCCAATCTCCGCTTCAGCTCTCCGAGGGAATCCCCGCCGAATTTTTCCAGCAGCGCATCCGCCAGCTCCAGGGCGGCGGCGTGCTCGGCCACCACGGCGGCGGCGAACACGGCCGTGGTGTCGGAAGTGCTTGAAACGCTGAGCTTCCGCTTGAAAGTTTTCAGGTCCGTGGAGGGCGCCCCGCCCGGCAGGCCGGGCACGGGCTTTACCGCGCAGCGCAGGATAAGCCCGCGGCCGTTGGTCATGCCGCCGTCCAGGCCGCCGGAGAGCTCAGGGTACTCCGAGGCCTCGATGCCGCCCAGTTCGGCCAGCGCGAAGCCGCCGCCGATCTCGAAGCCTTTTACGCCGTTCACGCCCAGCAGGGCCGCGCCCAGCCGCGCGCCCAGGCGCCTGTCGGCCTGCGCGCAGCTGCCGAGGCCGGCCGGCAGTCCTTCCACTGAAAGTTCGAAGACTCCGCCCAGGGTGTCGCCGGCGGAGCGGGCGCGCAGCAGCTCGGCCGCGGCCGTCGCCGCGGTAATGGAGGGCAGGCGGCCCAGGCTGAGCACGCGCGAATTGATAGCTATGCCCAGCAGCTCGTGCAGCCGCAGGGCGAAGGAGCCCAGCGCCGTCCGCGCGGCCGTCTCCCGGGCGCTGGCGCGCTCGCGGATGAGGACGGCGTTGAGCGTATTGTATTTCAGCATGCCCGCCAGGTCGGCGTGGCCGGGGCGCGGCAGGCTCGACGGCGGGGGCAGGTCGCGCCCGGCGTTCTTTATCAGCACGGTTATGGGGGCGCCGGTGGTGACGCTCCCGCTGAGGCCGGAAATTATCTCGAAGTCGTCGGTCTCTTTGGCCTGGCGGGCGCCGCGGCCGGGGGCCAGGCGGCGGCGCCGCAGCTGGGCGGCCAGGTAGCCTGAAGGCATTTTCACTCCGGCGGGGAAGCCCTCCAGGATGCCGGTCAGAAATCTGCCGTGCGATTCGCCGGCGGTGAGGTAGCGCAGCATGTTAAAACCCCTTGTTCGATCTCAGAAGCGCCAGGGCTTCCTTTTTAAATTCTACTATATCGCCGGCCGGCAGGCCCGACCAGTATTTAAGGGACAGCGCCGCCTGCCAGACCAGCAGGGAGAGGCCGTCTATCGCCGCGGCGCCGGCCGCGGCGGCGGCCCTGCTGAATTCAGTGCCGCCCGGGGCGTAGGCCAGGTCGGCGCAGAGGACCCCCGGTTGCGGTTCGTAAGGCGGGCGGCCCGGCTGGTACATGCCGAGCGGCGTGGCGTTCACCACAAGGCCGGGCGCGCCGGCCGGCGCGCCGAAAGGCGCCGCGGAGAAAACGGTTTTGGGGAAAGCTTCGGCCAGCTGTGCCGCCAGGGCGGACGCCGCCCCTGAGTTGCGGGCGTAAAAGGTGACCGAGGCCGCCGCCGAGCGGCCGAGCGCCCAGCCGGAGGAAGCCGCTCCGCCGCCGGAGCCGAAGACCGCGGCGTCCCTGCCCGCGGCGGAGAAACCAACTTCTTCCAGCGCGCCGATCAAAGCCCGCGCGTCGGTGTTCAGGCCCTCCAGCCCGGCCCGGCCGAAGCGGACGGTGTTGACCGAGCCGCATGCCCTGGCGGCCGGGTCGGACAGCGTCAGCATGGCGCAGACGGCTTTTTTATGCGGAATAGTGACATTGAAGCCCGCCCAGCCGCCTGCCCGCAGCGCGGGGATGAGATTCTGCAGGTCCTGCGGGGTGCAATCCAGCGGGCTGTAGCTGATCTCCGCCCCGGTCAGCGCCGCGAAAACGGCGAAGACGTCCGCGGAAAGGGATTTGGAAACAGGGTGGCCTAACAGCCCCGCCTTGATCTGCTTTTTAGACATTATTTGCCGGTTATCGCGCGGAAGGTCTCTATGGAAACGGTCTGCCTGCCGTCGACGCGGGCGGCGAAAGGGTCCGGGCTGGCTTCCATCAGCAGGCCGTCGGCCCCGGCGCGCAGCGCCTGCCTGGCCAGTGCGGCCGCCAGCGCCCTGTCGCGCGAGGCGTGGCTGGGATCGGCGAGAACGGGCAGGCCGGTGAGTTTTTTAGCGGCGGCCATCAGCTTGAAATCCAGCAGCGGCCCGCCGGGGCGGGCCAGGGCGTCGCCCCGCTCGCACAGAATTATTTTTTTCGCGCCGCTGGCCAGCAGATACTCGGCCGACAGCAGCCACTCGGTGAGCGTGGCGCGCAGGCCGCGCTTGAGCAGCACCGCGCGGCCGGAGCGGGCCAGCTCCTTGAGCAGTTCGTAGTTGCGCATGTTGCGCGCGCCCACCTGCAGGATATCGCAGGCGGCGGCCAGGCGCTGCACCTGGCGGGTGTCGGTGGCCTCGGTCACCAGCGGCAGGCCGGTGAGCTTTTTAGCTTTGGAAATTATTTTCAGCCCGGGCCAGCCCAGGCCCTGGAAGGCGTACGGCGACGAGCGGGGCTTGAATAGCGCGGCGCGCAGGGCGTGCGCCCCGGCGGCCTTCAGGGCCAGCGCGGCGGCGAGATAAGACTGCTCGCCCTCAACGGCGCAGGGCCCGGCTATGAAGACGGGGCCGCGCCTGAAATCGAGCGGCGAGGAGGGGAGCCGCTTCGGCAGGGCGCAGGCCAGCGGGCACAGCTCGGCGTCCGAGAGGACGGCCTTTTCCACTCCGGGCAGGTTCTCCAGGGCCGGCGCGGCTTCGGCCAGGCGCTGCGGCCTGGCCGCGCTGATCGTGAGGCGCCCGCCGGAGCGTTTTACCGACGCGCCGGGCAGCAGGCGCGCCGCGGCCCGGGCCAGTTCGGCCGCCGCGGCCGGGGCCAGGTTCTTTTTAAGGAGTATGATCATCCGGCGGCCTGGATCTTCTTCGTCTGCCTGATTATCTCGGAGAAAACGGCCCTGGCGGCCCGGGCGTGGATCTTTTTTACGGCGGCCGCGGCATTGGCCAGCACCTGCCGCTCGCGCGCCGGGTCGGAGGCCTTCGCCTTCAGCGCGCGCAGCGGCGCGGCCAGCGCCAAGCGGCGCGACAGCAGCGCGGCTATGCGCCTGTCGAGCGCGTCGATCTTAAGCCTTGCGGCTTCAAGCTTAGTGGCCATAATAGAATTCTATTAAAATACGGCGGGGAATAAAATTGTAAAATAGTCTTATTATGGCCGGAACGCTGGAACTCAAAGATGTAGTCAACAAGCTGGAAGAGCTCGCCGCCGCGCTGGACGCCGCGTCTAAGCTTTACGGCCTCGAAGCCAAGCGCGCCACGCTGCGCGAGAAAGAGGCCGTCTCCGGCTCCGGGGATTTCTGGAACGACGCCGCCAAAGCGCAGGTCCTGCTCAAGGAACTCAACGACCTGAAGAAGGGCGTGGAGCTGCTCGATACCGTCGGGCGCGAGCTGGAGGACTTCAAGGTGCATTTCGAGCTGGCCAAGGACGCCGGCGACGCCGGCGAGCTGGCTGTCATCATGGACGGCCTGCTGGCCGTGGAGAGGAAACTGAAGATCCTGGACTTCGAGCTGAAGCTGGCCGACCCGGCCGACAAACTGGACGCCATTATCACCATCCACGCCGGGGCCGGCGGCACCGAGGCCTGCGACTGGGCCCAGATGCTGCTGCGCATGTACACCCGCTGGGCGGAGCAGAAGGGTTTCACCTTCGCCATCACCGACATGCTGGCCGGCGAAGAGGCCGGCGTGCGCGGCGTGACCGCCATCGTCAAGGGCAGGTACGCCTACGGCTACCTCAAGAGCGAGATAGGCGTGCACCGCCTGGTGCGGATCTCGCCTTTCGACGCCAATAAGCGCCGCCATACCTCCTTCTCTTCCATCGACGTGCTGGCGGACATCGACGACACGATCGAGATCAAGATCGAAGACAAAGACCTGAGCTGGGACACCTTCCGCTCCGGCGGCGCGGGCGGCCAGAACGTCAACAAGGTGGAGACCGCCGTGCGCGTCACGCACGCGCCGTCGGGCATAGTGGTGGCCTGCCAGATAGAGCGCTCCCAGCACCAGAACCGCGAGACCGCGATGAAGATGCTCAAGGCCAGGCTCTACGAGATAGAGATGGACAAGAAGCGCACGGAGATGGAGCGCCACTACGACGCCAAGGGCGCCATAGGCTGGGGCCACCAGATCCGCTCTTACGTTTTTATGCCTTACCAGATGGTCAAGGACCTCCGCACCGGCGAGGAGACCTCGCAGATAGAAGCCGTTATGGACGGCGCGCTGGACCCTTTCATGCACTCCTACCTCACCTGGGCGGCCGGGGGGAAGAAGAAGCGCAACGTCAGCAGCGAGGATTGACGCCCCCTCCGCACCCATGCCTTCCGCCGCCCCGAGGATAATATTTAAATGCTGATAGAAACCCATTCCCACCTCAACGACAAGGCTTTCGACGCCGACCGCGCCGCGGTGACGGACCGCGCCTTCGCCTCCGGCGTCGGAAAGATAGTGGAGATAGCCTGCCAGCCCTCCGAATGGGCTCAGGGCGAGGCCTTCTGCGCCGCCTATCCCGGCAAAGTCTCCTGCGCCTTCGGGGCGCACCCCGAATACACCAAGACGCTGCCGCCGGACCTGCTGGCGCAGCTGGAGCTTTACCTGGCCAAACCCTGCGCCGTGGCGCTGGGCGAGGTGGGGATAGACTACTGGTGGGACATCGGCCCCAAAGAGGCGCAGCTGGCGCTGCTGAACCTGCAGCTGCCGCTCTGCGCCAAATTCAACAAGCCCGCGGTGTTCCACGCGCGCAACGGCAAAACGCCGGAGCAGAACGCCTACGCCGACCTGCTGGAGGCGCTGAAGGGCTGGTCCTATAAGCCTGCCCGGCGCTTTCGCGGCGTGCTGCACTGCTTCTCCGGCAACTGGGACGACGCCAGGGCCGGGCTCGACCTGGGCCTCGCGCTCGGCGTGAACGGCACCTTTACCTATAAAAAGAACGGCTACCTGCGCGATATAGCGCTGAAGGCCGGCATAGACAACCTGGTGCTGGAGACGGATTGCCCGTACCTGCCGCCGGAAGGCTCGCGCGGCCAGCGCAACGACCCGTCTTTCATCCCCGAAATAGCGGCCATGGTGGCCGGCCACCTGGGGCTGAGCAACGGGGGCGTAGCCGACAAGACCACGGCCAACGCTTTCGACCTTTTCGGAGAATTCTAAGGAGAATTTATGAGCACGAACGAGATCAAAAAACTGTTCGCGGAGCGCATCCCCGTCTTCGACGGGGCGATGGGCACCTACCTGCCGGCCTTCGGCCTCAAAGAATCGGATTTCGCCGGCCACGACGGGCTAAACGAGATGCTGTCCCTCTCCCGCCCCGACGTGGTTACCAAGGTCCACGAAGACTATCTCGCCGCCGGCGCGGACTTCATCGAGACCAACACCTTCGGCGCCAACGCGGCCGTGCTGGCCGAATACGGCCTGCAGGCCCGGGTGCGCGAGTTCAACATCGCCTCCGCGCGCCTGGCCAGGGCCGCCGCGGAAAAATATTCCGGCGACGGCAGGAAGCGCTACGTGGCCGGCTCCGTCGGCCCCACCAACAAGGCCCTGTTCGTCACCGGCGGCCTCTCCTTCGACGAACTGCGCAGCGTCTACCTGGAGCAGCTGCTGGGCCTCATCGAAGGCGGCGCGGACCTGCTGCTGCTCGAGACCGCGCACGACGTGCTGAATCTGAAGGCGGGGCTGGCCGCGGCGCGCCTGGCCTTCCAGAAAGCCGGCCGGGACCTGCCCGTGATAGTTTCCGCCACCATGGACGAGCGCAACAAGATGCTGTCCGGCCACGACGCGGAGGCCTTCTTCGCCGCCGTCGAGCATTTCCCGCTCGCGGCCATCGGCTTCAACTGCTCTACCGGGCCCGAGGGGCTGGGGTTGCGCCTCGAGCGCCTGGCCGCCCGCGCCCAGTACCCCGTCTTCGCCATGCCCAACGCCGGCCTGCCCGACGAGAACGGCCTCTACCTGCAGACCCCGGAGACCTTCTCCGCCGTGATGGCGGGCTACGCTAAAAGGGGGCTGCTCAACGCCGCCGGCGGCTGCTGCGGCACCAACCCGGACCACATAAAGGCCCTCGCCGAAGCCGTAAAAGGCGTAAAGCCGCGCGTCCCGAACGCCGTCGCCCCCTGGGTGGTGTCCGGCGTGGAGGCCCTGTTCTTCGACGAGATAGAGCCGCCCGCCATGGTGGGCGAGCGCAATAATTCCATCGGCTCCAAGAAGTTCCGCGACATGGTGGCCGCCGGGGACTGGGACGGGGCCGTGGCCCTGGCCAAGGCCCAGGCCGGGGCGGGAGCCCATATCCTGGACGTCTGCCTGGCCAACCCCGAGCGCAACGAACTGGCCGACGTTAAGACCCTTATCCCCAAGCTGGCCCGCGCGGTGCGCCTGCCCGTCATGACCGACACCACCGACACCGCCGTGATGGAAGAGGTGCTCAAAGCCGTGCCCGGCAAGGCGCTGCTGAATTCCGTCAACTTCGAGTTCGGCCTCGAAAAGCCGCGCGCCGCCGCCGAGCTGGTGAAAACCTACGGCGCCAAGCTGGTGTTCGGCTGCATCGACGAGGACAAGGCGCACGGCCTGCCGCTCGACGCGGAGCGCAAGGTGGCCATAGCCCGCCGCGCCTACGCCTTCCTCACCGAAGAATGCGGCCTGCAGGCCGGCGACATCGTCTTCGATACGCTGGTGTTCCCGGTGGCCGTCGGCGGCGAGCACGCCAAAACCGCCCACGAGACCATAAAGGCCATAGAGGCTATAAAAGTGGAATTCCCCGGAGTGAAGACCGTGCTCGGCGTCAGCAATGTCTCTTTCGGCCTGCCGCCCGCCTCCCGCGAGGTACTCAACTCCGTCTTCCTGCACCACGCCGTGAAGGCCGGGCTGGACCTGGCCATAGTCAACATAGAGAAACTCAAGCGCTACGCCGGGATCTCCCCAGAGGAGAAGGCGCTGGCCGAGGACCTGATCTTCGCGCGCAAGCCGGACGCGGCGCAGCTCTTCGCCGCGCGCTATCGCGACGCCAAGAAAGGCCCGGCCGCCCCGGCTGCGCAGGACGCGCCGCCGGCGGAGAAGCTGCGCCTGGCCGTGCTCAACGGCACGCGCAACGGCATACCGGAAGCCGTGGCCGCCCTGCTTCAGACGGAGAACCCGCTCGATATTATCAACGGCCCCGTCATGCAGGCCATGGCCGAGGTGGGCAAACAGTTCTCCTGCGGCGATTTGATAGTGACCGAGGTGCTGCAGAGCGCCGAGGCGGCCAAGGCCGCCGTCACCGCGCTGGAACCGGCGCTGAAGGCGCAGAAAGCCCCCAAGCGCGGCCGCGTGCTGCTGGCCACCGTGAAGGGCGACGTGCACGACATCGGCAAGAACCTGGTGGGCATCATCTTCGAGAGCAACGGCTTCGAGGTGGAAGACCTCGGCGTGAAAGTGGCGCCGGAGGATATAGCCGCCGCGGCCGCCAAGTCGCGCCCCGACTTCATCGGCCTGTCCGGCCTGCTGGTGCGCTCCTGTGAGCAGATGACCATCACCGCCCGCGAGCTGGCCCGCGCCGGCGTGAACTGCCCGCTGCTGGTGGGCGGCGCCGCCCTGACGCCCAAATTCACCGAAGCCAACATAGTCCCGAATTACGCCGGGCCGGTCTTCTACGCCAAGGACGCGATGGAGGGCCTCAACTACGTGCTGAAGCTCGGGGTCGCCAAATAGTGGCGGCCCGCTTCCCGGCCGATAACCCGGTCCCCGCGGACCTGGAGCGGCATTTCGTCGAGCAGCCGCTGCCCGAGCTGTTCGCCAACATGGACGAGGACCTGTTCAACCTGCGCTTTCTCGGCCTGAAGAAAGCGCAGGAGGATAAGCGCCGCGAGGCCGCCGCGCAGCTGGCCGCCCTTAAAGAGGAAGTGCTGACGAAAGGGCTGATAAAGGCGCGCGGCGTCTACCGCTTCTTCCCGGCCGCTTCCGACGGCGACAAGATCCGAGTTTACGGCGGGGACGGGGCCGAAGCGGCCGTTCTGAACTTCCCGCGCCAGGCCGCCGGCGACCGCCTCTGCCTGGCCGACTTCACCGCCCCGGCGGCTGACGCTAAAAAAGATCATATCGCCCTGCTGGTAGTCACCTGCGGCGAGGGCGTGCTGGCCCTCGCCCGCCGAGAGCGCGAGGCCGGCAACTATGTGCGGTCCTACCTGGTAGAGGCGCTGGCCCTGACGCTGGCCGAGGCCTTCGCCGACGTGCTGCATTACCGCATCCGGCGGGAGTGGGGTATAGCGGAGGAGAACCCGGTCATCCCGCTGCTGCGCAGCAAGTACCGCGGCAAGCGCTACTCCTTCGGCTACCCGGTCTGCCCGGACCTGGCCAACCAGGCTGTTCTATTCGACCTGCTCAAGCCCGAGCCCGACGCCGGCATCAAGCTGACCGACGGCTATATGATGGACCCTGAAGCCTCGGTCTCGGCCATAGTCTTCCACACCCCCGCCGCCGTCTACTTCGGCATCTAGCCTGTCGAGGTTGAACCTCCACGAGGTTCAGCCTCGACAGGGAGTTGACATGGGACTTTTTTGGGTCTTGACAGCGGGGATTGGTCTGCTATACTATGAATGGGTCCGCGGCCCCTCTCAGTGGGTTTCTCGCGGGCCCTTTCTTTTTGGATGGAAACGGGGAGGGAGGGAAGCGTTCCGCGGCCTGATTCCGGGGCCCGACCGGGCATGCTCCGGCCGTGCGCGGCGCACCCCTTGACAAGTCAAGACTATCTGCTATAATATATTTGGGTCCGCGGCCCCTCTCAGTGGGTTTCTCGCGGACCCTTTCTTTTTGTCCTATTTCTTGTATTCAAAACCTTTGGCGTCTATGTAGAAGGAGCGGCCCCCCAGGCTTACCCTGGCTATGCCGCCGCGGAAGCCAGAGGCCTGCGAATACTTGAAATCTATCACGGCCTTGCCGGTCTTGTCTATGTAGCCCCAGCCGCCGTGGAAATCCTTGAGCGCCGGCGCCAGGCCGCCCTCGAAGGAGGCGCACATGGCGAAGAGGGCCGGTATGGCCTGTTTGCCCTCTGAGTCTATGTAGCCGCAGCGGCCTTCCCCCTCCAGCGCCTGCGCGTGGGCCAGGCCCTCGCTGTAGGGCCCGATGGCGACGAAGTCGCGCGCCTTGAAAGCCAGCGTCGAGCGGTTGATGAAGCCGTACCTGTCGCCCAGCCTGGCCGCCGCGAAGCCCCCGCTGAAAGGGAAGGCTTCGGCGTAGACCGGCGGGGTGGCTTCTTTGCCCGAGAGGTCTATGAAGCCGTACTTGCCGTTCACTTTCACCCGGGCCAGGCCCTCGCTCGGCGGGTAGATCTCTTCGTAGATGCCGCTGCGGAACTCGCGCGCGTCCCTGAGCAGCAGCCCCCAGCGCCCGCCCTTCTTGGCCGGCGCGGCGCCACCTGAGAACTGCAGCAGCTCCTCGTATTCAAAAGGCACGGCCGTTTTTCCGGCCTTGTCCACGCAGCCCCAGAGCCCGCGCGATTTTACCGGCGCGCAGCCCTCGCTGAAAGAGCCGGCCGACTGGTAACGGGGGGGAATAGCCTTGCCGCCCTTCTTGTCTATGAAACCGTATTTTCCTCCGGAGCGCACCAGCGCCAGCCCCTCGCTGAAGGGCTCGGCGTAGTCGTAGCGCGCGGGTATGCGCAGTTTGCCGCCGGGCGCGGCGTAGCCCCACTTGCCGCCGGAGTTGAAAGGGATGAGTTCCTGCGCGGAGGCTCCGGCGCAGCAGGCCAGCAGCAGGGCAAAAGCTATTTTCTTCATGGTAAAAATGATACCAATTTTTCCGGCGGCCGCCGCGCGCGCGAAACTTCAGCCGGGGTTTCCGGGTTATTTGTATAATGGGCTTATGAAAAAGAGAATCGCGGTTTACCCGGGCAGCTTCGACCCGGTCACCTTCGGCCACCTGGACATAATAGACCGGGCGTCTAAAATTTTCGACCACCTCGTAGTCAGCGTGTTCGTGCACAGCGCCAAGAAACACCTGTTCTCGCTGGACGAGCGCGTGGCCATGCTGAAGACCGCCCTGAAGGGCAAACGCAACGTGTCGGTGGACTGCTTCGAGGGGCTGCTGGTGGAGTTTGTGAAGAAAAAGAAGACCAGCGTGGTGGTGAGGGGCCTGCGCGCCATCTCCGACCTGGAGTATGAGTTCCAGATAGCGGCCACCAACCGCACCCTCTACCCCGGCATAGAGACCGTCTTCTTCATGCCGCGCCAGCGCTATACCTACCTGTCCTCGAGCATAGTGCGCGACATCGCCCATTTTAACGGCGACGTCTCCAAGCTGGTGCCGCCGCACGTGGCCAAGGCCATAGCGAAACTGAAGCGCTAGGCCCGCTATAAATAAAAAACCCCGGCTCGAAACCGGGGTTTTTTATTTACAGGGGAGGGCTTACTTCTTCTTCAGCTTTATCTCCACGTCCTTGGACTTGCCGTCCTTGTCGATCTTCACCTTGAGGTTCCTGGCGCCCTTGGGGTCCAGGCCCACCTGCTCGAGGTATTTGCCTATGTCCTTCACGTCAATGCCGTCCTGCCATTTGCCCATCTCGGAGGCGCTCATCTGGCGGGGGGCGGCGGGGGCGGCGTTGGCCCCGGCCACGGTGCTGATCTGGCCGGCGCGCAGGGCCTGCTTGCCCAGCTTGTTCTGCAGCTCCACGTGGCCCTCGTAAACTTTAACCGTCATCAGTTCTTTCTGCTCGATGTCGGCCTCGGTGCCGCGCACGGCGCAGACGGCCGAAGGGGTGCGCACGCTGAGCTTGGCTTTCTTGTGCAGCATGCGGCTCCACACCTGGCCCACGGTCAGGTCGAACATGGAGCGCACCCTGCTCTTGCCGGGGATGTCGAAGGTGGAATTCTCGTTGATGCGGACCTCGGCGCCGTCCTTGGTGACCATGGAGGCCTTGCCCCCGGGGCCGGTCTTAATGGAGTCGCCGGGCTGCATGGCCTCGTTGACCTTCAGTTCGGCATAGTCGGCGCCGCCGCGCTTAAGCTTCACGTCGCCCTGCACGAAAACTATAACGCCGGCCATCTTTTCAGCGCAGAACGCGTAGCCGGAGGGCCAGAGCGCGGAAAAGGCGAAAGCCGCGGCCAGCGCCAGTGTAAGTTTGTTGAGTTTCATAATGTTTTGTCCCCTCTATATGGCGGCAGAGCCGCGCAAAAAGCCCATCTCTTAAATTATAGCCGAGGAAGAGGATTTAATCAATGTTAATTTGGTCACTTGTATCCTCATTGGCATTGCCATTCTTATTGTTATCTATTATTATATGAGATGTTGTGAAAAGTGCGTAAGGAGATCAGATGGGAAACGTCCCGTTTGCGGTTATCCTTTTCGCCGTTCTGACGCTTCCGGCCTCCGGGGGCGAGGGGGCGGTTTTACCCGCGGCTTCCGTGGGCGGCGGAATCGTGTCCGAACAGGACATTTCGGACTGGCAGGCGGCGCAGGGGTGCTATGGCGAGGACGCCATTACCTCGCGCAAGGCCGGTTTCATGCGCATGTTCGAGGCCACCATACTCGAAGATCTGCTGGTGCACCAGGCCACGCGGCCCATAAACGCGGAGGATTACGCCAAAGAAGTGGCGCGCATAGACAGGGAAACCCGCGCGCCGGACATCCTGGGCTGCATTAAGAAATATTTCGGCGAGGGCACGGCCCGCTACGAAAGGGTCTTCATAAGGCCCATCCTGGCGCAGCGCTTCCTAAGGGAATACGTGAAAACGGACCCGGCGGTGCAGGCCAAAGCTTACGCGCAGCGCGAAGGCGCGCTGAAGGACATAGCCAAAAAGAAGGCCTTCAAGGCCATAGGGGAGGAGCGCGGCATCGCCTATTCCACCTCGGCCTACGCGGTGGAAGAGGACACCACCGCACCACAGGCCCTGGAGCCTTGGAAGCGCTGGTCGCCTTTCGAGGCCGCTTTCATCAACGAGCACCTGAAGGGCCTGAAACCGGGCGAGGTGAAGCCGCAGCCCATAGAGGACGAGGCTAACATAAAATTTGTGCGGCTGATAAAGATAGAAGGCAAAAAATACTATTTCGAGACGCTGACCATCGCCAAACTCACCACCGAAGACTACCTCAGGCGCGTCACCAAACTGCCTTGCAGGATTAACGACAGGGAATTGCACGACTGGGTGGCCCCCATAAAAGGCAACCCGCTGATAGCCCCGGCGGACCTGGATGGTCCGGGCGGAGCCAGTGGGGCCGGCAAGTAGGAAAATAAAAACGATGGGCTGTATGGAGCGGCTTAAATTTCTTATAGCAAAAGGTGCCAGGCACCTTTTTGCGCTGCTGCTTGTCGCCGGTCTGTCCGTGGCGGCGGAGGCGGCGGGGGTGGTGTATTCAACTTATGCGGTTACCACCAACTGGACCGCTCCGGAAGGGGTTTTTTCTGTCACGGCGGAGGTGTGGGGCGGCGGCGGCGGCGGCGGCGGCGGCAACAGCACTCAGGGCGGTTCCGGCGGCGGCGGCGGCGGCTACGCGCGCAAGCACAGTCTAGCGGTTACTCCGGGCGTTAATTACCCGGTTAATGTCGGTAACGGCGGCTCCGGCGGTCCCGTTAGCACCCCCGGAACTTCCGGAGGAGAGAGCTATTTTATTGCCGCGCCCACCGTTGGGGCCTCCGGCGGCGGGGGCGGCGGGGGCGGCGGCGCCGGACCCGGTACCCAGGGCATGGGGACCGCGGGGGACGTGCTCTTGAACGGCGGCGCCGGGGCCATGGGTGCCAGCGCTTACGGCGGCGGCGCCGGCGGCTCCGCTGGCAGCGACTCCAGCGGCAACCCCGGCAGCAGCATGAGCGGCGGCAACGCGGTTTACAGGGGCGGGGCCGGCGGGCCCGGCAGCAATGTGAGTGTCGGGTCTCCGGGCGGAGATCCGGGCGGCGGCGCCGGCGGCGGCTTCAAGAATTATGCCGGCGCGCAGGGCCGGCCCGGGCAGGTGGTAGTATCCTACACCCTGCCGGTGCCGGGCACCCCGGCGCCCGCGGACGCTTCCCAGGAGAGCATCGCCGTGACCTGGTCCACTACCAACACCCTCAACGGCTACCGCCTGGAGGCCTCCACCGCCTCCAATTTTACCGGGACTCTTTTTTCCTCCCAGACGGCGCAGGTGCTGCTCTCCACGCTTTCGGTCAGCGGCCTGCTGTCCAATACCACCTACTACCTGCGCGTCGGCACGCTGTGGAATTACGCCACCTATTACGCTTCGGCGATATCCACTTCTACCGCCATAGAGACGCCGTCCTCGGTTTACTTCGACGAGGTTTCCACGCGCTCCATAACCGCTTCGGCCTACGCCACTTCGTTCTCCAACCTGGGCGCCGGGCTTTCCGGGGTCAACCTCACCACCGGCGCGGCTTACGGGGACTGGACCTCCGGCGGCGACAACTGGGCCCTTAAAGTCAATATGCTGATTCCCAGGCACGGCGCGGCGGCCGCCGCGCTGGGCGGGAAGATCTATGTCATGGGCGGCACCTCCGACGGTATTAACTACCTGAACAATAACGCGGAGTACGACCCGGTGGCCAATACCTGGAATACCAATAAGGCCGTCCTGAACACGGGCCGCTACCTGCTGGCCGCGGCGGCGGCGGGCGGCAAGATCTACGCGCTGGGCGGCTACAACAACCTGGCCGGCGGCGTGCTGGCCGTGAACGAAGAGTACGACCCGGCGGCGGATGCCTGGCGGAACGCGGCGCCCCTGCCCACCCCCCGCGAGCGCCTGGCCGCGGTTGCCGCCGGCGGCAAGATCTACGCGCTGGGCGGCTTCAACAGCCTGGACTACGCGCTCAACGAGATCTACGACCCGGCCAGCAATACCTGGATCACTGGCGTCTCCATGCCCACCGCGCGCAAGAGCCTGGCCGCGGCTTACCTCAACGGCAAGATCTACGCCGTGGGCGGCAACGGCGGCGGCTACAAGAACGTCAACGAAGAATACGACCTGAATTCAAAAACATGGTCCACCAAGGCCGCCATGCCCACCGCGCGCAGCGGGTTGGCCGCGGCCGCCATAGGCGGCAAACTGTACGCCGCTTCCGGCTTCGACGGGACCTACATTAGCAAGAACGAGGCTTACGACCCTAATTCTAATGCCTGGGCCGCTAAAAACCCCATCCCGGTGCCGCGCGAAGGCATGGCGTACGCCGCCGCCGGCGGAAAACTCTACGCTTTTGGCGGCAACGACGGAACCTACCTGAGCTCTACCACCGCCTATTTCCCCGGTGTGAGCAAGGTGTTCGGCAGCCTGCAGCCCAATACGCAGTATTCCCTGATGGTCAAGGCGCGCAACCAGGCCGGCGTGGAAACCGGGGACATGGGGACCTTTAACGCTTACACGCTGGCCGTGGCCACCGTGCCGGCCTCCGGGCCGGCGGTGCAGGTGCTGTCGGCCCACGACGCGCAGGTCTTCTGGTCCAGCGGCAGCCAGGCCGGCGGCTATAACGGCCCCAACGCCAGCTACAGGGTGGAGGCCTCCACCACGCCGGACTTCAGCGGCGAGCTCCGGTTCCAGACCCCTTGGGACTTTACGCAGAGCTACTTCGGCGGGCTTGAGCCGAAGACCACCTATTATTTCAGGGTGCAGGCCTATAACGGCAACAACATAACCGACTATTCCTGGGTCGTGCTCGGCTCGACGCGGATGCCGGCCGAGCCGCTGGGCGGAACGGCCGTTTCTACCATGGCGTGGAACGGCCAGAACTACAACTGGCCGCGCGCCATGGTGCGCGACTCCGACGGCAACCTTTACCTGGCCTACCTGAAGTATTATTACGGCAAGTTCCGCGTCTTCCTCTCCCGCTCCGCTGATAACGGGAGCACCTGGGCCGACACCACGGCCGCGCCCATAGAGACCGCGGGCGATGTCCCCTCCGCGAACTCCTACGACCAGTACTGGCCGGCGCTGGCCATAGACAGCCAGGACGTGCTGCACCTGGTCTGGGGCGGAACCAACAACCAGCTGGACCCCTCTGGCGGCGTAGAGCCCAAGTGCGCCTATTCTTCGGCCCCGGCGCCGGGCAATAACTGGAATTTCCATACCAAGATCCCGGCCCATACCTATCAGGGCAACGAGTTCACTTTTAATATCGCGGTGGACTCCAACGACGGCCTGCATGTGGTGTGGGCCGGCGAGGACGCGGGCGGCGCCGGCACCGCCAGCATACGCTATTCTTCCCGCGCCGCCGACGGGAATTGGACGCCCTACGTCCTGCTGAACGACGACGCCCTGCAGGCTGATTTCCCCGCGCTCGCTATCGACGACAAGGACGGCCTGCACCTGGTGGCCAAGCGCGCCACCGCGGGCGGCACTAATACTACCCCGGTCATCTCTTATTCTTCACGGCCCCCGGCCGGCAGCTGGGGCAGCTGGACGGAGATCTATACGGGCGTCGGCGGCTATCACCAGTCCCCGCCGTCGCTAACGATAATGGCTGACGGCACCCGCTTCGCGGCGTGGAGCTCCGCCGACGGCACTTACTCCAACAGCCAGGTGAAATATTCCGCGGCGCCGCCCGGCGCCGCCTGGGCGCCCATGGCTTACGTGGACACCGCCATCCCCGAGGCGCCGCAGGCGAATCCCTCTGCGGCGGCCGACGCTATCGGCAATGTCTATGTGATCTGGGCCGGTTCGGACACCAAGAATCCCGTCATCAACCTGAAAGGCAGCGCGTATAACGGCTCGGCCTGGGACAATATAGAGGGCCTTACCGACGAGGATTCGCTGTCGCAGATCTACCCGGCGGTGCGCTGGGCGGGCTGGCGCAACAACGGCGGCGGCATAGACGTGATCTGGAACACCTGGGACGGAATTTCCTCCACCGCCACGCTGCGCGTGATGCAGGGGCCCGACGTGCCCATGTCGCCCGGCTGGAGCAAGACCGCCTGGCCCGTGCCGGCCGGCTGCGGCTACGCCCTGAACGTCAAGCAGGACGGCGCCGGGGATTTCACGGGGATAGGGCAGGCCTTGAACGCTGTGCCGCAGGAACTGTCCACTACCACCTGCGTGGTGCTGCGCGACGACGGAACCTACGGCGAGCAGGTGACGGTGGAAGGCATACAGACCGGGCGCTGGGATAACAACACCAGCTACCGCCTGCTGATCATGAAGGACCCCACTTTTATCAGCTCCTCGCCGGTCGTGAGCCCCCCCGCCTCCTCTACGGCGGCTTTCCATATCCTCAACGACAGCGTCAGCGTAACAGGCATAGACATAACTGCCGCCAGCGCCGTCTCTTACGGCATACTGGCGTCTTCCGCCAATATCAATATCTCCAGCGTCAGCGTAATCTCCGGCGGCCTGATAGGCGGCGCCGGCATAAAGATCTCCAGCTACAGCCGGGTGGATTATTCCACCATCAACGTGCAGGACGCGTACGGGCTTTGGCTTCAGGGAATCCACGGCGGTGCTTCCGACTCCTATATCAGCAACAGCGCGTCCGGCAAATACGCCCTTTACCTGGACGCCGTTTCGTCCGCCGCCGTGAGCGGCAGCTACCTGCTGAATTCCGCCGGCACCGCAATTTCAATGCGCTCCGGCGCCGCCTATAACGAGATAAGCCGCAGCACGGCGGTAACCGGGGGCTCCGCCCACCGGGCATTAGAGCTGGACGGCGCCTCGACGAATACCGTGCGGGACTGCTACTTCTCCGCCCCGTTGACCGTGGGCGTCATGCTGGCCGGCGGCTTTGGCAATACTATAGAGCGCAGTACCATAACTATCAACAACGGGGGCTACCCGGCTTTAAGTTTATGGGGCTCCCACAGCAATACCATAAGCGCGTGCAATATTTACAGCCAGGCCGGTTTTGCGGTGCATTCCGAAGGCAGCTCAAGTCTTAACACCATAAGCCTTACCCGGATAGCGGCTAACTCGGCCAGCGGCCACGCCCTGAAGTTCGATGGGGGCTCGTCGAACACCGTGGTGGGCAGTTACCTCTCCAATACCGGGAATTCCATCGGCTTTATAACGGGGTCTCAATTCAACTATATCAGCCAGAGTACCGTAACCAGCAGCCTGGCCGGCAAATACGGCGTTTATTTTGACGCTTCAGGCTGGAACAACGTCATTGACTCCTATGTGCAAGGTTCCACGGCGGTTTACACCGCGTCGTCCAACCCGCTCATAGTGCGCGGCAGTGAGTTGCAGGCCACGGACGGCGTCGGCTTGAGCCTGTTGGGCGTGCAGGGCGTATTTGTTACCACCAGCGTTATTTCGGGAGGCTCCGGGAATGCCGCCGTTTATGTGGGGCCGGGCAATACTGACAAGGTAGAATTGGATTCCAATACCATAGCCGGCGGGGCTTACGGCCTCAGCCTCTCCGCGCTGTCCGTGGGCGGCAGCCTGGAGATACGGGATATCGCTTTCCAAACCCTCAGCCCCGGGGCTACGGCTATTAATTTCCTGAGCGGCGTACATAACGCCGATATAGAGGGGGCGGACTTCAGCAGCCCCGACATTGACGTCAACGTCAACGGCAGCCAGCTGCTGGCGACCTCCAATATCTTCCTGGGACACCCGGAAGGCAAATGGGGCGCGCTGTACGAGAACGATCCTTTCTCCTACGTGAACTGGCCCGGCATGACCGGCTTCCTGACGGAGCCGGGAGACGGAGCCCTGGATGTGTCGCCGGCGGCCGCGCTGCGCGCCATGGTGGACGGGGGAAATATCTCCGCCCAATTTAATTACCAGGTCGACTATGCCGACACCATGGACTCGCAGGGTATTGTCCCGCTGTACGATTTTGACCAGACTGGGGCGCAGGCCTTTCTTAACCAGGGCGCTTTCTCGGGCCAGGACTGGACCATTGCGGTGGCCAGCGACGCTTACGTGTACGACAGCACCGCCACCTTCGTCTTCTACAGCACGGGCACGCGGTTGAACCAGAACACCCTCTATCATTGGCGCGTCAGGGTAAAGACCCCGGAAAGCGGGGCTTACGGCCAGTGGACCGCGACCGCCTCCTTCATTACCGGCTACCTGGCTGAGGCGGCCCCGGTGAATAATCTGGCGGTAACCGGCGTTACGCTGTCCAGCCCTTCGGCAGCGGGGGTGGAGGTCGGCTTCACCCTGCGGGAGAACAATGTTTCCACCGGCACTACGCCCAATGGGGCGAATTACAATACCGCCGACTGGATCTTCGTGAAGTTCTCCACGCAGGCGGGGGCAGACGGTACCTGGAACCACGCTACGCTGACCGGAGGCGCGGTGGGCGCCGGCGCCACCCTGGCGGCGGCCAGCGACAATAAGGGCGTGTTCATAAATCACACGCAGAACGCGGCGTACTGGACGGCCGGCGCCACCGTTACCTGGAACTACGGCGCAGACGGGGTGACGGGCGGCGACGCCATGGTGAAGGTGTTCGCCATCTCCATGGTGAAGGTGCCCACAGGGCAGTTCGTCTACAATGCCGGCGGAATTGGCGGCATCGTATTCAATAACTACGGCGGCGGCTCACAGATAACTGTCAGCGACTCTGCTCAGCGGCCTGCCGGCACTCCGGCTGGCTGGCCAAACGGCTACAACTCCTTCTACATCATGCGCTATGAGCTGACGCAGGGCCAGTACGCCGATTTCCTCAATACTGTTCACTCGTCCACGGCCGCGGCGCTTTACGCCACTGATTCCGGTTCCGGGCACAGTATGAGCAATGGCGGAACGTATCCCAGCAAGTATTCCGCTGAGGACAGGTTCGCGGCCAAGAACTATCTCTCTCCCTCGGATCTGTGGAGTTTTCTCTCCTGGGCTGCGCTGAGGCCGATGACGGAGATGGAATTTGAAAAGGCGGCGCGCGATGTGGGCGGCGACAGCCGCACCTATCCCTGGGGCAATACCGCCCCGGGAACTTCCAATTATAACCCCCGCAACGAGGGCGGCACTCATACGCGCGACTTTATGAATTTTTATCCCGGTGTTCCCTCCAAGGTGCTCGACAGCGGCCGCTACCTGAGCGGCGACGTTTACCGCACCCCGGAGCAGACCGGCGCCAGCCCCTATGGCATAGCCGACCTGGCCGGCAACGTGAACGAGATCCTTCTTAACTGCTCCTACTTGAGTGTGCCCTCCAGCGGCGACGGCACTGTGGCCTGGCCGGTCAGTTGGCCGGCGCCCGACTCTTCTGAAATAGGGCTGCGGGGCGGCGGGTTCACCGGTAATAGCAGTACCGGGCGGGCATCTGAGCGCTCCGGCATCAATTTGTCCTGGAATGCGCGCCTCGCCGCTTACGGCGGTCGCGGCTGCAGGACTCCGTAGCTGGAGGGGACGCTGTTTACTATATGACTATTTGAGCTGAAATTTCGAGAGTAGAGAGTAGAGGGACGTTGCTTAGTTTTTGAGTTTTGGTCTGCGGGCGCGGTTCTATATGAAAACGCGCGGGCATAATATATTTGCGCGCCTCTTTGAAAAAGAGGGTGTAAGGGGGCTATTGGCCGCGGGGCTGCTGGCCGCCCCGCTGGCGCTTTATGTCACCGCGCGCGCGGCCGACTGGTTCCCCGGCAACGGCGCCGCCATGAGCGCCCCCAGCGCGGAGTTCTACCTGCCCTCCCCGGAACTGATGGCCCAGTGCGGCGTGCTGAAGACCGTAAAGCTGGACGGCGGCGCCGACCATGTCTCCATTCAGGTAGCCGTCGATTCCCTGGGGGTGAGCCTGAGCACCAACTCCTGCGTGGTGGTGCTCGACCAGAGCACCTACCCCGAAGCCGTCAGCCTTAGCGGCATAGATACCGGCGGTTACAGGCTGCGCATAGTGAAAGATCCTACCATGACCGGGGCCCCTACGGTGCAGCCAGGCGTGGCTTCGCCTGCCTTCCAGGTAAACAGCGACAGCGTGACAATACGGGGCATAAATATTTCCATGGGCCTGGGTTCGGAGGCCGTGCGGTTCCAGAACAGTGACGCCTGCGAGTTCAGCCAGAGCACCATAACCCACAGCGGCGGCACCTACGCCATTTATTTCAACGGGGCCTCCTCCAATACCGTTTCAGAGGTCTACGTCTCCAACCTGTCTGGAGACGGGCTGCATTTTACTAACGGCTCCAACTCCAACTACGTGGAACTGTCCATGCTTGACATCGCAGGCGCTGACATGTCAGGCGCGTATTTTGAGGCCTCTTCATCCAATACCGTAACCGGCAGTTTCTTTACAAATCCCGGCGGCTATGGCGCGCATTTTGGCAGTGCAGCCAGTTACAACACCGTGAGTTTAAGCACCATGACCGGCATAGCCGGGACGGACCGGCCGGCTTATTACGAAAACATCGCCGGCGCCGGCAACAGGATAGAGGACAGCTACCTCGCCAACATCGGCGGCACGCCGCTCTATTTCGGCACGGCCGGCACCGTAAGCGGGAGCGTCATTATTTCCGGCACGGTCGGGATGTACGCCGTGCATTTCGCGGCCTCTAACGCACTGGTGACCGGCAGTTATGTCAGCAACAGCGCCGGCACGGCGGTACTGGCCAACACCGGCGGCGGCAACAGGATAGAGAACAGCACGGTCACGGCTGCCGCTGGCGCCGGTTCTTACGCGGTCTCCTTCAACACGGGCGGCAATACGCTGGCCGACAGCTATGTCAGCAACAGCGCCGGCACCGCGGTATATCTCTCCGGCACGGGCAACGCGGTAAGCGGCAGCACGGTGACCGGCAACGGGGCGGGCGGCTATGCCATCCAGGCCAGCGCGGCCTCGAACACGCTGGTAACCCGGAGCCTCCTGCACAACCCTATGGGCACCAGCGTGAGCTTCTCTAATTGGGGGAGCGCGAACACAATAAGCTACAGCACCGTAACCAACGGCGCCGGCAATTATCCCGCGCTTAACTTTTCCCAGGCGCCCGACTCCGTAGTCGCGGACTGTTATGTGGCCGGCTCTACCGCGGCCTATGTGCGGGAGTCCGACCCGACGCGGCTTTACCGTAACGTGCTGGTCAGCACCTGGACCGGCGGCCTGGGGCTGGTGATAGAGGGTTACGGTGTCTACACCGCCTCGAATAACGTAATTTCCGGCGGTCCCGGCGGTACGGCGATAAGCTTGGACAAGCAGAGCAGCGGTTCCGTTATACTTTCCTCAAACGCAGTAGGCGGCGGCTCTTACGGCGTGGTGTTTCCCTCGGCTTTTGTGACGCTTTCCATCAGCACCCTGACCTTCCGGGCCCTGTCGCCGGGCGCCACGGCCATACAGATGCTGAATTCCAATTACAGCTTAACCATTTCTTCGGTGCACTTCGACAGTACCGATATAGCCGTGAACATAAACGCCGCGGCCATGACGGGCGGCGGCATAAATGTCACTTATCCCTTTGGCCAGAGCGCCTCGCAGTATCTGGCCATTGACCCCGGCAACCGCATAACCTGGCCCTGGCCCTACGCGCGGTCGCTGATGGGGGTGTACGGCAGCACCATCAGCGTGGGCGTGGGCACCGTCGACGCCCTTGGCTACCAGGTAGTGGCCTCCACCGACGAATACTTTAACGGGGATGTGATCTCCACCGCCACGGCGCAGCAGCTGTCAGTGCTGGACCTGACCGGCCTGGCCCACAACACCACCTATTATGTGACCGCGGGCGCGCTGTGGGACCAGACCACCTATTATTATCCCACGCCCAACATGACCCCGGTGACGCTGATAGAGGAACCGACCGGCGTCTACTTCGACGAGGTGGGCAGCAACACCATAGTGGCCTCCGCCTACGCCCCCGGCGCGGCCTTCACCGGCCTGGAGCGCGAAGGCACCGCCGTGGCTGTGACCACCGACACAATTTTCGAGGCCTGGGGCTCCACCGGCAATTACTGGACTTCTAAGACGCAGATTCCGTCCCCGCGCACCTTTGCGGCGGCCGCCGCGGTTGGCGGGAAAGTTTATGTTGTCGGGGGAGCTTACGGCGGGGCGGCGCTGGATGCTAACGAGGAGTACGATCCGGCGCTAAATATCTGGACGCCGAAAGCTTCCATGCCTACCGCCAGAGAGTACCTCGCCGCTGTCTCCCTGGCCGGCAAAGTGTATGCCTCAGGCGGCGATAACTATGTCGGCACGTACCTGGGCGCCAATGAAGTCTATGACCCGGTTTCCAATTCCTGGCAGACAAAGGCGCCGATGCCTACCCCGCGTGCCGCTTTTGCCGCCGCGGCATCTGGCGGCCGTGTATATGCCATAGGCGGCTCGGACGGTTCTTATCTGGGTGTTAACGAAGAGTATGATCCGGCCTCTGATACCTGGGCGACAAGGAACACCATGCTCACGCCGCGCGCCTATACCGCGGCGGCGGCCGCCGGGGGCAGGCTGTATGTCGTAGGCGGATTCAATGGCTCGGGCCTTGCCGCTAACGAGGAGTACAACCCGCTCTCCGATGCCTGGTTTGCAAAAGCCGCCATGCCGGCCTCGCGCAGCTATGTTTCCATGGCCACGATAGGCGGCAAGGTTTATGTGACGGGCGGGTTTAGCGGGGCGGCGCTTGCCACTAACGAGGCGTACGACCCGCTCTCCGACACCTGGATTGAAAAAACCGGAATGATAACCCCGCGTTACGGCGCCGCGGGCGCCGCGGCCGCCGGAAAACTGTATGTCGTAAGCGGGTCGGGAGGGCCCTCCCTCACCGAGGAGTACAACCCCGGCGTGACGCGGCAATTCACCGGCCTGCAGCCCAACACTCTCTATAATTTCAAGGCCAAGGCGCGCAATTTGAAGGGGACGGAGACCAATGAGAGCGTTACGGTCTCCACCTACACGCTGGCCGCCGTGGCGCTGCCGGAGAACGGCCAGGTCTTCTCCGGCCTTTTCCAGGCCGGCGTTACGGTGGCCTGGTCCTCCGGCACCCCGGCCGGCGGCTTCAACGGCGAGGGCGCCAGCTATAAAGTGCAGGCCTCCACTACGGCGGACTTCTCCGGCAACTCCATCACTTCCACCACGTATAACATCAGCTGGGTGGTGGACCTGGCGGCCAACACCACCCATTATTTCCGCGTCAAGGCTTACAATACCTACGGCGCTACCGACGACCAATGGGTGGCGCTGGGTTCCACCGCGACTTATATCGAAACCCCGTCGAGCGTCTACTTCGACGAGGTGGGAACCACCACCATAGTGGCCTCCGCCTACGCCATGCGCTTCACCGGCCTGGAGCGCGGCCTCTCCGGCGTGGCCATCACCTCCGGCACCTACGACCTCTGGGGCTCCTCCGGCAATTACTGGACCATAAAAACGGGGATGCCGACAGCCCGCGCAGCTTTTACAGCTGGTGTAATCGGCGGCAAGGTGTACGCAGTTGGAGGGTACAATAATGGCATCGGCTATTTGAACACCAATGAGGAGTATGACCCGGTTAGCGATGCATGGAGCACAAAAGCGCAAATGCCAACATCGCGCGGTTTTTTTGCATCCGGAGTAATAGGAGGCAAATTATATGCGGTGGGCGGGGGGATTCCGAGTGCACTGAATGTTAACGAAGAATATGACCCGGTAGCTAATACATGGAAGACAAAAGCCGCAATGCCAACGGTCCGTACAGCCTTAGCGGGGGCAGTAGCGGATGGCAAACTGTACGCAGTCGGCGGATTGGACGTCGATTATAATGTCACCGGCACAAACGAAGAATATTCCCCTGTATCTGACACTTGGGTGACTAAGGCGGCTATGTCCATCGCCCGTGACTTTTTGTCGGTCGGAGTGACAGGTGGCAAACTGTACGCTATTGGGGGACAAGATAATGGCACTCTGTATGATACCACCGAGGAATACAACCCTTCGACTGATAACTGGAGCACAAAAACTCCCATGCCGACAGCGCGCTATTACCTCTCCGCAACGGTAATCGGCGGCAAATTATATGCCGTTGGGGGAGAAGCGCTTGGACTTTCGCTGAATACCAATGAGGAATATGACCCTATCTTTAACACATGGGCAACTAAAGCGCCTATGCCAACGGCGCGTCGGAGTTTGGCGGCTGCTGCGGTGGCTGGTAAATTATATTCACTGGGTGGATTATATGGAGTCACTGACGCTGATTCTAATGAGGAATATCGCCCAGGTGTTGCGCGCACTTTCTCCGGCCTGCAGCCCAACATGGAGTATTCCTTCAAGGCCAAGGCGCGCAATCTCAACGGGATAGAGACGGCCGACGGGCCGTGGGTTTCCACCTACACCCTGGCCACCGTGGCGCTGCTGCCCGACGGGCATACCTTCGACAATGTCTACACCTCTAGCGTAGTCGTGGCTTGGGCCTCCGGCACCGTTTCCGGCGGCTACAACGGCCCCGACGCCAATTACCTGCTGCAGGGGTCTACGGCCGCCGACTTCACCGGCACGCTGACCATAAACCAGGGCTGGAACCCGGTGCACATGGAAGGCCTGCAGGCCAACACCACTTACCACTTCCGCATCCAGGCCCGGAACAAGGGCGGCTATACCGACTACACCTGGCTGGCGCTGGGCAGCACCGTCACCATGGTGAACCTGCCGCTCTATATGCCGGCGCTCAATTTCTCTTCGTACTCTGTCACCCTGGAGTGGGGCGCCAACGGCAACGGCCCTGACACCTGGTACACCGCGCAGGCGGCCACCGACGCCGGCTTCACCGCCGTGGCAGCTTCCAGCGTGACGCTGAATACTGCAGCCGTCATTTCCGGCCTGCAGCCCAACACCTACTATTACACCCGCGTCCGGGCCGTCAACCAGTCCGGCTCGCCCACGGATTGGGTGCCGCTGGACTCTTTCGCTACCGACATTGAGTCCGTGCAGAGTATCTATGTAGACGAAGTTGGTATCACGACCATAACGGCCTCAGCTTACGCCCCTAACCCCGCTTTTACAAATCCTAAGACCGGCAGCACCGGCATTAATGTTACTACCGGGACCGCTTATGGAGACTGGAACACCGTTGCGGATACCTGGACATCAAAACTTGCCATTACTACCGCCAGATACCTGCTGGCCGCCGCGGAATTAGGCGGAAAGGTCTATACTTTTGGCGGCTATGATAATTCAATCTACTATAAGATTACTCAGGAATACGACCCCATCACCAATACCAAAGTAACAAAGGCGAATATGCCTAACGCCCGGCATGGACTTGCGGCTGTCGCGGCTGCCGGAAAGATTTACGTGCTGGGTGGAAGCGTGGGGGCCGGGGCTAAGATAATTAACGAGGAATATGACCCTGTAGGCAACACCTGGGTTACAAAATCCAGCATGACGGTGGGGCGCTATTCTTTCGCCGCCGCCGCAGTTAACGGGAAGATCTATACTTTCGGCAGCGATGTTACCGAGGAATATGATCCTGAGCTGGATACCTGGACCGAGAAGGGACTCCCGCCTTCCAATCGTTCCGGCCTGTCGGCCGCGGTCGTGGGCGGCAAGGTTTATGTGGTGGGCGGTTCCGGCGACCTTGCCACCAACGAAGAGTACGACCCTGTAACCGATTCCTGGCTGACAAAAACTTCGATGGGTTACGGCCGCGTCGGTCTGGGCGCGGCTGCCGTGGGCGGTAAAGTTTACGCCGTGGGCGGCATGAGAAGCGGTTCTCAGACGGGCATTACCGAGTCTTTTGACCCCGTTACCAATACTTGGCGGACTGTGGCCACCGGTTACCCCGCCTACTACTTCGGAATAGCCGCTTCCGGAGGAAAAATCTACTGCCTTGGCGGGTATAACAGCCCTTCGATGTTGTCAATAAATTACGAGTATACACCCGGCACCGCAAAAACTTTTGGAGCCCTGCAACCCAACACGCTCTATAACTTCAAGGCCAGGTCCCGCAATCAGTCCGGCGGCGAGACGACCGACAGTCCGATAACTTCTACCTACACCCTCGCGGCGGTGGCGCTGGCGGAGAGCGGGCAGACTTTTGCCGGTGTATATTCTTCCAGCGTGGCGGTGGCCTGGTCTTCAGGCACAGCGGCGGACGGCTATAATGGGCCCGGCGCGCGCTTCCTGGTGCACGCTTCCACGGCGGCGGACTTCTCCGGCGCAATAGTTTCTTCTTTGACTTATAACGTGGACGGCGCCACGCTGCCCCTGTCCGCCAACACCTCTTATTACTTCCGCGTGCAGGCCTATAACGCGGGCGGCATGACGGATTACAGCTGGCTGGTGCTGGGGTCCACCGTAACGCATATAGAGACGCCCACCAGCGTCTACATCGACGAGGTGGGCGTGAGCACCATAGTGGCCAGCGCCTACGCGCCGTCGCCAGCCTTCACCGGCCTGGAGCGCGCCGGTTCCGCCGTAGCTGTAACCACCGGCACCACCTTCGACATCTGGGGCTCCACCGGCAATTACTGGGCAAGCAAGACCGTGCTGCCCACCGCCCGGTTCCGCCTGGCCGCCGGGGTAATAGGCGGCAGGTTATACATGGTTGGCGGAGATAACGGCAGCGCCCTTGATACCAACGAGGAGTACGACCCGGCGGTTAACGCCTGGACCACAAAAACCGCGCTGCCCACCGCCCGGCAGGGACTGGCCGCGGGGGTGATAGGCGGCAGGCTGTACGCGGTGGGCGGGTATAGCACGGGCTACCTGAAAACCAACGAGGAGTATGACCCCGCGGCTAATGCTTGGACCACCAAAGCGCAGATGCCCACGGCCCGCTATGCTTTTTCCGCGGGGGTAATAGCCGGCAGGCTATATGCGGCGGGCGGGTCTGACGGTAGTTTCTTGAATCTCAACGAGGAGTACGACCCCGTGGTCAATGCCTGGACCACCAAAGCGCCGCTGCCCACGCCCCGCTCCGGCTTGGCCGCGGGTGTAATAGACGGTAAACTGTACGCTGTGGGCGGGGCTAACGGCAGCAACCTGACCGCCAACGAGGCCTACGACCCCGCTGCCAATGCCTGGACGACAAAAACTGCGCTGCCCGCGGCCCGCAGCCGCATGGCCGCCGGGGTAATAGGCGGCAATCTGTACGCTGTGGGCGGCAATAACGGGAGCGAAATGAATATCAGCGAGGCTTACGATCCCGCTGCCGATGCCTGGACTACAAAAGCGCCGCTGCCGGCTATCCGCTCGGACCTGGCCGCTGGGGTAATAAACGGCCGGCTGTACGCGGCGGGCGGATATAACAGCAGTTACCTGAATAACAACGATGAGTATAACCCCGGCGTGGCGCGCTCTCTCACCGGCCTGACGCCCAATACGCTTTACAGCTTCAAGGCCAAGGCGCGCAACTTGTCCGGCACCCTGACCGGCGAGAGCGTGACGGTGTCTACTTATACGCTGGCTTACGTAGGGCAGACGGTCGGGGCCGAGACTTTCCCGCAGGTGAGTTCCAACTCGACCTGGGTGGCCTGGTCCACCGGCAGCGTGGCCACCGGCTGGAACGGGGCTGGCGCCGATTTCAAGGTGGAAGTTTCCACCTCTCCCGATTTCCTGGGCGTAAAAATCTCTTCGATGGCCGGCGACTCGTTCTCCTTCGAGGCCAAAACGCTGCTGCCCAATACCACCTACCATTTCCGCGTGCAGGCCTATAATAAGGGCGGCATGACAGACTACAGCTGGCTGCTGCTGGGCTCCACCGTGACCCGCATAGAAGCCCCGACCAGCGTCTACATCGACGAGGTCGGCACCGCCACCATAGTGGCCTCCGCCTACGCGCCTGGCGCGGCCTTCACCGGCCTGGAGCGCGGCCTCTCCGCCGTGGCCATCACCTCCGGCACCTACGACCTGTGGGGTTCCTCCGGCAACTACTGGCTGACAAAAGCCGCCATGCCCGCGGCGCGAACCTACCTGGCCGCGGCCTCCCTGGGCGGCAGGATCTACGCCGTGGGCGGCTATAACGCAGCCGATCTCAAGACTAACGAGGAGTACGATCCGGTGGTCAACGCCTGGGCGACCAAAACTCCGATGGGTGTCGCGCGTGAGTACCTTGCGGCCGCGTCCGTAGGCGGAAAACTGTACGCGCTTGGCGGTTCCGGCGGTACCAGCGTTAACGAAGCGTATGACCCGGCCTCCAATACCTGGGCGACAAAGGCCTCGCTTCCTACTGCCCGCGCAAACTTTGCCGCGGCGGCTGTTGGCGGAAAAATTTATGTAATGGGCGGCGGCAGCGGGCCTTACCTGGGAGTGACAGAGGCGTATGACCCGGCTGCGGATACCTGGTCCACCAGGGCGCTCATGCCTACCGCGCGCGGCGACCTGGCGGCCGCGGTGGTTAATAATAAGATTTACGCGCTGGGAGGCAGCAATGGTTCTTACCTTGACGTAAACGAGGAATACGACCCGATTCTCGACTCCTGGACGACAAAAGCTCCGCTGCCGGAAATACGGTTAATGCCTGGCGCGGCCGCCGTGGGCGGAAAGGTCCTGGCGGTCTCGGGTTATAGCGCCGGCGCGGTCTCTGTTACCGCTGAATACGACCCGGCCGCAGACGCCTGGTCCGCCAAAGCCTCCATCTTAACCCCGCGCTACGGCATGGGCGTGGCCGCGGCCGGAGGCAAAGTGTACGCCCTGGGCGGCGTAGGCGGAACCAACCTTAACCAGGAGTACATCCCCGGAGTGGCTCGCGTCTTTGCCGGGTTGCAACCCAATACCCAGTACACCTTCAAGGCCAAAGCGCGCAACCAGGGCGGGGTGGAGACCGGCGACAGCGTAACCGTCTCCACCTACACCCTTGCGGCCGTGGCGCTGCCGGCGGGCGGGCAGGTCTTCACCGGGGTTTATCCTTCCAGCGTGGCCGTGGCCTGGTCTTCCGGCACCGGCACAGCCTTCAACGGCGCAGGCGCACATTTCGTGGTTGTGGCCTCTACCTCGCCGGACTTCCTCGGCGCGGCGAATGTTTCTTCTACTACCTATAACATCGCCGGCGCTACCCTGCCGCTCTCTGCCAACACCTCGTATTATTTCCGCATACAGGCCTATAACTCCGGCAATATGACGGACTACGCCTGGCTGGCGCTGGGCAGCACTGTCACCATGGTGAATCCGCCGCTCTCCATGCCGGTGACGGCCATGACCACTTATTCAATAACTGCCGCCTGGGACCCCAACGGCAACAGCGCCGACACCTGGTATACCGTGCAGGCCTCCACCATGCCGGATTTCACGCCGGTGATGGCCTCCAGCCTTACGCTCAACAGCAGCGCCGAGATAATGGGCCTTACAATGCCCAACACCTACTACTACCTGCGCGTTAACGCTGTAAACCGCTCCGGCTCGGCCACGGAATGGGTGGCGCTCCCGATAGTGGCCACTACCATAGAGGCGCCCACCGGCGTCTACTTCGACGAGGTGGGGGCCAGCACCATCACCGCCTCCGCCTACGCGCCGCTGTTCACCGGCCTGGACCGCGGCCTGTCCGCCGTTAATATAACCACCGATACTATTTACGGCGTCTGGGGCTCCAGCGGTAATTACTGGAATACGCGCGCGCCGCTCCCGACCGGGCGCTATTACCTCTCCGCCGTCTCGCTCGGCGGCAAGATCCACGCGCTGGGCGGCTATACCGGCGCATATTACGATCAGAACGAGGAATTTGACCCCGCAACAAATGTCTGGACCACCAGGGCGCCGATGACCGCCACGCGCCGCGAGTTCGGGGCCGCCGCCGTGGGCGGGAGGATCTACGTCGTGGGCGGCAATAATTCGGGCGGCAATGTGCTTTTTACCGACGCCTACGATCCGGCCGCCAATGCCTGGGCCGCTAAAGCCGGTATGCCCACCGTCCGCAACCAGCTGGCGGCCGTGGCGCTGGACGGAAAGGTCTACGCCGTCGGCGGCTACAATACCGGCTATAAAGACCAGACCGAGGCTTACGACCCGGCCACCAATTCCTGGACCACAAAGAGCCCCATACCGACTCCGCGCGGGAACTTCGCAGCGGCCGCGATCGGCGGGAAACTTTACGCGGCGGGAGGCTCCGACGGCACGCCCATGGCGGTAACGGAGGAGTACGACCCCGTCCTGAATTCCTGGACTACCAGGACGGCCATGCCGGGCGCCCGTCATTATTCCGGCAGCGCCGCGGTCGGCGGAAAGTTGTACGTGGTGGGCGGTTATAACGGCGGTTCGCTGGCCCAGAACGTGGCTTATGATCCCGTCTCCGACTCCTGGTCCGTTCAGGCCGCCATGCCCCTGGCTGATGACAGCCTGGCCGCCGCGGCCGTGGCGGGGCGTATATACGCGGTCGGCGGCAGCGCCAGCCCCGCTGCCAACTACGAGTACGTGGCCGGCGTATCCCGCCAATTCACCGGGCTGACGCCCAACACCGAGTATTCCTTCAAAGCCAAGGCGCGCAATACGGACGGGATGGCAACGGCGGAGATAGCCGGCATCTCCACCTACACCCTGGCCGCCGTGAGTATGCCAGCCAACGGCCAGCCTTTCGCCGGGGTTTACCTCTCCAGCGCGGCGGTGGCCTGGTCTTCCGGCACGGCGGCTATCGGCTACAACGGCCCCGGCGCGCGCTTCCTGGTGCACGCCTCCACGACGGCGGATTTCTCCGGCGTAATAGTTTCTTCTTTGACTTATAACGTGGCCGGCGCCACGCTGCCCCTGTCCGCCAACACCTCTTATTACTTCCGCGTGCAGGCCTACAATGCCGGCGGCATGACCGATTACAGCTGGCTGGCGCTTGGCTCCACGGTGACGCATATAGAAACCCCGACCAACGTTTATTTCGACTATGTGAGCGTCAGCACCATAGTGGCCTCCGCCTACGCGCCCTCGCCGGCCTTCACGGGCCTGGAGCGCCAGGGTTCCGCCGTGGCTATTACCACCGGCACCACCTTCGACATCTGGGGCTCCACCGGCGGCTATTGGGAAACCAGGGCCTCCCTGGATCTCCAGCGCTGGTACAACGCGGGCGGCGCTATAGGCGGCAAGATCTACGTGGTGGGCGGCGGCGACGGCGGCAGCAGTTACTACGACTATAACGACGAATACGACCCCGCCGCCAATACCTGGACTTCCAAAGCGCCCCTGCCCAGCCCGCGCCAGGTAACCGCGGCCGGGGTTATAGGCGGCAAATTGTACGCGGTGGGCGGTTTCGACAGCCTGGACTTGGCTAAGAACGAGGCGTACGACCCGGTCGCCAATGCCTGGGCCGCTAAGGCGCCGCTGCCGGCGCCCCGTCGAGGGTTGGGCGCTGCCGTAGTGGATGGGAAACTCTACGCGATAGGCGGCAACAGCGCTCTCAACGAGATGTATGACCCGGAGACCGACACTTGGACGACCAAAGCCCCTATGCCGGAGATCAGGGATAATATGTCGGTGGCGGCGGTGGGCGGCAGGGTCTACGTGGTGGGCGGAACGGTGGGCGGCTCGCTCACCGACCTGAACCATGAGTATGACCCCGCCGGCAATACCTGGGCCACCAAGGCCGGGTTGCCTACGCTGCGGCACTGGCCCGCCTTGGCCGGCCTGGGCGGAAAATTGTACGCCGCGGGCGGTATGGACGCCGTCGACAGTACCGGCGCCCACGAAGAGTACGACCCGGCGGCGGACGCCTGGACCGCCAGGGCCGCGCTGCCTTCCGCGCGGCGGGTAATGGCCGGCGTGCAGGCCGGCGGCAGATTCTACGTCATTGGCGGCTTCAGTTTCGGCGCCGCCAACGAGGCCTACGTGCCCGGCACGGCGCGCGTGATCTTCGGCCTGACGCCCAATACGCTTTACAACTTCAAGGCCAAGGCGCGCAGCCTGAGCGGCACGCTGACCGGAGAGAGCGTGACGGTCTCTACCTACACGCTGGCTTATGTCGGGCCTTCCGCCGACGGGCAGCCTTTCCCGCAGGTAAACGCCGATTCCGTCTGGGTGGCCTGGTCCACCGGCAGCGCGGCCACCGGCTGGAACGGCGCCGGCGCGGACTTCAAGGTGGAGGCTTCCACCTCGCCGGATTTCCTGGGCGTGAAGATCTCTTCCATGGCCGGGGATTCGTTCTCTTTCAACGCCTATACGCTGCTGCCCAATACCACTTACCACTTCCGCGTGCAGGCTTATAACGCGGGCGGCATGACCGATTACAGCTGGCTGACGCTGGGCTCGACGGTTACCGCCATAGAGACCCCGACCAGCGTTTACATAGACGAGGTGAGCGTCACCACTATTACGGCCTCCGCCTACGCGCCCGGCGCCGCCTTCTCCGGCCTGGAGCTCGGCCTCTCCGCCGTTGCCATTTCCTCCGGCACCTACGACCTCTGGGGCTCTACCGGCAATTACTGGACCACGAAAGCCTCCATGCCTACCGCGCGTTCGGCCCTGGCCGTAGCGGCGCTGGGTGGCAAACTGTACGCTCTGGGCGGGGCCGTGGGAGTCTATTCGCCCGCGAACGAGGTTTACGATCCCGTGGCTAATTCCTGGGCTACGAAAACCGCCATGCCTACCGGCCGGCGCTACCACGCGTCCGCGGCTATCGGCGGGCGGCTGTACGCCGTAGGCGGGGAGAACCCGGCCTACCTGAATACCAACGAGGAGTATGACCCCGAATCCAATACCTGGCTGACGCGGGCGGCCGCGCCTACCGCGCGCAAGGACCTGCGCGCCGCGGCGCTGGGCGGCAAACTTTACGCCGTCGGCGGCGATAACGGCGGCCCGCTGGCTGCCAATGAGATGTACGACCCGGCGACGAACGCGTGGACCACCAAAGCCTCCATGTCTTTTGCCCGCAGCGGCGCGGCCGCCGCTGTTATAGCGGGCCGGCTGTATGTGGCCGGCGGTTATAACGGCACGGCGCTCGACGTTAATGAAGAGTATGATCCGGACGCTAACGCCTGGACCACTAAAGCTTCCATGCCGTCCGCCCGCATGGATATTGTCGGCGCAGCGGTAGGCGGGAAGCTGTATGCGCTGGGCAGGTCTGTAAACTATATGTACGACCCGGTCTCGGACGTCTGGACCGAGCGCGCGCCGGTCCTTTCCCCGCGGGACGCGATCTCCGTAGGAGTGATAGGGGGCGGCCTGTACGTCATCGGCGGCTGGGACGCCGCGCAGCTCGGCACTAACGAGCGCTATGTCCCGGGCGTATCGCGTTCTTTCTCCGGCCTGAAGCCCAATACGCAATACACCTTCAAGGCCAAGGCGCGCAACCAGGTAGGGACCGAGACTGCCGGGAGCGTTAATGTCTCCACCTATACGCTGGCCGCCGTCGGGCTGCCGTCTGGCGGGCAGGTCTTCACCGGGGTTTATCCCTCCAGCGTTGCGGTGGCTTGGTCCTCCGGCACCGGCACCTCTTTCAACGGCGCCGGGGCCAGCTATTTGGTGGTCGCGTCCACTTCCTCCGACTACCTGGGAACCAATGTTTCGTCTTATACCTATAATGTGGCCGGCGCTACCTTGCCGCTGGCCTCCAACACCTCTTATTACTTCCGCATCCAGGCTTATAATTCCGGGAATATGACAGACTACACCTGGCTGGCGCTGGGCAGCACCGTCACCATGGTGAATCCGCCGCTGCCGCTGCCCGCCGTGGCCGTGACCAGTTACTCGATAACGGCAGACTGGGACGCCAACGGCAACAGCGCCGACACCTGGTACACAGTGCAGGCCGCCGCTAATCCCGGGTTCTCGCCGCTGCTGATCACCAGCCAGACGCTCAATACCTACGCCGAACTGGGGCCCCTGGCAGTCGCCAACACTTATTATTATCTGCGCGTTAACGCCCTCAACCGCTCCGGCTCGCCCACCGGCTGGGTAACTCTGACCTCCACCGCCACGGCCATTGAGGCCCCGTCGACCGTCTACTTCGACGAAGTGGACAGCATGACCATAACGGCCTCCGCCTACGCCCCTGGGCCGGCCTTCAGCGGCATGCACATGGGCGATTCCGGCGTGGCTATAACCACCGGCACTTACGACTTGTGGGGCTCCAGTGGTAATTACTGGTCTTCCAGGGCGAACCTTCCCGTAGCCCGCAGCGGCCACGCCGCGGCGCTCTCTGCAGGGAAAATATACCTGCTCGGCGGCGACGGCTATCTTACCCTCAACGAAGAATATGACCCGGCCGCTAATTCCTGGGTCACCAAAACGGCCATGCCTACGGGCCGCAGCGGCCTGGTGGCTGCCGCCCACAATGGCCTGATTTACGCCATAGGCGGCAACAACGGCAGCGCGCTGGCCGTTAACGAAGAGTACGACACCGCGGCCAATTCCTGGACTACCAAAGCCCCGATGACAACCGCCCGCGACCAGGCCGCGGCCGGCGCCATAGGCGGCCGGGTTTATGTGGTAGGCGGCTACGCCGGCGTTCCCGCCGCGAACCTTAACCAGGAATATGACCCGGCGTCCGACAGCTGGACCTCGAAAACGGCCATGAAGGCCGCGCGCGGCGCGCTGGCCGCGGCGGTAATTGACGACAAGCTTTACGCGGTCGGCGGCTGGAACGGCAGCACCGCCCTGAAAGACAATGAGGTTTATGACCCCGCTGCCGGAACCTGGGAGACCAGGGCGGACATGCTCACGGGGCGCTTCAGCCTGGGCGCAGCGGCCGCCGGCGGCAAGCTGTACGCCCTGGGCGGCAACGGCCCTCTCAATATAAACGAAGAGTATGATCCGTCGGCGGATAGCTGGCTAACCAGGCCGAGGCTTGCGTCGGCCCGGCAGGGGCTGGCCGCCGCGGGCTACGCCGGCCTTATATACGCCCTGGGCGGCTTTAATGGCGCCGCGCTCACGCTTAACGAGGTTTATAACCCCGGCGTGTCCAGGCAGTTTTCCGGCCTGCTGCCCAACACCCAGTACACCTTTAAGGCCAAGCTGCGCAACGCCGAGGGAGTGGAAACCTCCGAGACTATGACGGTTTCCACCTGGACGCTGGCCGTACCGCCCGTGGTCAAGCCTATCGACGCGGTCTTTGTCTCTTCGCTGTCGCTGGCGTGGGCGGAGGGGGAGAACCCGCTGGGCAGCACCCTGTACCGGGCGCAGGTGTCCACCGACGCCGCCTTCGGGGCAATAGCGGCCTCCTCCGATACTTACAATGCCGAGGCCTGGCTGGTTGGTCTCGCCGCTAATACCACCTACTACGGCCGCGCGGCCGCCATAAACGGCGGCGGGATAATTACGGCTTACACCTCGCTAGGCTCCACGGTCACCGCGGTGGAACCCCCGGCGAGCGTCTACTTCGACGAGGTTTATGCCGCGACCATAACAGCCTCCGCCTACGCCGCCAGCCCCGCTTTCACCGGCCTGGAGCGCGGCCTCTCCGGCGTGAACATAACCACCGGCACGCTTTACGGCGATTGGGGTACCGGCGGAAACGTCTGGGCCTCCAAGGCGGCGCTGATTCCGGCGGCCGACTACACCATGGCCGCGGCCGTAGCAGGCGGGAAGATATACGTGGTGGGCACCGGCTCAAATAACCGCGAGTATGACCCGGTCAGCGACGCCTGGACCACCAGGGCCGCCATGCCCACCAGCCGCAGCAGCCTGGCCGCGGCCTCCGCGGGCGGTAAGGTCTACGCCCTGGGCGGCATGGCCGGCTCGCGCCTGGCGACTAACGAGGAATACGACCCGGAGACCGGCGGCTGGACTACTAAAGCGCCGATGCCTACCGCCCGCAACGCTTTTGCCGCGGCCGCCGTGGCCGGCAGGATCTACGCTATCGGCGGCTATACCGGCCAGGCGCAGACCGCCGTCAACGAAGAGTACGACCCGGTCAGCGATGCGTGGGCTACAAAAACTCCGATGACCGGCGCCGCGATGGACCTGTCGGCGGCGGTGGTGAACGGCCGCGTTTATGTGCTCGGCGCCGGCAATGAGAATCGCGAGTACGACCCGGCCGCTAATGCCTGGGCCGCCAAGGCTTCAATGCCCACTACCCGCACCCAGCTGGGCGCGGCTGCCGTGGGCGGTAAGGTCTACGCGGTAGGCGGCAACGGCCCGCTGACCGTCAACGAAGAATACGATCCCGCCGCGGACCAGTGGGTAACCCGCGCGGCCCTGTCCATGCCCCGAGGCCTGCCGGCGGTTGTTGCTGTCGCCGGCCGCCTGTATGTAATTGGCGGCGACAACTTCGGCCCCGTGGACACTAACGAGGAATATAACCCCGGAGTCTCGCGGCGCTTCTCCGGGCTGACGCCGAACACGCTGTATAACTTCAAGGCCAAGGTGCGCAATCTGGCGGGCGGCGAAACGGCCGAGGTGACCGCCTCAACCTGGACTCTGGCGGCGCAGCCGGTTGCGGGTTCTGATCCGCTTTACACGGTGACGGACTTTACGGTGTGGGCCGGCTGGCAGGCCAATGGCAATCCCGGCGGCACCTATTATAACGCGCAGATCTCCACCGCCCCGGATTTCTCGTCGGTGGCGGTGTCCTCGCTGACCGTCAATCTCTACGCCGGCCTGGCCGGGCTGATATCCAATACAACCTATTACGCGCGCGTGGCCGCGTTGAACGACGTCAATATTTACACCGCCTACACGCTGCTGGGCTCCACCGTCACGCGCATGAAAACCCCGACCGACGTCTACATGGACGAAGTCGGGACCACTGCCATAACGGCGTCGGCCTACGCCGCTGGCCTGACCGGCCTTGAGCGCGGCGTCTCCGGCGTGAATATAACCACAGACAATGTTTACGGCGTCTGGGGTTCCTCAGGTAATTACTGGTCCAACAGGGCGTCGCTGGCTTCCAGCATCGGTATGGCGGCGGCGGCCTCCCTGGGAGGGAAACTATATGTGCTGGGCGGCTGGGTTGGCGGCGCGCCTTTCGACTATAACAGTGAGTACGATCCCGTTCTGAACGCCTGGGCCACTAAGGCCGCCATGCCGACGGCGCGCTACGGGTTTGGCGCCGCGGCCATAGGGGGCAAACTGTACGCCGTGGGCGGCCGTTCCGGAGCGTTCAATTACTCCGTCAACGAGGAGTACGACCCGGAGGCCGACGCCTGGACCCCCCGGGCTCCCATGCCTACCGAACGCTACGGCCTGGCGGCCGCTGCTATTGCCGGGAAGCTTTACGCGGCCGGCGGTTCTAACGGCGCCGACCTTTCCTCCAACGAGGAGTATGACCCCGCTTATGACCGGTGGGCGGCCAAAGCCGGCATGCCCACCCCCCGCTACTATACCGCCGGGGCCGTTGTCAGCGGGCGCTTCTACGTGGTGGGCGGCTATGGAGCAAGCGTTCTTGCAGTCAACGAGGAGTACGATCCAGCCCTGGACGCTTGGACTACCAGGGCCGCGCTGCCGAACGCGAGTTATATGCTGGGTGCCGCGCAGGCGGGCGGCAAACTCTTCGCGGTCGGCGGCTATTACGCCGGCTACCTGAATTACAACGGCGAGTACGATCCTTTAACTGATGCCTGGACCTCCAGGGCGCCGCTGCCCAATGGCCGCAGCGCTCTTGCCGCTGCCGGGGTGGGCGGCAGGGTTTACGCTGCCGGAGGCAACAGCGGCAGCTATATAAACTCGGTCATGGCGTACAACCCCGGCGTGGCGCTAGCGTTCTCCGGCCTGGCGCCCAACACCTTCTACACTTTCAAGGCCAAGGCGCGCAACCAGGAGGGGACGGAGACCGCCGAGTCGGTGACCGTTTCAACCTACACCCTGGCGGCCTTGGCCCTGAGCGAAACCGGCACCACTTTCGTGGAGGTGTTCCCTTCCAGCGTTGCCGTCGCCTACTCTTCCGGCACGGCGGCGGGCGGCTACAACGGGGCCGGCGCCAGCTACACGGTGCAGGCCTCTACCGCTCCGGACTTCAGCGGCGCTATAGCCTACGACGGGGCAAACGATCCGGCGATCTTTACTATCCCGGTGCAGGGCCTGGCCAGTAATACCACCTACCACTTCCGCATGCAGGCTCGCAACTCCGGCGGCATGACGGACTATTCCTGGCTGCCGCTCGGCACCACGGTGACGCACGCCATAGTGCCCAATGCCGCGGCGGCGGCTTTCGACGGGGTCAACCAGGAAGGGGTCACCTTCCAATGGGGAAGGAACGGCAACTCCGACGGCACGGCTTACCGGCTGCAGGTGTCGAGTTATAGTAATTTCTCTCTGCTGCGCGCCGACAGCTACCCGCTTTACGTCACCACCTCGGCCATAGGCGGCCTTACGCCCAATACCACCTGGTATGCCCGCGCGTCCGCCGTCAGCTACAGCGGCGTGCCGACCGAATACTATGTGCTGGGCGGCACGCTGACCCATAGCGCCGCGCCCTCGCAGGTCCTGTTCGCGGCCGTTTCCACCAGAACCGTGACCGTCGAGGCTTACTCATCTTACGGCTTTCCGAACCTGACCGAAGGCCTGTCCGGCATTAACCAGTCGGTGGACGGCGCTCCCGCCGGCTGGCTGCAATCCACTGGCACTGTCTTCGGCGGCCTGGCGCCCAATACTTCCTACGCTTTCAAGGCCAGGGCCCGCAATCAGACCGGGCACGAAACGGCAGAGTCTGTGGAGTTCTCCACCTACACGCTGGCCACGGTGTCGCTGCCGCAGGTTGGGCCGCTGTTCTCCGGCGTCTGGCTGACCAGCATGACCGTCAACTGGTCTTCGGGCACCGTGGCGGACGGGTTTAACGGTGCAGGGGCGGACCATCACGTTTCTGTGGCCCGCGATGAAGGCTTCACTCAGATCGTGAATGGCGCAGCGACGTACAACCTCTCCTGGAGCGCCGAATCGCTGTGGCCCAACACCACGCATTACTTCATGGCGCGCGCCGTCAACAACGCCGGGGTTGCGAATCCCGACTGGCTGGTGCTGGGTTCCACCTCCACGCTGGCCAACCCGGTGAGCGATGCCGCTATCTACGAGGTCTGGCCCACCACCGTGGCGGTCAACTGGGCGACGCTGCCCCTGACGCCTTCTTCCGACACCTGCGAGGGCTACCTGGTGCAGGCCTCTACCGCGCCCGACTTTACCGGCGTGATAAAATACGCCTCGCATACCAGCCCTGCCGCCCCGCAGCTGACGGTGATGAACCTGTTCGCCGAGACCACTTACTATTTCCGCGTGGGCTCGCTGAATCATAACGGCGTGCCCAATTACGCGCTGGCGGGCTCCACCTGGACGCCGCCGGAAAACATCCCGCCGACCCTCGACGACAATGAGCTTACGACGGACTACGCCTGGTACGGCCAGCTCGGCCGCGCCTACGATATAGATTTCCATGACACGGGCGGCTCGGCGCTGGAGAGCTTCCGGATAAGGGCCACTACCGGGCCGCTGCAGACCGGAGCGGTGACGGCCGACTGGACCGATATCCTGACCGGCATCGACGCCGACGACTATACCGTCGACTGGCCGCTGACGGCCGGGGCCTGGAGCCTGCTGCAGGACGGCACCAACTATGTCACGGTGCGCGTCGCTGACGGCTCGGGCAACCTGGCCCAGAAAGAGGACGCCTTTATAGTGTTCAAGGACAGCACGCCGCCAACGATAAGCGAAACCTACGACGACCAGGTGTGGCGCAGCACGCACGGTTTCAGCGTGCAGACCTCTGTGGCCGATCCGCACAGCGGCATAGACAGAGTGCAGTTCACGGCCTGGAGCGCGCCTGCCCAGGGCGGCTCTGAGCTGATCCTGTGGTCCCAGCTCTCCGCCCCTGGCGGCGCGAAGTCGGCTGCTCCCGCTCTGCCGGTGAGCGCCGGGGCCTGGGACCTGCTGGTGGACGGCACTAACTATTTCTCGCTGCGGGCGTGGGACTACTCGGTGCCGGTCAACACCAACACCTGGGTGGACGCTTTCGTGATACTTAAGGACACTACGCCGCCCGCGGCCATCAACACGCTGGCGGCCGTTTCCGAATCCACCTACTCCGCCCGGGCCTTGTTCGACGCGCCGCTGGAGACGCCGAGCGGCATAGACACCTTCGCCGTGCAGTACGCCAGCTACGGCGTGGTCTGGGCCACTTCCTCCGTGGTCAACAGCACCTCCGTCTATGTTTCCACCTTCGGCGTGACGGCCGGCGAGGGGCAGCTGGTAGACATAGGCGCCCTGGCGCCCAATGCCACCTACTATTTCCGCGCCTGGAGCCGCGATCAGGCCGGCAACTGGTCAGCTATTTCCGACGGCGGGACCGCCGTTACCCTGGCCGAGGCGCCGCCGATACTGGGGCAGCCGTACGTCTACACTTCTTCCGGCACGCTGGCCTGGGTCCCCGTGGATTCCAACGGCTACCTCCTTGAAGCCTCTACCGCGGCCGACTTCTCCGGCACGGTGATCTCCTCGGCCACCCCGGCGCCCTCGGTATTCTCTCTCTACGCCGAGGGCCTGCTGCCCAATACTACTTATTACTTGCGGGCGGCTTCGCTGAACTGGAGCGGCGTGCCCAACTACAGCGGTTCCCACCTGGAGTCCACCTTCGCCGTGATGCCCGCCTCGGCCGCCGTGTACGCCGAAGTGTCCAGCGTCAGCGTAACGGTGGAATGGCTGTCTAACGGCAACGGCCCCGGCACACTCTACCGGCTGGATATCTCCAGCGATGAATTCGCCTCGGTGCTGGAGTCGTCGGTAACGCAACCCGGCGGCGCCGAACCCTACGCCTTCACTTTCGTGGAGCTGGCGCCCAATACCACGCACTGGTTCCGCGCGCAGGCGCTGGGCAACCGCGGCGACATTACGGCCTGGCTGGCGCTGGGTTCGACGGTGACCGCGCCGGTGCCGCCGGTGCTGACCGGCTACGCGCTGTGGTCTTCGAGCGCCGCGGTGGCGTGGACCTCCAACGGCAACGGGGCGGGCACTCTCTACCAGGCCGACCTGTCCACCGCTTCTAATTTCACCGGCGCGCTGCTGTCGTCCGCGGCTGCGGACGCCTTCAATTTCAGCATGGGCGTGCTGACGCCCAACACAACTTATTACCTGCGCCTGCGGGCTGTTTCGGCCGTGACCGGCATGGCGAGCCCCTATGTTAACGACGTGGAACTGGCGCTGGCGGCTGAGCCTACCAACATAGGCGCGTGGACGGTGGGCGCCAACAATATCGGCGTCTTCTGGGACGCCGACGGCAACCCGGGCGTAACGGCGCAGTCCGCCTGGCAGACCGGCACGGCGCTGCCGGCGGCGCTGTACGGCCACTCCGGCGCCATAGCCGGCGACTTCGCCTTCATCACGGGCGGCTACGACGGGGCCTCCTACAAAACCGCCTCCTGGTCCGCGCCGCTGTCTGCCGACGGCGTAATCGGTTCCTGGACGCAGGCGCGCTCCCTGCCGGCGGCGCGCTACGCGCACAGTTCTGTCGCCATGCGCGGCCGGCTGTACGTGCTGGGCGGTTACGACGGCTCGGCGGCCCGGGCCGAGGTCTGGAGCGCCCCTATCAGCTCTTCGGGCGCGCTGGGCGAGTGGGTAGTTGAAGCCCCGCTGCCGCAGGCCGTGTACGCCCACGCCTTCACCGCCGGCGAGAACACCCTCTATGTCCTGGGCGGCTACAACGGGGTGGCGCGCAACAATGTGTGGTACACCGGTATTAACCCCGACGGCACGCTGACCGGCTGGACCGCGGGCCCCGTCCTTAATGAGGCGGTTTACTCGGCCGCGGCCTACCTGGCCGGCCCGAACATTTACCTGACCGGCGGCTACGACGGCACTGTCGCCAAGACCGCCGTTTGGAGCTCTCCGGTTAGCGGCGCGGGCGTCCCCGGCGCGTGGGCGGCCGCCACAGCCCTGCCGTCGGGCGTCTTCGCGCACGCCATGGACGCGGCGCCCGGCGCCCTGTTCATTTCGGGCGGCACGGGCGGCACTTTCGCTCGGGCCTCCACGCTGCGCGCCGCGCTCAACTCCGACGGCACCATAGCCGGCTGGCAGGCGGGTCCGGACCTGCCCGCGGCGCGGCAGTCGCATCTGATGTTCACCCGCGGCAGCCGGCTGACCGTGCTGGGCGGCTACGACGGGTCGGCGCATAATGAGGGTTATTATTCTACCCTTACCGGCACCGAGTACCGCCTGTACGCCACGGGCGCGCCGTTCGCGCAGACGCCATGGCAGGCGGCGGGCTGGCAGGACGTGGGCTCTCTGGTGCCGAACTCTTATTACGTGTTCAGGCCGGCGGCGCGCAACTACGCCGGCATAGAAGCCGTTGGCGCGGTGACCTATTCCACGTTCACCTACGCGGCGCAGCCGGCCACGGCGGCCATCAGCGGCGTGTTCATCTCGTCGATGCAGGCCAACTGGCTGACGGGCGATAACCCGGCCGGCACGCTCTACCAGGCGCAGCTGTCGAGCGACGCGGCGCATACGCAGCCGGCGTTCAGCTCCGAAACTGCCAACGCCTACGCGCTGTTCGAAGGGCTGGACGACGACTTCGCTTACCACGCCCGGGTGCGGGCGGTCAACGCCGTGGGCGTGGCCACGGCCTGGACCGGGCTGGGCTGGGCGGCCACGCGCGCCGACCCGGCGCTGGACTTCTCCAACCCGACGGTGACCAATAACCAGGCGGGGGACAACAACTGGCGCAAAGCGGCGGGCACGCTTTACAATATTGACTTCGCCGACATGGGCGGCTCTTACCTGGACCGGATAGAGGTACGGATCTCGACGTCAGCGGGCGGTGCGGGGCCGTTCAGCCCCGACTGGACAGCCGCCGTCTCCGGCATCAACGGCCCGGCTTACGCCGACAACTGGGCGCTGCCGGCGGGCGTGTTCGAGCTGCTGGCCCCCGGCACCAGCTATATCTCGGTGCGCGCCTTCGACGGCAACGGCAACTCTAGCACTACGGTGGACGCGTTCTACATCCTGAAGGACACGGTGGCGCCGGTGATAACCAGTTACCAGGCCGGTGAGTCCGACTGGCGCATGGACGACGCGGGCCCCGTCTACGACGTGGACTTCGCCGACGGCATTTCGGGCCTGGGCGCGATCGAATACAGCGCCAGCCCCAACCAGGGCCTCGGCGACGCGGCCGGCTACCCGTGGACGGCGATAGCGTCGCTCAGCACCGGCCCCGCGGTTTATAACGGCCTCTGGGGCGTGGACTTCGCCGGCCTGCCCAACGACGCTACCAACTATATCTCGGTGCGGGCCTGGGACCTGGCCGGCAATACGGTGGCGGTGACCGGCATAGACGTGTTCAAGATCCTTAAGTACGTGGCCGGCCCCGAGACCGCCATCACCGAGCCTGCCGGCGCCTATGTGTCGGCGCTCACTACGCTGTCCGGCACGGCCTCCGACGCGCGGTCGCACGCGCTGGCCGCCGTGGAACTGAGCGTGCGCGAAGAGTCCACCGGCAAGTACTGGGACGGCGCCGACTTCCTGGCCTCGTCGGTAAAGTGGTTCGTGGCGTCGGGCACGGCAACCTGGAGCCACGCGCCCGGCATAACCTGGCTGGAAGGCTCGGCCTACCAGGCGGTGGCGCGCTCCAGCGACACGGCTGGCAATTACTCGCTGACCTACGCCACGCGCGCCTTTACCTTCGATTCTCAATCGCCCGTTATAGGGCCCACTGCGCCGGCCGACGGGAGCAATGTGAATTCCGTGCCCGCCATAAGCGGCACGGCCTATGATCTGTCGGGCCTGTCGGAGCTGTCCCTGCGGCTGAGCCGGCTGTCCGACGGTAAATGGTGGGACTTCGGCGCCGGCACTTGGACCGTGGCGGGCTCGAGCGCCGCCGTGGGCGCCGCCGGCTACTGGAACTACGCGCCCGGCGACCTGCTGCGCGCCTCGCTCGAGACCGGGGCCAGCTATTACTATACGCTCTACGCGGTGGATAATTCCTCGCCCGCCAGGTCGGCCTCCTTCGGCGTGTACGGCTCGACGTTCGGCTTCACCGACGACACGGCGCCCGCGGCCATAGCCGACCTGACGGCTTCCACCGGCAGCGCGCCCGGCAGCGTGCAGCTGAACTGGACCTCGCCCGGCGACGACGGCGCCGCGGGCATGCTGCTCTACGGCGCTTACCGGGTGCAGTACTCTACCATTCCCGCCGTGGAGTTCAGCACGGCGGACGCGCAGGTGGGCGGCGACTTCACGGCCGTGAGCGCGGGCTCGGGCCGCTCAAAAGAAATAACCGCGCTGGTGCCCGGCGAGACCTATTACCTGCGGGCCTGGACGCTCGACGACGCCGGCAACTGGAGCGCCCTGTCTAACGGCGCCACCACGCAGGCGGCGCCGTTCCCGGACCGCATAAGCGGCCATGTGATGACAATTTCGAGCGCCGGCATAACAGGCGTGCTGGTGGAGGCCTACGACGCCGCGGGCCTGCTGCAGGGGCAGTCCTATACCGTGGCCGACGGCAGCGGCAGCTACGCCATAAGCGGCCTGCCGGCGGGCAGCTACCGCATACAGGCCACCTGGACGGCCGAAGACATAGTCAGCTCGGTGGGCACTGACGGCATAGCGCTGGGCGCGTCGAACGCCGACTTCCTGCTTTCCATCAGCTACGACCTGGCCAGCATCGGCGGCGAGCTGGCGGGCTTCGGCCTGAGCGCGCAGGGCTACCGGGCCTCCGGCGCACGGCCGCGGGCCGTGAGCGTGGAGCTGTACCAGCGCGGCCGGCTGATAGCCACGGCGCCCGTGGACGCGGCGGGCCGGTTCCAGATAGGCAGCCTGCTGCCCGGCAAGTACACCCTGCGCGTACCCAGGCCCGAGGGTGGCTTCAAAGAGCTGGCGGTGAGCCTGAAGGCGGGCGAGGCGCTGCGCATCAGCCCGCTGGGCGACATCCTGCGGACCGGCCAGGCTTACGCTTACCCGAACCCGGCGTCGAGGGTGATCACTTTCCGCTTCGAGACCGACCAGGACCCGGTGCTGACACAGCTGGCCATCTTCGACATAACGGGCCGGCTGGTGCACAAGATACCGCACGCCAGATTTACCAAGACCGGCGCGGGGCCGTATGTCTGGAAAGCCGAGTGGGAGATCCCGTCGAAGGTGGCTTCGGGCGTGTACGTCTACACGCTGCACGTGAAGTCGGAGATCACCGGCGAGCACAAGAAGACGGTGAAGAAGTTCGCGATAGTGAAGTAGCGCCGCGGGGCGCTTGCGGTAAGACTAAAGGGAAGCCCCATTATCTTTGCTAAAATAAAGATTATTAAGGGGTTAGGCCCGACTATGTATTTCAGATATAGCCGGCTGGCTACGCCTGCGCGTAATCCGGCCGAAGCGGATTACTATTTATGAGAAAAGCGATTCTAACCTGTACCCTTATCATGGCCGCGGCGCTTTGCGCCTCGGCCGAAGCCCCCAACCTGTTTACTTACCAGGGGCGGCTTAAAGAGGGCGGCCAGGCCGTCAGCGGCAACCGCGCGGTGGAGATTTTTGTCTGCAACGCCGAGTCCGGCCCCACCTGCTATACCAGCGGCTCGCAGTCCGTGGCTGTTTCCAACGGCCTGTTCCGCAGCACCTTCAGCATTCCTTCCGCCGCCAATTTCGGCGCCGGCGACTGGTGGCTGGAAATAAAAGTGGGCGCCGATACCCTGATCCCGCGCGAGCGGCTGACCAGCAACGCCTATTCCCTTTTCGCCGCCACCGCGGCCTACGCCGAGAATATCTCCGCGGCCACCGGTTCCGACGGCGTCTACATTTCCTCCAACCTCTACGTCACCGGCGGCGGCAAGTATTACGGCGACGGCTCCCAGCTGCAGAACCTGCCTGTTTCCGGGGGCGCGGTGGCCAAGACCGGCGACGCCATGACCGGCCAACTGACGCTTTACGGTTCCACGCTGACCGTGGGCGGCAACGCCTTCTCGGTCGGGGGGAGCATCTTCAGGATAGAAAACGGTAAAATCGGCATCGGGACTATTGCCCCTTCCGGCATGTTGGAGATCAACAGCACCGATAACCCCCAACTGCTGCTGACCGACCTCAGCGGCGACGTAACTTTGGGCATGCGCTATTCTAACGGCGCGCCCCGGCACGTACTGGGCGTGCCCTATTACAATGACAGGGTGGTGCTGACGAACAGGGGCGCCCCTTTCCCCAGCCAGCCGGACAGCGCCATACTTTTATGGGACTCCGGCGTGACCAGCCTGCAGATGGGCACCGGCGGCTACCTGTCTTTCCTGGCCGGCACCGCCACTGAAAAGGCGCGGTTTACGCCGCAGGGGAATTTCGGCATAGGCACCACGGCCCCGCTTTACCGGCTGGTGGTTTCCAGCGCGGCCGGCGAGGCCGGCAATATGGTGGTGATAACCACCGGCACCGCTGACGTCATCCGCATGACCGGAGCCGGAGAGATCTACGCCAATTATTACCACGGCGACGGCTCGCAGCTGACCGGGGTGAATGCCACGACCTACACCGGCACGCTGCCCGTCGGTAGCGGCGGCACCGGGGCCACTACGGTCAATGCCGCCCGGACTAACCTCGGCCTTGTTATTAATACCGATGTTCAGGCCCATGCAGCCGGACTGGATGATATAGCCGGCTTGGCCGTCACGAACGGCAACTTCATAGTGGGCAATGGCACCAACTGGGTAGCCGAGAGCGCGGGGACCGCACGGACCAGCCTCGGCCTCGGCAGCATGGCTACACAGAATTCCAATTCGGTCAGCATTACCGGAGGCGCTATTTCCGGAATTACGGACCTGGCCGTGGCCGATGGCGGCACAGGTGCCGGGACAGCGGCCGATGCGAGGGCGAATCTTGGCCTTGTCATAGGCACCGATGTGCTCGCTCCTAACGGCGACGGTTCTGCGCTTACCGGGGTGATCACCTCTACGGAGGCGATAATAAATACTTTGGGCGGCAAAGCTGATGATATCGCCGTGCCGCATTTAACCGGCGACGAGACCATAGGCGGCCAGAAGACCTTTAGCAGCACGGTGACGGTCAACAATACCACCCTTATCAGCGCCAACAATCCGCTGCTGCTGTCGAACAATGCGCCTTACGGCAGCGGTATCCGGCACGACCAGGCGGGGAACGAGGCGATGATAATAGCGGCCCGCAACACAGCTACCAAGATTTTCCTGGCCACCGGTTATGACGTCTCGCCCAGTCCCGGGGTTTCCATAACCCTGCCAGCCAGCCCGGAAATAACGGTAAATAACGGCAGGGTAGGCATAAACAAGACCGCGCCGGACCAGCAACTGGCCGTGGCGGGCAATATCAGCCAGACCGGCGTGATAATCTCCAGCGGCACCGGCAATAATTATTTTGCGGGAAATGTCGGCATCGGCGTGACCAGCCCCGCGGCCGCGCTGGAAGTCAGCGGCGACGCCAGGATAGCGAAGCGCCTAACCGTGGCCGCCAACACCGGCATGACGGTCGCCGTGGGCGATTTCGGCAAGACCATAACGGTTGAAGCGGCTACGCCGCAGACAATAACCCTGCCGTCCGTTACCGCGGGCGACATAGGCGCGCAGCTGACCGTCGTTAAGCTGGGGGCGGGCACGGTTACCATACAGTCGCAGGCCCCCGACTATATAGCGGACTCTACCTCCGGGGGGGCCATCTACAACGACACCGCCGAGACTTACGCTACTATTACGCTGAGCGTTACCGGCGCCGATATGTGGTCCATCATGGGCGGCAACGGCTCCTGGACCACGAATTAATAAAATGACCAAGAAAATAATTCTTTGCCTTGTGCTAGCCGCGTCCGCGCCCGGAGCGGAAGCCGCGTCCACCCATGTGCTGGGAGCGCAGAAGAAAACACTCTCCGATGCCAGCGGCACCGTAGCCGCCGGCTACTACGCCGCCACCACGCTGTCGGCCGTGGACGCCGACCTGGCCGCCGCTAACATCAAGCCCGGAGTCACCATCTTCGGTTTTGCCGGCAATTTCACCAGCGACTCCGACGCGATAGCCGCCGATATCATTACTGGTAAAACAGCTTATGTGAACGGGGTAAAGCTTACGGGTACTCTGACAACCCAGTCTCTGAGCCCCGCCAACGATACCGTAACCGCCGGAACTTATACGGGCACTACCCTGTCCGCGGTGGACACGGACCTGGCGGCCGCCAACATAAAGCCGGGGGTCACCATCTTCGGCTTCGCTGGGACCTACACCAGCGATTCCGACGCCGTGGCCGGGAACATCATGTCGGGCAAGACCGCCTATGTGAACGGGGTGAAGCTGACCGGGACGCTGCCGACCTCCACGCTTAGCGCCGCCAACGACACGTTGAGCGCCGGCTACTATGCCGCCACCACGCTGTCGGCCGTGGACGCGGACCTGGCGGCGGCCAATATTAAGAGCGGCGTGACAGTTTTCGGGAAGACCGGCACGCTGGCCCTGCCGGATACGGGCGTTACCGGCTCAGGCGCGGCCTGGGATGACGGCGCATACTCGCCCGCGGCCTCGCAGCCCAGCTATACCGACAACGCCGACGGGACAATTACGGACAACAGGACCGGCCTGATGTGGGCGAAGGACGGCTTGGCGGCGGGCTGCAATAGTGGTTCCCTCTCCGCCTGGAGCACGGCGGGTGGTTATTGCGACACGTTGACTTTCGCCACCTACAGCGACTGGCGCCTGCCCAATGTCAGGGAACTGCTGAGTATTATGATGTACGGCGCGAGCCCTATCGATACCACCTACTTTACAAACAACCAGGCTGGTTCTTATTGGACCAGCACGGCTATCATAACTGACCCGGTGGTAGCTTACTATGTAGATTTTGTTAATCGAAACACCGGTGCCATCAACGTTATCACGTCTTATTATGTCCGCTGCGTGCGGGGAGGGCCGTGAGCTGGTTTTTAAAGAAATATGAAGGCTATAACTAAATTATTCCAGGCGGCTCTTGCGGTGCCGGCCTTTGCCTTGCTGGCTGTTTCCGCTTACGCCGAAGCCCCCAACCTGTTTACTTACCAGGGGCGGCTGAAAGAGGGCGGCCAGGCCGTCAGCGGCAACCGAGCGATTGAAATATTTGTCTGCAATGCTGAGTCCGGCCCCACCTGCTATACCAGCGGCTCGCAGCCGGTCGCGGTTTCCAACGGCTTGTTCCGCAGCACCTTCAGTATTCCTTCCGCCGCCAACTTCGGCGCCGGCGACTGGTGGCTGGAAATAAAAGTGGGCGCCGATACCCTGACCCCGCGCGAGCGCCTGACCAGCAACGCTTATTCTCTCTTCTCCGCCACCGCCGCCTACGCCGAGAATATTTCGGCCGCAGCCGGTTCCGACGGCGTCTACATTTCCTCCAACCTCTATGTCACCGGCGGCAAGTATTATGGCGACGGCTCGCAGTTGCAGAACCTGCCGGTCTCCGGCGGGGCGGTGGCAAAGGCAGGCGACGCGATGACCGGCCAGTTGACCCTCTATGGCTCCACCCTGACCGTGGGAGGCAATGCCTTTTCAGTAGGTGGCGGCGCTTTCAAAATAGAAAGCGGCAAGATCGGCATCGGGACTATAGCGCCCTCGGGCATTTTGGAGATCAACGGTACCGACAATCCCCAGCTGCTGCTGACCGACCTTAGCGGAGACGTAACCCTGGGCATGCGTTATTCTAACGGCGCGCCCCGGCACGTACTGGGCGTGCCCTATTACAATGACAGGGTGGTGCTGACGAACAGGAACGCCCCTTTCCCCAGCCAGCCGGACAGCGCGATACTTTTGTGGGACTCCGGCGTGACCAGCCTGCAGATGGGCACCGGCGGCTACCTGTCTTTCCTGGCCGGCACCGCCACCGAAAAGGCCCGCTTCACGCCGCAAGGCAACTTCGGCATAGGCAGCACGGCCCCGCTTTACCGGCTGGTGGTCTCCAGCGCGGCCGGCGAGGCCGGCAATATGCTGGTGATAAGCACCGGCACTTCCGACGTGATACGCCTGACCGGCGCCGGAGAGATCTACGCCAATTATTACCACGGCGACGGCTCGCAGTTGAACGGCGTGGTCGCCACAGGCATAGCCGACAACGCCGTCACAACCGCGAAAATAGCGGACGCCAACGTGACTGACGGCAAAATAGCCGGCCTGTCCGCCTCCAAGCTGACCGGCGCGCTGCCGGCCATCAGCGGCGCCCTGCTTACCGACTTGCCCGTCTCCGTAGGCGCGGTGGCCAAGGCCGGCGACACCATGACCGGCCAGCTGACGTTGTCCGGCTCTACGCTTACCGTAGCCGGAAACGCTTTTTCCGTGGGCGGGTCCACGCTCGCGGTCAGTTACGGCCGGGTCGGCATAGGCACTAACACTCCCGGCTATCCGCTCAGCCTCAATCCACCCGGCTCGAACATAGCTACGCAGATAGGTTTATATCAGAACGGCGCGCTGGGCGCCACCATCAGCGGCGGAACCTCTGCGCCGGGAATATCCCTGGTGACCGGGGCGGACGTCGGCACCGGCGCAGTCTGGACACACCGGGACGCGAACTCTCACGGCCGCGCGGCTATCTATCTGGACGATTTTATCTACTACTATTCTCCGGCGGGAACCGTGGGCGACGCTATCACCTGGCAGGAACAATTCAGGATCGACGGCCCTACGGGCCGGGTCGGCATCGGTGCGCCGGCTCCTGCCTACCCGCTGGACGTGGCCGGGGACATAAACTCTTCCACCGGCTTCTGCATCAACGGCGACTGCAAGGGCTCGTGGTCCAGCCTCGCAGACAACCTGGGCAACCATACGGCCACGCAAAACCTGGACCTCAACACGTTTAACCTCATCGGGGTCGGCTCAGTTACGATCAGTGCGGGGCTGACTGCTTATTCCAGCGTTACGGTGGCGGGCAACGCGTTCTCTGTCAGCGGTGCCACCTTCTCGGTAGTCGCCGGCAAGGTCGGGGTCGGTATTGCCGTTCCCACTAACAGGCTTCACGCGGTGGACGGAGGCGACGGCTCGGGGGCTTCGGACATATTAAGACTCTCGCACAGAGGTTTCCTTCCCGGCGACGATGCCTACTTGGTATTCAACCCGGCAAGCGGGATGATGACCGCTGGCGCCAAGATAGGTGGCCTGGCGACTGGGAATTACGATGCTGAACTCGCCTTCATTACTTCGGACAATCAGGCCAATACTGAGAAAATGCGCATTACAGACAATGGCCGGATCGGCATAGGGACCACGCTGCCCAGCGCCGTGTTGCATGTATCCAGCGCTTCGGCCACTCCCGCTACGGCCCTCCCCATCTTCAAGGTGTCCAGCGGCACCGCCTCCAGCCAGCAGCGGTTTGTGGTTACTCACTACGGCGTAGGTATAGCTACCGGCGCGCCGCAGGCGGCGCTGGATGTGGTCGCGGCCGGGAGCACAGCCAGCGATTACGCGCAGATCTGGCGCAACTCCGGCGGCACCATAGTTGCTTCCATGACCGCCACCGGCCAGCTGCGCGCCATCAACCTGGACGTGGGAGAAGGCTCCGCCGACCAGGTGGTGTTGAACGCCCGCCGCAACGGCAGCGCGACGATACAGGTGGACAATGACGGCAGCTTGGGCGAGCCTAAGCTGCGGCTGGCAAGCAACGGCACTGAAAAAGGGGCCATCGCCTGGCTGCCGGGCAGCACCGAAGTGAGGCTGGCCGCCGGGACCGGACAGATCCTTACCGTGCATTCCAACAACTCCGAGACCATGCGTCTCGACGAGTCCAACAACATGGCGATAGGCAGAACGGGCACGGCCGCCCGGCTGGACGTACAGGCGTCCGGCTCCACTGTGAACGACTACGCGCAGATATGGCGCAACTCCGGCGGCACTATCGTATCCTCCCTGACCGCTACTGGACTTATGAATGTCAGTTCGATAGTTGTTGCTGGCAATATTGGTATTGGAATTGGAAATCCCACCGCCAAATTAGAGGTGGCCGGCGATGTTAAAATAGTGGACGGCACCCAGGGGGCCGGCAAGGTGTTGACATCGGACGCCAGTGGCGCAGCAAGTTGGCAGGCGGTTTCCGGAGTGCCTTCAGGAGCAGTGATGTTCTTTAATCTGGCTGGATGTCCTGCCGGCTGGACTGAAATGACAACAGCCCGCGGGCGGTACCTAGTGGGTCTGCCTTCTGGCGGAGCGCTCGCTGGAACCAGCGGTTCTGCGTTGAGCGACTTGGAAAACAGGGCAGTGGGACAGCATAGCCACAGTGTTACGGATGTCGGACATGTTCATTCGATAACACCACACGGTTCATCCGGGGGAGGGAATATGGGGACTATTGCTGATGTCGGAACTTCCCCAGCGGTGAATAGCGGGAACACTGCGAGTGGTGTTAGTGTAAATTCTTTTGGTGATGTTGCCGGCACAAATGCGCCCTATGTCCAACTTTTGATTTGTCAAAAGGATTAGTTCCCGAAAGGTACCTGGAACCAAGGGGACGTTGTTGAGTTATTGAGTTGTTGGGCTAGATTATGCGGAAAAGCGGGATTATTTTAAGAAGAACTAGCGCGGCGAAAGCTGCGCTGGGCTTCTGCGTCCTGGCGGGCGGGTTTTGGCTGGCCGCGGTTCCCGCTTTTGCGGCTGTTAAGTCTTCGGGGACTGTGGAGATATCCGACGACCTGGCGGCCGGGTTTGCGGGGGCGGTGGATATGAGCGGGGGGGACATTGTTCTGTCCGGGTCGCTGGGGCAGGTGGCGGTTTCACAGGGGGCCTCTGTGGGCGGCTCGGAGGTCGAAAGCGGCTATTTCTCCAGGTACGCCTCAACACCCGCCGCGCTCGGGGTGGGTTCCGTGTTTACCTCTTCCACCACGGTGTCCGGCTCCGGCGGCATAACTAACCCGTCGGCCACGCTTTACGAGATACAGACCTCTTCGGCGTCCGACTTCAGCGGCTCGCTGATCTCGGTTTCCTCTACGGGCTGGCCGGCGGAGCTGACCGGGCTGACCGGTAATACGCAATATTATACCCGCCTGCGGGCCTCGTACATGGGCGAGGACTACACCCCCTATCCCGATACGCCCGCCTCATCTTTCCAGACCCTGCCGGCCACGCCCACGGCGCAGGGCTTTGCCGAAGTCTTTTCCTCCAGCCTCACCGTGGTCTGGGACGGCAGTGCCAACGCGCCGGGCACGCAGTACTTCGCCCAGTACGGCCTGGAGTCCGGCTTTACGGCCGGCGGCTTCGCCACTACCACGGCCTCCAGCCACACCTTCACCGGGCTCTCCCCCAACACCACCCACTTCGTGCGGCTGAAGGCCATAGGGGATTTGGGCGACGAGACGCCCTTCGTGCTGTTCGGCTCCACCATTACCACGGCGGTCACGCCGTCCACCACCGTGCCGTGCGCGGTCAGCTCGGTCACGCTGACGGCTTACTGGGCCGCCAACGGCAATCCCGCCGGCACCGTTTACCGGGTGCAGTACTCCACCGACGGCTTCGCCACGGTGCAGGGCGCTTCGGAAACGGCCAATGCCTACGCGCACTTCACAGGGCTGGCGCCCAACACTACCCATTACCTGCGCGCGGCCTCGCTCAACTTTACCGGGGCCCCCAGCCTGTTCACCGCGCTGCCGGACGCGCTGACCGCCGCCGCGCCGCCGCTCAAGCGCGCCGACACCTTCCCGACGCGCAGCGGCTTCTCCGTGGACGTGCAGTGGCTGGGCAACGGCAACCCGGCAGATACCGAGTACCTGGCCGAAGTTTCCACCGCGGCCGACTTCAGCGGCGCGGAAACGGCCGGCCCCGGCTGGTCCCCGGGCGTGGCCATCACCGCCACTGCCCTGGAGCCGGTAACGCTGTATTATTTCCGCGCCAAGGCGCGCAACGCCGCCGGGCTCGAGAGCGCCTACGAGGACCTGGGCTCCACGAGCACTCTGACTGGGGTAGATGTCACCTCGCCCACCATAACCGACAGCCAGGACGGCGACATGAACTGGCGCAGCTCCAATACGGCCGTCTACAATATAGACCTGGCCGATTCGGGCGGCTCCTACCTTAACAAGCTGCAGGTGCGCGCGTCTACCGGTATGGCCGGCACCGGGATAGTCGCTTTCAACTGGAGCGACGCCGTCACCAATATAAACGCCAACACCTATACCGCCAACTGGGGCCTCACCTCGGCGCAGTGGGCCCTGCTGCCTTCCGGCACCAGCTATATTTCGCTGCGCGCCTGGGACGGGGCCGGCAACTACCGCGAACTGGAAGATCCCTTCTACGTCCTGAAAGACACCGCCGTCCCGACCATTGCCGACACCCAGTCCGGAGAAACCACGTGGCGCAAGACCGACCCCGGCGCCATCTACCAGGTGAATTTCTACGACGCCCCGGGCGGCGCCGGCCTGTCGGCGGTGGAATACAGCGCCAGCAATACGGCGGGCGCGGGCAACGGCAATATCCTGGCCTGGACGCCCCTGGCGGGGCTTACGCCGGGGACTACCTATTATAACGGGCCTTGGGCGGTTAACTTCGGCGCGCTGACCAGCGGCGTCACTAACTATATCTCGGTGCGCGCTACGGACCTGGCCGGCAATACCGCTTCCATTACCGACGCCTTCCTGGTGCTCAAGAACGTCAGCGGGCCGGAGGTGCGCCTGACCGCCCCCTACGCCGGGTTCCATTCCGCGCTGGCCGCGGTGAGCGGCACGGCCGCGCCGGTGCTGGAATACGCCATCAGCGGCACCGAGATCACCATACAGGAGCGCACCCTTTTCAAATACTGGGACGGCGCCGCCTTTACTTCTGCGACGCCGCTGTGGCTGAAGGCGGCCGGCGAAACCTCCTGGACCTACGACACGGCCGGCATAGCCTGGACTCCCGGCACGCAGTACCAGGTGGTGGCGCGCTCCAGCGATACCGCGCTCAACTACTCCCTGCCCTACGCCACGGGCACCTTCACCTTCGATACCAGCGTGCCCGCGGCTTTCGTCTCCACCCCGACGGCCGACAGCACGCTGGAGACGCCGGCGCTGATAGCCGGCACCGCCGCCGACAGCGGTCCCAACGCGGGCGTGCCCTACGTGGCGCTGACGCTGCGGCGCAAGGCGGACCTGAAGTGGTGGAACTTCTTCACCGGCGCGTGGGGGGAGGCCGTTATCTCCACCATGACCGCCGGCGGCGCCACCTGGAACTTCTCGCCGGACGGTGCGCTGCGGGGCAATCTGCTCGACGGCGGCACTTATTACGTCTACGCCACGGCGCGCGACGGCGCCATGCCGCCCAATGAATCCCCCGCGGGCCTGTACGCCTCCACCTTCACGGTGCGCGACACGGTGCCGCCGGGCGCGATAGCCGTTTCCTCCGCGGCCCAGGGCGCCCTGCCCGGCAGGCTGCTGGTCACCTGGCTGGCGGCCGGCGACGACGGGGCGGCCGCGACGCTGGCGCAGGGCTTCTTCGCCATCAACTATTCCACCTGGGCCGGCGCGGCCTACAGCACCGCCTCGGCGCAGGTGCTTATCTCCACAGGCAACGTGGCGCCCGGGGCGGCGCAGTCGTACCTGGTCTCCGGGCTGCTGCCCGGCGTGACCTATTACCTGGCGCTCTGGACCGCCGACGAGGCCGGGCAGTGGTCCGCGCAGTCCTCCACCGTGTCGGGCCGGGCCGGCGTCAGCCTGGCCGATTCCATCTCCGGCAATGTCTGGACGCCGTCGGGGCAGGGCGTCACCGGCGTCATGGTGCAGGCTATAGACCGGGACCTGGCCGTGGTGCAGGTGACTTACACCGTAGACGACGGCAGCGGCGCCTTCATGCTCAGCGGCCTCACCGAAGGGATCTACCGCGTACAGGCCACATGGATGGATAACGGCTTCGCGAGCTCGGTGGCCTCCGACCAGATCCCCACGGGCTACGCCGAAGCGCGGTTCGAGCTTTCCGTTGATTACCAGCTGGCCAGCATTGGCGGCGAACTGGCCGGCTACAGCCTCAGCGCTTTCGGCTATAGGGCCAGTTCGGCCGGGCCGCAGGCGGCGGTGGAGCTCTACCAGGGCAGCAGGCTGGTAGCGGTGGCCCCCGTGGGCGCGGGCGGGCGCTTCCTGATCAGCGGCCTGCTGCCGGGCGCCTATTCGCTGAAGGTGCCCGACGGCGCGGGCGGCCACAAGCTGCTGCAGGTGACCCTGGCCCCCGGCCAAAACCTGCGCCTGAGCCCCCTGGGCGAGCTGATCAAGAGCGGCAGTGTTTATTCGTACCCCAACCCGGCGCGGCGCTACGTGACCTTCCACCTGGAAAGCGACCAGAGCCCGGTGCTGAAGCGCGTGACCGTTTTCGACCTGACCGGCCGCGCCATAAAGGAATTTGCGGACGGGGACTTTACTTCCCCCGCCGCTAACGTTTACGAGGCCGTCTGGAACATCCCTTCCGGCGTGGCCTCCGGAGTGTACATGTTCTCGGCGCAGGTTAAATTCGAGGCCACCGGGGAATATAAGAAAACGGTGAAGAAGTTCGCGATAGTGAAATAGGATAGCGAGAGGTAAATATGAGAATTTTAAAACTCTGCATTTTAGCTGGAGCGCTGGCCGCGGCCGCCTGCCCCGGAGCGGAGGCCGCGCTGACGGCGGCCGGCGCCTACGCGCTGGACGGCTCGGGCGCCCAGCGGACCACCTTCACCAACGTGGAGACCATAGCCCTGCGCCAGGTGGTCACCAACACCGTGGCCAGCGACAGCATGATACAGTTCACCTTCACCATCTACAACCCTTCCGGCGGCGCCGTGTTCCGCCACACCGGCAATTCCACCCGGGCCACGCTGGGCAATTCCAACAGCCAGCTTTCCGGGCTGGCCATCTCGCGCTTCTACAGCAGCCCCGGGGTCTACAATTTCAGGGGGGAGGCCACGCTCGACGGTGTCACCGTGCAGCAGGCGCTCGTCCCATTCCAGATCTCCTCGCCTAACATCAACCTGATCTATCCGCCCAACGGGGCGGCCGGGCTTACCGACAAGCCGCTTACTTTCCGCTGGGTGGCCAGCGGGGCCAGCAATTACGAGATAACCGTGGGGCAGGTCGGCGGCCTTACCCAGCCGTATAAAGGCTCCTCCTCCAGCGCGATGTTCACTTACCCTGAAAATCCCCCCAACGATTACGACAAATTAGGCAGCAAGACCTATCAGTGGAAGGTGAGGGGCCTGGACGCGGGCGGCGCCGTGATAGCCGAAAGCAACCAGTACACTTTTTCCATGACGTCACAGGGCGCGTCGGGGTCCAGGAACGTGGCGGTCACCGCGCTGGAGCTGACCGACGCGATCCCGGACTTCGCCCAGCCCCTGCACTTCAGCGTGACGGTAAAGAACATGGGCTCAAGCAACGAGAACACCATCGGCGTCAAGCTGAGCCTGGGCGGCCTGCCGTCCGTGGACCCGGCCGGCAATATAGACCTCGGCGCCGGGGCCAGCGCGAACGTGAAGTTCAACGCGTTCATGCCGACGGGACAGACCGAGGGCCTGGCGATAGCCTGCATAGACCTTTTCGATGAAAACATGCAGGACAACTGCAAGACCAAGCTTATCTCCAAGGCCTCCGGCCCGGGCGCCGGCCCGGAGGGGACCAAAGAGACCCGCAGCCTGAGCTACCAGGAGATCTGGGAAGAGGTACTCAAGCGCCTGGGCCCCGACGTGGGCAAGGCCCTGGAAGGCTACACTTTCGACAGCATAGAATGCGGCAACTGCTCGGGCAGCGAACTTAACGATATGATGCTGGCGCTGGTAAACGGCGACGCGCAGCTGAGCGGGGCCGCGGTGACCGAAAGCTTCCAGCCCGCCACGGCCGCCTCGCTGGCGGCCCTGCCCCAGCCCGAAGAGCGGGAGGCCGAGCCTGAAGACGAGCGGGAGCTGGACGTGGAAATAGCCGAGACCGGCGAGAAGGACCGGGAGTGGAGCGGCTACACCAACGCCGTGAAGTCCCCTTCGCCCTTCTTCTACACCGTCAAGAGCGTCAAGGTCTGGCGGAAGGTGTGGGAGATGCTTTCCAGCGAAGAGGCCCCCAAGGTGGATTTCGGCGAGAAGACCGTGATAGGCGTGATAGCCGGCACCGGCAACAAGGCCGACAGCGTGCGCATCATCTCCAGGCGGCAGGTGGGGGAAAGCACCGTCTTCGACTACTATATGACGGAGTCGCGGGGCGAGAACCCGGCCGTGCCTTATATCTTCAAGACCTTCGACAAGGTGGAAGGCAAGGTGGAATTCAAGCGGCTCGACGTGGGCGGGAAATAAGCCGGGAGGAAGGGCGTGATGGCGAAAAGACTTATCGGGGGGCTGCTGGCGGCCGCGCTGCTGGCCGGCGGGACAGGGTGGTGCGCTGAAAGAAAATCAGTGGGCGCCGCCGTTTTCGTCAGCGGGGACGTGAAGCTGCGCCGCCCGGGAACCTCGGGTTATCCGCAGCTGCAGGCGGGCGAACGGCTCTACCTGGGCGACATAGTGGAGACAGGGGTTGGCGCCAAGGCGTCTGTGGTGCTGCTCTACGGCTCGGAGATCCGGCTCAACGAGAACACCATCCTTGAGCTGATAGCCGGAAAAAAGAAGGGCGACGCGGCCAGGCTGGCCCGGGGGCAGGTGTGGACGCGCATGCTGCACAAGCGCGGCGGCCTGGATATACGCACGGTGACCGCCATTTGCGCCGTGCGCGGCACCGAGGCCGACATCGAGCAGCTGCAAGCCCTGACCGTGAAGGTTTACGAAGGCCACGTGGACGTGGAGAACGCGGCGGGCATGGTTTCTTTGAAGGCCGGGGAGATGACCAGCGTGTCGGGTGCGGCGGCCGCCCCCGTGAAGGCGGCCAAAATGAAGCCGGCCGAGTTCGGCAAGTGGCAGGACGGCGTTACCTCCAAGGATATAATGAGCTTCCTCGAACAGCTGCAGGCCTCCCCGGGCGGGGATAAGAAGCTCAGGTTCAACGTGGGAGAGCTCGGCAAGAGCGACAAGGACGTGCGGATAAAACTGAAGAAGAAGGACGGCGCGGAATGAACGCCGCCGGACCACAGCGGGCGCGCGGCACTGGCGCGCAAGGGCAGGTAGAGCTATGAAACCATATACTAAAGCGGCGCTGGCGCTGCTGCTGCTGGGACCGGCTGCCGCCGAGGCCGCCGAAAGTTCGGCGGCGCAGTTCCTGAGGCTGGGCTTCGGGGCCAGGGCGCTGGGCATGGGCGAGGCCTTCACGGCCGTGGCCGACGACGCCTCGGCTCTGCATTACAATCCCGCCGGGCTGGCCCCTGGGGCGGGCGCGGAGGGAAAGAGCGCGATGTTCTCCCACGCCTGGCACATACAGGACATGGGCGTCTCGCAGGCCGCCCTGGTCTCCAGGCCCTGGGGCTTCGGGATCACCTATTTTTCCGCCGGGGACATGGAGGGCCGCGACGACGCCGGCGCCGTTACGGGTAATTTCACGGCCCGGGACCTGGCTTTTTCAGCGGGCCGGGGGTACGCGCTGGGGGAGTTCAAGGCCGGCGCGGCCGTCAAATACGTGGGGCAGAAGATAGACGAGTATTCCGCCCACGCGCTGGCCGCGGATTTCGGCCTGCTTTACCGCCGGGAAGGGTCGCGGCTGGGTTTCGGCGCGGCGCTGAGCAACCTGGGCACCAGGATAAAGTTCAGGGACGACTCTTTTCCCCTGCCGCTCACGTTCAAGGCCGGGGCGGCGCTGGAGCTGAAGGACGCCCCGCTGCTGCTGGCGGCGCAGGCGGACTTTCCCAACGACGCGGGCGCCTCGCTGAGGCTGGGCTGCGAATACAGGGCGGCCGAGAGCTTCAGGCTGCGGGCCGGCTACAAAACCTCTTCCTCGGAGGACCGGGACGCCATACTCGGCAGGGAACTGGGCGGCGAAGCCAGCGGGGTCTCCAGCCTCTTCGGTTTCTACGCGGGCGTCGGCCTCCAGATGGGCGGCTTCTCGCTGGACTACGCCCTGGCGCCTTACGGCGACCTGGGCAGCGCGCACAGGGTTTCTTTCGCCATGAAGTTCTAGTCTTGCAGCCGCCCGCCCCGGTGAGCCGGGCGGGCCGCGGTTTATAGATTTTGTTATACTTAACAGGTTAAACATGCGAAGATTACTGCTTAACGCCGCTTTTATTCTGTCCGCCCTGGCCGGGACCGCCTACGCCAATGGCGGGGCCAGCCTGCAGTTCACCGTGGCCGCCCCGGACCCCATCATGGCGGGCGACGAGATAATGTTCCAGACGCTGGTGGTGAACACCGGCTCCTCGGCGTGGCCGCGCGGCTCCTATTACTGGGTGGCCGAGGTCTACAGCATGGAGGGCGAGGAGAAGAGGTTCGTCGCCCAGACCGACCCGCTTTCCCCGCCCGAGACGGTGCAGCCCGGCGCAGCGCACGGCGTGCAGATCCCGTTCCTGGTGCCCGAGATGTACAGCGGCCGCCGCCTGCTCTACCGCGCCTTCCTGGTGGTCAACGGCAAGCGCATAATGGAGACGGATTACCGCGGCTTCCAGGTGATAGAGCGGGAATACAAGCCGCCCCCTCCGGAGGACGTGAAGATCGGCGGCGACGTCTCCTTCACCTACAAGAACTCCAGCCCCGACGGCTGGGACAACCACCAGGGCATCACCTCGGCCAACATCGTGGGCAAGATAAAGCAGTCGTCCTTCCTTTTCAACGCCTACCTGGTGCACACTTACCACAGGCCGATAACGCCCAACCTGATCTTCCTGAACTACTACGCCCCCTGGGGCACGCTGAGCGTGGGCGACGTGTCCCCGACGCTGACGCCCCTTTCGATGGAAGGCCAGGGCATGCGCGGCGTGGCCTTTGAGAGGACCAGAAACAAGCTTTCCTGGATAGCGCTGGTCGGGCGCATAGTCTCGCCGGAAGAGCCGACGCTGGTGACCGCGGGCCGCTTCTCGCGCTACGCCGGCGGTTTCAAGGCCACCTACCAGGCCAAGCCAAATTTAAAGGTTACGGCGGACGCGGTGCTGAGCCGCGACGACGAGTACTCCATCACGCAGGACACCCGGACCACCGTCATACTGCCGCAGTCCAGCTTTGTCTACGGCGCGCTGGCGGAATGGAAGGCTCACCGGCGCGTGACCTATATAGCCGAGCTGCAGGCCAGCACCTACAAGGCGGACATGAACGCCCCGGCCAGCAAAAGCGGGATGGCCTGGAAGCAGGAAGTGAAATGGCGCGGCGACAGCCTGTCGGCCAGGGCGGCCTATTCGCGCGTGGGCACCCGGTACGTCTCTTTCGCCAGCCCCTCGGTGATCCCGGACAGGGCCACGCTGGACGCCGAGGTGGGCGCGCCGCTGGCCGACTGGAGCAACCTCTCCGTCACCTACAATACCTATACCGACAACCTGGAGGCCGACCCGGCCAAGACTACCACCAAGCAGACGCAGACCAGCGTCAACAATACCTCAAGGGTTTTCGGGGCCACCATGGTGACGGTTTCCTACATGATGAACACGGCGCTGGGCGAGCCGGCCGCGGTGCAGGACAACAAGACCACGACGTTGAGCCTCTCGGTGCTGCAGCCGGTGGGGCAGCATAACTTCAGCGCGTCAATGCAGAGCAGCGCCTTCACCGACAATACCGGCTTCTCGAGCGACCTGAACACCTCGCTGATCTCGCTGTCCGGCTCTTTCAAGGTGTCGCCGCGCATATCGGCCTCGGCCGGCGTGGTTACTTCGAGCACCAAGTACAAGGCGGACTCTTCGACCTCCAAGAACAATACCATCAACGGCAACCTGGCCTACGCCATGCCGCGCCGCGCCATAGCTTTCCAGTTCTGGACCTCGCTGGCCACCGGCGAAAGCGATTCGGCTACCCTGCCGGCCGAAAACAGCACCCTGTCGATGAACCTGGAGACCATCTGGCTCAAGAGCAAGGCCTCCAAGCTGACCTTCGGCCTGGGCATGCTCTCCAGGACCGACAAGTACAATACGGCCCTGGAAGGCACGGACCTGACGCTGATGACGCGGTATAACTATTCGTTCTGACGGCCCGGCGGCCGCGGATAAAGAAACCCTCCGGAGGCGGAGGGTTTTTTATTCGGTGAACTCGGTGAGGTTCTTGCGGTATTTCAGGGGGACGTTCTGCCGCTGCAGTTCCGGGTTGAGCCGCTCCTTGATGGCCGCGGTCTTGAAGAAATGTTTCCAGAGCTTTCGCACTTCAGATTCCTTCGCGTCCTCGCGCAGGCTGGCGGCGTCCAGCGGGGCGTAAACTAGCCTGCCCTTAAAATAAAGCGCGGCGAGGTTGCGGCGCGCGTCGTGGATGACCCAGTTGAAGGCGCCCAGCCGGGCGCGGAAATGGCCGGTCAGCAGCGGCAGGATATTGTGGTCCGGCTCTATGCGGGAGTAAAGGGTCTTATCCGCCAATTCACTGAAGCGCACGAAGCCCATGAACCTGTGCGCCTCGCCCCCGACTTTGGCCGCAAGGCCGTGCACCGCTCTGACCCTGTCGTCGGCCAGCATATTGTAGGCGGCGCGCCCTTTCTCCAGGAGCAGGGAGACATATTTCAGTATGGCCGTTTCTGCGCCGGGGCTTTCCGAAAGAAAGGCGTACCGGGCGTGCTGCCAGGACTCGGCCGAACCTCGCGTTTCGATGACCTTTCTGACCGCGGCGGCGCGCGCGGGGTCCCGCCCTGCGCTTAAGAATTCCGAGAATAGCCCGGCCTCGGCGCCGTCCTGCCTGGCTATGGCGCAGTCCTCCGGGCGCTCCAGGGCCAGCGAGAGCGCGGTGAGAAAGCCTTCAAAACTGCCGTCGTAAAGCCAGGTCCTCATAGTTGGCCGGTGGCGGCGGCCTCCGCGCCCTCCTTCGCCGCCTGCTCCCCGCCGAACAGGTTCAGTTGGCCGTTGGGGTTTTTGTGCTCCAGCAGTTTCAACTTTATGGCGTCCCCGCTTTCCTTCTTCAGCCCGCCGTATTTGCCGCCGGCGGTGACGAAATAGACGGCGCGCTTCATAACCACGCCCAGCTTCTTCAGGTCTTCCAGCTTCAGCGGCCCGGCCCGGCGCGCGCGCAGGATGCGTTTGGCGGAGGTGACGCCTATGCCGGGCACGCGCAGTATCTCCTCGTAGGGGGCCTTGTTTACCTCCAGCGGGAATTTGTCCAAATTGTTCAGCGCCCAGATTGTCTTGGGGTCGAAGGCGAGGTCCAGCTGCGGGTGCGCCTCGTCGAGCAGCTCGTCGGCGGTGAAGCCGTAGAAGCGCAGCAGCCAGTCGGCCTGGTAAAGGCGGTGCTCGCGCAGCAGCGGCGGTTCGCGCAGGGCGGGCAGGCGGCTGTCCTTCATGACCGGCACGAAAGCGGAATAATACACCCGCTTGAGCGCCATCTTGCCATAGAGGGCCTCGCTCAGCTTTATGATCTCGCGGTCGGTTTCGGGCGTGGCGCCTATTATCAGCTGGGTGCTCTGGCCGGCCGGGGCGTAGGCGGGGGAAGTCTTTATAGAGCGCCGCTCGTCCTTGTGGGCGGCTATTTGCTGCGCCAGGCGGTTCATGGGGCGCAGCACTGTGTCCTTCGTCTTGCCCGGGGCCAGCAGGCGCAGGCTTTTGTCGCTCGGCAGTTCAATATTCACGCTGACGCGGTCGGCCCAGAGACCGGCTTGGTCTATGAGGGCCTGGTCCGCGCCGGGGATTACCTTCAGGTGCACGTAGCCGTTGAAATGGAAAGTCTTCCGCAGTTTGCGCACCGCCTCCAGCATCAGCTCCATGGTGCGGTCCGGGGAAACGATGATGCCGGAACTCAGGAACAACCCTTCTATATAATTCCTTTTATAGAACTCGAAGGTGAGGCCGGCTATTTCGTCCGGCGTGAGGATGGCCTTGGGGGAATCGTTGGTGCGGCGGTTGACGCAGTAGGCGCAGTCGTAGACGCACTCGTTGGTCATCAGGATCTTGAGCAGGGAGACGCAGCGGCCGTCGGCCGTCCAACTATGACAGACGCCGCTCTGGTGGGCCGCGCCGGTGCCCTGCCCGCCGCGGCTGGAGCCGCTGGAGGCGCAAGAGGCGTCGTACTTGGCTGAGTCCGCCAGTATCTCTAGTTTTTCCTGAAGGTCCATATAAAAAAGTATAGCGGATGACCCCGACAAGGGCGTGTCGGGATGGTTTTTACCGCTTTTAACTATAATTCGGGAAAGGCCGCCCCTTATTTCTATAATATAAGCCTGCAGCTTGGGAAGAGCAACTATGGAAAAAGTCTATATTTACGCGCTGGCCGCCAACCTCTCCTTCGCTATAGGCGTGCAGTTCTTCACCCATTACGCGCGGCGGGTGTCCTCGCTGTGGGTCAACTGCTTCAAAGGCCTGGTGGCGGCGCTGCTGTTCGGGGTGACGGTGCTGGCGCAGGGCGGGTTCCACGGCATCAGCCCTGAAACGGCGGCGCTCTTCTTCGCTTCCGGCATGATGGGGCTGGGGCTGGGCGATTTGCTGCTGGTAAAGGCTTTTTCCCTCATGGGGCCCGGCAGGACCATGATGCTGTTCGGCTTCCAGCCGCTGATGATCGGGGTCGTCAGCTATTTCGCCTTCGGCCAGGCGCTCGAGGCAGGCAAGATCTACGCCGTGCTGTTCTTCATAGTCTGCCTGTTCATCTTCTCGCTGGAGTCCTTCAAAAAGCAGGGGCATTGGAACGCCAGGGCCAGCCTGTACGCGCTGGCCGGCGTAGCTTTCGACGGCTTGGGCGTGCTGGTGACCCGCTACGCCTTCAACGGCAGCCCCGGGCTGAATACGGTGGAGGGGAATTTTTACCGGGCGCTCGGCGCGCTGCTGCTCTTCGCGGCTCTGTCGACGGTAAAGCCTTTCCACCTCGTGTCGAAGATGAAAGAGCTGGGCCGCAAAAACCTGTTCTGGATAACGCTGGGTTCGGTGGCCGGCACCTACATGTCGCTGATGTTCTACCTGACGGCCGTGCGCTATTCCGGGGCGCTGGCCGCGGTTTCGGGGATAGCCATAACCGGCACCATCTTCGGCTCCGCCTTCGAATGCCTGGCCGAGAAGAAGCTGCCTTCGCGCTACCTGCTGGTCTCTTTCGCCTTCTTCCTGGGCGGCATGGCCTTCCTTTTTTAACGGCCGCCTTTGTATAATCGGTATTGTCGAGGTTGTGAATATGAAAACAAAAATTATGCTCTCCCTGCTGCTGGCCCTGCCGGCCGCGGCGGCGCAAGCCGAACCCGTGCAGCCCGAGGCGGCGGCCCCGGCTTACATTCCCGCCGGGCGTCCCGCGCTGGACGAACTGACGTCCGGCCTGCGGGCCAGGCTTGCGACCCTGGGCCGCAACGGCCTGCCCGGGCCTGCGGGCGGCAAGGTTTCGCGGGCGCTGCTGCTGCTGCCGCGCGACCGCGCCAGGCCGGGGGCGCTCAGCTTCCAGCTGGAGAAGGGCAAGCGGGCGGGGCTGTACCAGTGCGAGGCGCTCGGGCGCGGTATAACCGGCAAAGAGCCCCGGCCGCGCTGGAAGGAAGGCCTGATAGCCGGCGTGACGATCTATTATACTCCCAAGGACATGAGCGGCGGCGCCACCGTGCCGGGCGTCTACGACCTGCTCAACATCTCGCCGGAGCGCTACGACCTGCACTTCTTCGGCAAGCCGGAAGACGCGCCCAAATTGAAAGCGCGGGACAAAAAAATGAAAAAAGGCGAAAAGCGCCTTTTCTCGGCCGTCTGGCCGCACTGGTACCCGTCCGGCGCCAAGGTCATGCCGGTGGATATGCTCTGGGCGGCTGATTCCCAGGCCGGGTCGCAGGGACAGGGTGTGCCGGTCTTCGACATCCCGCCGCAGGAGCTGACGGCGGAAGAGTCTATCCTCCGGGCCAGGCAGCTGGCGGCGAACCCGCGCTATTATACCGGGCCTTACGGGCGCTACGGTTTCGCCGTGCATACCGACCGCTGGGAGGACCTGAAGCGGATAATCGACCCGGCGGTGGCCGGGCGGCCGGAGATAAGCGATTTCCGCTGGCGCGACACCAACGGCTGCGTGAAACTGCGGCCGGCCTGCCTGAAGCTGCTCAATAAATTTATAGACGAGCAGGAAGAGCTGGGGCGCCGCGTGCAGCTGGAGGTTTATGAAACCCCGCTGCTGGACGGCCTGCCCGAGGGCGGCGCCGCCGCGGCCTGGCGATAAGTTAATTAAGCGCCAGGCGCCATGAAAGAGGCCCGGGTAACCGGGCCTTTTTATTTGACGGGCCGCGGAGAAGCTCAGCGCCGCGGGCTGAGTATGACCAGGCCGGCTACAAGCCCGTCTGGCTGCCGCAGGACGGGCCGCTCGACGTAAGCATTTTCGTAGGCTTTTACGGTTCCGCCGGGGGATCTTTCGGGCAGGGCGTGGGACCAGGCGTAGTAAAAATTATTACGCCCTATCGCCCTGATGATGTTCTCCGCTCCGAGGGTGTCCTCGTAAAGCACCACCAGGTCCGGCGGCAGGCGCTCGCCGGCCAGCATGAGCGAATTTCCTTTGGCGGCGACCAGGAATTTAGCCCGCGTAGTGTAGATCTCTTTCAGCGCCGGGCCGGCGTCTTCCACATACGGCGCGCGCGCGAAGCATAAGCCCAGGAACAGGGCGTTGCGCGCCGCCACCGCGAAGAGCGGCAGCCAGACGATAAGGTACGGCAGGCGCCGGTGCAGGCGGCTGAAGGAGCTGACCAGGAGAAAAGCGCTGAGGGGCAGGAAGAAGAGCGTCAGCCGGCTGTGGCCGTAAGGGTAGAGGCGCAGGACCGCGGCCGCTAGCATGACGGCGACGAAAAGAACCAAGAGCAGCTCCTCGCGCCGGGCCTTGCCCCGGATCACTTTAAACGCCGCGCCCAGGAATTCAAGCAGGACTAAAAGGAAAGCCAGGAGCCTGACCGCCGGCCAGTTCAGGGCGGGCAGCGGCAGGAAAGGGATCCTGGCTACCCGCGCGAAATGCTCGTTCATGGGGCCCTGGTCGGTCCGCCACCAGTTGAGGACCAGGTCTTGGCTGTGCCGCAGGAAATTCAGGAAATAGTCCTGCGCCCCCGGTCCCGTGATAAAGAACCGCTCCCAATACTTGCGTATGGGGTCGGAGGCGTCTCCGGCCAGGCCGAAGCGGTAATCGGTGAAATAGTTGAAGACGCCCGCCAGCAGCACCGCGGCGGCGGAGGCCAGCAGCCAGCTTTTTTCCCCGGCCGCTTCTTTGCGCTCTCCCGGGTCAAAGGCCAGCGCCAGGGCGACGGCGGCTACGGAGAAGGCCGCGGGGTAGGAGAACAGCAGCGAGAGCGGCAGGAGCGCGGCCAGCAGCCGCAGGCGGCGGGCGGGGGGCAGGGAAGAGGAGAAAAGATAAAAGGCCGCCCCGGTGAAAAAGAAATCCGCCGCATAGGGCTTGAATTCGTAGGTGTAGTAGAGGGTGTAGGAGGACGAGACCAGCAGCGCGGCGGCGGCCATAAAAGCCGGGAGGGACTTGTTATTCTTCCAAAAAGTTTCCCTGTAGAATTCCAGCCATAACCCTATCCCCGCCAGCTGGAACAGCAGCGGCAGGAAACGGGGCCAGAAGCGCCCCGGTCCGAGCCAGCCGGTCAGGACATCCGTAACCGCCAGGAAGATCTTGGGGCATTGCTGGAAGTGCAGCAGCGGGCCGCCGAAGATGATCTCCCACGGGGTTTTCTGCAGCAAATTGCCGTAAAGGTAGGCCTCGTCGAGCCAGAAGGAACGGTTGCGCCCGGCCTGTATCAGCGCGATGCCCAGGCAAAAGCCCCAGCACAGCACGAACCACCAGTCTGCGGCGGCGGCGGAGAAGCGGCTATGGGCCGGAGGCTTGGCGTCCATTAGTGAATTATAACAAAGGCCCGCCTGCGGCCGCCGCCTAACCGAAAACGGCGTAGGCGCGGGGAGGCAGAACGGCCAGCAAAAAATCGCCGGCCGGCTTCAGCGTCACGCCGGAGTTTATCAGCGCGCGCGGGCTCCGGCCCAGGGCGCTTTTCTTCAGCCGCAGCTCCTTGCGCTCCGGTGAATTATTTATCAGGCAGGCCAGGCTGGCGCCGGGCAGGAAGCGCCGGAAAGCCAAAATATCGCCGCAGCAATACTCGGCAAGGAACTCGAATTTGCCGTTCTTGATGACGGGGTTGCCCCGGCGCAGCGCGGCCAGCTGCTTGTAGAGCTTCAGCAGGCCGGTATTCCAGGAGCGCCGGCGGCCCCAGGGCATGGCGTTGCGCGTGCCGGCGTTGAGGGCGCCTTCCATGCCGATCTCCTCGCCGTAATAGACGTTTACCGCGCCCGGGAACACGAAGGAGAACACGGCGGCCAGCTTCACCAGGTCCTCGTCGCCGCCGTAGGTGTTGAGCAGGCGGTCGGTGTCGTGGCTGGACATCATGTTCATCTGTACCAGCGTGGTCGCGTATTTGTAGTGACCCAGGAGCGTCTTGATGTCGGCCATGAATTTCTTCTGGTCGCCGGGCTCCAGGCGGCGCCCGTCGTAAGGGTGGGTGAGCTTCAGCTTCTTGCCGCCGAAATAGGAGATGCAGGCCGCGCTGAGCTGGTAGTTCATCACCGCGTCGAACTGGTCGCCCGCCAGCCAGCGCTTCGCCTCGCCCCAGATCTCGCCGGTGATGTAGCACCCCGGGTTCACGGCCTTGCACACGCGGCGGAACTCGCGCCAGAAGGCGTCGTCGTTTATCTCGTGCGGCACGTCGAGGCGCCAGCCGTCTATGCCCTTCTCCAGCCAGTATTTAGCCACGCCGAGGATGAAGGCGCGCACCTCGGGGTTTTTGGTGTTGAACTTGGGCAGCGCCGGCAAATTCCACCAGCAGGCGTAGTTGGGCTTCTCGCCCGAGGCCAGGTTATAGGCCTTCAGCGGCCAGCCGCGGGGGTGGAACCAGCGGCGGTAAGGGGAAGCGGCGCCGTTCTCCAGCAGGTGGTTGAACTGGAAGAAGCCGCGGCTGGCGTGGTTGAAGACCCCGTCGAGGATGACCTTGATGCCGCGTTTGTGCGCGGCCTTGAGGAAAGAGTCCAGCGCCGCGTTCCCGCCCAGCAAGGGGTCCACGGAATAATAGTCGAAGGTGTGGTAGCGGTGGTTGGCGGCGGAGGCGAAAATCGGGTTGAAGTAAACGGCGGTGGCGCCCAGGTCCCGCAGGTAGTCCAGCTTTTCTTCGGCGCCTTTCAGGTTGCCGCCCTTGAAGCCGTCCGGAGTCTCGGGGGTGTCCCACTTTTCGAAGAGCCCGTCGGTCTTAACGGCCTTCGACCGCGCGAAGCGGTCCGGGAAGACCTGGTAGATCACCGCGCCTTTTACCCAATCCAAACGGTCCATGGCTTCCTCCCCGTATTAAAGAAACAGCCCCGCCGGTTTGCCGGAGGGGCTGCTCTCTGCCGGCTGCTCCGGGCTTACTTGTTTATCTTGTTCTTCTGTTCCAGCTGCCGCTTGAGCTGCTCGCCGAGGGAGCCCATCATGGGCTCGGCGTCGGCGTGCTTCTCCGGCTTCTGATATTTCTTCAGCGTCGCCTCGGTCTCCGCTTCTTCGCGGCTGATCTCGGCCGGCACCAGCGCGATGCGCTTGTTCTTGAGGTCCACGTTCTCAACGAGCACCTCGATCTCCTGGCCCACGGTCAGGACGTCCTCGGGGTGGTTGATGCGCTTCTCGCCGCCGCCGAGGCGGGAGACGTGTATCAGGCCGTCCACGCCTTCGCCCAGCGTGACGAAAGCGCCGAACGGCGCGAGGCGGGAAACTTTGCCTTTCTGGTAGGAGCCGGCGGGCCAGGTCTGGGCCGCCGTGTCCCACGGGTTGGGGAGCGCGTCTTTCAGGCTCAGGGAGATCCTGCGGTTCTCCCAGTCCAAATTCTTTATGATCACTTCCACCAGCTGGCCGGCGGAGAGCAGGTCGCTCACCTTCTCGGTGCGGCCCCAGGCCAGCTCCGAGACGGGCAGCAGGCCTTCCACGCCGCCCAAGTCCACGAAAGCGCCGAATTTCTGTATGGAGGTCACGGCGCCGCGCACCTTGTCGCCCACGCGCAGGGTGTCTTTAAGGATCGCGATCTTTTCCTGCCGTTCTTTCTCCGCTATCTCGCGGCGGGACAGCACGATATTGCGGCGGTCGAATTCTATCACGTAGAAGACCAAGCTGACGCCGATGTAGGCTTCTTTGCTTTCTTCGCGGCGCATGCCCATCTGCGAGAAGGGGCAGAAGGCGCGGATGCCGCCGGCGATGGCGATCTCGAAGCCGCCCTTTATCTCTTTGGAAACCTTGCCCTCGAGCGGGATGTGGTTCTTGAAAGCGTCTTCGAACTGCGCGCGGGCGGCCGGGCCGGCGCCTATGCGGGTGGTGAAGCGCATCTCGCCTTCTTCGGAACGCAGGAACCAGGCGCGCACTACGTCGCCTTCCTTCGCTATCAGATTGCCTTCGGTGTCTTTCAGCTCGTTTATGTCTACGTAGCCTTCACCCTTGCCGCCGACTTCGATCAGGGCCCACTCGGGGGTGATCTTCACTATCGGGGCCTCGACTTTGTGGCCGGGCTCCATGCGCTCGGGCTCTTTGTAGGACTTATTGAATAATTCTTCGAAATTCTCTTCGTTTTCCATGCAGGTCTCCTGGGGGGTCTTAAAGGACATCTGTACCATTTTACAAAATTAGAAGGCCTTGTTGGAGGGTTGGGCCGCGGGAAGGGCGTAAAGCGTGAAATCCTTGTTGGAGTAGACGGGCGGGAAAGAGAGGGGCGCGGCGCGTCGGCGCGCGGCGTAAGAAGCCCCGTATTTGCGGCCCAGCGCCGCCAGGTCCGCCTCCGTAAGTGAAGAGTAGCCGGCCCCTGCCCCGGCGGGATCCCAGGCCCGCAGGTCCGACATGCGCCCGGCCCAGCCGCGCTCGAAGCCGGGCGCCCAGTGCATGGCCCCGCCGTCCAGCCACTCGCCGGCCGTCGGGCGCAGCGAGAAGACCCTGAAGCCCGAGGTGTCCGGCGGCACCAGGAAGACGGCGGAGGGCGGCGTGTTTTCCCGCGCCCAGTTCTGCGCTTTTATCCAGTTCCTGTTCTCTTCCCCGGCGTTGCTGAGCCCGGAGGAGGCGCGGTAGCCGGCCAGCGGCAGGTAGGGCAGCAGCACGGCCGCCAGCGCGAGGGCGGCCGCCAGCGCCGGCCTGAAGACCGCCTTGTACGACTTGCCCGCCAGCGCGGCCACTCCGAAAAAGAGCAGGGCCACGGCGTATTTCTTGTGCTCCGGCGAAACGGCCGGCAGCTGCAGCGCCTGCCAGGCGCAGGCTGCCGCGCCTGCCGCGGCCGCGGCCCTGAACGCCCAGCCCGGACCACGCAGCCAGGTCAGCAGCAGGGCCAGCGCGCACAACGGGTAAATTGCCGGGCCGGTCTCCATGAAAGAAAGCAGCAGCAGCCCGGCCAGCGCCCAGCCTCCCGGCTCCCGGCTTTCGAAACGGGCGCGCAGGAAATCGGCGGCGAAAATCACGCCGAGCAGGCAGAAGACGGCGTCGCTGCGGAAGAATTGCAAATTCACCAGGCGCGGCAGCGGCAGCAGTTCTCCGAACACGAGGGCCGCCGCCCAGAGCGCGTAAAAGGCTTTCAGGAAGGCGCGGACCTGCCTTTCTTCCGGAGCGCCGGCCGCCCCGCCGTAAATCAGCAGCAGGTTCAGCGGGACAAAGGCCGCTATCCGCAGCCACTTGCCGGCGTCCCAGCCCGAGGGGAAATAGTGGCCGGGGTACCAGGCCTTCAGCAGCGCGGCATAGTCCGGACCGGGCCCGCCGAAGGCGTTGTGCAGCGTGAGCAGCCAGCCCAGCCAGGGCAGGGCGGCCAGGCCCAGCGCGGCCCAGCCCCGCAGCATGGCCCGCCGGTCGGGCGCGCCGGGCAGGGCGGCGGCGTAGAGCGCCGCCAGGAACAGGGCGAGCAGGCCGTTGACGAACAGCGCCACGCCCAGCGCGAGGAAAGCGGGCACATATTTCTTTCTTAAAAAAAGCAGCAGAGAGGCGGTGACAGCCAGGCCGGCCAGGGTGCTCTGGAAGAAAGAGGTCTTGAGCAGCGGGTCCTCGCCCAGCGGCGTGAGCACGCTGGTCTGCGCCGCCAGGGCGGCCAGCAGGACCGCGGCGAAAGCGGCGCGCCGGCTGCCCGTCAGCGTTTCCGCCAGGCCGAAGACCAGTACCAGGAACAGGAAGCGCGAGGCCAGGTAAGCTGCGAAATGCAAGGTCTCCAGCGGGGCGTGAGCGCCCAGCCAGGCCGCGGCCGCCGGGTACAGCGACGGGAAGGAGGAAAAAGAATCCAGGAAAACGTCGCCGGGGTACAGCGACGGGTCGGCCAGCCGCCGCACGTAGGGCATCACCTGGGCCAGGTTCGGGTCCAGCCCGAAGTCGTAGCCGAACAGCAGCAAGGTCAGGGCGGTCATCGCCGCGGCCCAGGCGTATTTTGCGGTAGTTTTCACCGGCTATATCTTATTAAAAAAGCCGGCCTTTTTTATATTTTGTATGATTAAAGAAAGAAGATTTATAAGGCCTCTGCGCGTACGGGACACGAAATGGACGACAAAAAAAAATCTCGCTTCATAATCGGCATAGCCGGCGGCTCCGGCTCCGGCAAGACCACGCTGGCCGGCAAGCTGGTGGAACAGTGCGCCAAGATCGGCATCACCGGCCAGATCTTCTCCCTGGATAACTACTACCAGCCGCTCGACCACCTCAGCTTCGACGAGAGAAAGACCTACAACTTCGACCACCCCGACGCGATAGACTCGACGCTGGCCGTGAAGCATTTGACCGACCTCTGCGCCGGCAAGACCATACAGCAGCCGGTCTACGACTTCAAGCAGCACACGCGCGAGCAGGAATGCGTGCCCTGCAAGCCCACGCAGCTGCTGGTGGTGGAGGGCCTCTACACCCTCCACTTCCCGAAGCTGCTGAAGGTCTGCGACTACAAGATTTTCGTGTCCACCGGCATGGTGACGGCGGTGCTGCGCCGCGTGCAGCGCGACATCAGCGAGCGCGGCCGCGACATAGAGGGCATCAAGCACCAGATCCTCTCCACCGTGCTGCCGATGTACGAGACTTTTGTGAAGCCCACGCAGAAGAACGCCCACTTCTCCATCAACTGGGAAGGCGAGGAAATTCCCGGCAAGGCCACCGAGGGCCTGGTGCGCATGATGCGCGACCACTTCCGCTAAATAAAAAACTGGGGACGCTGCTTAGTTTTTGAGTTATTTGTTGATATATTCCGCAGTGTCTTCAATAACTCAAAAACTAAGCAGCGTCCCCGTAAATTACGGTGTCTCAAATAACTCAAAAACTAAGCAGCGTCCCCGCTAAATATCTGGCGGCGGGGATCTGCGTCTTCTACCTGCTGACGCTGCGGCAGGGGCAGACGTGGATGGACGATTACGCCCAGTACGTCCTGCACGCCGTGAACCTGGCCGGCGGGCGCCCTTACGCCGATACCGGCTATATCCTGAACCCGGCTTACCAGGTTACGGGGCCTGTCACTTACCCGCCTGTCTTCCCTCTGCTGCTGGCCGGAGTTTATAAAATAGCCGGGCTGAACCTGCAGGCCATGAAGGCGGCGACCGTGCTGGCCTTCGCCGCTTTCCTCTATCTTCTTTTCCTGCTTTTCAGTCCCGGGCTGGGTTCCCGGCGGGCCCTGCTGGCCGCGGGGCTGGTCGGGCTGAGCCCGGTGTTCTGGAAATTCAAGGATTACCTCTACGCCGAATACCCTTTCCTGCTGTTCAGCTTCGCAGCGCTCTATGTTTACGGGCGGGCCCGTGCGGCCGAAGCTGCCGGAGGACGCTGGCTGCCGCGCGCCCTGGCGGCGGGCCTGCTGGCCTACCTGGCCTACGGCACGCGCAGCGCCGGCGCCGCGCTGCTGCCGGCCTTTTTGATAGCGGACCTGGTCGAAAGAAAAAAACTTTCCAAAACTTTCCTCGCCTGCGGCGCCGCGGCGCTCGGTCTGGCCGTCTGCCAGGGCCTGACCCTGCACAGCGACGCGGTTTACGCCGGGCAGGCGGCCGAACTGTTGTCCCGGTCTTCCCTGCCCGGCACTGCTGCGGCTAATTTCTGGACCTACGCCGACAGGCTGACGCTGCTCTTTGATAACGGCTATTCCGAGCTCCTGGCCGCGGGCGTGCTGGGCGCGGTCGCGGCGCTTGCCGCCGCCGGTTTCGTGCGCCGCGCCGGCCGGGAGCCCCTGTTCGCGGCTTACGTCCTCCTCAACGCGGTTATGCTGCTGCTCTTTCCGGCTTCGGACGGGCTGCGCTACGCCTTCCCGCTGGTCCCCTTCCTCTTTTATTACGCGCTGGCCGGGGCGCAGGCCGGCGCCGAAAGATTCCGGCGGGCGGCGCGCTATGCGGCTCCCGCCCTGCTGCTGGCCGCTCTGGCTTCTTACGCCGGGGCTTATTCCAGGGCGCAGTACGGCGCGTTCCGGGAAGGCACGGGAAAAGCGGAGACGAAACTGCTTTTTGATTTTATCCGCTCTTCGGTGCCCCCGGGCGAGCCCGTCATCTTCCGCAAGCCGCGGACGCTGGCGCTGTATACCGGCCGGCGCGCCTCCATGTATCACTTCGCCCCCGACGGAGAGCTGCTGGCTTATTTTAAAAGTGCCGGCGCCCGCTATCTTATAACCGGCGCCGTCTTTCCCGAGGACGCGGCTTTCCTGAGTCCCTTCGCGGCCCGGAACCCTGAAAAACTTTCCGAAGTCTATTTCAACGCGGACTTCAAAGTCTACCGCCTTAATCCCTGAAAAAAGAAAGCCCCGGCGCGCGGCCGGGGCCTTCCTGTCCGCCGGCCTGCGCCGGGCTAATTCTCTTCGGGCTTCTCGAGGGGGGCCGGGGCGGGTTCGGGCCGCTCGGGCGCCGCCTGCACTTCCTTGACGCGCTCCATGATCTTGTCGGCTTCGGCCGTGTTTCCCGAACTGCGGTGCAGGGCGGCCAGCCGCTCCAGCGGCTGGACCAGGTTGAGGCTGCGGGCGCCGAAGGCGTCCTCGGCTATCTGCACGGCGCGCTGGAGATAGGTCTCGGCCCGCTTGTTCATGCCGCGCTTCTCGAAGGCCGCGGCCAGGTTCAGCGTGGGCGCTATCAGCGGGGAGGCGTTGTCCCCGTGCAGGACCGACAGCGCGGAGATCTGCTTGCGGTAGAAGGAGGCCGCGCGCCCGTGGTCCGCCTCCTTCTCGCTGAGGCCGGCCATGGCTGCGTACTGGGCGGCCAGTTCGGCCATGCGCTCGCGCACCGGCATTTCGGTGGCGTCGATGGCCAGGGTGATGGCTTCCTTGCCGGCGATGTGGTCGCCGCTGGCGGTATGGGAGGCGGCCAGGCCCATGAGGGCCTTGGCGAACTGCGGGTGGCTGCGGCCGTAATCCTTCTCTATGACGACGCGGGCCCTCTTGAAAACCTCCACCGCCTCGCCGTGTAGGCCCTGCTCCCGGTAAGTCTCGCCCAGATTGATCAGGGTTTCGGCCATGGCCGGGTGGCGGCCCAGCGAGGTGTTCTGCATGACGGCGATGGAATCCTCGTAGATGACGGCCGCGGCCTGGTGGTCGCCGGAGGATTTAAAGATGTCGCACATTTCCTTGACCAGCGACCCGGCGAGGGGGTTGAAGGAGGAGATGCACTTCTTGAGCAGCCCGCCCGTTTTTACCAGGACCATGTGCGCCTTCGTGTGCTCTCCCTTGAGCTTATGCGCCTTGGCCAGGCCCAGGTGGGCCTTTATGGTCTCGGGGTGATGCTCGCCGTGCGAGTCTTCCAGGGCGTCGGTGGCTTTTTCAAAATGTTCTATGGCCTCTTCATGGTCCCCGGAGTGCAGGTGCGCCTGGGCTTGTGAGTGGTGCTCCAGCCCTGTTTGAACAGGCGCCGCCTGCGGCGCCTTCCGGGTGCCGGAGCAACCCGCCGCAAGCAAGAGGAGCGCCGGCAGGCAGGCGAGAAACGCCGCTGAAGTAAGTTTTTTCATATGTTGTACCAGGCCTTATAAAGGTAGAACGGGCGGCGGCTTGCCGGGCCAAGCTGTTTTTATCGCTGACGCGCCCCGCGTCTTCACAAATTTCTCCGTATCCGCAATTAATTATACCTTAAACAAATAAAGGTCCGGGCCGCCGCGCTGGAAATTAAAAACGCCCCTCCCGCCTGCGGAAGGGGCGTCTTTTGCGCCGGGCAGCTTCTTCTAGCGGGCCCGCGCGTCCCAGCCGGGCGTAAAGCCGGTCTGGTTGTCTATGTTCCACATATACTTGAAGATGAACTTGTCCCAGGAGCTTTCTTTGGCGAAGGCCAGATCCTGGTAGGTCCACAGGCGGGCGTCTATATTGCCCGGCTTGTAGGGAGGTATGGTTATAGCCAGGCCGCCGGCGCGGGCGTAATCGGCGCCGTCCCGCCGCTTGCCGAAGGAAATATTCTTGATCACCACCTTGGAGGTGAGAAAGTCTTCCAGCTCGGCGCTCTGCTTCCTGAAGGCCACGGCCCGGGGCTCGGTGGTGGACACCGCGCCGGCGTAGAGGCTGATGAAGTCGCGCAGGTCGGCGTAGTTGGAATTCTGCGCGGAGCCGCCGCCGTACTGTTCGAAGCGCAGCACCGCGCGCTTGGCGGAGGCTGCGGCATTCCTGTCGTCCAGGGCCTCGGCGGCCGCGGCCCAGGCGTCCAGGCGGGCGGCCAGCTCGGGCAGCATGCCGGGCTTCACTACGGAGAAGGTCAGCCTGTGCTTTATGCCGAAGCCCTCCCACATCTGCTTTATGCTTTCCGGTATTATCCCGGCCAGGATCTCGGTGGGCAGTTCCGGGTTGCTCACTATGGGGCCGGCCAGGGCGTAGCTCTCGAAGGCGGTGGTGGTTTCGTTGCCGTTCTGGTCGGTGGTGGCGGCGAGGTTAAGTTCCTCGGAGGAGATCGCGTAGCCGACCGAGTCTTTCACTTCGTACATCACCTCGGCCATCTGCGTGACGCAGGCGATGGTATAGAAGATGTCCACCGGGCCGGCCAGGCGCAGCGCCTCGCCGAACTCGGGCGTGCTGATGAAGTTGCCGCTGGCGGCGTCGAAAGCTATGCCCTTGGTCTTCTCCCTGTCCTTCCAGCCGGAGCCGTGGCCGTGGAGGAAGAGGGCGTAGCGCTTGGCCGGGTAATTGGTCTTGGCCCAGGTTATGAATTCGGCCAGGTGCTTATAGTCGCCCATGTCGGCGCCGGGCAGGGTCTGCAGCGCCGGTGAAATGATGCCGGAGCCTTTCACGAAAGTGTTGGTGTCGCGCTCCACGTAGTAGCGCTTGGAGCCCTGCCAGAAGCCGTCGTCGGGCTTCTGCCACTTAAGGCGGCCGAGTTCGGCCACAATGGCCGTTTTTTCATTGGACCCGGCGAACTCCAGGAAATTAAAGGTTTCCACGGCCGTGTGTTCCAGGTTCCTGTCATTGCCTACCAGGTAGGCTATGATGGTCCACTCCCTGAGCTGCGGGGCGGAAGCGTCGCCGCCGGGAGTGACGGAGGGAACGGGGGCGCCGAAGCCGGGGGCGGCGGAGCGGATATCTTTGGCCGACAGGCGTTCGAGGCTGAAGCCGGAGGCTCCAGCGGTGGAGGCCAGGCCCGCGAGTATTAAAGATAAGGAGAGTATTCTTTTCATGTTTTGTCCTTTGGTTTTGAGGTACACAAAATATGGAACAATTTATATGCCAATGCCGGGCTTGGCTATACCGGGCGGAGGCTGCCTGAGCCGCCAGACCATATATTTTCGAATGAAAATGTTTATTTTCCTGTGAAAAGAACAACCCGGGGATATGGTCCCCGGGTTGTGTTTTGGCGAGCTGTTAAGTATTTAGTTGCGCCAGGCTGCGTCGGTCCAGGTCACGAACTCGTCCCACTGCGAGGCCTTGGAGAGCGAGAGCTCGTTGTACTTGGTCTCGAAGATGGCTTCGAGCTGCGGGGGCACGGTCTTGATCTTCATGGTGGTGTTGATCGCTATGCCGCCGACCTTGGTGTAGTCGTAGCCGTTGGCCTTGTCGCCGTTGATGCCGACATTGCGGATCACCAGGCCGGTTTTGATGAAGCTCATCAGGTTCTGCGCGGCCTGCTTGGTCTCCTGGCTGCGGGCGTTGTCTCCCAGGATGGAAGCGAAGTCGTAGAGGTCGGCGTAGGCGGCGATCAGCTTCTTCTTGTCGTTGGCGGGGTCCAGGCTGGTGAAGCGGATGACGCGGTCGACGGCGGCCTTGGCGGCCTCGGTCTCGTTATTGCGCATGGCGGCGGCGGCGAAGGCGTCCAGGTAGCCGGGCAGCTCGCCCAGGGCGGCGGGGCGGACCAGCGAGAGGGTGGCGCCCATGTCGTCGAGAGGCATGGAGATGGGGCCGATGTTCATGCCGCCGGCGTAGAAAGCCTTGTACCAGGCGACCAGGTGTTCGCCCAGCTGCTCGTGCGTGAAGGCCGGGTTGGCGTTCATGAACTTGAGCAGGCCGGTATAGTCGAAGCCCTGGGCCAGCATAGTCTCCTCGGAGCCCACGAACAGGCCGGCGTAGTCTTTCATCTCGTAGAGCACTTCGGCCATCTGCTGCAGGCAGGCGTTCTGCATGACGATGTCGGTGTAG
>MGUI01000053.1 GCA_001799895.1 Elusimicrobia bacterium GWD2_63_28
TATGGGGTTAGTCGCTTCCAGATCAACGAACCAGCCCTTGGTCAGGCGTGCGCCGGTCTCGCCCAGCGAGCCGGTCATGGTGATATTGTTAGCACCCATCGCCAGCGCGCCGGTCATGGTACCGCCGGCTTTGGGAAGCGCCGCGTCTGCGGTGGCGCCTTGGGCCGCAGTGGCGTAGTTGCCCGTCGGGGTGAACGCGGCCGTGCCAAGCGCGCCGGTAACGCTGTTAAGATTAGCAACGCTCGCGGTCAGACCGGTCAGGTTGGTAGCGGTAGCGGCATTGCCGGTTATGCTGCCGGCTATGGGGTTAGTCGCCTCCAGATCGGCGAACCAGCCCTTAGTCAGGCGTGCGCCGGTCTCGCCCAGCGAGCCGGTCATGGTGATATTGTTAGCGCCCATCGCCAGCGCGCCGGTCATGGTACCGCCGGCTTTGGGAAGCGCGGAGTCGGCAGTGGTGCCTTGGGCCGCGGTGGCGTAGTTGCCCGTCGGGGTGAACGCGGCCGTGCCAAGCGCGCCGGTCAGGGTATTAAGGTTCGCCACGCTCGCGGTCAAACCGGTCAGGTTGGTAGCGGTTGCGGCGTTACCGGCAGTGATTGCAGACTGATTTATCCAGGAAGGCGCAGCTCCGCCGTTGGACTGCAGCACCTGGCCGGCGGTGCCGGCGGCGAGCATGGCGGTGGTGTTGGCGGCGGACTGGTAAGGGATCTGGCCTATCAAGCCGCCGGAAAGATGGGAAGCTGTAGAGGCAATTACTCCACTGGCGCTGATACCGGACAGGGCGGAACCGTCGCCGTAGAATTTGGCGGCGGTGATGTTGCCGGTGGCCGAGAGATGACCCGACACGGTAACGCCGGTGGAGATGGCCACGTTCTGGCTGGAACCGCCTACATTGGCGGAGTTGATGGCGAAGGGGACAGAGAGCAGTTCCACGCGGGGAGTCATTTCAGCGTCGACGCCGATTTTGACGCCGAGGTAGCGGGTGTCGGCGGAGAAGACCGAGGGCGCCAGGCTGGTCACCGAGCCCAGTTTGGCGTTGAAGATGCCGTTGTCGATAACTACGGCAGGCTGGGTTTCGCTCCAGAGCGCGGTCCCCGGCGTTCCGACCGTTGGGTCGTTGTAGATACTGAAGACTATCGAGTAGGTCCCGCTCAGCGGGTTGCCGCTGGCGTCCACCAGGCGGCCCTGGTAGTTGATGTAGGACGGGACTGCCGCGGCTATAGCCGGCAAGAGCAGCAGCACCGCGAAGATTTTGGTTATCCAGGCTTTGAACATTTTCATAGTGCCTCCGGGAACATTTGGAACGAAATCTGATTTTACCCCTACACTTTAGATATAGCAACGACTTTGCCAAAAGCAAAAAGGTAGGAAAATCCGGAGTTGGCATCCCGGTTAGATTCCAGAGTTTTGAGATTATTGAGGTTTAGACTTACAGGGAGAAGAGCTATTCTCATAGCCGCCGGCGCTTTTTGCATGCCTATATTATAGGTAATGTATGGATAAGGAAATGCGGCGGAAAAGTGAAATTCTTGTTAAAACCCGATGTGGATAAGTATCTACACTGTAGATAAATATCTACACCAATAGTGTAGATATATATCCACAGTTATTCCAGGGAATATTCCTTCAACTTGGTGTATAGGGCCTTGCGGTCTATGGCCAGCAGCTTGGCGGCTTTGAGCTTATTGCCGCCAGTGGCCGCCAGGGCGGCGGTTATCAAGCGGCGCTCGGTTACCGCCCGGGACTGGCGCAGATTATCCTTGAGGTCGAAATTTTCAGGCGCGGCGGGCGCATTTGGCTGCTGGGGGGCGGCCTTGCCGCCCAGGGCCAAATGCTCCGGCATTATTTTCCCCTCGCTCAGCAGGGCGGCGCGTATTATGGCGTTCTTAAGTTCGCGCACATTGCCCGGCCAGGCGTAAGCCTGCAGCTCGGCCAGGGCCGAATCGGAAATGGATTCGATCTTCTTGTTGACCAGCTTTTCTGCGTCGCGCAGAAAGAAAGCCGCCAGCGCGGGAATATCCTCTTTGCGCTCGGCCAGCGAAGGCACGCGCAGGGTGAACTGGTTGAGGCGGTGGTAGAGGTCCTCGCGGAAAAGCTCCTCTTTGATGCGGGAGGGCAGGTCGCTGTTGGAAGCCACGATGACACGCGTGTCTATGGGAATATCTTTTTTTCCGCCGAGGTGGCGGATCCTGCGCTCTTCCAGCACGCGCAGCAGCTTGGCCTGGGTGCCCACCGTCAGGTTGGCTATCTCGTCGAGGAAGAGCGTGCCGCCGAAGGCCGCCTCGAAGAGGCCCGGCTTGCGCCGGTCAGCGCCCGTGAAGGCGCCGCGCTCGTAGCCGAACAGCTCGCTCTCGACGAGGTTCTCGGGCAGGGCGCCGCAGTCCAGCGCCACAAAGGGGCTGCCGGCGCGGGAAGAGAGGCGGTGTATCTCGCGGGCCCAGACTTCTTTGCCGGAGCCCGACGGTCCGGACAGGATCACGGTGAGGTCGGTGGCGGCCACCTGGCGGGCCAGCGCGGCGGTATTCTTGATCTCGCGGCTGGAACCGAAGACCGGCTCCGCCCCTTGCGCGCGCTTGACGTGGCTGCGCAGCGCGTCGAATTCCCGTTTGAGGCGGCGCTCTTTCACCGCCTTCTCGATGATCAGCAGCAGTTCCTCGTTGCCGAAGGGCTTTATCAAATAGTCCAGCGCGCCCAGCTTCATGGCCTTCACGGCGGTCTGCACGTTAGCGTGGCCGGTGAGTATCACCACGGGCAGGCCGGGGTCTTCGCTTTTTAATTTTTCTAGGACGGTCAGCCCGTCGGAGTCGCCCAGCACCATGTCGAGCACCACGGCGTCGAAGGTGAGCGAGTCGGCCAGGGACAGGGCTTCGGCGGCGGAGGCCGCGGCGGCGCAGGCGTGCCGGCCGCTCTCGAGGGCGGCCTTCAGCACGTAGCGCGTGTCCGCGTCGTCTTCAGCTATGAGGATGTTTCCCATTTCCGCTTTACACTGTCTTCTTGAAGCGCAGGCTTACCATGGCGCCGCCTTCGGGCGAGGAGGCCACTATGACGCGGCCGCCGTGCTCGTCCATGATCTGGCGGGCCAGGTACAGGCCCAGGCCGGTGCCGTTCTCTTTGGTGGTGAAGAAGGGCTGAAAAAGATTGTCGGCCATGGCGGACTCAAAGCCGGGGCCGTTGTCGGCTATGGTCAGGAAGACCTCTTTCTCGTTCTCCAGCCAGCCCGAGGTGACGGAGATGCGGCCGTCGGGCGAGCCGTCGAGGGCCTGCGCGGCGTTGTTGAGCAGGTTATAGATGACGCTCTGCATGTAATGCGGGTCGAGGAAAACCTTGGGGGCCCGGTCGAATTTTTTCTCCACGCGCACCTTTGCGGCCTTGAGCGAGCTGTCCATCAGCTCCAGCGCGGTCTCGGCGGCGGTCTCCACGGCGTGGGGCTCCAGGCGGCACATGCCGCTGCGCGAGAAATCCAGCAGCGTCTTTACTATCTTGGAGGCGCGGCGGGCGTTGCGCTCTATCAGCTCGGCGCCGGTGCGGACGGCCTCGGGCTGGCCTTCCTGAGCGCCCAACAGCTCCGACGTGGAAAGGATCACGTGCAGCGGGTTCTTGATGTCGTGGGCGAACATGGCGGTGAGCTGGCCCATGGAGGTAAGGCGGTTCAGCTTGCGCGCGGCGTTCTTGAAAACATGCGGGTCCTTGAGGGCGGACCATTCGTCGGGCGAGACCTGCGACAGGGAAAGGCAGAAGCCGTTCACCCCGCCGTCGTCGCTCTTGAGCAGCTGCACCGTCAAGAAGATGCGGGCTATGCTCTTGGTGGCGGTCAGCAGGTAGAAGCGGTAGTTGCGCACTATGCCGTTGCGGGCGGCCAGCTCGGTCAGCTCGGTAAAATCCTTCAAATCTTTTTCCAGCACCAGGTCGGACACCGGCTTGCCGCTGATGTCCTTGCCCTCCCAGCCCAGCAGCTTCAGCGCGCTGTTGTTGACCAGCAGCACGTCGAGGTTGCGGTCCAGCACCAGCATGGGCTCCTGCGCCTTGAAGAAGACCGCGTCGAAAAGGCTGCGGTGTATGGGATTGACTGCTTCGGCGAGCTTTTTGCTCATCATAGTTTAGCCCTATAGAGATTCACGCTGCGCCTTGAAACGCGCAAGCCGTATTTATTTCTAAGGGCTTCCATAACTTCGCTGTCGGTGAATTTCCTGTTGCCTGCCCCCAGGATTTCCTTTATTCTATCAATTATAAACGCGTTTTTAGCGAGTAAAAGGCTTTGAAGTTTTAACTCCTCTCCCCAGGGGGTTATGAGGGTCTTGGCGGCGATAAGCCGCGAAACCGTGGCCGGGTCCAGGCCGGTGCGGGAGGCCAGCTCGCGCTGCGTCAGGGGCTTCAGGCCGGACTGCCGCAGCAGGAAGCCGGCCTGGGCCTCCAGCAGGGCGGAGATCACCCGGTGAAAGCCCGCCCGGCGCCAGGCCAGCCGCTGGGCGCGCGCGGCCAGGGCGGAGGCGCGCGCGGCCTCGGCCCCGCTCAGCCCCCCGCTCTTCACCAGGCGGGCCAGCGCCCGGCGGTCCACGCAATAGGCACCGCGCAGGTAGGATGGGTGCGTGTAGGCGGCGGATAGCTTGCCCCCCTCGGCGCTGACAGTCGCGGCGCAGCGCAGGTAAAGTGAAGGCAGGGCCGCGGGGGCTATATGCTCGTGCGCCATTATGAAGGCGTCTGCGAAAGATTTAAGCGCGGAGGCCTCGGCGGGAGTGAGGCCGCAGGCGCGGGCCGCGGAGGCCGGAGTAAAAGCGGAAGTCTCGAGAAAATATTTTTCAAAGTTTTCCAGGCCGGCGCGGCGGGCCAGCGCCAGCATTTCGGGCCGGGCGGCCAGCCATTCACCGGCGCCGCCGCCGGCGCCCGCGGCCGAGGCCAGGGCTTCGTCGCCGCAGGCCAGGGCGAAGGCGTAGGTGGCGCCGGGCAGGCGCTTGCGTATCACCGGGGCCACGCCGTCGGGTCCGGGGGCGCAGAGCCGGGCGAACAGCGGGTCCGCCTCCAGCTCGGCCGACTGGCGCAGGAAATCCTCCTCCGGCGCGGCCAGCACGGCGAACAGGCGCAGGTCCTGGCGCTGCACCTGGGCCTGCGAGAGTTCGTTCGACGGTTTTTTAGGCTTTTCCATTGGAGAAATCCGCTTTTTAATTATAACAGTTTTGGCCGTTTCCGGGCGGTTTTAAACCCCGCCGTCGGCGGATTTGACAAGCCGCCGCCAGTATTCATAGATTAAGCCTATTCCAAAGCTTTTTGGTGTACCGTTCTAGACCTTAGACCTGAGCTCATGTGCCATGGGGTGGCCGGAGCCGGGCGCAGTCCGAACAATTTTACCGAAGAGTCCTGGCAAATCAGTTCCGAGGACAAGCCCATGAAGACCATGACCGCAGGCAGGAAAGCCATTCACATCAGCGAGAACCAGGCCAAGGTAATAAAAGACAAATACCTGCGCGACGAGAACTCACCCGAGCAGCTCTTCGAGCGCGTCGCCCACAACATCGCCCTCTCCGAAATTATTTTCAGCCCCAACGCCCGCAAGTGGGGCGTCTTCGAGGGCGTCAACTGCCGCGTCGTAGAAACCGCCACGGACGGCACCCTGTCCCCCACCCTGCTCTTCCACGAGGGACTGGCGGAATCCTCCGAGCGGGAGGCCAACTTCCTGCGCCTCCTGTCGAACCTGGAGAAGGCCTACCACGAATTCTCCGACGCGCGCGAAGCCGCAGACCGCCGGCAGACCGAGTTCTACAATCTGATGGCGGGCTTCGACTTCCTGCCCAACTCCCCCACGCTGATGAACGCCGGGCGCGACCTGCAGCAGCTTTCGGCCTGCTACGTGCTGCCCGTGCCGGACTCCATGGAGGGCATAGCCAAAGCGCTGACCGCGCAGAGCCTCATCCAGAAATCCGGCGGCGGCACCGGCTTCTCTTTCTGCCGCGTGCGCCCCAAGGGCGACGTGGTAAAGAAGACCAACGGCGTGGCCTCCGGCGCCATCTCGTTCATGAAGCTCTTCGACAAGCTGACCGACGTGGTCAAGCAGGGCGGCACCCGCCGCGGCGCCAACATGGGCATCATCCCC
>MGUI01000054.1 GCA_001799895.1 Elusimicrobia bacterium GWD2_63_28
GCAAAGGCAAGAAGGTGGAGAACTGCGCCGTGTTCGGCCCCACCTGCGACGCGCTGGACGTGATCTCCTCCTCGATGAGCCTGCCCACGGACCTGCAGCTGGGCGAGCTGATGTACAGCACCAACATGGGCGCGTACAGCCACGCGTCCTCCACCTGGTTCAACGGCTTCCCGCCGGCCAAGGTGATACACGTGAACAAGTAGCCCCGGGGCGACCCGGCAAAGAGTACCGCGGGCCCGCGCCCGCGGTATTTTTTTGCCGTCCCTATTTAATATAATTGAAGCATGCTACACCTTGTCCCCAAAGAAGTGTTCCTGACCAAGGGCCTCGGCCGCCACAAAGAAAAGCTGGCCAGCTTCGAGGAGGCCCTCCGTGACGCCAAGATAGCCAAGTACAATCTTGTGCACGTCTCCAGCATCTTCCCCCCCTACTGCAAGGTGATCCCGGCCAAGAAGGGCATAGAGAAGCTCAAGGACGGGCAGATCCTGCACTGCGTGCTGAGCCGCAACACCATCAAGGAGAACCACCGCCTGATAGCCTCCTCGGTGGGCCTGGCCGTGCCGAAGGACCGCTCCCACTACGGCTACATCTCGGAGCACCACACTTTCGGCGAGACCGACGAGAAGACCGGCGACTACGCAGAAGACCTGGCGGCCATGATGTTATCCACCATCCAGGGCGTAGAGTTCGGCAGCGAGACCACCTGGGACCAGAAAGAAGAGATCTGGAAGCTGAGCGGCAAGATCGTGCGCGCCGCCAACATCACCCAGTCCGCCATAGGGACCGAAGGCGTCTGGACCACCACCGTGGCCGCCGCCGTCTTCCTGTTCTAAGATTTCCGGCGCCTGACGGGTCCGGCGAAGGGACCCGGTAGTTTTAAGAGGTAACCATGATCTTCAAACCGGCTAAAAAACAGTTCATGTTCGGCGAGCTGCGCGGGCCCGAGGGAGCGGCCTTCACCATACTGCCGGTCCCCTACGAGAAGACCGTCTCCTACGGCAAAGGGACCGCCAAAGGCCCGGCCGCGGTGATAGACGCCTCCTGGCAGCTGGAGCTTTGGGACGAAGAGACCAAGGCCGAGACCTGCCGCAGGGGCATTTTCACGGCCTCACCGGTCAACTGCGCCCTGCCCGAAGCAAAGTTCTTTCCCAGCCTGGAAAAGACGGTGGAGGGGCTGCTCTCCTCCGCCAAGTCCCTGCCTTTCTTCATAGGCGGGGAACACAGCATTACCCAGGCCCTGCTGCCGCCTTTCATAAGGCGCCACAAAAATCTTTCGATACTGCATTTCGACGCCCACGCCGACCTGCGCGTAGCTTACCACGGCTCGCGGCACAGCCACGCCTGCGCCGTCTACCCGGCCTCCCGCACCAACCGCGTGGTGCAGGTGGGCATACGCAGCGTGGGCCTGGACGAGAAACAATATCACAACGCCGGCAACGTGATCACGCACCTGATGCACGAGAACCTGGATATGGCTAAGCTGGAGCGGGACGTGCTGCGCGAGCTGACCGATACGGTCTACCTGACTATAGACGCCGACGGCTTCGACCCGTCCGTGATGCCGGGCACCGGCACGCCGCAGCCCGGCGGCTTCGGCTGGTACGAGGCCCTGAAGCTTTTCAAGGCCGTCTGCAAAAAAAAGAAGGTGGTGGGCGTGGACCTGGTGGAAGTGGCGCCGGTAAGGGGTTCCAATATCAGCGAACTCACGGCGGCGAAGCTGGTGTACCGGCTGATGGGCTATCTAAGCTGACCGGGGCGCCGCAAATAAAAAACCGCGGGGCCTCCCGCGGTTTTTTATTTGCGGCGGCGCCCTTCAGATAACCAGGTGCAGCCAGAGCACCTCGGCCCTGGCCGCGGCCACGGCTTCGTCCATGCTTGCGTATTCCTCCACATGGCCGTGCTTCATCGGGATCCAGACGGCCTCCATGGATTTGTCGTCGTAGAGCTCCTCGCGGTAGCCGTAGATCCCGTCCTCTTTGCGGTGGAAGAAACAGACCCGCTGCTTGCCGTTGGGCGAATGCACGGTCTTTACCAGCAGCACGGTCCCGGCCCCGGGCTCGCCGGAGAAGAACGAACCGAATAATTTAAGTATTTTTTCGAACAGCAGCATACCGCCCCCCGCTCTAAAAAGTATCCAGCTTGTCGAACTCCGACACCTTCTTCTTCTCCAGCATGTGCGCCATGTCGCGGCTGTAGGCAAAAGGCCCTTTGGGCCAGCCGAAGCCCAGCTTGACCGCCGTCTCGATGTCGTACTCGGAGGCCATGATCTCGGAGGCCAGCAGCTTCGCCTCAGCCACCACGGGGCGCATCAGCTCAGCGAAGATGTCCTCTTTGAAAGTTTTCTTCAGGCCGAGGTATTTAACCAGGTTGGGCAGTATCGGGTTCTCGCCCACTATGCGCCCCTCCTCGTAAATGTAAAAGCCGATGGTGGACTTGCGTCCCAGCTGGCCGTACTGCACCAGCCGCTGCTGCACCTGCGAGGGCAGCAGCCGCTCGGGCCGGCCGAGGGCGTTGTAGATGGCGTCGGAAGCCGCGTAGTCGGAATCCAGGCCGGCGAAATCCGCCATTTCAAAAGGGCCGGCCGGCGCGCCGGACACTTCCTTGAAGGCGGAGTCTATCTCGTGCGGGGAGCCCTTGCCGGACTCCATCAGCCGCAGCGCGGACAGGATAAAAGGCCGCGCCAGGCGCTCTACTATCTGCCCCGGGTTGTCCTTTATGATCACGGGCGTCTTGCCTATCTTGCGCAGCAGGCCGGCCGCGGCCTCCAGGAACTCGTCCTTGGTGTGGTCGGTGCGCACCACCTCCACCAGCGGGTTCGTCCGCACCGGCTTGATGAAGTGGAAACCGAGCGTCCGCTCTTTGGGCAGCTCGCTCTCGTTGATGAACTCGCCGAAGGGCTGCACGGAGCAGCGGGCCGCCACCACGCAGTTCTGGTCCAGGAACTTGCGGAGCTTGGTGAACTGCAGCCGGCGCTCGTCGATAGACTTGGACGCGGCCTCTATCACGATGTCCGCCCCGCTGAACTTGGAGAGGTCCTGTATGCCCTCGATGTTGCCCGCCAGCTCTTCCTTGCCGGCCAGCTTCAGGGACCAGTAGATCTTGGCCAGGGCGATGTTGAGGCTATCCTTGAAGTCGTCGTAGAGCCTCACCTGGAAGCCGTTCTTGACGAACAGCTCCGCCGCGCCCGCGCCGGTGGTGTTCGACCCCAGTATGCCTATCGCGTTGATTTCCATTTAGTCTCCGGGGCCTCAGGCGGCCTTAACTTCTTCCAGCCGCACGATGCCTTCCTTGTTGAGCACGATGCGGATACGCTCGTAATAGAGGCTGACCTTTTCCGCCCTGTTGAAATAAGTGTACTTCAGCACCATGTTCATGTGGTAGACGCGCGAGCAGGCGGCCGAGCGCACCTGGCCGTCGGCCGGGTCCACGTACGGGTAGTCCACCTCGGCGTCGTCGGCCTGCTCCACCAGGTCGCGGATATTGAAGCGCATGATATCGTTGAGGTCGCGGCGGCGCTCGTGGCGCTTTATTATGACTTCGGGATAGAGCAGGATCTCCTTCTTGTACTTCAGCACGCGCTCCGGCTTGCCCTCCTCGTCGACCGAGGTGATATTGTCTATGCGGCGCAGGCGCGAAATGTCCGGCGGCACGTCGCGGCCTGGGATAAAGGTGACGGCTTCCTTGAGCAGGCCGATGCTGGCCCCGCCGGAGGAGGAGTCCAGGATGTCTATCTTGCGGTCGGAGATCCACCGCGTGAGGCTTTTGGAGAACAGCAGCTTCAGCCAGTCTTTTATGCGGTCCTTGAAGATGTAGCTCACCACCACGGCCAGCACGAAGGGCATGCTGTCCATGGCGTAGCGCCTCTGGAAGAAGAGCGTCACCAGCACCGCGAACAGCATCGCGCCGCCCGCGGCCAGACCGAAGAAGACCTGCGTCAGGCTTTCCCACTCGGAGAACTCCGCCTTGAGGTAAAGGACCCCGGACATGAACTTCTTCAGCACGCCGCGGCGGTAGATTATGGTCTCGTTGGAGGAGCCGGGCACCAGCACGGACGGGTAGCGCATGGCCTGCCGGTAGCGGTTCTGGGCGGTCACTATGGCCAGCACGCCCTTCTCGATGTCCCCGAAGCGCTCTTTAGCCCCGGGGGCGGCGCGCAGCGCCTCCACCAGCGAGGTCAGGTACTCTTCCAGGATCAGGCTTACGTACTCGTCGAAAAAGGCCATGGTCTCGCGCACCTTCAGCGGCACGGCCGGGTCGGAGATCTCGGCCTTCAGCGAAGAAAGAGCGGCCTCCAGCGCCTTCAGGTCGCCGAGGAAATTCTCCAGGCCTTCGCCCACGAACAGTTTGCGCTGCGCGGCGGGCACGGCGCGGTTGTAGGTGGCCAGGCCCTCCGCGAAGACCTTCACGTAGTCGCGGATCTCGCCGCGGATGATGCAGCCCAGCAGGCGCAGCTCGTCGCAGATCTTGTCGGCCAGCCCGGCGTCCCCCGCCCCGGACAGCACGCGGCCCAGGTCCTCGCGCACGCGGTTCAGCGGCGAGGTGGACAGCGCCGGGTCGCAGAGCTTGCCGAGGCTGATCTTGGGCGTGCGCCAGCGGATATAGCGCTGGCTGGCGTTGTAGAATTTTTCCTTGCCGTAGTTGTGCGGGCCCACGTTGAGCGCGCGCGGGATGAAGAAGTAGGTCTCCACCTCGTAGGAGCTCTTGGCCGAGGCGTCCAGGTCGATGTCGAGCTTTATCTCGAAGCGGTGCCTGTCGTGCAGCTTGATGCGGGAATCCAAAAGGTCGTTCTGATCTTCTATCATAAGGGCGCAGCCGGTGCCGTTCTTATTTTATATATATTAGGCCGCTTCCGCTATGCCAGCCCTCGCGCGGGCTTTACTCACGCCGCCGGCTCCTGAAGCGGACGACCAGGTAGTACAGGGCCAGGGCCACCGCACACATAGTGTAAACCGGCAGGGCCAGCAGGGCGCCGTAAATGAAGCGCATGACCGGCTCAGTGACGTGCCGCGCCACCTCCAGGATCAGCACATAGTGGATGCCGGCAAAAATCGCCAGAAATATCAGCGGCGCTATCTTGGCCTGGTAGAAAGTCAGGACGAGCTTAGACGGATCTGCCTGCTCTTTTTCTTTCAAATGGCCGACGAAATCCTTCCCGAAAATAACCACGATGGCCAGCACGGGTACGGTCAGCGTCATAAAAAGGTCGGTAAGCGTCATAGCCGGTCTGTTCCTTGTCTGTGCGCCTATGGATATATGAACATCATACTTAATCGCGTTTTTTAAAGGAATTAAGTATTGTGTCCCCGGTTACCCCGTACAGGACCAGCTCGCACGAAACCGGCTGGTGCTGGCGCAGGAAGAACCTGTAGTCCGGCGCCAGCGATTGGATGTACAGCGGGATCTCGAACAAATCCTCCGGCTTGTGATACAGGCAGACCGCCAGCTTGGGACGGTTGCGCCGGATGGTTCCGGCCGCGCCCCTTAAAGCCTCCAGCTCGGCGCCCTCGACGTCCAGCTTGATATACGTGGCGTCGGGAGCAGCCCGGTCTATGGTGTCCGTCTCCACGGCCGCGGCCCCTGCCGCGGAAAGTGCGGAGGCGGTAGCCCCGGCCGCCCCGCTGAAGCGCAGCGTCTCTGCCCCGCTCCACAGCGCCTTGTTGATTATGCTGACGTCCCTGAACCGCTGCCGGCCGGCCAGCGCCGCCAGCTTCGCCGCGTTTTCCGGCTCAGGCTCGAAGGCGCAGCACCTTGCATATTTGTTTTTCGTTTTTCGCAGGAAAGCGAGCAAGGTGTCCCCGGTATAAGCCCCGCCGTCCACGAACACTTCGCGTTCCGAAAGCCTGATCAGGCCTTCCGGGAAATACTGGTCCTTGCGCCAGACCTCGTAAAGCCTTTCAGGATCGCCGCCCAGCTTCGCGCCCAGGAAGGCGGCGTAGGTTTCCCTGGACAGGTCGTCGGCCAGCAGCCCGTAAACCGCGCCGAATTGCTCCCTGTGCCGCCGCGCGAACTCGCGGTCGAGGGTATTGCCCGGCATTGCGGCCATCGCGTCGAAGAAATAGATCCCCGCGATCTGCCCGCAGGCTTTCGCCTCCAACTTCTTCCTGGCCAGCCTGAAATCCGCGAAAGCTATGACGACGTTGAATTCAGCGAACCGCCGCCCTATCTCGGCGAGCGAGACCGTGCCCGGAGAAGCGGTGAACCCGTCGTCCGCGAAACAGCCCGCCACCTTTGCCCCGAACCGCGCCAGGTACTCCCGCACATAGGGCGCGTACCAGCCGTCACCGTAAAGCACCACCGGCAGGCGGCACAGTTTTTTTATAGCCTCACCGTCGGCCTCTACCCTGCCGGGCAAACCGGAAATTTTATCCAGGAACAGGTCTTTCATAATAGCGGCGGAAACGGCCGGGTCAGCTGGTGAGCATCCTGCCCGACCGCAGCCCGGCCAGCAGGAGATAAAAAGCTTTGGGTACGGCCAGCAGGTATTTGAAACAATTAACGGCCGCCAGCAGCCTGGAGACCCGGGCGCGGCGGGCGAAAATGAGCCCGGCCCCGAAGACGCGGTCGCTGGGGAGCACCGAATCCACGGCGAAGCCGCGCCGGCCAAGCAGCGCCGCCAGGGCCAGGCCGTCCCCCCTCTTTATATAGTTATGGTACTCCAGCACTATCCGGTCCACCAGGCTGAAATACGCAGTCGGCAGGTTCTCCAGTATGGCCCGCTCGGCTCCCTCGGCGTCTATCTTCAGAAAGCCGCAGGCCCGTATGCCGTTCTCGTCGAAGATATCCTTCAGCGGCACTGTCTCCACCTCGGCGGCGCACTCTCCGCGCAGGAAAAAACTGCAGCCGGAAGTCTGGTTCTCGGAGCTATAAAGAAGCGACCGGCCTTTTTTGTCCAGCACGGCGCAGTTGAAAGCCTTCGCTCCCGAAAAACCGCCTTCCGCCAGGTTGCGCGTCAGAAGGTCGAAATTGCTCCTCTCAGGCTCATAGCAGAAGAGCCGGACCCCCGGGGCGGCCCGCAGGGCGTAGAGGGCGAAAGCCCCGATATTTGCGCCTATGTCAATTACCAGGCAGCCTTCGCCAATCTCGAAGCCGGGGCGGGAGTAGACCCGGCCGCCGAAGACCTCGTCGGTAACGAGGTTGTCGCAAGTGCCGGGCCTGTAATAGAGGCGGCGCTCCTTGTCGAATACTGGCGGTTTCATCAGGGACCTAATTATATCGCTAGGAAAACCGCTTGGCAAGGACTTGCGAGGGGACGCTGCTTCCTATCTTCCTAAACATAGCGGATTCTCCTGGTTTCGAATAATTAGGAAGATAGGAAGCAGCGTCCCCTACTTGTCGGGGTGGAACTTGTCGTGGGCTTTTTTGAGGTCGCCCTTGTCCACGTGGGCGTAGATCTGGGTAGTGTTCAGGCTGGCGTGGCCCAGCATCTCCTGCACGGAGCGCAGGTCGGCGCCGCCCTGCACCAGGTGGCTGGCGAAGGTGTGCCGGAATAAATGGGGGTGCGGCTTTATCTCCACCCCCGCTTCCCGGCCGAAAGTAACTATATCCTTCCACATCTGCTGGCGGCTCAGCTTTATGCCGGAGCGGTTCACGAACAGTTCGTCGTCCACGGCCTGGCCGCCGAACTTCTGCTGCCGCGAGGACAGGTATTCCTTCAGCCGGCCCAGCGCCGCGGCGTTCACCGGCACCATCCGCTCCTTTGCGCCCTTGCCGAATACGCGCAGCCAGCCCTGCTGAAAATTCACCGATTCCAGGCGCAGGCCCAGCAGTTCCGACACCCTTATGCCGGAGGCGTAGAGCAGTTCGATGGCCGCCGCGGCCCGCACCTTGGCGAAGGCCTCGCCGGCCGGGTAGCTCAGCAGTTTTTCCATATCGCGCCGGGCCAGGAAGCGCGGCACCTTGCGGGGCAATTTGGGAGCGCGGAAATTGGCGGTGGGATCTTTCTGCGCTTTGCCCTCCAGCCGCAGGTAGCGGTAGAAGGCGCGCAGCGCTTCGGTTTTCCTGAAGATAGAGGCCGGGCCCAAACCGCCTTTCTTGAGGGACCAGAGGTAACCCTCCACGAAAGGCGGCTCCGCCAGAGCGGGGTCAGTCTTCCTGGCCTCGCAATAGGCCAGGAAGGCTTCGGTATCCCCGGAGTAGGCCAGGCAGGTGTTCTTTGCCAGGCCCCGCTCCATCCCGAGGTGACGCGAGAAATCCGCCGCTAAAGGGCGCATCTATTTCTTAGCGTACTTTTCTTTGCGCTCGGCCTTTTCCGCCGCCTTGGCGGCCGCCGCCTCCGGCGTGACGTTCATCAGGCCGGGCTTCAGCCCCGGCGTGAGGAAGCGGCTCCGGAGTTCGGTCTCTATCTCGAGCGCCACGTTCTTGTTGGTCTTCAGATAGGTCCTGGCGTTCTCGCGGCCCTGGCCTATGCGGTCGCCCTTATAGATGTACCAGGTGCCGCTTTTCTCCAGCAGGCCGGTCTCCACGCCCATATCGAGCAGGCAGCCCTCGGTAGAGATGCCCTCGCCGTTGACCATCTCGAACTCGGCCTGGCGGTAGGGAGGGGCCACCTTGTTCTTTACCACCTTCACCCTTATGCGCGCGCCGGTTACCACGTCGGCGTGCTTGATGGTCTCTATCTTGCGGATGTCCAGGCGGACCGAGGAGTAGAACTTCAGCGCCAGGCCGCCGGGCGTGGTTTCGGGGTTGCCGAACATCACGCCGATCTTGTGGCGCAGCTGGTTGATGAACATCACCGAAGTTTTGGTGGAGGCCACGATGGAGGTGAGCTTGCGCAGCGCCTGGCTCATCAGCCGGGCCTGCAGGCCCACGTGCAGGTCGCCCATCTCGCCTTCTATCTCGGCCTTGGGGACCAGAGCGGCAACCGAGTCGATCACGATGATGTCCAGCGCGCCGGAGCGCACCAGCTTTTCGCAGATCTCGAGCGCCTGCTCGCCGGAGTCGGGCTGGGAGATGAGGAGGTTGTCCACGTCGACGCCCAGCTTCTGCGCGTACACGGGGTCCAGCGCGTGCTCGGCGTCTATGAAGGCCGCCATGCCGCCTTTCTTCTGCGCCTCGGCGATGACGTGCAGCGTCAGCGTGGTCTTGCCGGAGGATTCCGGCCCGTAGATCTCTATCACGCGGCCGCGGGGCAGGCCGCCCACGCCGAGCGCCAGGTCCAGGCTCAGCGCGCCGGTGGGGATGGTCTCTATCTTCATGCGCCCCGCGCGCTCGCCCATCTTCATGATGGCCTCTTTGCCGTAGCTCTTCTCTATCTGCGCGAGCGCCGCTTCGAGCGCCCTGTTCTTTTCATCGTTAGCCATTGTGTGTTTCCTCCGTAATCTAAATTCTTCCCTTAAAGTCTAGCAGACCAACCCGACAAGGGCGTGTCGGGAACTTTTCGGCCAGAAAATATTTTTTAAGGCCGCCCGGTACGTTTGTTATGTTAACATTTATTCCCTGCGCAACTCACTCCTGCCTGTTTAGTATAGCTGATTAACGCCCATCTGTCAAGTATTAAGGAGGTATTGACTTTACCGGTTTAATATATTATCCTTTATATATGCATCCTATACAAGAGAAGCTCCTCAACCTCTCCAAAGAAACAAATCTGGCCCTGGTCAGCCTGCGCGAGATGGCCGCCGCCATAGGCCTGCCCGCCGAGTCGCCGCAAAAAATAAAGCATCATTTGCAGCAGCTCGAGAAGAAAGGCTTCTTCACGATAGACCGCGCGCATGGCCTGATGGAAAAGGCCAAACTGCGGCCCGGCCTGGCGAGCGGCCTGCTGACCGAGGCGTCCTCCCTTTTCTCCATACCTATAGTAGGCACGGCCAACTGCGGCCCGGCCACGCTGTACGCCGAGCAGAACTTCGAGGGCTTCCTGCGCGTCTCCGGGCGGCTGCTCGGCCGCGCCAGCCCGGCCGGCCTCTACGCCATAAAGACCAACGGCTCGTCGATGAACCGCGCCGAGATAGCCGGCAAGAAGATAGACGACGGCGATTACGTTATCATCGACAGCAACCGCAAGGACGTACGGGACAACGACATCGTGCTGGCCATCATCGACAACAAGGCCACCATCAAGCGCTTCATCGACGACCGCGCCAACGGCCAGGTGATCCTGAAGGCTGACTCCTCCTACGACTACGAGCCCATCTACCTGCATCCCGACGACGACTTCCTGATAAACGGCAAGGCCGTCGCCGTCATCAAGCACTGACAGTTTTTAAGGAGGGACCGCGTATGATTAACAATTGGAGCAAGATAGAATTGCTGGCCAAATTCCGCGACATCCACCGCAGCAACCCGGGGGTGACCTTCCAGATCACAACCCGGGGAAACAGCGCCATGCCCAACCGGCTCAACCGTTATGTGCGGGACGCCGGGTCGGTTTCAATGAACAGCAAAGGCATCAGGCTGTCTGCCGGGAATGATTCCGGCTTCGAGACCATCAACTACGCGGAAATGATGGGAGTTTCCTACACCTTGCCGAACAATACGCACCACAGGCTCTATTAGTTCCCCGCTAAACTTAAAACCCCCGGAATAATATGGGGACGTTGCTTAGTTTTTGAGTTGTTGGCGGCAACAACTCAAAAACTAAGCAACGTCCCCACCGCCTTGCTTTTTTGCCTGCAATTAGGTTAAATCTTGACTATAGTCAATTGACCGGAGGCAACACATGAAGAAAACCGCACTATTCGCCGCGACCCTCGCGCTCTGCGCAGGCACCGCCTATTCCGCCGACAAAGTAATTTACGGCGCCGACGACCGCCTGGACATCTACCAGGTTTCCGATTCCAAGCTGCTCAAGCTGGCCGACTCCACCGTGGGCCTGTTCCAGGGCGGCGATGTGTACATTAACGGCCCCAAGGCGTTCCTCACCACCGAGTCCTACGCCGACTCCTACGGCCTCTGCAAGGAAGAGCCCTTCTACGAACAGGTTACCGGCGCCTTCTGCTCCGGCTCCCTGGTGGCCCCCGACATCATCATGACCGCCGGCCATTGCGTGAAGACCGCCGAGGCCTGCAAAGGCATGAAGTTCGTGTTCGGTTTCGCGGTAAAGCAGAAGGGCGTAATGCCCGACAGCGTGGCCGCCTCTGAAGTTTACGGCTGCTCGCAGCTCATCGGCCGCGAGCAGGTTGGCACCGGCGCCGACTGGGCGCTGATACGCCTGGACCGCAAAGTGACCGGCCACGAGCCGCTTAAATATAACGCCGCCGACACCGTGAAGAACGGCGACCCGCTGGTGGTCATCGGCCACCCGGCCGGCCTGCCCACCAAGATAGCGGGCGGCGCCACCGTGCGCGACGCCTCTCCCAAGGGCTACTACGTGGCCAACCTCGACACCTACGGCGGCAACTCGGGCTCCGCGGTGTTCAACGCCAGGACCGGCGTGATAGAGGGCATTTTGGTGCGCGGCGAGAACGACTACGTCTACAAGGGCGGCTGCCGCGTCTCCAATGTGTGCGCCTCGGACGCCTGCCGCGGCGAGGACGTGACCAAGCTGTCGGCCATCACTTCCCCCTTCACCAAGGCGGCGATTTCTCCCGAAGCCGAAGCGGCCCGCATAGCCAAGGCCTCCCCGGCCTTCGAGATGCTCAAATCCCTGGTTCCCGCTAACTAGCACGAACCGCCGCAAATAAGAAACCCCGGCTCAAACCGGGGTTTTTTATTTGTGGCGGCGGTAAAAGCCGGTTTCAGGAACGGCCGGGGCCGCCGGCGGCGGGCGCCAGGGCGTCCAGCAGTATCCCGGGGGTCAGCAGTTCCGGCAGCAGGACGGCGGGGCCGCCGGCGGGATGCACCACGTAAAGCGGCACGCCGTTGCGCCCGTACCTGGACAGCTCTTCCTGTATTTTTTTATCGCGCCCGGTCCAGTCCGCGCGGAAGGCCGCCACTCCGGGGCGGGCCAGGGCCGCGCGCACTTCGGAATCGGCCAGCGCGGCGTGCTCGTTAGCCTGGCAGGACAGGCACCAGGCGGCGGTAAAATCCACCACCACGGTATCCCCGGCGGCGCGCGCCGCCGCCACGGCCTCCGGCGACCAGGACCGCCACAGCGCGTCCTGCTGGGCGGGCGCCGGGGCAAGCAGCCGCCAGAGCACGAACAGCAGCCACCCGGCGGTGGCGAACAGGGGCAGGGATAAAAGCTTCTTGAGGGTGATCATCCAGTTGCCCGGCCGCGGGAGCAGCCGGATAAGCGCTGGCCACGAAGACAAGAAGGCGTACGGCGCCGCCGCGCCCAGGCCCAGGGCCCCGAAAACGCCCAGCACTTCCGGGGCCGGGCGCGTCATGGCCCAGCCCAGGGTGGCGCCCATGAACGGGGCCGTGCACGGCGCGCCGGCGGCCATGGCGAACACGCCCGAGAAGAAAGCCCCCGCCAGGCCTTCGCGGGAAGACAGAGAGGAGCCCACTCCCATCCACCTGGCGCCGAATTCGAAAACTCCGAACAGGCTCAAGCCGGCGAACACGAACAGCGCCGCCAGCGCGCCCACCAGCCACGGCGACTGGAACTGCGTGCCCCAGCCCAGCGTCTCGCCGGCGCGGCGCGAGAGCAGCAGCGCCAGGGCCAGGACTTCACAGCAGAGCAGCATGCCGGCCGCGTAGGCCGCCGACTCCAGGCGCGCCTGGGCGGGACGCCGGTCTTTCCGGTTCAGCAGCCCTATCGCCTTAAAGGCCAGCACCGGCAGCACGCAGGGCATCAAGTTGAGCAGCAGCCCCCCCGCAAAAGCCAGCAGCAGAAAACGCGAAGAAGACCCGGAGGCCTCTATCGGGACCGAGACCTCGGCCGGGGGAAAACCCGGCCGCACCAGCACGCCCTCTACCCTGGCGGGGATTTCCCCCCCCTGCTCAAGGTTCAGCTCCAGTTCGGTTTCCGCGGGGCTCACGCTTACCGCCGAGCGCGCGTTGGAAAAGAAATCCGGCACGGCGGGAAAGAACTCGGCCAGCGGGTGGCGCCCCTTCAGCCGGAGCCTGACCGTGTTTCCGTCGCGCTCCGCAGCGGCCTCGGCGTAGGGCTGCGGCAGAGCGGCCAGGGCAGCCGCCAAAACGGCCGCGTCGTTAGCGAGCTCGCCCGAAACCGCCGCCACCCGCACGGGCAAAACCAGTTCAGCCGCGCCTGGCACGCAGGTTTCAAGGCACTCCAGCCACTCCGCCCTGGCGCGCAGAACCGCCCGGGACCCGGGCTTCGCGCCGGGAGCGACGGTGAGCGTCAGGGGAAGTATAACCTCCCCGGAGTAGCCGAAGTTGGTCAGCGGAGGGAACTCCAGGCGTTTCGGCGCGGGCCAGCCCAAGTCCGTGGCACTCCACCCTTCGGGCAGGTTCCAGGCCAGGCTCGGCGCCGTGCCGGCGTCACCGGCATTACGCCAGTACACGTGCCAGCCGCCGCGCATGGTCAGCTTCAGACCGGCTGTAAAACTTTCGCCGGGCCGGGCGGCGGAGGCCGCCGAAAGCAGGGACGCGTCCACGTGCCCGGCGTGGGCCGGCAGCGGAAGCAGGAGCGAAAGCAGGAGCGTTAACATTGCGGTTTCCCTGGACAGTTTTATTGGCCGGCAGTCTCTCCGGGGAAGACCTGCAGCACCTCGATGGTCCGGTTGGCGGGGACCAGGCTCAGGCCCAGTTCGGCTTTGAGGGCGGCGGCCAGCGAGTCCTTGTCGCCGGAAGTCCAGGCGAGCGTCATATCGTACTTGCCGGACAGCCCCGTCTCGTCGTTAATGGGCAGGCCGAAATGTTTCTCCAGCACCTTCACCAGGTCGAGGACTGCGGAGCCGGTGCAGCGGAAGCTCCCGGAGCCTTCGCGGCGCGAGCGGCCGGGGGTTTCGGACGGGATCAGCCCGCCGTGGGGGGCGTCCTTGTCGTATTGCAGCAGCAGCACCTGCCGCTCGGCGCTCACGCTCTTCACGCTGGCGCCGTAGGCGGCCATTATAGCCTGCTTGAGCAGCGGCTTCAGCGTTCCCTCGGAAGCCCTGGGGCCCCGCACCACGAAACCGAATTTTTGCGGAGGCAGGCCGGAAGAAATCTCGATGCGTTTCTGCGTAGTGCCATAAACCTCGGCGAGCAGCTGGCCCAGGGGCAGGCCCCTGAAGTCCAGCTCCACCGAGCCGCCGCTCGTCTTGCGCCCATATTCTACGCCAGCATCGTCGGGCACGCTGGAGACGCGCACCTCGAAAAGCGCCTCTGTCTCTTTCACGGGCACGGCGTCCTGGGTTAAAATCATGCGCTTGATGTCCGCCGCGGACCCGGTGTCGAGCAGTTTGGCGAGCGCCTTTTCAGTAAGTTCCTCGGGGGAAGTGTATCTCAGCACCGCGCCGGTCTTGCTTATCAGCACGGTCTGCGGCATGGTGTTCACTCCGAAAGCCTTCCACAGGCTATACCCTTCTACGCCCACAACGCCTTCTATCGGGCGCTTTTTTAGGAATTTGGTAATTATATCCGCCTTCTCGGGGGTTACCGAGATGAATTCCAGAGGTTTCCCTTTGAACGCTTTGGCCAGAGTGTTGAGGTGCGGGATATTCGCCACGCAGGGGGCGCAGTCGGTGGACCAGAACTCCAGCACCACCACCTTGCCCTTGTAGGCGCTCCAGCCGGGGAAGTCTTTGACCGCGCCGCCCGACAACACCTTCATGGCCGCCTGCGGCGCGGGCTGTCCTTCAGGCACGGCGGCGCACAGGACCGCCGGCGAAAACGCCAGCGCCGCCAGAAAAACCGATATCTTAAGTTTCATAATATTCTCCTTAGAACCTCTTTCCAGCCGCCGGATAAGTATATTTTATTTTTTCTGCCCAGGTTTTCCCGTATGCAGGACAATTTAAATGCCAAAGACTGCGCCCCGCTATTTTGTAACGGTGAAGCGGACCGGCCGGGCGGCGGCCGGGTGTCCGGCCCGCGTGGTTTTAAAGGAAACTGTGTGGCGGCCGGGGGACAGGGGCCAGGCTACCGAGGGACCACTCTCCGGCAGTTCTCCCCCGTCCACGGTCCAGACTATTTCACCCTCGGCGCCGGCGGCCTTCAGGAACAGCGCCTGCGCGCCCGGCGGCGTCTGCGGGTCAAGCCTGAAGATATCGCCTTCGGAAGGGAATTTGACTGAAAGCTTTTCGGCGGGGGCCGGCTTCTCTTCAGGCGGCAAATGCGCGCCGCACTGGCCCCGCGGCAAATTGCCAGCGGTATAGACCTCGTCCATGCCAGAAGGACAGAACTGCGAGGGCGGCAGGCCTGAAACCGGGCAGACCCGCACCGTCTTTATCCCGGGCGGCCGCGCGAAAGGAGAGGAGCCGTAAAGTTTCTTCATGGCCAGCGCGATCTCTTTGAGCGCCGGGGCCGCGCCGCTGATGCCCGAAACGCGCCGCATGGGCGAGCCGTCGAAGTTGCCCACCCACACCCCCGCGGTCCATTCCGGCGTATAGCCCGCGGCCCAGTTGTCACGGTAATCCTTGGTGGTGCCGGTCTTGGCGGCGAAGTCGAAGGGCAGGTTGAAAGCGGAGTTCAGGCCGAAGGCCGGCGCCCGGGCGGAATTGTCGGCCAGCATGCTGGTCACTATATAAGCTTCGGCGCGGCCTATGGCCCGGCGGGCCCCGGCGGCGGGGCCGTCGGCGAAGCGGGCCGGCAGCCAGATGCCGCCCCGCGCCAGCGCCGCGTAGGCGTTGGCCAGTTCCAGCAGGCGCACCTCGCCGTTGCCCAGCGCGAGGCCCTCGCCGTAATGCTCCGCCGTCCTGTCGAGCGACTCGAAGCCGAAATCCCTGAGCTTGGCCAGGAAGGCCGGCACTCCCTGCGCCTGCGCCAGCCGCACCGCCGGTACATTGTAAGAGCAGGCCAGCGCCTCGCGCAGGCGGACCGCGCCGTGGTAGGTCTTGTCGTAGTTCAGCGGGGCGTGGCCGCCGGCGGCGTAGAGGGGCGCGTCCTCCACCAGGTCCGAGGCCCGCGCGCCCCGGGCCAGCGCCAGCGCGTAGAGGAAAGGCTTCAGCGCCGAGCCCGGCTGGCGCAGGGCGGTCACGCCGTCCACCTGGCCGGCGTCCGCCTCGTCGAAGAAATCGTTCGAGCCCACCCAGGCCAGTATGCCCCCGGTGGCGTTGTCTATCACCACCGCCGCGCCGTTGGTGACGTGGTGCGCGGCGGACAGCGAGGCCAGGTGGTTCTTCAGTGCCCGCGCCGCCGCCTCCTGCGCGCGGCTGTCCAGCGTGGTCTTAAGCCTGCCCGGGACGGAGCGCGCCAGGACGTAGCGCGTAAAATGCGGCGCTTCGAAAAGGATTTCCTTCTGCCGCACCGTTACCGCCTCGGCCAGGGCCAGCCGGTAATTTTCCTCGTCGGCCAGGCCCAGGTCCAGCAAGCGGCGCAGTATCAGCCGCTGGCGGGCGAAGGCCGCCTTCGGGTTGCGGCGCGGGTCGTAATTTACGGGAGACTTGGGCAGGCCGGCCAACAGCGCAGCCTGGGCCAGGCTCAGGTCTTTGGCCGGCAGGCCGAAATAGTCCCGGGCGGCCGCCTCCGCCCCGGTAAGCCGGGGGCCGTAGGACACCCCGTTGAAATAGCCCTCCAGGATCTCTTCCTTGCTGGCCTCCGCCTCCAGCCGCAGGGCGGAGAACATCTCGGAGAGCTTGCCCCTCAAGGTGCGGGGACGCGGCCGTAGCGCCCTGGCCAACTGCTGGGTTATGGTGGAAGCCCCCGAAACGGCGCGGCCTTCCCTGGAATTCTGCCAAACGGCCCGTGCCACCGAGCGCAGGTCCACCCCGCCGTGCGAAAAGAAGCGCTTGTCCTCCGCGGCCACCGTGGCCAGTATCAGCCACGGGGAGATCTCCTGCAGCTTCACCGGGGAAACAGCCGCTTCCCCGGAGCGCACCCGCAGCGGCAGCCCGTGGCGGTCCGTGATTTCGGCTGCGGCGGCCGAAGCAGGCGCAGCCAATAGCAGCGCAAGAAAGATCGGTTTAAGGGCCATAAAAACTCAGCGGGGCTTATTTCCCCCCGGCATAGGCCGCCAGCTTAGTATTGTCCAGTATGCCGCCGCCCTCGAACGGGCTGAAAAAGGTTAGGTAGTCTTCAACCGTCGCCGCAGAGGCCCATTTGCCGTATTCATCCCCGGCTATAGCCGCCTCAGCGTAACAGGCGAATTCCAGATAGCCGTCAGGCCGGCCCAGGTCCAGGGGTTCCAGCCCGGGGGTCTTGAAAGCTTTGACGTGCAGAATGGTCTCTCCCGAAGGGGCGAAGCGGAAGATCTTGGTGATATGGGGAAAGGCGGTAACAAAGCCCACCCCCTCCGGGGCCAGTTTCGCCAGCCCGGCTTCAAATTCAGCCGGCTTCAAAGAAGAAAAGGCCCAATCGTAGCGGCCGGGGTTCTCCCTGCCGGGTATGCTTACATAGTAGATCTTGAAGGCGGAAGGCCCCCCCGGCAGCCGCAGCAGCTTGCGGCCGTCTATCCTCGAATTATAAGGCAAACAGGGCTTGATTTCCACGGTAAATCTCCTTATCTCCTGTACAAATGATACAACTTAAAGGCGGTTTTTATGCTAGTATCTAGGCATACCCGCTTTCCGCCAACACCGATTAGCGGATAATTTTAAGGAGATATTAACATGGCAAACCCTAAATTCATGAAAGAAATGCAGCCGGACGCGGAACTCGGCGCCGTCATAGGCAATGAGCCCGTCGCCCGCCCCACCGCGGTCAAGAAGATCTGGGACTACATCAAGAAGAACGGTCTCCAGGACAAGGTCAACAAGCGCAACATCAACGCTGACGAAAAGCTCCTGAAGATGTTCGGCAAGCCCCAGATAACGATGTTCGAACTGGCCGGCATCCTTGGCAAGCACCTGAAATAAGGCGCTTTCACCAATAAAAAGGCCTCCCGCAAGGGAGGCCTTTTTTATTTCCGCTGCCGCGGGCTCAAGGCGGTTCAGCCGCGGCGGCGACCTTTCAGCCGGGCTTCCGCCCAAGCCCCGGCGCCCCATAAAATACAAAAAGCCGCCGCGAAGGCCGCCCGCTTGAGCAGGCCCGGCCAGTCACCCCTCAGCGCCGGCGGCAGCAGGAAGAGCCCTACAATAAACAGCAGCGTCAGGTATAACGGCCACTGCGCGCCTGTCTGGCCGGAACGTTTTTTCATACCTGCCCATGATAACAAAATCGGCTCTCGTAAGGATCGTGCCGCCGATGATAGGGACAGCTCAATCCGCATAGTCCTCCAGATAGACCGCCGAGTCCCGGTCTTTGGCCAGGTCTGAGAAAACCTTCCTGTTTTTTTGACTTTTTCACCCGCCCCGCTCTGAATGTAGTCGGCCTCCAGGCTGACAGAGCCGCAGGCCTTGTCGAAAAAGGCGGTAACGGGATTCATATTAAGTATTCCATCCTTGTCAGCCTTGAGGGTTAAAGCCTTTTTCTGCTTGCCGCAGTACGCTATAGGGGACGTTCATTCCTAATTCCTAAATCGGGATGGCTAATTAGCGGAGTCTTCAATTAGGAATTAGGAATCAACGTCCCCTGTGCCCTATGCATATATGTCTCCTTTAAGTTAGGGAAGGTTCGCCCGCGGTGCGGTTATCCCGGGCGGAGGGGCGGTGCAGGTACAGGTGGGTGAAGAAATCCGCGATAATCTTAAAGAAGATAGCGATAAAATACTCGCCGTTATCGAGGTTCCGGCTATTCTTGGTAAAGGCGCCGACCGCCAGAAAGACAAGCAGCCAGGCAGAAACTCTTTTTAGCGGGTAGGTAAGCTGGGAGATGGCGTAATCGTTCGCCTGTGCTCCGGAAAATTCGGCCCGGCGCTGCCAGGTGTTGTAGTAAAAAGAGACCCCGTGGCTTACCAGCAGCGCCGCGGCGCCTATCAGCACCGGCGGTTGAAAGAAGACATCCGCAGGAACGGTCCAGCCGAAGATCCCGCCGCATTGCCCGAGGGCGAACACGCCGTAGGTAAAAACATACATGGGCACGCAGGTTATCAGCAGCGACACCAGCAGGTAGGTACCCATGTGCGCCGGGGAGACGGCCGCCACCCTGAGCGCCGCATAGAACCAGATTATCACCATCTCCCACCAGTACGCGCGCATTAACAGACAGGGGTCCCAGTCGTTCATGCCCGCGAGGGCCAGGAAGAAAAGGTTTATGAACAGAAGCGCGAAGGCGCTCTTTAGCCGGTAATTGCGAGCCGTCTCAGCCAGGCGTGAAAAAATGTTGTTCCCCATGCTTGCCAGAGTGCAGTTCCCGATCCGCCATCGGCGCCGCGGGTCAATCGCAGCACTTGAAGAAGGAGACCGAGAGCGGCGGCAGCGTCAGGCTCAGGGAATAGGGCCTGGCGTGACAAGGGGTATCCTCCGCCTTCACGCCGCCCATATTGCCCTGGCCGCTGCCCCAGTAAGTTACGGCGTCGCTGTTGAGCAGTTCTTTCCAGAAGCCGCCGCGCGGCACGCCCACGCGGTAGCCGCTGCGGGGCACCGGCGTGAAGTTGCAGACCACCAGCACCGTGTCCTCGGGCTTGGCTCCCTTGCGAAGGAAGGCGGTCACGCTCTGCTGCGAATCGTTGGCGTCTATCCAGTCGAAGCCGGCCGGGTTGCAGTTGAGCTCGTGCAGCGCGGGCTCGGCCTTGTAGAGGGCGTTCAAGTCCCGCACCCAGTTCTGCATGCCGGCGTGCGGCGGATGGCCGGCCTGGTGCCAGTCCAGGCTGCGGTCGTGGTTCCATTCCCCCCACTGCGCGAACTCGCTGCCCATGAACATCAGCTTCTGGCCGGGCTGGGCGTACATGCTGCCGTAGAGCAGGCGGAGGTTGGCGAACTTCTGCCAGTCGTCGCCGGCCATCTTGGCCAGCATCGAGCCCTTGCCGTGCGCCACTTCGTCGTGCGAGAACGGCAGCACGAAGTTCTCGCCCCAGGCGTAGAGCATGCGGAAGGTGAGGTCGTTGTGGTGGTACTTGCGGAACACCGAGTCCCTGGAAAAATAGCGCAGCGTGTCGTGCATCCAGCCCATGTCCCACTTCAGGCCGAAACCCAGCCCGCCGATATAGGTGGGGCGCGAGACCATCGGCCAGGCGGTGGATTCCTCGGCGTAGGTCTGAGTGTCGCCGTAGTTCTCGTACACTACGTGGTTGAACTGCTTCAGGAAGGCTATGGCCTCCAGATTCTCGTTGCCCCCGTGCTTGTTGGGCACCCACTGGCCGGCCTTGCGGGAATAGTCGAGGTACAGCATGGAGGCCACGGCGTCCACGCGTAGGCCGTCCACGTGGAACTTGTCCAGCCAGAACAGCGCCGAAGACAGCAGGAAGCTCTTCACCTCGTTGCGTCCGAAGTTGAAGATGGCGCTGCCCCAGTCGGGGTGGTAGCCCTGGCGCGGGTCGGCGTGCTCGTAGAGGCAGGTGCCGTCGAACTTGGCCAGGCCGTGCGCGTCCGAGGGGAAATGCGCGGGCACCCAGTCGAGTATTACGCCTACGCCGGCCTGGTGCAGCGAGTCCACGAGGAACATGAAATCCTGCGGCGTGCCGTAGCGGCTGGTGGGGGCGAAGTAGCCGGTGGTCTGGTAGCCCCACGAGCCGTAAAAAGGGTGTTCGGTGACGGGCATCATTTCCACGTGCGAGAAGCCCATGTACTTCATGTAGCCGGGCAGCTGCTCGGCCAGCTCGCGGTAGGTCAGCGGCAGATTGTCGCCGCGCCGGCGCCACGAACCCAAATGCAGCTCGTAGATGGAGACCGGGCTCTTCAGGTTTACTTTGGAGCCGCGCTCCTTCATCCACTCCCCGTCGCTCCACTCGTAATCCAGCGTGGCCACCACGGAGGCGGTCTTGGGGGCTTCCTCGGAGGAGAAGGCCATGGGGTCGGCTTTTTCCGCGCTGAAGTTATTGAAGTTGGAAATTATGAAATACTTGTAGTTCTGGCCGGCCTTCACCCCGGGGATGAAGCCCTCCCAGATGCCGGAGGCCGCGCGCTGGTGCAGCTGGTTCTGCGTCTTGTTCCAGCCGTTGAAGTCGCCTATCACGAAGACCTGCCGCGCGTTGGGAGCCCAGACGGCGAAATGCGTGCCCTCCACGCCGTCCACCGCGGCCAGGTGCGCGCCCAACTTGTCGTAAAGCCTTAAATGGTTGCCCTCGTTGAAGAGGTAAAGGTCCTGATCCGAAAGGAGTTCTATATTATTGGCCATGATGTATTCCTGTAATTGAATAATACAATATTGCCGGCCCCCGCCGGCGGCGTTATGCCGCGCGGCAAAAAAAGCCGCCGGGCAAACCCGGCGGCGGCTTTGCTGAGGGGCGGCTCAGCGGTCCAGCTTCAGGTCGAAGAGCCGGTCCGCGGCCAGCCTCTTTATCTGCGCCAGGAACTCGGGGTTCTCGCGGATTGCGGACTGGAAGTCCACCCGCTTGAGCGCGAACAGCTTGGCCTGGGTCACGCAGGTAACGGTGGCGCTGCGCGGCGCCGAGTCCAGCAGCGCCATCTCTCCGAAAAAGTCGCCTTCTTTAAGTTCGGCCAGCTTCCTGGAAAGGACAAAGGCCTCCCTGACGCTGACCTTCAAACTGCCCGACTGCACCGCGTAGAAAGCGTCCCCGGGTTCGCCCTGGCCGAAGACCTTTTCACCCGCCTCGAATTCGTACAGGCCCACGCAGGCCAGTATCTGTTCCATCACCGCCACGTCCTGTATGGCGGCGAAAAGGTTTATCCCCTTCGTCAGCCTGACAAAAGCGGCCTGCTCGGCGTCGCCCATCTGTAATTTTTTCATTGTACAGCGCCTCCCTGTTCCGGGGAATATTTTACCAAAACAAAGCGGCCGCGCGCCCCGGTCAAGCCGGCGTGCCCTGTATGTCCTGCGGGGTGGAAAGGGCCTGCAGCCCGTGCTTGCGCGCCACGTAGATATAAGACCTCGCCACCCGGTAGAAGGTGCGCAGGTGCGACGCCCCCCCGCTCTGGCAGCTGCCGTTGGGGCTGAGCTTCCATTTTGTGCGCAGGCCGCCGTGGAAGACGAAAGCGTCCGGAACGGCTGCAAGCTTCCAGCCGGCCGCCCGCGCCCTGATGCCGTAGTCCAGCTCTTCCAGGTAGCCGTATTTGAACCCCTCGTCCAGCGGGCCCACCGACTCGAAAATTTCCCGGCGTATAAGCGTGCAGAACGAGATAAGCCAGTTCGCCGGCACCGGCCGCAGCTCCCGCGCGGCCAGCGCGCGGCCGAAGTCGTCGAAGCGGCGCAGCTCGTCGTCCGAAAAGGATTCGAGCTGGGCCGGCGGCTCGGCGAGCTGCTGGAGTTTCGTGTTGTAGCCGCCGTTGGTCATCGGCCCGGCCATCCCCGCCGCGGGGTCCGCGTCCAGCGCGGCCTCCAGCCTGGCCAGCGCGCCGGGAGCCAGGCGCGTGTCGCTGTTGCACAGCAGGAACCTGGAGCCGGAGGCCAGGGCCATGCCCTTGTTGGCGCTGCGGATATACCCCAGATTTACCTGGTTGCGGTGGTAAACCACGTCGGCCCACTCTCCCGCCGCACGGACCAGCGCCGCGGTTTCGGCTTCCAGCGGGGATCTGTCGTCCACTATCACCAGCTCTATCCGCTTTCCGGCGTTGAGCCGCAGCCCGGCGAGGCAGAGCTTGTCCAGCATTTCGGAGAGGTACGCGTCGCCGCTGTAAATGGGGATTATCACGCTTACGGAAGGGCGCGAGGGGCCGGCTGAAGACTGTGTTTTATCCTGGTTCATATGTTTTTCCGCATCGCGGCCTCGGCCGCGTCCTTGCCGCGCATGATCACGCGGTCCATGTTCAGATATTCCCATTCCCCGAACCGGCCCCTGGTTTCTATATCGTATTTCCCGAGGAATTCCTTCAGGGCAGCTACGGTCTCCGCGCGGGCGTGGTCGCAGATCACGTACGCCGGGGCGTAGGTGGAAAGCTTCGCGTACCTCACGCGCCCGCCCTCCGAGGCAGGAAGAATGTCTTTTTCCCCCAGGATCCCGGTCTTGACCAGGTCGCGCAGGGTGTCGGCGATCAAAGTCTCTTTGTTCCTCGGCAGCCGTTCAGATTCGCTGATCTCCGCCTGTATCGAGCAGCAGCCTTCGGGCGCCAGCCATTTTGAAAAATTGCAGGGAAAGCCCAGGCGATGGAAAACCGCGGCGTCATCCAGGAAATAGATCCAGTGCGCGGACCCGGCCAGGCCGGAGAGCCTGCCCTCCAGGCCGAGATTGACGGTGTGGACGGTATTGTATTTCAGCCCGGCCGCCCTGACGCGTAGAGGCTCGGGCACGTCCGCGCCGAGCAGTTTTATCAGTTCCGGCAGGGGCATGGTAGAAATAAGGGTCTCATAGCGCAGGCGCCGCCCGTCGGCCATGATTACCTCGCGGGCGGGCCCGTTGACCGCCTTTACGGAAGCGTTCAGGCTGACTTTCGCGGCGGGGATCTTCTCCAGCAGCGAAGTCGCCAGGGATCCTATCCCCCCGGTTCGCGGATACCAGAATTCGCTGGTCTGGCCGAATCTTTTTTTTCTCGGCAGCAGTGCCCCCAGCACGGTATCCCGGACCGTCGGCACCGGCATATGGCCCTCGGCCCAGTCGAAAGACATGTCTTTCAGGTCCCACGCCCAAAGGCGGCGGCTGTACGGCAGCATGCAGTTCTCGGCGATCCCGCTGCCGAAAGCGGCGTAGATCCACTCTTCGTAATTTTTGGCGTTTTTCGCGCCGGCGCCCAGCCTCGCCCGCACCAGGCCCAGGATATTGCCCAGGATCACGCGCAGGGGCAGGCCGTAATTGTGCTGCTGGTACGGGAAGCCGGTGTAGGTTCCCGCGGTGTAGCAGTAGCTGCGCCGGGAGAACTTCTTCAGCCCCCCCCCCTCCCGCCCGCCGCCCAAAAGGTTCAGCAGGTACTGGTCCCTGGTGAACAGCAGGTGGATGCAGCGGTCAAAAGAAAAACCGCCGCCGGAATCGGTGGAGGCAAGCCCGCCGGCCGCGGGCTGCCGCTCGAGCATGGTATAGCCTTTAAAGCCGGCGGCCTCCAGGTGATATGCCGCCGACAGGCCGCAAAGTCCCGCCCCGACGATGATCACCGGGGTGGAGGTTTCGTTCATGTTTTCAGCAGAAGTAGGCATACGCTGTGGCCGCGTTACCGCGAGGATTCGGAGTGCCCGCGCAAGTATTGTATTATACCCTTTGACGCCCGGTTCGGCAAAGCGTAGAACCCGGTTCGAACGCCCGGGCCGCCCCGGCTGTTTGCAGCTTTTTTAAACTTATGGAAGACTTTGGCGATATAACGCGGCAGCTGGAGCTGAACTTCCGGCTCAAACGCCTGCTGGACCCCGTTCTCAAGCGCCTGCCCTCCTGGCTGTATTCGCCCGCGCTGGAGATGGTGGTCCTGGAGGTCACCACGGCCTGCAACAGGAAATGCGTCTATTGTCCGCCGCATTACGCGCTGGGCATCCCGCCGCTCAGCATGGAGTGGGAACTTTTTTGCGGCATTATAGACTCGCTCGCGGCGCACTCTTACCGCGGGCGGCTGGGGTTCGGGATCTACGGCGACGCCCTCCTGGACGACAGGCTCGAAGACAGGCTCGGCTACGCCGCGGCCAGGCTTCCGGACGCGATACCCACGGTGTACACCAACGGCGACAAACTGACCGTAGACAGGTTCCTCTCCCTCAGGAAGGCCGGCATGGCCGTAATGATAATTTCCCGGCATTCCCCGGAATTGAGCCCCGCGCTGCAGGACACCCTGAAGGTCCTCAAGCGGGATTACCCGGAGTTATATTGCATTAGCCTCATCAATTATCACCGTTTATACGCCGAAGGCAATAAGCCGGGCATCATGAACAACCGGGGCGGGCTGGCAGAGGTGACGCGGAGGCCTCCGGCGCGCTGCCTGGAATTGGAATACGCCGCGATAGACTGCCTCGGCAATGTGCTCCTCTGCTGCCAGGACTGCACCGCCTCGTACGTGTTCGGCAACTCCGGGCAAAGGGATTTCTTCGAGATCTGGAACGACCCGGCTTTCAAAGAGGTCCGGCGCCGCATCAGGCGCGGGCACTGGCTTTTCGAGATTTGCCGTAAATGCATGAGCGGCAAGGGCCTGTGCACTGAAAAACCTGCGGGCAAGGCGCCGCGGCTGGCGCCGGCTTTCCATGATCTTAAAACAACAATGGCTTCCCTCGGGCTGGCAGTACAGTCTGCGCCGCCCGAAGAAGTTGAGGGGCTTAAATTTCTGGCTTTAGGCGATTCTTATACCGTCTGCTCCTTCGTCGAAGAAAAAGACCGTTGGCCTGTCCGGCTGGCCGAAGCGCTGCGCCTGAAGGGGCAAAAGATCTCCCCGCCCCGCACCATCGCCGCCCTGGGCTGGCGCACCGACCAGCTCAAGCAGGCCGTGGACGCGGCGGCTCTCGGCAGCGACTACGGCCTGGTCTCCCTGCTGATCGGCGTTAACGACGAGTACCAGGGGGCAACGCCGGAGGCCTACGCCGCCGGGTTCGAAGACCTGCTCCAGACCGCCCTGCGGCTGGCGGGCGGGAAGAAGGAGAACGTCTTCGTGCTGTCCATTCCGGATTATGGCTTCACGCCTTTCGGCAGATCTAAACAGGCCAAGATCTCCCTGGCTATAGACCGGTTCAACGGGCTAAACCGCGTTATAACGGAAAGAATGGGCATCAAATATATTTTCATCACCGACCTCACCAGGGAAGGCCTGGCCCGGCCCGAGCTGGTAGCCGAAGACGGCATCCACCCGTCGGGCCTGATGTACGGGCTCTGGGTGGAAAGAATAGCGGCAGCGCTGCAGGGCGCCGGAAAAGAGGACGCGGCGCGGCCGCCCGGTTCAAATAAATAAAGAAATACCGCGCCTCAAGACTTGGCGGCGCGATAGTTGCTAACATTGGAACATGGCCGACGAAGCCCCCAAACCCCACAAGCGCCGCGAGCGGTACAGCGGCAAGCACCCGCGCAGCTTCAGCCAAAAATATAAAGAGCTGGACCCGGCCAAATACGCCGGCCAGATCGAGCACATCATCGCCAAAGGCCTCACGCCGGCAGGTACGCACCGTCCCATCTGCGTGGACGAGATCCTCGCGATACTAGATCCCAAGCCGGGCGAAACGGCCTTCGACGCCACCCTGGGCTACGGCGGGCATGCCCGACTGATCCTGCCGAAGCTGCTGCCCGGCGGGCGGCTCTTCGCCGTGGACGTGGACACGGTGGAAATGCCCAAGACCGAGGCGCGCCTGCGCGCCGATGGCTTCGGCCCCGAAGCGCTGATCATCCGCAGGATGAATTACGCGGGCATCCTGGGCCTGCTGGGCGAGAGCGGCGGCTTCGACTGCGTGCTGGCGGACCTCGGGGTTTCCTCCATGCAGCTCGACAACCCGGAGCGCGGCTTCACCTACAAGGCCGACGGCCCGCTGGACCTGCGGCTGAACCCGGGGCGCGGCCAGCCCGCCTCCGAATTCCTCAGGGCCGTGACCGTTGAGAAACTTTCCGCCCTGCTGGCCGAAAACGCCGACGAGCCGCACGCGGCCCTGGTAGCCGCCGCCATCAAGGAACACCAGCTGCCGATAAAGACCACCGCGGACCTGTCCGAAGCCGTCCGCTCGGGCCTGGCAAAACTTTCTCCCAAACCTGGCGAAGAGGATATAAAGAAATCCCTGCAGCGGGTCTTCATGGCCCTGCGCATAGAGGTCAACGGCGAGTTCAGCGCGCTGGACCGCTTCCTGGAAGCCCTGCCCTGGTGCCTCAAGCCCGGCGGGCGCGCGGCCATCCTCACCTTCCACTCAGGCGAGGACCGCCGCGTTAAAAAGGCTTTTTTCAAAGGCGAAGCGGACGGAACTTATGCCAGCGTGGCGCAAAGTCCCGCCCGGCCCTCGGCGGCCGAGCGCCGCTCCAACCCGCGCTCCGCCTGCGCCAAACTCCGCTGGGCCGTGCGCTCTCCCAAGCCGGCGGTCGGCCAATAAAAAAACCGCCGGCTGCCCGGCGGCTGAGCTGCGTTCTTCCCCCGCTTATTTTATGTTAGCCGTCATCTTGTCCAGCGAGCCGCTGACATTGGCGTAACTGCCCTTGTAGTAGTGCCCCCACTTCAGGCAGACCAGATTGTTCATCTCCGAAGCCGCTATCTCGTGGAACAGCATGAACGTGGAAAAAGCGAGCAGCGGCATGCCGGCCGCGCTCACCGCGGCCCCGGCGCCATGCCAGGCCAGGCGCTCGAAAGCCAGCTCCAGCACTTTTTCGGTTCCGATGACGCCCCCCTCCTTCACGGCGTGCCACGCCAGGTGGTGGCCCACCGTGGCGGATTCCTCGGTGTGCCCCACGTAAACGCCCTTCACGTCCCTCTTAACCACCTTCGCGAAAGCCTCCAGCAGCCGGTCGGCCTCGGCCTGCTTCGGCTTGTTGTTCTCGAAACTCTTGTGGCAGCCCGCCGAGGCGCGCAGCGAGAAATACACCGTACCCTGCAGCCAGCCGGCGCAGGTGGCGCGCCCCTCGGCGCAGTCCCGTTCTCCCAGCTTGCCCAGCATGGCGCCGCAGGCCATCCAGTACATCGGCGTGATCTCGCCGTCCTCGGCCTGCCGCTTGCACATGTCCAGCACTTCGTTCACGCAGTTGAAGCCGCGGTTGTTGCAGCGCCCGCCGCCTATCCCTTTGGCGAAATCCCTCAGCCACAGGTCCTTGCCGTTGCAGTCGTCCATGTTCCTGTCGCAGAAGGCTATGGCCCTGGTGAGGTGGCGGACCACTGACGCCTTCAAATCGTCTTTCGGCACCGCCCCGCTCCTGACGGCCATAACTTCCGGCTGCGGAGCCGCCACCTGCGCGTTCCCCGCCAGGCCGTCCTGCAGCGCGCCGCGCACGGCGGCGCCCTCGGCGCTGAAATCGCCGGCAGAGGCCGCGCCGGCCAGGGCCAGCGCGAGCGCCGCGGTTAGGATGTTCCTGTAAGCCATAAGTTTACCAGCCTGCACCCATAGTATACCGGCCTCGCCTTGACAAGTCAAGGCCGCGTATTCAATCAACTAAAATGTTACCGAAGCGGGTATCGTTAAATCACCTAAGATGTTACCGAAGGGGCTTCCCCCTTCCGGGAGACATTTATG
>MGUI01000055.1 GCA_001799895.1 Elusimicrobia bacterium GWD2_63_28
CGCTCCAACCTGGCGGCCGCCTACGTCAGCGCCAACCCGCAGGCCACGTCGGAATGCGTGGTGCCGTCGTTCTGGGTGGCGCAGCGCCTGGGCGGCAGGTTCAAGACGCTCATCATCGCCATGCTGGCGGTAATACCGATAGGCGCCATACTTACGCCTATCATGTTCAACATGCTGGAGAAGACCTACGGCATAGGCCTCAACCCGGGGCAGCTGTCGGCGCCGACCGGCCTGAAGATCGCGACGCTCGCCATAGTGATGGAGAAGGGCATTTCCTACCTCCCCCACGGCGCGCTGCAGGCCTCGGTCATCGCCATCTTCATCGGCGTCTTCTTCGAGCTGATGCTCTCGGTCAAGCGGACCAACGAGCTGGGCCACGAGGTGAGCCGCTTCTGGTTCATCCCGATCCCGGCGGCGCTGGGCTTCGCGCTGATCCTGCCGGCCTCGCTGAACATAGGCATAGCCTGCGGGGCCATGATCTCGGCCATCTGGGGCCGCTTCTCGCCCGGCGAGAAAGGCTCCTTCGGCCTGTACGGCACGCCGCTGGCCTCCGGCCTGGTGGCCGGCGAGGCCATGGTGGGCGCCATCCTGCTGCCCGCCCTCGCCGCGGCAATGGACCTGCTGAAGTAAATCCCGCTCCAGCAAAAAAGATCCCCGGCCTCTCAGCCGGGGATTTTTTTAGGGGACGCTGATTCCTAATTCCTAATTTTGCGCCCCTATCAGTTTTCTTGGCGGACTAGTAATTATCCTTTACCAGTTAGGAATTAGGAATCAACGTCCCCTAGACTTTTACTGAACTTTGAGCACGTCGCTGATGGCCTTCTCTAACGCGTCTTTGGGCAGCGCGCCCTGGGCCATCTGCGGCTTGCCGTCCATAGGCACGAAGAGCATGCTGGGGATGCTCTGTATCCCGAAGGCCGCGGCCAGGGCCTGCTCCTCTTCGGTGTTTATCTTGTAGACGTCCAGCTTGCCGGCGTATTTCTGCGACAGTTCGTCCAGGACAGGCGCGATCATCTTGCAGGGGCCGCACCAGTCGGCGTAGAAATCCACTATGCACGGCTTGTCGCCGGCGAACTTCCACTCCTTGTTCTGCTCGAAATCGAACACTTTGGTCTTGAACGCTTCAGTAGTAAGGTTTTGCATTGTTGTTCCTCCGTTTACCGGCCCAGCGTGAAAGAAAGCCCCAGGAGCACGCCCCAGATCACGCTCAGGTAGGGGCTTCTGACTATAGGGCAGGCCCCGGTAGAGCAGCCCACCAGCCTGTGCCACAAATAGCCCAGGACGCCGCCCGCCGCCGCTGCCCCCGCGATCTCTATGCTTTGCATTCTTTCTCCTCAGCCGGTTTTTCGCTTCATCTTTTAGATGCGCGCGGGGCAAAAAGGTTTCACCCCCCTGAAAGCAAAAACCCCCTTGCGGGGGGCTCTTACACGGGATAGCGGACCGGGCTACTGATTCACCCAGTCTTTCTGCACCCGGCCGGTAACGGCGGCCACAGCCTCTCCGGATTCTACGCTGGCGAGCCTGATGTTGAGCTCCAGCACTTTACCTTGAAGCTCCACCATCCCGCCTATTACCAACAGGTCGGCGCCCAGCATGCGCCCCACTCTTTTCGCCGACTCGGGGTCTTTGGCCCCGGTATTCTGGAGTTTAAGTTCGCCATATTTTTCATTTTTATCCTCTGGCATGGGACAGGACTGACTCAACTATACAAAACAAAAAGACCCCGGCGAAACCGCCGGGGTCTTTTAAAGCTGGCGCCCGCTCGACGGGCGGCAATTATTATTACCGAGCGCGCTTCCGTCTTACTACTTCTATAAAAGCATGAGTATGAGGCTCGCCATGAGAGTAGTCCCTGCGCGTACCGGAGACGGTACTTATGTCTTCCATGTGCGCCAATTCATTCTCAAGCTCGCCGGGCTCAAAAAAATGCATAGCCAGGCCATTAGCCAATTTAACGCTGTTTCTGGCCTCCGGGATCGGTTTGTTGTTTATAAACCCGGCGTCTTTAGTTGAAAAAGTCCCTATATAAAGGAATCCGCCCGGGACTAGCGACTTCTCGAGTTTTTCCAGGACCGGGCGCACCTCTTCCGGTGAAATAAAGGCGAAAACCCACGCGGCCACAATCAACGAATACTTATTCTCTTCCAGGTCCTGCGCCTCGATAGAATTGGCGATAGTTTTAATTTTCAGGTTTTCCTTATCTAATTTTTCCCTGCACTTGAGCGCGATGTCCGCGTCTTTCTCAAGCGCTTCCACGCTGAAGCCCTGTTGCGCGAGGAACATGGAGTTCTGGCCAAGACCCGCTCCTATGTCCAAAGCGCAGCCCTTGGGCACGTTGGGAATGAACTTAAGCAAAGTCGGCTCGGGAAGCTCGTTATACGCCTGCTTCGCCCCCGCGAAGAATTCTGTCCACGTTGATTTTTGAGTTTCCATCTTTTTCTCCCCGACAAGGTTAGTGTTTCTTAAAACCGCAGATACAACTATATCAAAAAAGATTTCGGCAGAATTGCCCGGCACTATGGGCGGGCTTAACTAATGCTTTTTATCAGCAGCAGGCAGGGATTTTCTTTTCCCCATACGGTAGTGAACTCTTCAAGGGGCACAAAGCCCAGGGACAGGTAAAACTTCCGCGTTCTTTCGTATTTGCGGCAGCGGCGGGCGGCGGACAGCGTCTTTACCTGGAGGAACCTGATGCCCTTGTCCTTAAGATAGCGCTCGGCGTGCTTTACCAGTTGCCTGCCTATCCCTTTACCCTGCAGCCCGGCCAGCACTCCCATCACATAGATTTCCGCTGAAAACCTGCCATGGGACCTGATGGCAACAAAGCCGGCGGGCTTCCCGTCGTTAAAATAGGCGAACATAGGCATAGCCTGGACATTTGCGATGTAGTCTTTAACCGCCTGTTCTATCCCGAACCATTCCGGCAATGCCCGCAGGATCTCTCCGCAGATACGCTGTCTGTCCGCTTTTCTCTTTATTGGTTTGATAAGGAATGACATAGGTTTATCAGCGTAATCGGTAACGATTCGAATATAGCAAACAAAATAGACCACGGCGCAGCGTAAGACCGCCTACTGTATCATACCCGAACGCGCGGCTTTCGCGTAGCGCAGAAGGCCGGGCGAGATATTGACCGCGGACTTCAGGAAAGAATCTATCACGCGTCCCACCTCGGCCGGGGAGTAGCGGGCCGCGTGGCCGAGGCCGTGCAGGGCGCTCTCCCGGCAGGCTTCATGGTCCAGCTGCAGGGCTTTCTCCATCACGGCCAGGCAGGCCGCATTAATTTCTTTATATTCCGGTTTGTCGGCATGTACGGGCAGGGCGGCAATGTCCCAAAGCATGTAGCAGATGCCGTTCACTGAAACGTCCAGTTCTTTATCCAGGTGCGTCAGTTTCCTCGAGCACCGCGCGAAGAAGCAGTCCTTATAAAGCAGGTAGACGGCGTCGACGGCCCGCAGCCTTTCCGCCAGCGGCAGCTCTGCGTCCAGCAGCGAGAAGATCTCGCTGGAGTTGCCGGGGCTGAATAAATAATAGAGCCCGTCATTAACCTGGCGGTCGGAATATTGTTCCAGCAACTGGCCGTTTTCCGAGAACAGTTTGTGAAGATACCTCAATGATATCTCCCGAGGCGGATCCGCCGGCAAGTCATCAGAGTCGTAATACCAAGGCTTCTCTCCGACCGGGCGGTCGAATCTCACTTTCAGCCAGTCCTCGAAGCCGATATCGTCCATTTAAGTTCCCCCGAATCAGACTATACCAAACAAAAAAGGCCCCGGCATAGTTGCCAGGGCCTTGAAAGCGGGAACTCCCCCACTCAACGATACTCGAACAGTCAGCTGCGGAATTGAAAGGGTGGCTGTTAGCCCCGACCGCAGAGGCTGCCAAGAACAAAATACTGGCACTTTGCCAAAAGAAATAAATACCTTGGGATGATACGGTTCGCTTTCACAATCGCCAGAATAACCCGCCGCCTTGCCCACCCTGACCGCGGATTTTCGCGCTCCATGGAACCTGGGATATTATAAGCCCCAACATAAAGATGTCGCCGCTTGAACCCAGCACATTCAGGATGGAAATAACCGCCAGCAAGCCTGACGCCCGGCCCAGGATGCCGCATACCAACATCGGAACGAAAGAGATGATGATCAACGGAGCAACTACGATGGCAAGATAACGAAATAGAGACAGCTCGCCGTTATAATAAGCAAAAGGGACCATCTTTGACGGCCACACCCCTAAAATTGACCTTTCAGAAATACCAAAGCCTGGATGGACAGAGATATGGACCAGCTCGTGGAGCAGTGAGTAAGCGGCCACCGCAATTATGATCAATGGGAATAAAGCCATCAAAGAAAGCAGACTTGCAACGCCGGGGACCATATTGGCTGGCACCATCCCGGCTGTAAGATTCACTATGCCACGAACAACCGGCATAATGACGTCGAAAGATGACCACATGTCTTTAATCGGGATGAGGTAAGACCATAGCCAAGCGACTGCGGCGGCAAATATAAGCGCAGGCAGCACAGCCAGCAATTGAAGGCCCCAAAGGCCCGGGCCCAGCACCGTCCTCCATGAGGCGTCGGGCCTAAAATCCGTCGTCTCTGGAACGCCTCCGATGTGAAATTTCATGGCAGCATAAGATCCATCAGCTCTTTAAGGGAGTAGATAGAATACGTCTATCAAATCTGGCTCCCCAATCGGACAAGTTTCACAACTGGCTTGCGGCAGTTGCACCCCACCCTATCTGGCAAGCCAGGGGGCAGTGACGCTCCAGAAGATTATATCGGCCCCGAGGTAATTCCGGGCGAAATCCCGGAACTCTTCCTTGGTGAAAGGCTTTTTGGTTTTAGGATTCGTATATGTCAACGTAGGCTCCTGCACCGCCATGGCGACCAGGCGAAGCTTGCCTTTGTAGCGGTTGAAGAAAGGGTAGGAATTCTTCATTTGCGCTTTTTTGCCAGGCACGATGTCAGGGCCGCCCAGGCCGGCACCGTTCTTCGCCGCGAATTCGAAGAGCCTGCCCATGTAGTTATGGTCGTTCTCCCACTCGCAAGGCCAGAAATTCACGTATTGCACCACATAGGATTTTTTGAAAGCGCCCTTCGCCGCTTTGAGGTTCTCCAGCTCGGCGCTGAAGTATTTATCGCAGGTAAACCCGGTCTTATCGCGCTTGATGTCTATATCGGCGGAAGTTTCAGGCAAGTTCACGCCGTAAACCCTGCCGTCGAACTGTTTGCCCAGGGCCTGCAGCAGTTTTTGATAGCGCAGGCGCACTTCGGGGTTCCAGTGCTGCGCCACCCAGCCTGAGCCGGCGGGGAGGCCTTCCCCGGGATTGTCTACTTGCGCCGCAAGCCCGCCCCCATATTGCGGCTCTTCAAGCAGATACCGGGGAACATTCCTGGCCTCAGGCCGAAAAAACCGGTCCTGAACCTGCATGAACAGTTTCTTATTCAGCCGGCCCAGGAAAGCCAAGTCCTTCTCGATCTGCGCGAAGTCATATTTATCCTTCCCGGTTTCCAGATCCTTCCAGTTGTATACAATCTGCACCCCCGCGATATCCGCGCGCTCAATAATCTTCCGTATCCTGCCCAGGTCATCCGAACCCGTATAAAGGAAATTAACCGGAGAAGCCGCCTGCCCGGCGGCAAAAAGAGAAGCGCTCACGGCAAAAGACAAGAGAACTCCCGGGAAAACACTTCGATAGCATTGAAGCATGACATACTGACTATACCAAACAAAAAGACCCCGGCAAAACTGCCAGGGTCTTAATAAATTTGGCTCCCTTACCTGAACACAGCGAGAAACCAATTAATCTTTACGCGCGCAATTGTCTTTCGTTCTGAATGGGTTAGATGATAGGGAGAGGGTCAGTCTATGGCGCTCTTTTTTGTATTATAGACTTCAAGGTGAAGAATATTTACAGATTCCAACTATGGAGTCAGCCCATAAACTATGCCAGAAAATACCTTAGGTTACCATTGGTTTGACCGTTCTCTGAGAGTGTTTGAGGTTGTACTGCTTTTTTGCACAGCAGGGTTCATGTTTCGCGGCGTACAACTGCAATCAGAAACCCACAAACTAGAAACGCGCCCCTACATATCATTAACACCACTCGCCGACAGCACCATAACGGAAACCAAAGACAATCTTTACGAGGTTAGTTTTATTGCTGAGAATATTAGCAAGTTTCCTGCAAAGGGAAGTATTAATTATGGGTTAATAGTAATCGATGATGATCCTCTTTTCGGTATAAATTGTAGGACTTTCAAGAGAAATACACCCAAAGAAAGCAAAGAGATCGTTGAAGCCCAGAACAATTGTACGGCAAAGTTACCAGGAATACAGACATATAATGACGAACATACTGTCTGTGTTAATAATAATTTACAGCGCACAAACATCCCTCCTGGGAGCAAACTTACCTTAAAGTTTTCTTTTAAGAAAGAATTGTTTAATCGCCTTTTAAAAGCAAAAGACACAAACGGTTCATCTGGGATATTTTCAACCGTGGTTTACACAGACACATTAGGGCGCGAAACATATTCAACCCAGTCTGGTTTTTTGCCATATAAGGCTGGGAATAATACATACTCCATGAAAGTCTTTTGATTAACAAGGCAGATACTATACGTTCGTTATTATCTATCTAACTAAAAGTAGCCCCAAAACCTGCAACCAGGGAATTAGGAACCAACGTCCCCTAGTCTCTAATTTAAAGGCCCCGGCTTAGTTGCCAGGGCCTTTAATAAAACTACTCCCAATACGGGAATCTGTCGACTATTGTTTTTCTTTTGTATAAGCACTGATATCAATTGGAGACAATACTGACAACTCAGTATCATTGATATCCCTAACCACTAAACTAAACCGCATATTCGTCGTTACAGCATAGGCAGCTAATTGCGCATCTTTGGGGGTAAGCAACAGCCTGACAATTGCAATACTTGAGGATGAAGCTTTCTTTTCATCAGAGACAGCAGAAGCTCCCTCGGTTTGCTTATACTCTCTCCATGAATAATCCCCAGAAATTGTAGAAACTGGTGGACTATATAGCACCTTAACGTTTTGTAATAGAAGCACAGTTGCAAATTCCTCATCACCATCGGTCTTCAATACTAGTGGCATAGTGCCAAGCGTTTCGCCTTTTTGGGCATCCTTCATTGTCGCAAGTAATGCCGATATTTTTTCTTTTTTACTAAAAGTAGCAAAAATATCAAGCCGCGTTTCTTTCCCAACCCCTTTGAGTTGATACGTTTCTACTGGCAATGGAAAAACCCTATAGCCTTTGGGAATAGTTTCCCATATTGAAACGCCATCAGGTTTGGCGAACATAACCTGCGAAGAAGCAATATGAGGTGTGGAAACTAGAAACGCTAGAATTAATAATATTTTTTTCATTATGCAAAACTCCTTAATCCAGCTATCCTTAATTTGTTTAATTCTGCATTATTAAATTATCCTGTTTTTTCAATTCTATCACATTCGTTGTGTAGACTGTTTCTAGAGGCAGCTATAGACGCCCCCCACTCGTCACAAAGAAAATGCCCCCTTCAAAGGGGGCAAAATCTGGCTCCCCTACCTGAATACAAAGGGGAACCAGATTATTGTTGCAAAGGTTATCAGACTAAACCAAGCTCAAGAAACGAATCGTCCACATTCTTTAGCATCCAGACGGTAGGCATAATGGCGGGACTTTTAATCAAAAGTCCTTTTCAGGCAATGCAGGCTTATATGCCGAGCAATGCCCAGAAAATGAATTCACAAGCGATTTATCGGGATTTATATTGATTTCATCCGTATCCAAATAATAACCTCCAATCGGACTCCCATCATATCGGGACAGAGCCAAGATGACCCCGTCTTTACGGAATCTGTAAAAGTCGTTAAAAACGCCTCTTACAAGCATTATCCCATCACCATCACCCCAAAAAACAATTGGCCGGTAGCGTTCTACTTTTATGAATACTTGCTTGTTGTCTTCACCATTGAAAGACCCCGAACACTTAATCCGGTATTCTTTTGTGCCGAATGCCAATACCAGAATTAAATACAACACAGCAAAAAAGAAGAAAGTGGTAACAATTTTTATAATGGTCTTTTTCATATTATAAACCTCATAATTTGATTTGACTACCAAAACTAAAACATTTGCATAAACCCTATGGGGTGGGCCATGGATAAGGGGCTTCAATAACTACAGCCCCAATACTCCAACCCAAATTTGTCCCCTCTTTTTTAACCCGTATTTCTTCTAACAAATGTTTATTGGATTCGCCTGGTATTACAGACTTTACATAAAGGGGAGTGTCTGAATATATATCCCAAAGCACATCCTGAAGTCGAACCCATTGTTCCTTACACGAAACCCACTTACTTACAATTTCCTCCTTCTCAATGAATTCACTAAGACATACTCTAAGATGGGCGAATTGTAAGAAACTAAAGTCATCTGATTTATCTGAAGCAAAATCCCTCAAAAGCTCTCTTACGTTATATGTCCCATGAATTTCTTGGTGCAATGCCCAATCACAGTAAAACTTCAATGAGGCACATGTTTTCTTTAAACCTGAGACCTCAAGATATTTCCTAATCCGTGACAAAACAAACACCACCTGAAGTTCATCTTCCACATTCCTGCCAAGCTCTCGCTTAAGTTTTTCGAGCAGCACATCGCGTGCCATAATCCCTCCACCAGGCCCTCTATCCGTAGACTATACCAAATGTTTTTAGTCTGGCCGCCTGGGCTCTTGTCCGGAGTCGGCTCTGAGCCGACTACAGATTATCGGAGCGAGAGGATGGCGTACTACAACCGGAATGAGAGAGGGGACGTTTATTCCTAATTCTAAATTACTGACAATTTACTGCTCTCTGTTGATAATTAGGAATTAGGAATCAACGTCCACTGTGTTAGACGAAGTTTATCTCCAGACGGCGGGAGAAGATGATGGCGATCTTTTCGAGGGTGCGGAGGGAAGTTTTGTATTTGGCCTGCTCCAGGCGGGAGATCACCTGCTGCTTTGTGCGGAGCCGCCCGGCCAGTTCCACCTGAGTCATACCTGCGGCCATACGCAAGTCGGCTATCTTTTGGCCTATGAGCAGGCGCGAGAGCGCCCGTTCAAAAGCTAGTCTTTGCGCCGAGGTCTTGATGAATTCGGCTTTAAAATCCTTCAGATTGTAATCCTTGGCGGCCATACCTACCCCTTTTTTTGTTCAAGCGGGCATACAGCAAATTTGTTGTATGCGGAGGGAACTCGAAAAACACTTATCCTCCGCCTATATAGGATAGCAGACCACCCCGACAAGGGCATGTCGCACAAAGAAAAAGCCCCCTCGAAAGGGGGCTAAATCTGGCTCCGGGACTAGGATTTGAACCTAGACAAAGGGATTCAGAGTCCCTTGTGCTACCGTTACACCATCCCGGAATATATTTGTATTATATAATTTTACGCAGACTTATACAAAGCAGGGGAGCACATGCACGGATTCTCGGAAGAAATAATTGTAATAGCGCTGATGCTGGTCTTCAATGCCGGTTTCGCGGCTTACGAGATGGCGCTGGCCTCGGTTTCCAAGTCCCGCATACGGCATTTGAAGGAAAAGAACGCCCCCGGGTCGGGCTCGGCCGTCTTCATGAAGGACAGGGTGGAGGCCAGCCTCTCGCTGATACAACTGGGCATCACCCTGGCCGGCGCCGTAGCGGCGGCCACCGGCGGCGCCGGCATAAACGAATACATCGCCCCCCTGCTGCGCGACCGCTTCGCGCTCTCACTGGGCACGGCCGAGGCGCTGGGTATAGTGCTGTTCGTGCTGCCGCTCAGTTTCGTCACCATAGTCTTCGGCGAGCTGGTGCCCAAGGTCTTCGCCATCGAGAACAAGGAATTCATCCTGCTGAATTTCTCCCCCTTCTTCCGGGGGCTCTACATGGTCTTCTATCCGCTGGTCATGCTTTTTGAAGCCATAATAAAAGGCATCATGGCCCTGGTCAACACCCTGCTGCCGGCCAAGCGGCAGTACCACGAAAAGGCCCCGCTGGCCGAACTGCGCATGGCCGCCGCGCAGGCCCGCGACGAAAGCGCCATCGGCAAAATGCAGGAGAAGATAGTGAACGCCGCTGTGGAGATCTCTCACCGCAAGGTTGAAGAACTGCTCATTCCTCTTTCCGCGGTCTCCTACATTCCCGCCACCGCCAGCCTGGCCGACGCGCTGATCCGCGCCCACATGGACCTGCACACCCGCTTCCCCGTCACCAAGCTCGACGGCGTGCCGGAAGAGATCATCGGCTATATCAATTTCAAGGACATCGTGAACGCGCTGAAGATGCAGGCGCAGTCGCCAGACGTGGCCGGCATAACGCGGCCCATGGAAAAGATCCCCGCCGGCACCATAGTCGCCAGGGCCCTCGAGGGGATGATGGCCAAGAACGTGCACATGGCCCTGGTCGTCAACGCCGCAGGCAAGGCCACGGGACTGCTGACGCTTGAAGACATTATCTCGCAGCTGGTGGGGCAGAAGATCAAGGACGAATACGACCGGCTGCCCTCGCACCTCTACGCTGCGGGCGGCGGGCTGATTGCCGGCGGCGGCGCCGACATGGCCGAGATAATGAGAAAGCTGGACCTGAAGCCCGAGGCGGGCAATGTCACGCTGGCCGCCTGGCTGGAGAAGATCTTGGGCCGCGCCCCGCGCGGCAGCGAACTGGTGAAGGCCGCCCCCCTGGAAGTGCTGGTGCGCAAAACCCGCCGCCACCGCGTCTCGGAAGCCTTTATAAGGAAATCCCCCCCGCCTCCGGCTATTTAGTAAAATAGACGGGTTGGTTTGAGTAGTTGAAGTAAAAGCGGGGCATGGTGAAATGGTTCTCACGCGTGCTTTGGGAGCATGAATTCCGGGTTCGATTCCCGGTGCCCCGACCAAAATCTCCGGCAGGACGCCTGGGATTTTTTATTTCCGAACGGTTTTTTCTGCCGCCAGTTCACTGATGAACCGGTCCAGCCCCCGCCTTATAGCCTCGCCCGTCGCCTTGCGCGATTTTTTAGAAAGCAGAAAGGCCCTGCTCTTCTCGCTGTCGCCTATCTCAAGGATTACGCGGTAAGGCGCCGCGTTCACGTTCTCGTCTATGCTGTAAAAGCCCAGCCGCCCGGTGACGGCGCAGCGGTAGTCGTTGCGCCCGGTGCTGCTGTCGAGGTGAGTGCCGCGGTTCTCCAGGTCAGTAGCCCTGGCTATTTCCTCTATGATCAGGTTCGACAGCCGGCGGTTCTTCTCCATCAGGGGGTCCCCGTCGTGGATATAGCCCCACACGGCGTGGCGGTTGGTGCCGCCGTTATTGTGCACGCCGATAAAGATATCCGGCTTGAGCGCGTTGGATTGCTTCAGCTCCCAGGCGTAGCCTGAGATCTTGCCGTCCTCCAGCGCCGTGGTATGGGCCAGCAGGGTATTGCTGCCGGCGTCGGCGTGGTGCAGGCCGCTGCGGCCGTAGCTCCAGACCTTGTGCATGCTCTTGTCCGGGCGCGCCGCCATGGCGTAGTCCACATAGGCGCCGCAGGTGGCGGCCTCGTTGTACGCCTCGCCGGTATCGGTCTGATGCGAGGGCTGGAAAACCACTACCGGCCAGGTCGCTGCGCGGGCGGCGGGGATTAAAAGCAGCAGCCCCGCGGCGCAGAGCAGCGGGGCGTGCAGGAGTGAAGGCAGGCGTTTCACGGGCATCCTTACAGCCCCAGCAGGCCGTCCTTAAGGGCCTTATCGGAGGGCTTGGGCCCCAACCAGACCCGCATCAGCGCGTCGGAGAAATCCCTGCCCTCTATGGAGCCGAGCAGTTTGCCGTTGGCCTGCAGTTCCACCCCGGCGCCGGGGCGGGAGAGAAAGAGCAGCTTGTCCCCCTTCTTCACGTCGGGGATGAGCTTCTCGAATTTGGCTATGCGGTCCTTCAGCGCCGGGAGCGCGTCCCCCGCGTTGTTGGCAAAGCCGTCGGCTATGGCCTTGGCCACGTCGGCGCCGTCCACCGCGCGCAGGAAAACCAGCTCCATGCGCCGGACCTGCTCGGAGGCCGCTATGGCCATGCCGTCCCTGGAAGGCTTCTCCAGGTAAAGCCCGGCCACGTAAACCTTGAAGACCACCTTGGTGCGCAGGCCCATGCCGTTGAGTTCCAGCTTCTTGCCCTCGAACTGCATGGTGACCGGCATGGTCACGCCCTTGAAGGACTTTTCCACCTCGGCGGCCCAGGAGCAGCAGGGCAGGGCGAGCAGGAAGAACAGGATAGTTTTTTTCATTTTATCTCCTCGAAATCGTTTAACTTAGTGAAATCATATATATTATGAACGGGTCTTGCCAATTTTGTAGGATAACGATAACGAACGACCTATGACCAATAAAACACCTTTTCGCGCTGAACCGCGCTCCTGGACGCTGGCCCATTTCCTGCCCGGCGATTTTAAAGGGTTCAAGACGGAAAACCTGCTCCCGGCCGATTTCCCGGCAGGGGCCTACCGCGTCAAAAACTCCATGCGCCGGGCGGTGCTCGCCTCGCCCGAGCTGAAGGCCCCCTTTGCCTTCGACCAGCTGCTGCTCTCGGCCGGCGTTTCCGGCGCGCCCTTCAGCGCCGAAGCCAGGGTGCAGACCGCGGCGGGCTGGAGCCCGTGGTTCAGCTGCGGCCGCTTCGAGCCGCGCAAGTCCGCCAGCGCCCCGGCGGCCGAGAACGCCTTCGGCAAGATGGATACGGACATACTCAAGCTTTCGGCAAAGGCCACGGCCCTGCGCTACCGCCTCACCCTTTTCCCCGCCCCCGGCAAAAAGCCTTTGATAAAGATAGCGGCCGCCTGCGGCACCGATTCCACCCTGCCCTACCGCCACGCGCCCGGCCGCCCCGCCGGGGCTGCGCTCAAGCTGGCGCTGCCGCGCTTCTCGCAGATGGCGCAGAAGGTCGGCTACGCGGGAGACATCTGCAGCCCGACCTCCCTCGCCATGGTCCTGTCCGGCCTCGGCGTAAAGGCGGGGGCCATAGATACGGCCGCCGCCGTGCGCGACTACGGCGCCGGCATCTACGGCAACTGGTTCTTCAACACCGCCTACGCCGGGGCGCGCGGTTTTTACACCCTGCTGACGCGGCTGAATTCGCTGGAGCAGGCCCGCGGCCTGTTGGAGGCCGGCGTGCCGGTAATAGCCAGCCTGACCTTCGGCCCCGGAGAGCTGGCCAATTCCCCGCTCAATAAGACGCGGGGGCATTTGCTGGTGATAACCGGCTTTACGGCGGGCGGCGACGTGATAACGCACGACCCCGCCGCCCCGCGCCCGGGGTCGGTAGAGCGCGTCTACGACAGGGCCCAGTTCTCCCGCGCCTGGCTGGGCAACAAGTACGGCCTTGCGTATATCGCGGCCAAAAACTTCGGCTCCCTGCTGGCGGTAAAGAGCAAGGTCACCGAACTTTACGACCGCCCGCCCCGCGGCGCCAAAGAGCGGCTTAAATTCATAGAAAGCCAGCTGGTGCAGAACGAGCGGGTGGAGCTGCTGGAAATTTCCGGGCCCTGGGCCAGGGTGCGGGCCCTCGAACAGGCCAGCCTCAAGTCCAACGGCAAAACACTTTCCCCCTACCTGGGCTGGCTGCGCGCCGAGCATTTGGGGTTCAGCCTGCCCGAGGCGCATACGGCGGTAGTGAAGTCCAAGACCGCCGCCTCCGCCGGCGGGGAACTTTCGATGGGCGTAAAGCTGGCGCACGCGGGAAGGCCGCACGGCAGGCATCTGAACCCGCTGCCGGGCAAGGCGCCCGCCGCCTCCCTGCGCCGCCAGGTGCTGGCCGCGGCCCGTCTTTTCCTGGGCGACAAGTACTACTGGGGCGGCCGCTCGGCCTGGGGCGTGGACTGTTCCGGCCTGGTCAACCTGGCCTTCAGGGCCTGGGGCCTGGACCTGCCGCGCAATGCCGGGGACCAGCTGGCGGCGTCGCGCCCCGTATCCCGCGCGGAGCTCAAGCCGGCGGACCTCATTTTCTCCGCCGCCGCGGCCAGGCCCGCGGCCATCACGCACGTCATGCTGTATTCCGGAGGCGGCCGCCTGATAGAGGCTACCGGCGACACCAACTCGGTGCGCGAGGTCAGCTTCGCCAAAAAGTTCGGCGTCAGCTTCAGCGGCGCCGAAAACGGCATGACGGCCGGCGGCAAGAAGATATTCTTCGGAAGGATCATAGACTGATGGACAAGAAGACGACGGAGCTGGTGAAGCTGCTCAAGGCGGCCTACCCGGAAGCCTACTGCTCGCTGGACCACGGCAACCCGTTCGAGCTGCTGATGGCCACCATACTTTCGGCGCAGTGCACCGACGAAAGGGTGAACAAGGTGACGCCGGCGCTGTTCAAGAAATACCCGGGGCCCGCCGAGATGGCCAGGGCCCCCCTGCCCGACCTGGAGGAGCTGGTGCATTCCACCGGCTTCTACAAGAACAAGGCCCTGTCGCTGAAAGAAGCCTCGGCGGCTATAATGAAAGATTTCGGCGGCAAGGTGCCGCGCACGATGGACGAGTTGCTGACGCTGCGCGGCGTAGCCCGCAAGACGGCCAACGTGGTGCTGGGCTCGGCCTACGGCATAGCGGCGGGCGTAGTGGTGGATACCCACGTGAAGCGCCTGGCTTTTCGCCTGGGCCTCACCAGGCACACCGACACGGGAAAGATAGAGCAGGATCTCATGAAGGCCCTGCCCAAAGCAGACTGGATCTGGTTCGCCCACGCCCTGGTGCTGCACGGCCGCGCCGTCTGCGACGCCCGAAGGCCCCTCTGCGAACAGTGCCCCCTCAGCAAGCCCTGTCCCAGGAAAGGCGTAAAGTAAAGCCCCCCAATAAAAAACCGCCGCCCTTTTCAGAGCGGCGGTTCTAGAACCGTTAAAGGATTCTGATTACCACTTGTCGCCGTAGCCGCCGCCACCGCCGCGACCGCCGCGATCGCCGCCGCGTCCGCCGCGGTCGCCGCCGCCGCCGGTGCGGGCTTCCATCGGGCGAGCTTCGTTAATGGTCAGCTTGCGGCCGCCGAAATCGGAGCCGTTCAGCTTCTCCATCGCGGCAACAGCTTCCGCATCGTTCGGCATCTCAACGAAGCCGAAACCGCGGGACTGGCCGGAGTACTTATCGGTGATCAGCTTGGCGCTGGTAACCTGGCCGTAGGTCGCGAAAAGGGCGTTCATTTCCTCTTCGGTGGTTTTGAAGGGCAGGCCGCCCACGTATATTCTCTTGCTCATTGTGTTATTCTCCTGTGCAACTATATTACCTGACTCAACTCTCTTTGCTCTATCTTTCCTACAGTTGCTCGGCAGAATAGGCGTTAAAAACTTGAGTTCTGGTTTGACTACCCCTATAGTATGGCATTATTCCGCCTAAAGGTATATAGGCATCATGGCCCGGCCGGCCTGGGCCCTCCCCAAAAGAAAAAGCCGCGCTAAACGCGGCTTTTCCCGGCGGCTGCGGAGGCCTACAGGTTGGTGATGTCCTGGAAGATCACCCCGGCGCCTATTATCTTGCCGTCCACGCCCTTCATGTTTATGGAGCTGTAGCCGATGACCTTCTCCTTGCCGTTGACCCGGCACCTGAACTCCATGCGGCGGACGGTCTTGTTCTGCTTTATCACGTCGCCGATGGCGCCCACGATGTCCGGGCAGAGCTGGAACAGCTCCACCACCGGCCGGTTGAGGTATTCCTGGCCCACCTCGAAGATCTCGGAAGCCTTCAGGTTGAAGAAGATCACCTTGCCTTCCATGTCGGCGCCTATAAAGCCGCCGGAGAGGTTGTTGATGGTGCTCTCGCCCTTGAGGTTGAGCTGTTTTACCGTGGCCTCGAGCTTCTTGATGTAAACGTCGCGCGCGGTCAGCGCTGTCACCAGCTCGGCGGCCTTCAGCTCGGCCTCGGAGAAAGCGCCGGGGATGGAGTTGATGAACTCCATAACGCCCAGCAGCTCGCCGTTGGCTATGGCCGGCACGGCTATCACGCTCTTGGTCCTGAAGCCGGAGCCCTTGTCCACTTTCTTGGTGAAGAGCGGGCTGTTCTCGGCGTCGTTGATGAGTATGGCCTTCTTGGACTCGGCGCAGAAGCCGACCACGCCCTGGTAGCCGAAGCTTACCCCGACCAGGTCGCCGCCCACGGGGCCGATGCTCTTGCGGAAGGTCAGCCGTTTCTTCTGCTCGTCGGCCTCGAAGAAGCTGGCGGCGAAGCAGTTGACTATGCCGGCGCCGCGGCGCGCCAGGTATTCCCACAGCGCCTCCTCGCCCTTGGCCGCCTCGGCGGGCAGCTCCTCGGTGAACTTGGAAATGAATTCAAGCATGTCGCTCATTCTTGCACCTTCTTCGAGTAGGCCGTGCGGCCCGGGACGTTAAAAAATTCCAGCACGCCCTCGGTAATGGCGTCGGCGAGCTGTTCCTGGAAAGCGGGGGCGTTAAGCTGCTCTTCCTGCCGGGGTATGATCATGTAGGCGTTCTCTATCAGGGCGGAAGGCATCCAGGTCATGCGCGCCACCAGGTAATCCCCGTAGCGCAGGCCCTCGTCGGGCAGCTGGATGTTCTTCACGTAAGCCTTGTGCAGGGCGGCGGCCAGCGGCCGGCTGTGGCGCTGGTAATGGTAGATGGAGAAGCCGCGCGGCTGGGCGTAAGGGTCTTCCCCGTCGCCGATGGCGTTGTTGTGGATGCTCAGGAACAGGTCGCCGCCCAGGTCGCGGGCCAGCTTCGGCCGGTCGGCCAGCTCCACTATCTCGTCGCCGGAGCGGGTCATTTTCACCGCCGCGCCCAGCAGGGACAGGGTGTCGGACAGCTTGCGGGCTATGGCCAGGTTCACGTCGGCCTCGAAGGTGCCCATCGGGCCTACGGCCCCGTCCACCCAGCAGTTCTGGGAGTTGGGGATCTGGAGGTGAGCTGCGCTGTAGCGCAGCGAGCGCATGGGGACGAACCGGTCCACCTTGCCGTCCCGGTTGTCCTCGCACCGTATATAACTTGAGTGGCCCGGGTCCAGCACCACCGTAACGCCTGAAAGGGGCCTGGGCCAGGCCAGCGAGGCCTTCGGCCGCGCGCGCAGCTCCACCTGCAGGGCCGAAGAGCCGTTGGCGTAGGAGACGTTGTAGCCCCACAGTTCGTTGGCGCCTGTCTCGAAATCTATCTCCACCTTGCCGGCGGCGGCTTGGCGGAAACTGACGTTTTTAACCAGCGTGTCCGCCGTATCGTAAACTACCCAGTTGGTGTGCAGATTGGCGTAATAAAGGGTCAGGCGCAGGCCCCAGGGCAGCACCTCGGCGGTGTAGGGCAGGCGGTCGTAAAGCGTGAGGGCGGCGGCGGAGCCGGTGTCGGTCTTCCTGAGTTTTATAACCCCGGTCTCGCTGCCGTAGCCGAACGGGAAAGGCGCCCCGCCGGCGGGCTGCACCTTGGAGTCGTCCACCCAGGCCTGCTCCCCGGCGGCCAGCGAAACGCGGCGGTAGCCGTTGGCCCGCCCGTCCGAAACCAGCTTGACGCCCTTGGGCAGGAACATCATGTAGCCGCCGTCGGTGGCGTTCTTCAGGATGACGGTATCTGTTGAGGTCTCTACGAGGGCAGGCCGGGAAACGATCTTTACCTTCCCCCTCGACTTGGCCGAAGCGCCGCGGGAGAAGAGGCCGGTCTTGAAATGCGCCCTCAGGTGGCCGCCTTCCGCCGCGGCGTCGCCTATCCGGCAGGAGCCGTAATATTTGCCGGAGGCGGCGGGCAGTTCCTGCATGGGCTGGTCTTCGCAGACGCCGTCCAGCGAGAACACCGCGTGGTAGCCGGGGGTACCGGCCGCCGTAACCTTCAGGTATTCCCCGGGAGGCAGCTCGGCGTCGGAGGAATAGGACGTGAAGTCCAGCCGCACGGCCTCGCTGGAAGAAGCCGGGTCGGGCTGCCGCACTTTCACCAGGCGCTGAGCCGTGGTGCCGTCGTCCAGGGCGCCGGCGAAGGTGAACTCCCCGCCCGTTATGGGCAGGAAGGCGATAAAGCCGCCGTTGGAATGCACCGCTATCTTTTCCCCGTTTATCGTAAAAGCGGCGGTGGAGGGAGAGATATTGCCGAACACGAAGGTTTTGGGCTTGCCGGGCAGAGAGGCGCCTTCCGACGGGTAAACGAAGTTTATCTGCCCCGCGGAAAGCGGGAGGGCGGGCAGCAGGGCCAGGAGGGCGGGGAGGAGCGCGTTGCGGTTGAACATAATCGGTTTTAAAGAAAGCGAAATATAAATTTAATACCAGTCGGATACAATTATAATATATTAGGCCGACACTATGAATAAACCCCGACTCTCACTGTTGCTGGCAGCGCTGCTGTCCCCCGCCTGGGCGGGAGCGTCCGATTTTACCTTCGCAAAGCCCTGCGCCAGGGCCAACGCCATGGGCACGGCTTTTTCCACCGTCAGCGAGGACGCCTGCGCCGTCTTCTACAATCCCGCCAATCTGACCACCCTGACCAATTTGGAAGTACGCCTGGAAACCGCCCGCCGCCTGGTCCCCGGCGCGCCCGAAGGGGAGGTTTCGCTGGCCTATATCCGCCCGGTGCCGGACGTTGAGGACAAGGTAGCCGGCCTGGGCTACTACTCCTTGCGGCAGCACGGCGGGCTGGCCATGGACTCCATGGTTTTCAGCGTGGGCAACCGCACCACCATAAAATACCTGCAGAAGCCGCTGTACTACGGCGGCGGGATCAAACTGGTGAGCCTGCGCGGCGAGAAAAGCCACCTGGGCCTGGGCTTCGAGGCCGGCGCGCTGCTGGAGAACAACTCCGGCCTGCGCACCGCCCTGACGATTTCCGACGCGGTGTTCGGGCTGGGCCGCTCCATGACGACGCTGACGCTGGGCAATTCCTACCGGGTAAAGAACACCCTGCTGCTGGCCGACCTGCGGGCGCGCGGCTCATATTCTGAAGTTTTTTTCGGCATCGAGCATGCCGTCCTGAACGGCCTGCTGCAGGCCCGGGCCGGCAAGGGCCTGGCCCTGGGCGGCGGAGAATTCCTGGCCCTCGGCCTCGGGGTGAACACCCTGCCCTGGACCATCGACTTCGCCTGGTCCATGCCCTGGGGCGGGTACAACGAGGGCTACGGCTACTACGGCTTCAACGTCGGCTACCGCTTCGGCTCGCAGACCTTCAGCGAGAAGCTGGTGGGCGACGCCGCGCGCGAGGTGGAGGACCTGCGCGCGCAGCTCGACGACCTGCGGGCGCAGCGCACCAACCTCGAAAGCGCCGTCTCCACCTCCAAGGTGAACAAGAGCATGGCGGAAACCGACCTGACCATGATGCAGACCCGCATGCGCGAGCTGCAGGACAATATCAAAGAACTGGAGCTGCAGGCGCTGGAGGCGCTGTACAAGAAAGAAAACCCCAAGCCGCCCAAGCGCTACGTTCCCCCGGCGCCGGTGCGCTGGCCCAAGCTGCACAAGGTGGCCGCCGGCGAAACGCTGCGCTCGATAGCCTCAAAATACTACGGCAACCCCAACCTCTGGGAGCGGCTCTACCGGGCCAACGAGAAGTATGTCTCCAAGGGCCTGCCCGTGGAAGGCGCGGTCTTCACCATCCCGGCCCCGCCGCCGGCCGAAAAATAATATGTTCAATACCGTACAGATAATCTGCGCTTCGGAGAAGAACAGGACCATCCTCAGGGGGATCTTCAAGAACCTCGGGGCGGACGCCGTTTTCTCCAACGACCTCAACGACGCGCTGGCCGTCTTCGAGAAGGCCCGACCCGCGGCGGTGTTCATCGCCGACGGGGAAGAGCCGCCCGCCGAGATACAGCTGCGTGAACTGCGCCGCGTAGCCCCCTTCATACCGCTCTTAGTGCTGCTCAAGCGGCGGGACGCCGCGCGCGCCGTGGAACTGATGAAGGCGGGCGCGCTGGACTGCGCGCAGAGCCCCTGGACCGAGGAGGAACTGCGCCCCCTGTACCGCAAGGCGCTCAGCCTCAGCGGCACCGCCATCTCGCTCGACAGCCTGGCGCTGCGCCGCAGCAGGCGGACGCTCGCGGCGGCGCTGGCCCTCGCCGTAGGCTTCGCCGGTTTCGCCGGCGGGCTCTATTACGGCTTCAAAAAATACTCCCCCCGCGCGCTGCAGCCGCACAGCTTCTACCTGCCCTACGCCCACCCGACGGGCATAATAATCCACAAGGATTCGGTGCTGATCAGCGACTGGTTCAGCCAGGCCCTCTACGAGCATAATCCGAGGACCTTCGGCATCAAGAAGGTCACCAGCCTCACCGAGACCACGCCGGTGGCGCTGGCGGCCTCGCAGGACTCGCTCTGGCTGGCGGGCACCAACGGCGTGATAGAGAAGCGCCTGCTCGACGGGCGCTACACGCGCGCCTCCAGGACGGCGGCGTTCAAGCCTGCCCCCGACAGCGCCTGCTTCGACGGGCTTTATTTCTGGACCGCGGATTCCCGCACCGGCACTATAGTCAAGCGCATGCCGGGCGACGCGCTGGAAGAGCTGAAGCGCTACAAGTACCCCGGGCAGAAACTTTCCGCGCTCACCTGCGACACGCGCTTCCTCTGGGCGGCCGACCCCGGCCTGAAGAGCGTAGTAAAGCTCTCCCTCGACGACCCGGAGAGGATAATCTCAAGGACCGAGCTGGCGCAGTACGCTTCGCGCTCGCTCAAAGTGACGGCCATGGCCTCCAAAGAGGGGCGGCTCTGGTTCGCGGGAGAGGACGGGGACAAGGCGCTGGTTTTCTACCGGGATGAACCAAAATAAGGCGGACTCCTGCATACCGGCGGTCATAAAGACCTCGCTGGACCTTCCCCCGCTCTGGGGCAGGCTGGCATTCCTGTCCCCGCTGGACGGAGAGCTGGTCAGCCACTTCGAGCTGCCTGAGGGCAAGGTGCTGGCGCTGACCTTCGAACTGGGCCGCGCCTCCTTCGAAGATATCCGCGCCCGCATAAAGAAGGCCCTGCGGGACCCTCACGGCTACTACAATTACTCGCTGGTTTTTCTCGACCCCGCCCAGTCGGACCTTCTTAAAGCCGCCATAAATGAAGCTGCCCGCTGAAGCGGGCAGTTCACCGGGGACGGCGGCGCGCGCTACCTGTGCAGGTTGTTCGAGCAGGCCTCCATCTTGTAGATCTCTTCTTTGCTGAGCGGGGCGTTCTCCTGCCCGAGCTTCTCGTCCATCAGGGAGAAATACCGCTGCTTGATCTCCGGCCTGATAGCCCATTTGCGCCTGAGCTGGAGTATCTCCTTCTCCCCCTGCTGCACCCGCCGCGCCCAATAGCGCGCGTCGAGGTCCATGCAGTAGTCCAGCGACAGCTGCGCCGCGAGCTTCAGATCCTTGCGGCCAGGGGCCAGTAAGTCCCGGATCTTTTCTTTCCCCTCGTCGTACTTTCTCATCTCAGCCGCGGTAAGGGCGCGGGCGGAGCCGCCGTCGAGTATTTCCTTCATCCTGGCGAACAGCTGCGCCTTGGTCCCGGGCTTGCCTATCCAGCGCCTGGATTTCTCCCGCAGCTCGTCGTAGCTGACGTCGCCCAGGTATTTCACCCTCCAGGCCCAGTAAAGCGCCTCTACCTCCAGGATCTCTTTGCTTACCGCGTCCACCTGCTCCCTGGCTTCGGAGAAGGCCGGGGTTTTCCCCGCGTTTTTGGTTTCCGCGGCCGGCGCCGCGACCGCGCAGACGCCCGCCAGGAGCACCGCCAGCAATATTTTAATTTTCATAAATCCTCCTGTACCCCTGCTATGCGCGGGCTGAAAAAGTATCACAGCCGCCCGTCCGTCCAGCCCGGGAAGTTATAGTCCGAACGCCAGTCGGCGTCCTCCCCCATGAGGGACATCCTGGCCTCGTCGGCGTAATAGGGGAAATTCTCGCAGGAAAGCCAGTCCGGCGACAGCTGCGGGGCCGCCGCGCGGGGCGAATTCAGGAAAAACGCCAGCAGGAAGGCCGCCGAGCAGGCGGCCGCCAGCGGCGCGTCCGTCTTCCAGGTAAACCGGGCCCGGCGCGGCGCCGCCAGGCGCGCCAGCACTCGTCCCTGGACCGCCGGCGGCACCTTGCCGGCCTCCCTGAAGAGGGCCAGCACCCGCCTGTTGGCCTCCAGGTCCCCGGCGCTGCTGCCGGCCGTTTCGAGGAGGAATTTTTCCAGCTCTTTGCCTGTTTCTTCACTTTTCATATTCTTCTCCCGCCAATTCTTTGCGCAGTTTGGCCATGCACCTGTACAGCACGGTGCCGACATTGCTCTCGCTCAGCCCGGTCACCTTCGCTATCTCGCGGTTGTTCAGTTCCGAATAAAACTTCAGCCCGATCAGGTCCCGCTCCCGCTCGTCCAGCCGGCGCAGCGCGGCGGCCAGCCCGTCCGCCCCCCCGCCCGGCGCCTCCGGCGCGCGCTCTTTGGCCAGCGTGTCGCCGAACAAGTCCAGCGGCAGGAATCTAAGCAGGGCCGCCCGCCTGAAATAATAATTAACTTCGTTGCGGGCTATGCCGAAAAGCCACTGCGCCAGGTTCCCCCTGGCCGGGTCGTACTGGGCGAAGTTTTCCAGCGCCTTCCGAAAAACCTCGGCGGCCAGGTCCTCGGCCGCGGCGGCCCCGCCGGCCCTGCAGCGGATATAGGAGTAAATCCTGGCGAAATAAGCCTCGTAGGCCGCGGCAAAATCCATAGCGCCTTCTATATTACATTATGCGCGGGCCGCGATTGTATCACAGCGCGGGCGTTGTTGAAGCGCCTTTAATAAGAACCTATAATTAAACCATGCAGTTAACGCGCCCGCGCATCCTCCTGCTCTCCCTCGCCCTCTTCGCCGCCGTCGGCGGGTCCTTCGCCTATTTCAAATACAAGAAGATCTCCAACTTCATCCTGGAGCAGGTGAGCGGGCAGGCGGCTAAAAAACTGGGCAGGGAGGTAAAGTTCAAAAGCGCGGCCTTCTCCCCCCTGAAAGGCATAGTGATCCGGGAGGTCTGCGTCTCGCGCCTGCCGGATTTTTCAAAAGGCAATTTCTTCTGCGCCGCCAAGGTGGTGATACGGCCGAAGCTGGCCTCCCTGCTGCGCAACCAGATTTATTTTTCCAGCGTCTCTTTTGAGAGGCCGGTGATAAAAGTGCGGGAGAAGGGCGGGGCCTGGGATTTCGCCGACCTCCTGGCCCTGCTGCCGGACACCAGCAAGGGGCTGCACCTTACCTGGAACGCCGACGAGCTGGTCCTGCGCGGCGCCGCGCTGGAGGCCGACCTGGAGACTTCAGGGCTTTCGCTCGCGCTGGAGGAACTGGACCTCAGGCTGGAGCATTATTCCGCTTACGGCGGGAATTTCGGCCTGGAGGCGCGGGGGCTGGCCAAGACCGCGCTGAACGGCAAGCTGCTTTCCGCCGGAGTAAAGCTGCAGACCGACGCCAATTTCGAATACGGCGGGGTGTCCTCGGCAAAGGGCGAGTTCGCGGCGAGGGATATCGCCTACGGCGCCATGACGCTGGAGGAATTCAAAGCCGGCTGGAACCTTTTCAACATGCGCAAGCCGCTGGCCGAGAAGAACTACACCGCCTCAGTCAGCGCCGGGAGGCTGCTGCTGCCCGCGCAGGAGAGCGCCGCGCGCGACGGCGTGGCCCGGGGCCTGGCGCTGTTCTCCGCCGCCATGGGGAAGCCCGCGCCCAAGATCGACGACCTGGAGATGGAGAGCTTCGGCGCCGAATTCCGCCTCGACAATTCCGAGCTGGCTGTCAGAAACATAGCCCTGCGCACCAATTTCCTGAGCCTCGACGCCTCCATGGCCATCAACGGCCCGGCTAAAACCGCGGAGGCCGGGCTCAAGGCGGCCATAGGGTCCAACAAAATAGAGATGTCCGCCTCCGGGCCCATGGCCCGCCCGGAAATAAAGCCGCTGCTCTCGGCCACGCTTTCAGCCAGATTCAAGGAGGCCCTGAACGATATCGAGCGGGGCCTGCTTAAACTATTCCCGGTAACAGGAGACTGACATGTCTAAAAAAGTAATCGTGATAGGTTCCGGCCCCGGCGGCTACCCGGCGGCGCTGCGGCTCAAAGAGCTGGGCGCGGAGGTCTGCATAGTGGAGGCCTGGGATTTCGGCGGCACCTGCCTCAACCGCGGCTGCATCCCGTCGAAGGCCTTCCTCGACACCGGCCACAGGGTGCACGCCTTCGAGGGCCTGCGCGGCCTGCTCCGGGAGGGCTCCGGCGTCAATTTCTCGGCGGATATGCTGGACTGGGAAAAGGTGAAAGCCCGCCGCGCCGACGTCATCCTTAAACTTCGCACTTCCCTGGAGAAGCTGTTCCAGGCCAAGAAGATAGAGGTCATCCGCGGCAAGGCGGCCTTCTCCGCCCATCACGAAGTTACGATAACCTTCCCTGACGGCCGCACCGAAAAGCGCGAGTTCGACGCGGCCATCCTGGCCGCGGGCACCCGTCCCTCCTTCCCCCCGCCGTTCAGGGATTACCACGCCGAGCTGGCCGACTCGGACCGCATCTTCGACCTGCCGAAGCTGCCCAAGTCACTGCTGATAGTGGGCGGCGGCGTGATAGGGCTTGAGTTCGCCTGCTTCTTCAACGCCATCGGCGTGAAGGTGGAGGTGCTGGAGCTGCTGCCGGATATCCTCAACGGCGAAGACCCGCAGGTCACGCGCGCGGTGCGCTCCTCTTTCGAGAAGCGCGGCGTGAAGTTCCACCTGGGCAAGAAGACCGTAAAGCTGGACGTCACCCCGGACTTGAAGACCGTGGAGCTGGAAGACGGCGCCAAGCTGCAGGCGGAAGAGATCCTCGTCGGCGCGGGCCGCGCCGCCGACCTGGCCGGCATGGGGCTGGAAACGCTTAGCCTCGGCTGGGACCGGCGCGGCGTGAAGGTGAACGACCGCATGCAGACCGCCGTTCCCGAAGTTTACGCGGTGGGCGACGTGAACGGCATCTCGCTGCTGGCGCATTCCGCCAGCCGGCAGGGCGAGATAGCCGCCGACAATATTTTGGGCGGCGACCGCGCTTTCGACGAGTCCATCGTCCCCAAGTGCGTCTACGCGTGGCCGGAGGTTGGCTCGGTGGGGCTTAACAAGGCGCAGGCCGAGGCGAAGGGGCTGACGGTGAAGACCGCCCGCGCCTTCCACCTGGGCATAGGCCGGGCCGTGGCCGCGGGCGAGACCGAGGGCTTCGCGCAGCTGGTCTTCAGCATCGACGACGAAACCGTGCTGGGCGCGCAGCTAGTGGGCGGCCCGGCCACCGAACTGATACACGTGCTGGCGCTGGCCGTCAAACTGAAGTTGAGGAGGCGGGACCTGAAGGAACTGATCTACGCGCATCCCACCATGGCCGAGGCCATACACGAGGCGCTGCACAAATAACATGGCCCTGAAAATACTGTCCTGGAACGTCAACGGCTACCGGGCCGCGCTGAAGAAGGGCTTCGGGGAGTTCCTGCTCGGCTCGCAAGCGGACATAGTCGGCCTGCAGGAAGTTAAAGCCTGCCCCGAGCAGCTGGCCGAGGGCGACACCGAGTTCAAGGGCTACGGCTCGGCGTTCAACTGCGCCGAGAGGAAAGGCTACAGCGGCGTGGCCGCGTTCTTTAAGAAACAGCCGCTTGAGATCCTAAAAGGCTTCGGGGAGGAACGCTTCGACAGTGAAGGCCGCGTGATAACGCTGGCCTACGAGGATTTTTACCTGCTCAACGTCTATTTCCCCAACGGCGGGCAGGGCCCCGAGCGGCTTAAATACAAGTTGGACTTCTACGACGCTTTCCTGGCGCACATTGAAAAGCTGCGCAAGGAAGGCAAGGCCGTCATCTTCTGCGGCGACGTGAACACCGCGCACAAAGAGATAGACCTGGCCCGCCCCAAAGAGAACGTCGAGAACTCGGGCTTCATGCCTATAGAGCGGGCCTGGCTGGACAAGATAACCGCCCTGGGCTGGGTGGATACCTTCCGTACCCAGCACCCAGAGCCGGGACAGTACAGCTGGTGGGACTACAAGACCCGTGCGCGCGAGCGCAACGTGGGCTGGCGCATCGATTATTTCTTTATCGACCGTGAGCACGCGCCGCTGGTGACTGACGCCTTCATCCTGCCCGGGGTGCAGGGCTCGGACCACTGCCCCGTAGGGATAACGCTTAAACTGTAGGCCCTAAGCGCAATTGTCTTCGCCCTACTCGATAAAAAACCCCGCCTCCGCGGGGTTTTTTATCGGGCGGGCCTGGCTTAATATATCTCGTTGGTGAGGCAGTGCACGGAGCCGCCGGCGTACTTGAAGCTGGTCAGCGGGGCCACGAAGCGCTGTATCCCCAGTTTCTGCAGCTTCTTTTCCACGCCCGGCGTAGAGAAGCGGCTGCAGTTCACCATCACGCCGGGGGCGACGAGCGCGTTCACCGCGTAATCGCCCAGCGTGTCGCCGTCTCCGGAAGAATCCTGCGCCGACACCTCTATGACCGGGATCCCCAGCGCCCGGATCTGCGCCATGCTCCTGGCCTTTATGCTGCCGGCGGCGATGATGAGCGCCGCCAGGCGGTTGTCGGCGGAGAGCACGGGCGTGAAGACCGTGTCCAGGTGGTAGCCCTCGGACTCGACCAGGATATAGTTGTCGGGGCGCACTATGTCGCGCACGAAGTCGTGGCCGATCTTGTTAGAGCGCGACAGGCCGCCGAAATAGTAGCTGCCGCAGTCGGTCTTTATGAAATTGATGTCGCCGCCTTCCAGGAACGCGTCCCTGGGCGGGGTGATGACGGTCTTGTTGAGCTTGGTAGAGATCAGCCGGGAGTGGTACTCGCCTTCGACGCTGCGGTCCTTCACGGAGAAGCGCCCTTTTATCCAGATGCTGCGGAAGATCATGCCGCCGTCGCGGATGAAGACGGCGTCGTGATAGAGGCTGTCGGGGCGGTTGAGCCCTTCGGGGAAAGGGATGATGTGCAGGTGGAACCCGGCCAGCAGCAGCGTGTCCACGAAGTTCAGCCATTCGCGGCGCAGCAGGTCCTGGTCCGGGACGATGCCGTTCTTTTTGGCGTACAGGGTGGCGAAGTTGACGCTGGACTCGGTCTCGCCCTTATGCACCGGGTAGCCTTTGTGCCACATGCCTTTTACTTCGGGGGTGATGGGCGGCAGGCCCAGCAGGATGATCTCGCGGTGATGTTTGTCAGAGTTCATGGAAGCAGATCCTCGGTGAAGCGCTCGGTGTTGTATTTTTGACACGGCAAAGCCTTTAATAGCCGACGCTATATTTTCGCACATTTGCGGGCGCCCCCGAAAGCCGGGACCGCCGGTTCTATTTTTAAAAAGCCCGGATCAATCTTTAGGATAGCTGACCGAAACTATTTCCAGCTCAACGGCGCCGCCTTTGCGGGCCAGGGGCACGCGGGCGCCGGCCGCGGCGCCCAGCAGGGCCGAGGCCAGCGGCGAGCCCCAGTTAAGCTTGCCGGCCTTCGGGTCCGCCTCGTCTTCCCCCACTATCTTGTATTCTTTGACGGCGCCGTCCGGTTCCTTCACGGAAACTGTGGCCCCGAAGCGCACGTCCGGAGCGGCCAGGCCGCGGTTGTCCACCAGGATAGCGTTCTTGACGCGCTCCTCGTAATAGGCCAGGTCGGCCTCGGCCTGGCGCAGCTCTATGCCGCGGGGCTCGTCTACGCGCTGCTTGGACGCCAGCTCGGCGCGCTTCCAGCCCAACTCCGCGGCCCTGGCCTTCAGGCTGTCCAGCCCAGCAGGCGTGACATAGTTGGGCCTGCCGCTGGCCTGCCTTTTTACCGGCTCGCCCGCGTCATCGCTATCCTCTTTTACAAAAGCCCTGCTCATAGGTTCCCCCCCCTCCCATAATACCAAAATTGGCGCAATTTACCCGCGCCAGGCCCTGTTCCTTGCCCCCCCGCTTTCATATTTGTTATAAATTTATATACCTTTCCGTAAAAATCCCACAGGAGGCACTATGTCCACCGCAACTACCGTACGCCGTACCGCTTTGAACGAAACCATGAGGAAGGCCGGCGGCAAGATGGTGGACTTCCACGGCTGGGAACTGCCCATAGAATTCGCCGGCATCCTGAAGGAACACGAGGCCGTGCGCAACTCAGCCGGCATCTTCGACGTCTCCCACATGGGCCAGGTCTTCGTCACCGGCGCCGACGCCTTCAAGCTGCTGCAGATCACCAACGCCAACGACCTGCGCAAGGCTACCCCCGGCAAGGGCGTTTACTCCCACGTCACCAACGAGAAGGCCGGCCTGGTGGATGACATCATAGCTTTCTGCCTGGCCGCCGACCGCTACCTGGTCATAGTCAACGCCACCACCTCCACCAAGGACTACGAGTGGTTCAAGGCCCAGGCCGCCAAGATGTACGTGAAGGTGGAGAACAAGAGCGACGATTACTCGATGATCGCCATCCAGGGCCCCAACGTCCCCAAGATGTTCGACACCTTCGCCCCCGAGGCCCTCAAGCTGCCCCGCTTCGGCATAGTGGAGAAGGACCTGCACGGCGAGCATTGCTACATCAGCCGCACCGGCTACACCGGCGAGGACGGCTTCGAGATCACCGCCCCCCACTCCATCATCAACAAGCTCTGGGACGAGATGATGGAACTGGGCAAGCCCTACAATATAGTGCCCTGCGGCCTGGGCTGCCGCGACACCCTGCGCCTGGAGTCCGGCTACCTGCTCTACGGCTCCGACGTGGACGATGTCCACACCACCTACGAGTCCGGCTACGGCTGGGTGGTCAGCCTCGACAAGGGCGAGTTCATCGGCCGCTCCATCCTCGCGGACCAGAAGGCCAACGGCGTGAAGGTCCGCCTGACCGGCCTGACGCTGACCGGCGGCGTGCCCCGCACCGGCTGCAAGGTTTTCCTCGACGGCAAGGAGATAGGCGAGCTCAATAGCGCCACCTATTCCCCCACCCTCAAGAAGGGCATAGGCGTGGGCTATATGACCCCGCCGGACCTCAAGCCCGGCACCCCCGTAGAGGTGGAGATACGCGGCCGCCGCGTAAAGGGCGAGATCGCCCGCACGCCTTTCCACAAGGGCACCGCATTCAGCAAGGTCCTCTACACCGGCAAGCAGTAGATTTTTCAGGAATTTAGCGACTTCAAGGAGAATAAAATGTCCAAACCCGAAGAACTCAAGTATACCAAGACCCACGAGTATATTCACCCCGGCGCCGAAACGATCGTCGGCATCTCCGACCACGCCCAGCACGAGATGGGCGACGTGGTCTTCGTCGAGCTGCCCAGGGTGGGCCAGAAGCTCGAGAAAGAGAAGCCCTGCGCGGTGGTAGAGTCCGTGAAATCAGCTTTCGACATCTACTCCCCGGTCTCCGGCGAAGTCACCGCCGTCAACGACGCCGTCACCGGCGAGCCGGCCCTGCTCAACCAGTCCCCGCTCGAGAACGGCTGGCTGTTCAAGCTTAAGCCGTCCAACCCTGCCGAGGCCGACGCCCTGATGGACTGGGCCGCCTACCAGGAATTCGTAAAGCAGGCCGCGCACTAAAAGAGTTCAGCTGCGGACAGCGGCCAGCGGGCGGGACGGCTAAGCCGAACCTCCCCTGGCCGCCGCCCGTTCTGTCAGTTCCACGCTACAGGAGTTCCCATGTATACCCCTCATACCGCCAAAGACAGGGAGGAGATGCTCAAGACCATCGGCGCCTCCTCGTTCGAAGAGCTCGTAAAGCAGGTTCCCTCCAAATTTCTCTGGCCCAAATTTAAACTGCCGCTGCAAAGCCTGGACGAGTCCCAGGCCGCCGCGGTCATGGCCGGCCTGGCCGGCAAGAACTGCCGCCCGCTGAACTTCGTCGGGGCCGGCGCCTACGAGCGCTACACTCCCGCCGCGGTGAAGGCCATCACCTCGCGCACCGAGTTCCTGACCGCCTACACCCCCTACCAGCCCGAAGCCAGCCAGGGCACGCTGCAGGCCATCTACGAGTTCCAGAGCACGGTCTGCGCCCTCTACGGCATGGACTGCGCCAACGCCTCCATGTACGACGGGGCCAGCTCCTTCGCCGAAGCCGTGCGCGCCGCGGTGCGCGTCACCGGCAGGAAGAAAATAGTCTACTCGGCCGGCGTGAACCCGCAGTACATGGACACACTCAAGACCTATTTCGCCCATTCGCCCGAATATTCCTACGTCAAAGTCCCGATGAAAGACGGCGTGATGGACCGGGACGCCCTGCCGGCCCTGCTTGAAGGCGCGGCGTGTCTCGCCGTGCAGACGCCCAACTTCCTGGGCCTGATAGAGGATATGTCCGGAGTGGCCGACCTGGCCAAGGCCGCCGGCGCCCTGCTGGTGGCCGCATCCGACCCCGTAAGCCTCGGCATCCTGGCCACCCCCGGCGAGTACGGCGCGGATTTCGCCGTCGGCGAGGGCCAGAGCCTGGGCCTGCCGCTGGCCTACGGCGGCCCCTATCTGGGCCTGTTCTCCTGCAAGAAAGAGCACGTGCGCCAGATGCCGGGCCGCATCTGCGGCCTGACCAAGGATAAAGACGGCAAGCGCGGCTTTGTGCTGACGCTGCAGGCCCGCGAGCAGCACATCCGCCGCGACAAGGCCGCCTCCAACATCTGCTCCAACGAGGCGCTGTGCGCGCTGGCCGCCACCGTGTACTCCGCTCTCTACGGCCCCGAGGGGTTGAAGGAACTGGCCGAGGCCAATGCCGGCGCGGCCGCCTTCGCCGCCGAGCGCCTGGGAACGATAAAGGGCTGCTCGCTCAAGTTCAAGGGCCCCTTCTTCAACGAGTTCGTCCTCGCCGTGCCCGGCAGCGCCGGAGCGCTGCGCGAGAAGGTGTTGGCCATGAAAGGCGTAGACATCGGCCTGCCGCTGGTGCCTCTCTACCCCGAGCTCGGCGAGACGCTGCTGGTCTGCGCCACCGAGACCAAGACGGAAGCCGATATCCTTAAGCTGGCCGACGCCATAAAGGAGGCCCTATGATCTGCGCCGTTACCGACAACAAGCTGAGCATCGAGAAATCCGACCCGGGCCGCCGCGGCCTTCACGCCAAGAACCCGCTGCGCGCCAAGGCCAATGTGCCGGCGAACCTGCGCCGCAAGGCCGCCCCCCGCCTGCCGGAACTCTCAGAGTTCGACGTGGTGCGCCATTTCACCCGCCTGTCGCGGCTGAACTTCTCGGTGGACACCCACTTCTACCCGCTGGGGTCCTGCACCATGAAGTACAACCCGCGCTTCAACGAAGAGGCCGCCGCGCTGGAAGGCTTCTCCGGCCTGCACCCGCTGGCCCACGACGTCTGCGCGCAGGGCACGCTGGAACTGATCCACGACCTCTCCGCCCGCCTGGTGGAGTTGTGCGGCCTGGACGCCATCACGCTGCAGCCCGCCGCCGGCGCGCACAGCGAATTCACCGGCCTGCTGCTGGCCAAGGCCTACTTCGAGAACAAGGGCGAGGCCCGCACCGAGATCGTAGTCCCGGACTCGGCCCACGGCACCAACCCCGCCACCGCTTCGATGATGGGTTTTACGACGGTGAACATCGCCTCCAAGCCGGACGGCCGCCTGGACGTGGCCGAGCTCAAGAAGCATATCGGCCCCAAGACCGCCGTGCTGATGCTGACGGTGCCCAACACCCTGGGCATCTTCGAGAGCAATATCGAGGAGATCTGCCGCGTGGTGCACGAGGCCGGCGCGCTGGTCTACATGGACGGCGCCAACCTGAACGCCCTGATAGGCATGGTCAAGCCCGGCGACCTGGGCATAGACATGATGCACCTGAACTTCCACAAGACCTTCTCCACCCCGCACGGCGGCGGCGGCCCCGGCGCCGGCGCCATAGTCTGCCGCGCGCACCTGGCCCCGTTCCTGCCGGTGCCGACGGTCAAGAAGGAAGGCGGAAAGTTCGCCTCCGACTTCGGCGACGGCAAAAGCATCGGCAAGGTAAAGGCCTTCTTCGGCAATACCGGAGTCCTGGTGAAAGCCTACGCCTACATGCTGGCGCATTCGGCCGACGAGTTGGGCGACATCGCCCGCTACTCCATCATCAACGCCAACTATATCCGCGCCCTGCTCAAGGACCTGTACCCGTCGTATTCCAGCGAGTACTGCATGCACGAGTGCGTGCTGACCCCCGGCAAGGACATGCTGGACAAGGGCCTCAAGACGCTCGACGTGGCCAAGGGCCTCATCGACCGCGGCTTCCACGCCCCCACGATCTATTTCCCCCTGATCGTCCACGAAGCCATCATGATAGAGCCGACCGAGACCGAGTCGAAGGAAACCCTCGACGAATTCGCGGCCGCCATGAAAGACGTGCACGACAGCGGCGTGGCCGACCCGCAGTCCCTCAAGGACGCGCCGGTCACCCTGCCCGTTAAACGTTTAGACGAAGTCCAGGCCGCGAGGCAGCCGAACTTAAGGTGGTAGCAACCGCCGGTTGACGACGGGGCAGCCGGCAGAATCGAAATGACCATGAAAGGACTGATAATCGAAACCCCGCCGCTCGACGTATACGAGCAGATGGCGGCCGACGAGACGCTCTGCGAGACCCTGCCGGCGCCCTACGTGCTGCGCTTCTACAACTGGAAAGAGCCCGGCGTCACCTTCGGCTACTCCCAGCGGCGCAAGGCCGTGGGCGAGGCCGTGGCGGCCGCGGGCAGCCCCATAACCGCCATAGTGCGCCGCCCCACCGGCGGCGGCATCGTCTTCCACGAATCCGACCTCACCTTCTCCTTCATCTTCCACTCCCCCGGCGTCTATTTCGAGCCCGGCAAGATTTACGAGCGCCTGCACCGCTCCATCAACGCGGAATATGCGAGGCTGGGCCTGAGCTTCGACCTGCTCAGCGAGAAGACCAAAGACTACGCGGTGAACGACCCGGTCATGAACTGCTTCTCAAAACCGGTCGACAAAGATATATTGTATAATGGAAAAAAAGTGCTGGGCGGCGCGCTCAGGAAACTCGGGGATTACATGCTGTACCAGGCCTCCTTCCAGGCCCCCGACGCGCGCGCGAACGGCTCCCTCCACAGGAACGCCATGATCAAGGCCCTGGGCGGGGAATTCGGGCTGGAGTGGGAAGCGGCGGCCATGGCCCCGGCCGCGCTGGCTAAAACGGCCGGGACGGCCGCCAGCAAGTACCGCACCCCGGCGTGGAACGAGCGGATCTAGCGGGCGATAAAGGAGAACGACCATGATAGCTTTCGTGCTCTGCAAACTGGTAGCCGGCCTCGAACAGAAGGCCGTACAGCAGATAAAGAACGTCCGCGGCGTGAAGGACGTCTACATGACCTTCGGCGGCTGGGACGCCATCCTGGTGGCCGAATCCGACACCATAGACAAGCTCAGCGGCCTGATAGTCCGCGAAGTGCGCGGCATACACGGCGTGCAGACCACCGAGACGCTGGTTACCACTAACATATAAATTCCGTCGGGGTAGAGGGAAATTAATGGAAAACTCTTTTGGTTCCGGCCGCCCGGCCGACAAGTTGGTCCTGATAGTCGACGACGACGAGTCGGTCAGGGAGCTTATTGAGTTCATAGTCAAGAAAGAGGGTTTCCGCATAGAGAAGGCCGCGGACGGCGAGGAGGCCCTCAACAAGGCCCGCACCGTCAATCCGGACCTGATACTGCTGGACCTGATGCTGCCCAAATTCGGCGGCTTCGAGATCCTGCGCGAGCTGCAGGCCGACGAGACCGGCACCATACCGATAGTCATCATCACCGGCCGCTACACCGACCGGTCCACCTCCGACATGATCAAGCAGGAGCCCAATGTCCGGGAATTCATCGAAAAGCCGGTGAAGCCCCAGGTGCTGGTAGCCCTGCTGCACAAGCTCCTGAAGACCCAGCCGGCCAAGAGGACCATCCCCTGATGACGGCGGGCCGGGCCCTGCGACTTACGGCCTTGGCCGCGGCTGCGGCCGGGGCCTTTTTTTTACTGGCCGCCGCCGACCTGGGGCTCCGCTCCCGCGGGGCGCTGCAGCGGGCCGAGCGGGAAGACTTCTGGCGCGCCAATCCCGCCGAGAAGCGCAGGCACTTCGAAGCCCTGTACGCCGCCGAAACGGCCGCCGCCGGGCAGGCCTCCGCCGAAGCCGCCGCCCGGGCCGCCGCGCTGAGAACGGCTGAAGCAGATTTCAAGATCTCCGAAAGCTCCGCCAAACTGGCCTATCTCTGGTATAAGACCGCCGCCGAGGAATTTCCCTCCCCCCTAAACCCCTGGGCCGCCAGGGCCAGGAAAAAAATGCCGGGCGCGCTCGAGGCCTGGCGCGCCGAGCTGAAAGCCAAAGGCATAAAAGCCGAAGACTGGATGCTGGAGTAAGGGCCCATGCGCGCGATAAAACCGCTGATAGGCCTCGCGCTAGCCCCAGCGGCATTGGCCGCGGTCTGGGCTACCGCCGCCGTCCTGGCGCCCGCGCTCGGCAAATTCAACGTCACCTTCCCCCTGCTCGGCGGCGCCCTGCTCTGCCTGCTTTTTCACTGGCTGGGCCGCGGGCGCCGGCTCTACGTGGCGGCCCACGAGCTGACCCACGCCCTGGCCGCGGTCTTCACCGGCGTCAGGGTGCGCAAAATCTCCGTCAGCAGGAACAGCGGCTATGTGCTGACGGATTCCTCCAACGCCTTTATCTCGCTGGCGCCCTATTTCCTGCCCCTCTACACGCTGGCCGTTTCCGCCGCCTACTGGACGGCCGGCCGCTTCTGGCCCGTCGCCCACCTGCGGCCCTGGTTCCTGGCGGCCGCGGGCTTCACGCTGGCCTTCCATTTGCTGCACACGGCTGATATATTGTCAGGCCCGGTGCAGAGCGACCTGAAGAAAGCGGGCGGGCCGCTTTTTTCCATCCCGCTGCTGCTGCTGCTCAACTGCCTGGGCCTGGCCGCGGCGCTGCGGCTGCTCTTCCCGGGGCTGCTGAGCTTCCGGGCCTGGTCGGCGCGGGTGCTGGAAACGCAGGCGGCCGCCTACCGCGGCCTCGGCGAGGCCGCCCTCTACCTCTACAATACTGCTAAAATGTATCTCAGCGCATGAAGCTTTTCACGAAAATACTGGCGAGGGTAATAGTCCTGCCGCTGCTGCTGGCGGCCGGCCTGACCGTCACCGCCCTGATAACGGTCCGGATCATGTTCAAGCCGGCCGACCTGGAGGCCATAGTTACCAACCAGTTCCAGGAGCTGCTCAAGCGCCCGGTGCAGATAGAGTCGGCCAGGCTCTCGCTGACCGGCGAGATACAGATAAAGGGCCTGCGGGTCATAGAGCCGGGGCCGGAAGCGGTGGACTTCATCACCGCGGAATATATTTATGCCACCTACCGCCTGCTGCCGCTGCTGAACCGCAAGTTGGAGATAGACAGCGTGGTGCTGGTCTCGCCGAGGATAGAGCTGCTGCGCCGCGCCGACGGCGCCTGGAACATAGCCGACATCTTCTCGGCCTACCGGCAGGCCGAGGGCAAAAACCCGCTCAACAAGATAGACTCCGCCGAGATCAAAGACGGCCACCTGGGGCTGACCTACCTGCCCGCCAAAACCCGCTACGCCTTCGAGAATTTCAACGCCACCCTGGCCGATTTCAAGCCCGGCGGCGACACGCCCTTTCACGCTTCGGTCTTCTTCAAGAGCAACGCCTTCCGCAAGCCGGTAAACGGCAGACTCTACGCCGAGGGCACCGTCAACTTCGCCGGTTTTCGCTGGGAGCAGGCTGAGCTCAAGGGGCTGCGCGCGGACCTGACGCTGCTCGACAAGACCGCCAAGATCTCCGGCGGCCTGAAGAATTTCCTCCGGCCCGAGATTTCGGTGAAGGCCGAAACGCCCTTCATCACCAGCGGGGACCTGGCCTACCTCTTCAGCGCCCCCTTCAAGTTCACGGCGCCGCGCTCCTCGTGGGACCTCAGCGCGGTCTTCGGGTCCTCCAGGACGGCCGAGGTCAGCGTGCTGACCCGCCCGCTCAACTTCAGGGCGGAGGGAACCTTCGACCTTTCCAAATCCACCCCCGCGTACTCTTTCACAGTCTCGGCGCCGCCCATCAGCCTCGGCAATTTGAAGCGCTACGGGGTTTCCCTCCCTATGGAAACGCCTTCCGGTACGGCGCAGCTGCGGCTGCGGATAGCGTCCAGGAACGGCAAGCCGGTCTTCTCGAGGCTCTTCGTAAACACCACCAAAGCCGGCTTTAAATACCGCAACCTCTCCGCCTCGGGGATAAACCTGGCCGCCCTGCTGTCGGAGAACTTCGCCAACAACTACGCCAACGCCACCAGCGGCAAGCTCAAGCTCGACGACAATACGCTCTCCGGCCTGAAGCTGAAAACGGAGATCACCAAGAACGGGATGCTGTTCAATTATTCGGGCAAGTTCAACGGCTACAGCGCCAGGGGCCGGGCCGCGGTCAGCAAACCGTTCACGGCCGGGCGCGCCGTGGACTTCATAGGCTACTCGGCCAATTTGGTCTATTCGGAACTGAAAAGCCTGACCTTCGGCATCAAGGAGCTGCGCGGCCCGCGCGTAGGCATGCCGGAAGTGGCTTCGGACCTGGCCTGGCTCAAGACGCTCAAGAACTCTATCCCGATAGGTTACTCCTCGATAAAGATCCTGTACAAGGCCGACCTCTACAAGCACGAATACATGTCCGCCGAGAATTTTTACGCCTACGGCTCGCTCAAGAACATAGCCGGGGACATCTCCAAGATCAACGGCGATATCTCCATTAAATCCGGCGCCGGCACTTTCTACGACGTGCAGAAGACCTCCGAGAAGGACCGGGTCTTCTACATCTTCTCGCTGCCGCTGACCTTCATCCACCGGATGAACCGCACGGGCGCGCTGAAGTTCGGCTACAAAGTGAAGGATATCTCCTTCAACGCCATCGGCGGGGACTACATCGTCGACGGCGGCAAGGTGGAGATCCGCAATTCCTTCCTGGACGGCAAGGAGTTTTCAGCCTACGTTTCGGGCCGGATGGACTTCAACAACGAAACGATGGACGTAAAAATTTATACAATGTCAGGTAAGTATTATTCCATGGGGAGCCTGCCGGAGGCCCTTACGGATTCGAGCGGCAAGCCGGCCCTGGCCTTCACGCTGCAGGGCAAAATGGCGGACCCGGAGTTCAAGATGATCAGCCCCAAGGAAAGCGGCCGCATCATCAGGGAAGCCGCCCAGCGGGGCGCCGACATAGATTTCGCCAGAATAGACAGTTTCGCAGGAGGAAAAAAATAATGTCCAAGCTAGGCAAATTTGACGTCGTAGGGCTGCTGCAGGAGCACGGGGCCATCCTCAACGGCCACTTCCAGATCCCGTCGGGCTTCCACACCCAGACCTACATCCAGCCCTCCCTGGTGCTGCAGTACCCGCACCTGGCCCAGAAAGTGGCCAAGGAAATGGCGGCCAAGTTCCCGATGGAGATCAACGTCGTCATCTCCCCCTCCGTGGGCTCCATGTCCATCGGCCAGGAAGTAGCCCGCGTCAAGAAGGCCCGCTCAATCTTCACCGAGAAGATCAACGGCGTGATGGTCCTCAAGCGCGATTTCAAGATCTCCGAGGGCGAGCGCGTGCTCGTCGTCGACGACGTGCTCAACACCGGCCGCCTCTGCGGCGAGGCCATCAACCTGGCCCGCGGCTACGGCGCCAAGGTGATCGGCGTGGCGGCCATCGTGGACCGCTCCACCGGCGACCTGACGCTCAACGTCCCCGTGCGCGGCCTGATCTCCTACCCCCTTCAGCTTTTCCCGCCGGACAACTGCCCGCTCTGCAAGCAGAAGCTCCCGCTGACCATTCCCGGCTCGGCCGCGCACCACGTGCACGGTCAGGACTAAAGCCGTCACCGGGGCGGGCGCGCAGCCTGCCCCGTTTTATTGCGGTATCTTATGAAGACCAAGTACATCGCACTGCTGTCAGACTTCGGCACGCACGACCCCTTCGTCGGCGCGATGAAGGGCGTATTGCTTTCCAAGGCGCCCGGCCTTTCCATCATAGACATCACGCACCAGATCCCCCCGCAGGACATACAGACCGCGGCCTTCTACCTGATGGCCGCCACGCCCTATATGCCCAAGGGCACGCTGTTCATGACCGTGGTGGACCCGACGGTGGGCACCGGGCGCGGCATAGTCTGGGCCAAGACCGCCAACCACCAGTTCATAGCGCCGGACAACGGCCTGATCAGCTGGGTGGAGCAGAGGGAAAAGATCGTCGAGGCCCGCTTCATCAGCAATTCCTCGCTGTTCATGGAGAACATCAGCGCCACCTTCCACGGGCGCGACATCATGGCCCCCGTGGCGGCCGCCATTGCCAAGGGCCTGCCGGAAAAAAAGATCGGCCCCATTTTCAACGAGTACCGCCGCTTCCCCTTCCCCCAGCCGGTGAAGGCCGGCAACAGGGTCACCGGCCAGGTGATAGCCATAGACCATTTCGGCAACGTGGTAACCAATATCAAGCGCGACTACCTTAGCGCGCGCGGCGTGTTCAACATAGCCGACCGCATGCTGAAGGACCTCAAGCTCACCTACGCCTCCGTCCCCGAGGGCGAGGCGCTGGCGCTGATAGGTTCCTTCGGCTTCCTGGAGTTCTCCGTGCGCAACGGCAGCTTCGCCAGGACTTTCGACGTCAAGATCGGCTCACCCGTAGAAGCCTTAGTCTCACTGGACCAATAAAATGAAAAACCTCAAACTCAAGCGCGAAGCTCTCAAGCGCCGCGCCTTCGGTCACGCCTGGGTGTTCTCCAACGAGCTCGAGCTCGTGGACACCTCCATCCCGCCCGGCACCATCTGCGGGCTCACCTACCCCGACGGCCGCCCCGCCGGCGTGGGCTTCTTCAACCCGAAGAGCCTGATAGCCGTGCGCCTGCTGGCGCAGAATACGCTGGAGCTGCCGGAGGACTTCCTGAAGGAGCGCCTGGCCGCCGCGCTGGCCTACCGCGAGGAGCTCGGCGTGGACCGCGCCTGCCGCCTCTGCTTCGGCGAGTCCGACGGCCTGCCGGGCCTGGTGGTGGACCGCTACGGCGACGCCGTGGTGGTCGAGATACTTTCCGCCGGCATGGAACTGCTGAAGGACGCGATCACCGCCGCCCTCACCGACCTGCTGCGCCCCAAGGGCATCTTCTACAAGAACACCCACCAGTTCCGCGAGCTGGAAGGCCTCAAGTCCTACGAGGAGACCGCCTTCGGCGTGATGCCGGAGACCGCCGACATCGAAGAGAACGGAATTAAATACCGCATCCCCATGGCCGGCGGGCAGAAGACCGGCTGGTATTTCGACCAGCGGGAGAACCGCGCGGCGCTGGCGCCCTTCTTCAAGGGCCGCCGCGTGCTGGACCTGCACACCTACCTGGGCGCTTTCGCCATCACCGCGGCCAAGGCCGGCGCCGCGGCCGTGTGGGCCGTGGACTCTTCGGAGAAAGCCATAGAGGCCGCCACGGAGAACGCCGCGCTCAACGGCGTGGAGGCGCAGGTGCTGTTCAGGAAAGAGAAGGCCGAGCGCCTGCTGGAAGCCCTGGAAGCGGGCGACCTGCCGGAGAAGCCCGACTTCATCCTGCTGGACCCGCCGAACATCGTGCGCAACAAGAAATACCTGCCGCAGGCGCTGAAGATGCTTTCCCGCATGGCCGGGGCGGCCTTCAAGGCCCTGCCCAAGGGCGGCTACCTGGCCGTCTCCACCTGCTCGCACCACATCTCGCGCGGGATGTTCGTGGAGACCCTCTCCTCCGCCGCCTCCAAGGCCGGCCGCCAGGCCGTCATGGTAGAGCTGCGCGGCCAGGCCAAGGACCACCCGATCCTGATCAGCATGCCGGAAACCGAGTACCTCCACTTCGCCCTGATGAAGATGGTCTGACGGCGGACCGTAAAACGAAAAGGGCCCGAAAGGGCCCTTTTTCATTTCAGCGGACTGGGTTTAAAGTATGCTTTTTACTACCTTGAGGATCTCGGCCTTGCTGGAAGGCTTGGTAATGTAGGTCTTGGCGCCGTAGGAGATCGCCTGCTGGATCTCATTGATGCTGCCCTCGACGGTGAGCATCACCACCTGCGCGCCCTTAGTGACCTTGTCTTCCTTGATCGCCTTGCAGGCCATAAGGCCGTCCATGATCGGCATGTGGATGTCGAGCATGATCAGCGCGGGCAGCTCCTTGCGCGCCATCTCCACCGCTTCCCGGCCGTTCTCGGCCTTGAGCACCTGGTAGCCCTCGGCCTCGAGCATCGAGCTGAGGGTCTCGAGCATCTCGTTATCGTCGTCGGCTATCAGGATCTTGTTGTGGAGGGGCATAAGCTTTTCCCGAAATGGAAATTGCCGCGGGTTGGGATCGAACCAACGACACCTGGTTTTTCAGACCAGTGCTCTACCACTGAGCTACCGCGGCAAATGTGGTAATACTGCCTACCAATAATAGCATTTTTTGAAAAAGCCGTAAAAGGAGTCAGGGCGCCCGGCGTGAACCAGGGGCGATAGCGGCGTAGATAAAGCCGCACACCAGGCCTATCACAGCGCCTATGCCCAGCCCCACTACGGAGCCAAAACCGGGAAAGACCCAGCTTCCGTTAATGACGCCGACGATGGCGCCGCCCAGCAGGCCGTAGAGGCCGCCCATCAAGAACGAGCCTGTCTGAACTATCCTCAGGCCGAAATAATAACCTACAAGGGCCGAGACCAGCGTAGTCACACCGGCGAAACCGGGCCAGGTGCCGCTGTTCATTTCGCTTTTCCAGTAGAGCGCGAAGAAGCCGTTGCCGGCCACAGCGAACGCCAGGCCGATGAGCGCCAGCTTTTTCTCGGCGGCCGTGGCGGGGGCGCGCCTGGCGGCCTTCTCGGCGGGAGCGGGACCCGGGGCGGCCTCGACCGAGGCCTTGAGCTCGGTCTGGCAGCTGACGCAATACGCGTCCCACTTCTCGTTCGCCCGCCCGCATTTAGGACATTTCATCTTTCTCCCGCCGTTTAGCTTTGGCTATTAAGCCGTCTTACTTCAATTCTAGCACTTCGTGCAGGCCGGGGCCGTAGGAGACCAGCTCCACCTTCGGGTACGGGTAGGCCGCGCAGACCTTGTCCAGCGTGGCCATGAACTTCTTGGCCTCGCCGGTAAAGCTCTTTATCCCTTTCGACACGTCCGCGCCGCCGAGCAGGTCGATGTGCGTTATCGCCAGCTTGGTGGCGGAGTTTATGCGCACCGTCTGCAGCGCCACGTTCATCTCGAAGGCCCCCACCCGGCGCAGGCGGCCGCTGACGCTGCCCACCTCGCGCCCGGCGGTGTGGTATTTCGTCAGCTTGGCCTTATCCTTCAGCTCGTTGGCCACCATCCCGGGGCCCACGCGCGTGACATAGGGTTTGAAGATGGCGTAGATGTCCCCGGCGTACTTGGGGCCCAGGCCCGCCTCGCCCATGAAGGTGGAGGCGGTAGTGTCGCGCGAGGTGACGAAGGGATACTCGCCGTGCAGGTTGGAGAGCTTCATGCCCTGCGTGCCCTCCAGCAGCATGTTGGAGCCTTTGGCCAGGGCCTTGTTGAGGAGCTCCGGCACATCCTTCACGTATTTCTTCAGGCGGGGATGGTCTTTGGCGAAAGTCAGTTTTTTCCGGTCCACCCGGTCGCGCACGGCGGCGCCCAGGCCGGTGCCCACGCTGCCTATCTTGCCCATCATGCGGGCGTCGGCGCGCTCGGCGGCTGTGTGGCGCGGCTCTATGATAACCACGTGCGGGTCGATTATCAGGCGGTGCCCGGCGCCGGTCAGCTCTATTTCCTTTTCCAGCCAGTCAGGGATTATGTAGGTGCCGGCGCCCAGTACCAGCTTGGTGCGCCTGTTGACGAAGGCGCCCGGCATGGTCTTAAGCGTATAGATCTTGTCTTTGAAGAAGATGGTATGCCCGGCGTTGGGGCCGCCGACGCGGATGGCGTAATCGTAATCTTTTTTAACGGCGAGGTAGGCGCAGATCTTCCCCTTGCCCTCGTCGCCAGCCTGCCCGCCTACAACTATGTCTACCGGCATGATTTACCTCCGTCCTTTGGCCAGTTTAGCCGCCAGCCCCGTGTAATTCAGGGTCGTCAGCCGCCTGAGCTCGGACTTAATGCCCGGCTTCAGCTCCAGTCCGTCTATAAATTCCCGCAGCCCGGCGGCGGTCACGTAGCGGCCGCGCGTGAACTTGCTGAGCAGTTCGTAGGGGCCGCTCTCGTTTTCCCGCCGCAGTATGGTCTGTATGCCCTCGGCCAGCACTTCGGGATGCAGCTCCAGCTCGCCCCGCGCCGCGGCTTCGTCAGGAGAGACGCGGCCGAGGCCGGTCATTATAGAGCGGTAAGCCGCCAGGGAGTGGCCGAAGGCGGTCCCGAAATTCCGCTCTACCGTGGAATCCGAAAGGTCCCGCTGCAGCCGGGAGACGGGCAGCTTGGCCGAGAAGAAGCCCAGCAGGGCGTTGGCCAGGCCGATATTCCCCTCGGCGTTCTCGAAGTGTATCGGGTTCACCTTCTGCGGCATGGTGGAAGAGCCGACCTCCCCCGCTACCGCCTGCTGCTTCACGAGCCCTGCCGAGATATAGCGCCACATGTCCTGGCAGAAGGCCAGCAGTATCGTATTGGCCCGCCGCAGATTGTCGAACAGCTCGGCGTAGGCGTCGTGCGGCTCTATCTGGGTGGTGTACGGGTTGAATTCCAGACCATCGAAGCTTTCCACGAAGCCCCGGGAGAACTTCTCCCAGTTCACGCGGGGATAGGCCGCGGCGTGGGCGTTGTAATTGCCGGAGGCGCCGTTGAGCTTGGCGCAGATCTTCAGCTCTTTAAGCTGCCGCACCTGCCTGGCGAGGCGGGCGTGGAAAACGCGGAACTCCTTGCCGAAGGTGGTAGGCACGGCGGGCTGGCCGTGGGTGCGGGCCAGCAGCGGCGCGGCCGCGTATTTAACGGCGAGCCCGTCCAGCGCCGCCAGTATTTCTTCCAGCGCCGGGAGCAGTTCCCCGCGCAGGGAATCGCGCAGCAGCAGCGCGTAGGAGATATTGTTGACATCCTCGGAGGTCAGGCCGAAATGCACCAGTTCCGTCAGATCCTTCAGCGAGGTGCGGCGCAGTTTTTCCTTCAGGAAATATTCCACGGCTTTCACGTCGTGGCGCGTGGCCGGGATGGGCCCGAGGCCTTCCTCCTCGATGGTTATGATCTTAAGAACGTCGGCGTCGGAGAGCTGCGGCAGTTTTTCGAGGATGGCTTTTTCTTTGGCCGTCAGGCGGCGGGCCTTTACGCCGGGGGCGGCGCAGAGCCTGGCCAGGTAGCGGCATTCCACCAGCGCGCGGCGGCGGGCCAAGGCCCCTTCGCCCGAAAGCCGGCCCAGCCCGGTGAGCTTGGCGGCGTAGCGCCCGTCCAGCGGGCTTAAAGCGTTGATATTGCGGCTCTCCGGCATAGTGCTCCTCCCAAAAGAATACCCCTTGTCCGCCTTGGCAAGACATGGGGTCTTGCAATTAATAGTATCAAATCGAAAGAATAAGTAAAACTGACTTTTGCTACAATGTTTCCATGCAAATCACCGCCGAAACCTGCAACCTGCTGCTGGACGCCATAGAGCAGACCTGTGAAACTTTCTTCGTCACTTCCGCCGACGGGATCATCCTCTACGTCAACCCCGCTTTCGAAGCCCTTACGGGCTACTCCAGGGAAGAAGTCCTGGGTAAAAAGCCCAGCATGCTCAAGAGCGGCCAGCATTCCCCGGAATTCTACCGGGAGATGTGGGGCACTATACAGGCCGGCAACCGCTGGATAGGCCGCCTGACCAACAAGCGCAAGGACGGCACCCTCTACACCGAGGAAGTCCGCATCTGTCCCATTTCCGGTTCCGACGGCAAACCCAAGTATTTCCTGGCGCTGCGCCACGACATAGCCCGGGAAACCCAGCTGGAAGACCAGCTCAACCAGGCCCAGAAGATGGAATCCCTGGGGCTGCTGGCCGGGCAGCTGTCGCACGATTTTAATAACCTGCTCACCGTAATCATCGGCTCGATGGAGCTCATCAGCGAGGACCTCAAGCCGGACTCCGTCGGCCACAAACTTTCCACCGAGATACTCCGCTCTTCCAAGGAATCGGCCGCGCTGATAAAGCAGCTGATGATGTTCGCCCGCCGCCACGAAAGCCGCCCGGCGGAAGTGACCCTCAACGCGCCCCTGGGAGAGCTGAAGATCCTGCTCGGCACCCTGCTCGGCAAGAACATCACGGTGGACTACTCGCTGGCGGAGGACCTGGCCAAGGTGAGGATAGAGCCGGAGCACCTCAAGCAGGCCATCATGAACCTGGCGGTCAACGCCAAGGACGCCATGAAGGATTCCGGCAAAATATTTATAAAGACCTACAACGCGGGGCCCGGAGGCCTGCCCGCCTCCCTGCCGCCCGGCCGCTACGCCGCCTTCGAACTTTCAGACACCGGCCCGGGCATCCCTAAAGAAGTACTGCCGCGCATGTTCGAACCCTTCTTCACCACCAAGCCCAAGGGCAAGGGCACCGGCCTGGGCCTCTCTACCGTGTACGGCGTGGTCGCGCAGAACGGGGGCTATATTTTCGCCGCCAACCGGCCCGGCGCCGGCGCGGTCTTCACTGTTTACTTCCCCGCCGTGTCCTGAACCGTCAGTGCCTGAAATGCCTCACGCCAGTGAGGACCATGGCCGCGCCCAACCTGTCCGCGGCCTCTATCACTTCCTTGTCCTTCACCGAGCCGCCGGGCTGGATTATGGCCGTGGCCCCGATCCTTATCCCCTCCTCCAGAGCGTCGGGGAAAGGGAAGAAGGCGTCCGAGGCCATTACCAGCGTAGCCGGTTTAGGGTTGGCCTTTAAGAAAGCCTCGTATTTGTGGCCGGCCATGAAAACAGAGTCTACCCGCGACATCTGCCCGGCCCCGATGGCCACGGTCTGGCAGGTGTCCGAGAATACTATGGCGTTGGAGCGCACGTACTTGGCCGCCGCCCAGGCGAAGCGCAGGGCCGCTTCTTCCTCTTTGGTCGGCTTGCGCTTCGTGGGCACTTCCCACTTTTCGCCGAACAGCAGTTTGTCGTCGGTGCTGACCAGCACCTCGTCGCCCACCGAGCGCAGCACCAGATTGTCCGCCGGGAAGCTCTCCCACTTGAGCAGGCGCAGGTTGGGCTTTTTGGAGAAGACCTCCAGCGCCGCGGGCTCGTAATCCGGGGCGCAGATGACTTCCACGAACTTCTTGGCCAGGAATTCCGCTATGCGCCCGTCGAGCCGGCGGTTCACCGCGATGATGCCCCCGAAGGCGGAGAGCGGGTCGCAGTTCCAGGCCCGCTCGAAGGCTTCGGCTATGTCCGTCCCGGTGCCGAGGCCGCAGGGGGTGACATGCTTGAAAATGACGGCCGCGGGCTTGTCGAACTCCAGCACCGCCTGGTAGGTGCCGTAGGCGTCGAGGATGTTGTTGTAGGACAGCTCTTTGCCCTGCAGCTGCGCGAAAGGCGGCGCGGCCTTGCGCGTGTAGAGGGCGCAGGCCTGGTGCGGGTTCTCGCCGTAGCGCAGGGCATGGACCTTGTGAAGTTTGACCTGCAGGGTTTCGGGGAAATCCGCCGAAGGTCCGGCCAGCACGGAGCCTATTTCCCCGTCGTAGGCGGCGGTATGCTTGAAGGCTTTGACGGCCAGGTCTTTCTTCAGCTGCAGCGGCAGCTCGCCGCCGCCGGCGCGCAGGGCTTCGAGGGCAGGGTGGTAATCCTCAGGCGAGGTGAGCACCGCCACGGAGGCGTAATTCTTGGCCGCGGCGCGTATCAGGGCCACGCCGCCTATGTCTATGTTCTCAATGAGCTCCTCGGACCAGGGGGCGGCTTTCTTCGCCGTGGCGGAGAAGGGATAGAGGTTCACCACCACCATATCCAGGGGCTCGATGCCGAACCTGAAGACGGTGGCCGCGTGCTCTGGGTCGTCCCGGCGGTAGAGTATGCCGCCGTGCACGGCCGGGTGCAGGGTTTTTACGCGGCCGTCGAGCATTTCGGGGTAGCCGGTGAGGGTTTCCAGCGCGCGCACGGGCACGCCGGACTCTTTGAGCAGCTTGAAGGTGCCGGAGGTGGAGACCAGTTCCACTCCCTGCGCGGCCAGGCCCCGGGCGAACTCCAGCAGGCCGCTTTTGTCCGAGACCGAAATCAGGGCGCGGCGGACTTTGCCGGTTTCGGGCAGCGGGCCGGCTGTTTCCACGCGGCCGTTGCTGATATTGAGGCGGCCGGCGCAGAAGAGGGCGGCGGCCGAGGGGTAGAGGGCCAGTTCGGCGGCGTTGACGCGCTGCGCGAGGCTTTCGGGGGTGTCGCCGGGCAGCACTGGGACGGGCTGCTGCAGTACGATGGGGCCGCGGTCGTAGTTCTCGTCCACGAAGTGGACGGTGGCGCCGCTGACTTTAGCGCCTGCCTGCAGCACGGCTTCGTGGACTTTCAGGCCGTAGAAACCTTTGCCGCCGAAGGAGGGCAGGAGGGCGGGGTGCACATTGAGGATGCGGTCTTTGTATTCGCCGAGCATTTTGGGGCCGAGTTTGAGCATGAAGCCGGCGAGGCAGACGAGGTCGGCCTTGGCGCCGCGGCACAGGGCGGCGAGTCGTTCGTCGTAGTCGGCGGGGGCGAGGTCTTTGGGGGAGGCGGTTTCGGCGGGGATGCCGGCGGCGGCGGCGCGGGCGAGGGCGCCGGCGCCGGGTTTGCTGGAGACTACGAGGACGATCTTGCCGTCTATGCGGCCGTCGCGGGCCGCGTCTATGAGGGCCTGCAGGTTGGTGCCGCCGCCCGAAGCGAATACGACGATGTTTTTCATAGTCCTCCTAAAGTTTAGCGACCGGAACGGGCCGCCCGGGGTAACCCTCAGGCGCACTACTTTAAAACGACTTCGTTGCGGCCCTTTATTACTTCGCCGATCACTACTGAACCCTTTAAAGTTTTCAGGGCGGTTTTTACGGCGGCGGGTCGGAGGACGGCGATCATGCCGAGGCCCATGTTGAAAGAGTCCCACATGTCGGGCTCGGGAATTTTGCCTATCGCCTGGAGCTCGCGCATTATGGAAGGAACCTTCCAGGCGCCCGGGCATACTACGGCGCCGAGGTGCTTGGGGAGGACGCGGGGGAGGTTGCCGGGAATGCCGGAGCCGGTGATGTGGGCGAGAGCCAGCACGTCGTGTTTCTGTTTTTTGAGGGCGGCCCGGAGCTTGTTGATGTCCTTTACATATATTTTGGTCGGGGTGAGCAGGCGCGGGGCGAACTTTTTGAGCAGCTTTTTGTCGCCCAGGACCTTGCGGATCAGGGAGAAGCCGTTGGAGTGGAAGCCGGTGGACGGCAGGCCCAGCAGCACGTCGCCGGCGCGCACCTTGCGGCCGTCCAGGACTTCGGAGTTTTTAACGATGCCTACGGAGAAGCCCGCGAGGTCGTATTCGCCGGGCTGGTAGAAGCCGGGCATTTCGGCGGTCTCGCCGCCGAGCAGCGCGCTTTCGCCCTGGCGGCAGCCTTCCATAATACCGTCGATGATCTTTTTGGAGCGCGCCAGGTCCAGTTTGCCGGTGGCGTAGTAGTCGAGGAAGAGCATGGGGCGGGCGCCGCAGCAGAGCAGGTCGTTGACGCACATGGCCACGAGGTCAATGCCGATGGTGTCGTGCCGGTCGAGCAGGAAGGCGAGCTTGAGCTTGGTACCCACGCCGTCGGTGGAGGCGACGATGCTGTACTTGTTCTTCATCTCCGGCACCGGCAGCAGGCCGGCGAAGCCGCCTATGGCCTTGGACTTCTTCTGCAGGAACTCGGTGAACTTGTCGGCCAGTTTTATATCCACGCCGCTTTTCTTGTAGGTAGTCATCGTTTCTCCTTGATCAAAGCCCTATGTCCTTGCGGTACTGCATGCCTTCAAAGTTTATTTTAGCCAGGGCCGCGTAGGCCCGCTGCCGGGCGGCGCCGAGATCCTTGGCGCTGGCGCTGACCGAGAGCACCCTGCCGCCGGCGGTAACGTAGCCGCCGTCCTTCTGCGCCGTCCCGGCGTGGAAAACCTGTACGCCGGGCAGCGGGTTATAGAGACCGGTAATGGGCCTGTCCTTTTCGGGGTTCTCCGGGTAGCCGGCGGCGGCCGCCACCACGGAGACGCAGGTCTCGCCGGTCAGCTCCAGCTCGCGCCCCGCCAGTTTCCCGTCGGCGCAGGCGGCCAGCAGCGGCAGCAGGTCGGACTTCAGCACGGGCATGATGGCCTGGGTTTCCGGGTCCCCGAAGCGGACGTTGAACTCGAGCAGCTTCGGCCCGTCCATGGTAAGCATGATCCCGGCGTAGATGAGGCCGCGGAAGCCCAGGCGCTCTTTCTTGACGCCCTCCACGAAGCGCGCGAGCACCTCTTTTTCAATTATCTCCAGGTCGGCCGCGGGCAGCTGCACGGGGCAGACGGCGCCCATGCCGCCGGTGTTGGGCCCCTTGTTGCCGTCCTGCAGGCGCTTGTGGTCGCGCGAGACGGGCAGCATTAAATAGGTTTCCCCGTCGACCAGCGCCATCACCGAGGCTTCGGTGCCGGCCAGGAATTCTTCCAGCACAACTTTCGAGCCGGAGGAGCCGAAGATGCGCTTCTCCATGAAATCGTCCACGGCGGCCAGCGCCTCGGCTTCGCTGCAGCAGATGCGCACGCCTTTGCCGGCGGCCAGGCCGTCGGCCTTGATCACCACGGGGTATTTTTTGTTTTCCTTTATTTTCTCCCTGGCGAAGTCCGCGGAATACAGGACGGTGAAAGAAGCCGTGGGGATGGAATTCCGGTCCATGAATTCTTTGGCGAACTGCTTGGACGCCTCCAGCATGGCCCCTTTCTGCGACGGGCCGAACACCCTGATCCCCCGGCGGGTCAGGAAATCGGTGATGCCTTTGGCCAGCGGGGCTTCAGGGCCTACGACTACCAGGTCTATTTTCGTTTCGGAACAGAAAGCGCAGATCTTCTCGAAATCTTCAGCCCCTATGGCCGGACGCGCGGCCAGGCCGGCCAGCGCGTCGGACCCCGGAATAGCGTAGAGCTTGCCCAGCAGCGGGCTCTGCTTGAGCTTCCAGGCCAGCGCGTGCTCGCGGCCGCCCGAGCCGATGAGCAGTACGTTCACAGCGCCTCCAAGTACTTGCCCGTGAAGCAGGAGACGCAGAAATTCCTGTCCTTGCCGCTTCCGCAGGCGCCCACCAGGCTGCCCAGGCTGAGGTAATGCAGTTCGTCGGCGCCGATGTAGCGGCGGATCTGCTCGACGGAGAGCTTGTTGGCGATCAACTCTTTCCTATTGGGCGTGTCTATGCCGAAATAACAGGGCGAGATGATGGCTGGCGAGGCGATGGCCATGATGACCTTCTTCGCGCCGGATCTTTTGAGGCTGGCCACTATCTTGCGCGAGGTGGTGCCGCGCACCAGCGAGTCGTCTATCAGGATGATCGTCTTGCCCTTTATCACGTCGCGGATGGGGGCCAGCTTCAGCCGGGCGGTAAATTCCCGCAGGCCCTGGTCGGGCTGGATGAAGGAGCGCCCGGTGTAATGGTTGCGCATGAAGACCGTCTGGTAAGGGATCCAGGACTCCTCGGAATAGCCCAGCGCGTAGACGGTGCCGGAGTCCGGCACTCCGGAGACGATGTCCGCCTTGACGCTCTTGAGCTCCCTGGCCAGCAGGGCGCCTATCTCGTAGCGCGCGGTCTGCACCGAGCGCCCGGCCACTACGGAGTCGGGCCGCGCGAAGTAGACCTGCTCGAAGATGCAGCGCGTGAATTCTTTGGCCTTGGCGAAGCGCCTGGAGCGCAGTTTCCCCCCGGCGATAGAAACCATCTCGCCTGGCTCCACCTCGCGCAGCACCTTGCCGCCGGCCACCTCTATGGCGCAGGTCTCGGAAGCGAGCAGATAGGACTTGCCCAGCCTGCCCAGCACCAGCGGCCTGTAGCCGTGCGGGTCGCGCGCGCCTATCACCAGGCCGGGCGCCATGAACAGGAAGGCGTAGGCCCCGGCCAGCTTGGGCAGGTTCTTGGCCAGCGTGTCCTCCAGGCCGCGGCCCGGGCAGCGGGCCGACAGGTGCAGGATCACTTCGCTGTCGCTCGAGGACTGGAAGATGGCCCCGTCCTTCTGCAGCTTCGCCTTCAGCGCGTCGGCGTTGGTGAGGTTGCCGTTATGCGCCACGGCCACAACCCCCAGGCAGGAGTTGAGCACCAGCGGCTGGGCGTTCTTGATGTGGCTCGAGCCGGTGGTGGAATAGCGGATGTGGCCGATGGCGCTGCGGCCCGTGAGCCCGGCCAGCACCGCGTTGTCAAACACCTCGTTGACCAGGCCCATGCCGGCGTGATGGCGCAGCGTCCCCCCGTCGTCGGTCACCAGCCCGGCGGATTCCTGCCCGCGGTGCTGCAGCGTGAACAGCCCGACGTAGGCCAGCTTCGCGGCGTCTTTAGTCCCTGTTATGCCGAATATTCCGCACATGGTTTACCTCGTGTATTCTACGGCGTTCTTGAAGAATTGGAAGCCGGCGGCTTCGGTCTCGCGCGCGGCGGCCGGCCGGTCCGGGTTCTGCCAGGCGAAGAAGTTGCGCTCGGGGTGCGGCATCAGGCCGAAGCAGGTGCCCGCCGGGTTGGTCACCCCGGCGATGTCGAGCATGGACCCGTTGGGGTTCTCGCAATAGGTGAGGGCGTGCAGGTTCCCGGCCGTGATGGCCGCCAGCTCCTTCTTATCCTCCACGATGAACTTGCCTTCGCCGTGGGCTATCGGCAGCTCTATCTCGTCCGGCAGGCCCTTGGTAAAGATGCAGGGGCTCTTCTTATTGACCTTCAGCCTGGCCCACTTGGCGATGAAATGCCCGCAGTCGTTGGTGTAAAGAGTCGAGACCTGCGCGTTCGCCCTGTTCTGGGGCAGAAAGCCGGTTTTAACCAGTATCTGGAAACCGTTGCAGATGCCTATAACCGGACGCCTGCCTTTGATGAACTTTTCGAAGTCCGCCGCGAGCTTCTTCATCTTCACCGCGTAAATCTTGCCGGCGGAGATATCGTCGCCGTAGGAGAAGCCGCCCGGGAAGGCCATGATATCGTAGTCCAGCACCTTGCGCCCGCCGGAGAGCAGCTGGTTGATATGCACCAGCTCTGGCTCCGCGCCGACGTACTTGAAGGAATTGAAGGTCTCGATGTCGCAGTTGGTGGCGGTGCCGCGCAGGATTATCGCCTTGGGTTTTTTCATATCAGCTCCCTCCGCCAGCAGGCCTTGAGCCCGGCGAGGTCTTCCCTGAAGAGAGGTACGCTCCCGTCCTGCACAGAGAGGACCGGCTCCTCGCTCACATAACCTATCTCTGAAACCGGCAGCCCCTTAACCAGGCGCAGGAATTCGGTCTCTTTGCCCTTCACTACCTCGAAGACCAGCCGGGCGGGGCTCTCACCGAATAGCAGTTCGAGCGCCGTAAGTTTCTTCTCCCTCGCCGCGGGGGCCAGATCCAGCTCGGCACCCAGGCCGCCGGAGAAGGCCATTTCGGCCAGCGTCACGGCCAGCCCGCCCTGCGATACGTCGTGGGCTGCGGCCACACAGCCGGCCTTGATGGCCTTGGCCAGGCCGGTATAAAGCTTTACGGCGGCGCCCATATCCAGCGGGGCCACGGCGTTATTGCCGGAATCGTTCAGCTCGTTATACACCGAGCCGCCCATGCCGCGAGCGTTCAGACCGGCCAGATACACCGGGTTGCCGGCCTCTTTGAAGTTGATGGTGAGGGCCTTGCGCACATCCTCCACCGGGGCCGTGGCGGAAATCAGCAGCGAGAGCGGTATCGGGTATTCCCGGCCCTCGGCGTCCCTGGACTGGTTGTAGAAGCTGTCCTTGCCGGAGATGAAAGGCGCGCCATAGGCTATGGCCCCGTCGAGGCAGCCCTCGGCGGCCAGGACCAGGTCCCCCATCACCTCGGGGTCCTTGGGGCTCGCGGCGCAGAAATTATCCAGTATGGCCGTGCGGGAAACATCGGCGCCAGCGCAGAGCAGGTTGCGCACCGCCTCGTCGATGGAATGCAGCGCCATCTGGTAGGGGTCGATCTTGCCTATGGCCGGGTTGAAGCCGTGGCTGACCCCGAAGCCGGAGAAATCGGTTTGGTCCAGGGTGGCGGCCTGCGGCCAGATCACGGCGGCGTCGCCGGGGCCGTCGCCGTAACGCCCCTGCAGCGGCTTGCCCACGGTGCCGCCCTGCACCTCGTGGTCATACTGGGTTATCACCGAGTGGCGGGAGCAGACATTGGGATGGGCCAGCAGGTCTTTGAGGATCTGCCCGTATTTTTCAGAGGGCAGGGCCGGGGGCGCGGAGTTTATCCTTATCTTCCTGCGGCGGGCCTGCTTTTCGAAGTTCGGCACGCCGCCGTGCAGGAACTCCATCGGCAGGTCCACCACCGTTTCGTCCTTGTGCGTCACCAGCAGCCTGCCGTCGCCGGGGAACTCCCCCATCACGCAGTATTCGCAACTCTCGGCGTCCAGTATGGCGGCGAGTTTCTTGAGTTTGTTTTTAGGCACGGAGAGGATCATGCGCTCCTGGGATTCCGAGACCCAGATCTCCCAGGGCTCTATGCGCGTGTCCTTGAGCAGTGCTCTGTCCAGCCGCACCCGGGCGCCGGTCTCGGAGCCCAGCTCGCCTATGGCCGACGAGAAGCCGCCGGCGCCGCAGTCGGTGACGGCGTTGTAGAGGCCCAGGTCCCGGGCGCGCATCAGCACGTCCAGGGCCTTCTTCTCGTTGACCGCGTGGCCTATCTGCACGGCGGAGGCGGAGGTATCCTCGTCGATATTGGCCGAGGAGAAAGTGGCGCCGTGTATGCCGTCGCGGCCGGTGCGGCCGCCTATGGAGACTATCAGGTCGCCGGGGATGACCTTCTTATCTATCTTGTCCACGGGAATCAGGCCCGCGCAGCCCACATAGACCAGAGGGTTGAGCAAATAGCCTTCGTCGAAGTACAGCCCGCCGGCGGCCGTCGGGATGCCGATGCGGTTGCCGTAGTCGCGCACGCCTTCCACCACGCCGCGCATGATGCGCTCCGGGGAATGGGCGTTCTTCGGCAGCTTCTTCTTGCTGTCCAGCCGGCCGAAGCAGAAGGTGTCCGTGTTGAGCACGGGCTTGGCGCCCAGGCCCACGCCGAGGATGTCGCGAATCACGCCGCCCACTCCCGTCTCGGCCCCGCCGTAAGGCTCGACGGCGCAGGGGTGGTTGTGGGTCTCGGCCTTGAAAGCCAGGCCCCACTTGCCGTCCTTGCCGAACTCCACTATGCCGGCATTGTCGGTGAAGACCGACAGGCACCATTTCCTGTTGAGCGTTTTGGTGGCCTTGACGATGGTTTCCTTGAAAAGGTTCTTGTACTTCTTGACCTTGCTTCCGTCCTTGAAAACTACGGGGCCGGAGAAGGTTTTGTGTTTGCAGTGTTCGGACCAGGTCTGCGCTATGGTCTCCAGCTCACCGCGCGCGGGCTGGCGGCCCATTTTCCTGAACTGGCGCTGCGCCTCGGCCAGCTCCAGGGCGTTGAGCGACCAGCCGGCGGCTTTATCCAGCGCCTCCAGCTCTTTGGCCGGGAGAGAAGTGAATCTTGAGAGGGTATCGTTCATATTTTCTCTATTTTGAATTTGTTGACGATCTCGTTCACCAGGGTTTTCACCACGGCGTGCTTGAGCTTCGGTTCCGACTCGCAGGCCGCGTAATAGGCGCGGCCGAACCTGACCGTCTTGGGTTCGCGGCCCAGCACGTCGGCGATGGCGCCCTTCACGCTTTCGCCCACCACGTCGGTGACCGAATCCTTCAGCCACACCTCGACGCGCCAGGCGCTCTTAAGCCCCGGCTTCCATTGGGAGAGCGAATATTTCTCGGTAATCGGGTCGGTCAGCAGTTCTTTGCCCAGGCGCTCGAATTCCGCGCGGCTGAACTCCCCCTCTACCCGGTAAAGCCGTGACAGGCGCGCGGCCTTCACCTTGAGGCCCGCGTGCGCCATGCGGCCGATAAAGCCCGCGTCCTCGCTGGCCGCGTATTTTTCTTTGGTCCAGATCTCTATTATCATTTTGGTTCCATCCTGAAATTTAGAAGCCGGGCGGCACTTCACCCGGCTTGCGCTATTTTCTGCAGGGCTTCCTCGTATTTTTCGAGGGTGCCCCGCACTACTTCAGCGGGCAGCCCGGGCGGGGCGGACTTCTTGTCCCAGCCGCTGCCCTCCAGCCAGTCCCTGACGTACTGCTTGTCGTAGCTGGCAGGGCTGCTGCCCACGGCGTATTTCGAGGCGTCCCAGAAGCGGGAAGAGTCCGGCGTCAGGGCCTCGTCAATGAGTATAAGCTCTCCGTCGAGCAGGCCGAACTCGAACTTGGTGTCCGCCAGCAGGATGCCGGCCCTGGCGGCGTGCGCCGCTCCGAAATTGTAAAGGGCCAGGCTCTTGTCCCTGATGGTCTCCGCCAGGCCGGGCGGCAGGGCCGCCGCCATGGTCTCGAAAGAGACGTTCTCGTCATGCCCCTGGTCGGCCTTGGTTGTGGGCGTAAAAATAGGCTCCGGCAATTTTTGGGCCTCTTTGAGCCCGGCCGGCAGCTTCAGGCCGCAGACGCTGCCCTGCTTGAGGTATTCTTTCCAGCCGGAGCCGGTGATATAGCCGCGCACCACGCATTCGAAGTCCACACGCTTGGCGCGGTGCACCAGCAGGGCGCGGCCGCGCATGTAGTCCCAGTCGAAGCCGGCCGGGGCGGTAACGCGGGCGCGTATCTCGTCTATATCGGAAGAAACTATATGGTTCTTTATTATATGGCCGGTGCGCGAGAACCAGAAGGAACTTATCTTATTGAGGATGGCGCCCTTGCCCGGGACGGGCGTGGGCAGGATGAAATCGAAGGCCGAGATCCTGTCCGAAGAAACTATCAGGAGATACTTCTCCCCCGCCGCGTACAGATCCCGCACTTTGCCCTGGTGTATCAGCTTCAGCTCAGACATGCTCATCTCCTGTCTCAAGGTAGATTGCCCGCCCGCGCAACGCAGCACCGCTACTTCTGCTCTTCCAGATACTTCTTATAACCTATCTTGCCCAGCCGCGCGTCTTTCGCCAGCACTTCCTTCTTCATCGTCTCGCGGAAGGCCTTGAATTTGGCCCTGAGCGCGTTTTCTTTCACGCTGAGGATCTGCACCGCCAGCAGGCCGGCGTTCCTGGCGTTGTTAACCCCCACCGTGGCCACCGGGATGCCGGGCGGCATCTGCACTATGGAGAGCAGCGCGTCCATGCCGGCCAGCGGCGTGGCGTTCACCGGCACGCCTATCACCGGCAGCGGCGTGGCGGCCGCCAGCACGCCCGGCAGATGGGCCGCGGCGCCGGCCCCGGCGATTATGACGCCGAAGCCTTTCTTCTCCGCGGCCGAGACGAAAGCGAGGGCCGCCGCGGTGGTGCGGTGGGCCGAAAGTATCTTTATTTCGAAGGGTACGCCGAACTGCTCGAGGACCTTGGCGGCTGCCGATAATACTCCCAGGTCAGAATCGCTTCCCATGACGATGGCTGCTTTGAGCATACGCACCTCTTAACCGGGAAAGTGGAAGTACTACTACGCTGATATTCTACGATTTTAAACTCCGCGGCACAAATCCGGGGGCCTCGGCCCGTCGTGATCCCAGAATACTGCGCAATACTCTTTTTTTGCGGGCCGGCCGGCCCTTGACAATCCAGGATTGTTGTGGTATAGTAATACCACATTACCACAAAGGACTCTTAAGACATGCAGACCATACTCAAGATCTCGGAAGCCGCGGCCATAGGACTGCACGCGGCGGATTACATGGCGCAGCGGCCCGGCCTGTGCTCCGCGCAGGACATCGCCAGCGACCTCGGCGTTTCCTACAACCACCTCTCCAAAGTGCTGCAGCAGCTCACCAGGGCCCGGCTGGTGGCCCCTGTGCGCGGGCCCAAGGGCGGCTTCGCCCTCTCCCCCACCGGCAAGAAGGCCGCCGTGCGCGACTTCATGACCGCCATAGACGGCCCCGTGCAGCTGCACGACTGCCTGATGGGCGCCAAGGTCTGCCGCCACAGCGACTGCATGTTCGGCAAGTTCCTCTCGGACACCAATAAAAGGTTCGAGGCCGTGCTGCGCGGAAAGATTTCGGAGTTTTCAAAGCGGAAATAGATTCAAGGTTAGGTTAATATAAAAGGAGAATAAAAATGAGCGACGACATGTTCTGTTACCAGTGCGAGCAGGCGGCGAAAGGCACGGGCTGCACCGTGCAGGGTGTCTGCGGCAAAGACCCGGAGACGGCCAAGATGCAGGACCTCCTGCTCTGGCAGGCCAAGGGCATAAGCCAGTACGCGCACCAGGCCTCCAAAGCCGGCAAGCGCGACCGCACCATAGACGTGTTCGTGGTGGAAGCCCTGTTCACCACGGTCACCAACGTCAACTTCGACCCCAAAAATATAGCGCAGCAGATACAGAAGGGACAGGAGATAAAGGCCAAGGCCCGCGCGCTGGCCGGCAACCCCGATCTGGACGGCCCCGCCGCCTGGACCGCTCCCTCAGATTACGCCGCCCTGCTGGCCGAAGCCCCCGAGAAGGGCATAGCTGCCCGCAAAAAGGCGCTCGGCGACGACGCCGCCGGCCTGCAGGAACTGCTGACCTACGGTCTCAAAGGCATGGCCGCCTACGCTGACCACGCGCTGGTACTCGGCCAGGAAGACGAGAAAGTCTACGCCTTCATCCACGAAGCGCTGGATTTCCTCACCAAGCCCAACCCGACGGTGGACGAGCTGGTGGGCTACAATATGAAGTGCGGCGAGGTAAACCTGCGCGTGATGGAACTGCTGGATAAAGCCAACACCACCGCCTACGGCCACCCCGTCCCCACCCCCGTACGCATCAACCCCCTCAAGGGCAAGGCCCTCCTGGTCAGCGGCCACGACCTGAAGGACCTGGAGAATATCCTTAAACTCACCGAGGGCAAGGGCGTCAACGTCTACACCCACGGCGAGATGCTGCCCGCCCACGGCTACCCCGGCCTCAAGAAGTACGCCCACCTGGCCGGCAACTACGGCGGCGCCTGGCAGGACCAGCAGAAGGAGTTCAACGCCTTCCCCGGCTCGGTCGTGATGACCACCAACTGCATACAGAAGCCGCTGGACGGCTACAAGGCCCGCATCTTCACCACCGGCCTGGTGGAA
>MGUI01000056.1 GCA_001799895.1 Elusimicrobia bacterium GWD2_63_28
CGGCCGGGCTCGGCCAGGATCTCTATTTTCGGGTCCGGGAACAGGCGCTCCAGCTCGGAGTTGATCTTCTTGGCCAGCTCCTGGAACGGCTTCACGGAGGCGTCGTACGGGGCCGGGAAGCCGCCGCCGATGTCGAGCAGGTTCATCTTGTCGTAGCCGCGTTCCTTGGCTTCCTTGAAGATGTCGGCGGCCAGGTTGATGGCCTGCACGTAGTTCTCGAAGTTGGTGGTCTGGCTGCCCACGTGGAAGCTGAGGCCTTCCAAGCCGAGGCCCTGTTTCACGGCCTCGAGTATGAGGTCCACTGATTCGCCGGGGGAGGCGCCGAACTTGGAGGAGAGCTCCACCACCGCGCCGGTGTTGGGCACGCGGATGCGCAGGCACAGGCCGGCGTTCGGGGCGTACTTCTTGATCTTGTGGATCTCTTCCAGGTTGTCGAAGGTGACGAGCGGCCGGTACTGGTCCAGCTCCTTCAGCGTTTCGTTCGGCTTTATCGGGTTCGCGTAGATGATCTTGTCCCAGATCCAGGCCAGCCGCTTCTTGTCCGGCATGTTCTTGATGTACTCATGCACGATCATGAACTCGGGCATGGAGGCCACGTCGAAACTGGCGCCCGCCTTGTAGAGAGTCTTCACTATCTCCGGCATCGGTTCGGCCTTTACCGCGTAGTAGGCCTGCACGCGCGGCAAGTACTTCTTGAACTGCGCGTAGTTCTTGCGTATCTCATCGTGGTCCACGATGAAGAGCGGCGTGCCGTGCTTCTTGGCGAGATCCTGCATCTGTTTCTTTGTGATCATACTTTTGTCTGGTGTTCCTCCGTTTCCCGAGTTTAATTTTTACCGAATCTTTGTCCGCTGCGGGCCGGCCGGCCCCGCGGCCGTCAGTCGCCGTCCGTGATCAGGAAGTTCTTGAACTGCCACGGGTCCTTCTTGTCCACGTACGGGTTATTGAAGCCCTTGAAGGCGTTGGTGTAATGCTTCAGCGGCGTCCAGTCGGACGGGGCGGAATGCAATTTGCCCAGCCAGGGCTTGGCGATCTTCAGCACGTAGTCGTGCGGCAGGTCTTCCGGCACGCAGACTCCTTCCTCGGGGTTCTCCATCATCCACAGGGCGGCGGAGAGCACGCCGATAGCCACCTGTATGGTGGTCGCGTTCTGGTGCGGGATGAGCTTGCGGCTCTCGTGGATGTCGAGGATGGTGCCGGTCCACCAGGCGTTGTAGTCGTGGCCCATCAGCAGGGCGCCCAGGGTGTCGTAGCCGCTGATGATCTCGTCGCCGAGGATGCGGAGCTTCGGCTGCAGTTTGAAGTCGTAGCCGCGCAGCTCGTTGAGCGAGGCGATGGCGGAGTCCGACGGGCAGTAGGCGTAATGCACGGTGGGGCGGTACACGGCTTTGCCGTTCTTCCAGACGGTCAGCTTGTCGCTGAGCGTGAAGGCCTCGCCGTGGCGCACCAGCATGCCGTGGATGCAGTAGTCGGGCACCCAGGTGCTGATCCAGGTGTTCATGCCCATGCGGGCTATGCAGATCTGGTTCTTCGGGCCGTTCTTGTGCTCGCAGGCGAAAGGCGGCAGCGTTTTCTCGTGCGTGCCCCAGCCCAGCTCGGCCGGCGCCACGCCTTCCTCGCGGAAGCCTTCCACGCTCCAGGTGTTGACGAACTCGTTGACCTGCTTGGGCTTGTTGGTGATCTGCGTGTCGCGCTCGCTGACGTGGATGACCTTCACTCCGACCTCTTTGGCGAGCTCATTGAAGGTCTGGTCCTTCACCAGCTGGCGCAGCCGCTCGGCCCGGGCGCCCCTGGCTTTCTTGTCGGCCAGCAGCTTGTTGGCGATGTCGATGAGGCCCTTCTTGGCGAAATGGGAGATCAGGCCGGGGTTCGCGCCGTGCTCGATGACGGCCGTCGGGCCGACTGTCTTCCAGCCGGCTATCATCTTGCGCATGGCCATGTGGCGGACGTAGAGGGTGCGCTCGGTGGGGTGCTTGTCCTGCGCGCCCTTGTAGGGGTCCCACAGTTCGGTGGAGGTGTTGATGTAGAGGATGCCCTTGTCGTGGCACCACTTCAATATCTCGCAGGCGTCTATGTTCCAGGCCAGGTCTATCAGCAGGTCGCCGGCCTTGAGGTATTTGCCGAGCAGCGTCCCCATGTTCTGCTTCGTGACCTGCTGGCGCACGAACTTCACGCCCTTGGCCAGCATGGGCTTGAGCGCCTCGCGCTTGTCCTCGAAATCCATTACGGTTATGTTCCCGGCCGGTATCTTTAACAGCTTGAAAAGCATCGGCAGGGCGCACTGCGCCACGGAGCCGTAGCCTATGAAGAGTATCTTGTTGTCGAATTTTTTCATTTCAAGTTTCACCGCCTTTTTTATAATGAACTTCTCGCCAGATAACGCATTGAAATTATATACAAATATTTCGGCAAATAAAAAAATCACGACGGGCAATTCTCGCGCCCTGCCGTGATTTTTCCGCCGGCCCCGCGCGGGGCGGGGGCGGGGTTATTTGTCCTTGAGTTCTTTCAGTTTTTCCTGGTAATCTTTTTCCAGGCGCTCGCGGGCTTCCTTGAAGCGGCGGGCCAGGTCCGTTTCGCGGGCGGCGTAATTTTCCTGCAGGGCCGCCTCGCGCTTCTGCAGGTCCGTTACCAGGCGCTGCTCCTGCTCGAGCAGGCCCTTCAGCTTGGAGCGTTCGGCGTCCAGCTGGGCGGCGCGCATGCGGTGCCCGTCTTCCAGGTCTTTCTTCCTGGCTTCGTGCTCGGAGCGCAGCTTGCCCTCCAGCTCCTCCAGCCTGCTGTTGTAGGAGGCGATGGTTTCCTTGAGCTGGCGGTTCTTCTGCTCGAGCTCGTCCTTGAGGCGCCCCACGCTGTTGGCCAGCTCCCTGTCGGTGTCTATGCGCGAGGCTTTGTCGGAGAGCACCGCGCTGTAGTTGTTCTCGAGCTGCGCCTGGCGGGCCTCCAGCGCCTTCTCCTTGAGCCGGTAGGCGCTGTCCATGGCCGCGGCCAGATTGCGCTCCCGCTCCAGGTAGGAAGTTTCCAGCGCCTTGGCCTGCGCGGCCATCCTGGCGCTGAAATCGTCCTTTACGTACTGCAGCTTGCGGAAATATTCGTCCTGGTCGGCCCGGCGCGCCTCCTCGGAGCGTTTCGAGAGGTCGGTCAGCTGGGCCAGGTAGTTCTGCTCTATGTCCTTGATCTTGTCGAGGAATTCCTTTTCCAGGGTCTGGCGCAGGTCGCGGGCCTTGGTCAGGTTTTCCTGGATCAGCTTCTGGCGCTCGCGTTCGCCTTCCTCGAGCCTGGCTCCCAGCAGTTTCAGCTCGTCCTTCAGGGCCGACAGGCGGGCCGCGGAATCGGAGTTCTCGGCGTTGGCCCGGCCCAAATTATCTTCCAGGGCCTGCACCCTGTTGGCCAGGTCCTGTTCTTTTACCGCGAAGGTCTCGGCCAGCATGCGCTCGGCCGCGGCGGCCGCGGCGGCGGCCCCGGCCCGCAGCTCCTTCTCGCGCGCTTCGTAGAAATTCCTGAGCTCTTCCTCGCGCCTGGCGGCGCTGGCGTATTCCTCCGCCCGGGCCTTCTCGGCCTTTTCCGAAGCGGCCGACGAGAGGACGGCTTTTTCTTCCTCCCAGGCGCGCCTCGCGGCTTCGGCCTGGGCTTTCAGCGCCTCGGTATGCCTGCGGAAGTTTTCCGTGACCTCGTCCTCGCGCGCCTTCAGCGCCTCGAGGAACCGGCTTTCCAGCTCTCCGGCCCTGGAGTCCAGCGCCGCGCGCTCCCTCTCCAGGGCTTCTTCCTTGATCTTGAGCTGCGCGGCCAGGCGCGCGCTTTCCGCCTGCACCTTTTCGGCGTATTCGGCGCGCAGGGCCTCTTCGCGCTTCTGGGCTTCTGCCTTCATCGCGTCGGCTTTGGCCTGCAGCTGCTCTTCGGAACGCCTGAAATCCGCTTCCAGGCGCGCCCTTTCGGCGTCTATCACCACGCGCGCCTCGGAGTCCCGCGAGATGAGGGCTTCCTTGAGCCGCGAGGTCTCCTGCAGCAGCGAATCCGCCTTGGCCATCGCGGAATCTTTCTGCGCGTTCAGCATGGCGTACTGGTGCTCGATCTCGCTGTATTTCTTTGCGAGGCTGAGTTCCTTTATCTTGAAGGATTCCTCGAGCGACTGCCTGAAGAGGGAGCTGCGCTCCTCGAAAGTGGTTTCCAGCTCGCGCTGCTTCTGGGCCAGCATCTCGCCTATCTGGGAGCGCAGCCTGGCCGCCTCCTCGCGCTGCCTGGCCACGTCGGCCTCGCGCGCCTCTATGGTCTTGAGGCGGCGCTCCGTTTCACCGGCGAACTCGGCCAGGTTGTTGGCGAACTGCTGCTCCAGGCTTTTCTCTTTTTTCAGCAGCGCCTCCCTGCGCCTGCCGGCCTCTTCCTTCAGCTCCCGCTCCAGCAGTTCGTGCTTTTCCGAAAGCTCGCGCTCTCGGGCCAGGTGCTGCGCCTGCAGGTCCTTCTCGGCCGCGGCCAGCGCCGCTTCCTTGCCGACGAAAAACTTTTTAAGCTCGGCGTACTTCTCTTCCCAGGCCGCCTCGCGGTCCGCCAGTTCCTGCCTGGTCTTGGCCAGGGCGTCTTCGAAGCGCGCCGTCCGCTCGCGGTGTTCGGAGCCGGCGGCCTCCATGCGGCGGGCGTACTTGTCCTCTATGAGCTTCTTGTTCTCTTCCAGCCAGGCGGCGTAGTGGGCGTAGAGTTCCTGCTCCCGCTTTGAAAATTCGGCGTTCAGCCTGTCGTTGAGGGCCTTCAGCTCCTCGACGCGCTCGCGGCGCATCTGGCTGCGGATCTCCTCGGCGGAGAGCGCCTCGCGGCTGCGGTAGTCGGCTTCCTGCTGGCTGAGCTTCTGCCGCCACAGCTCTTCCATCTGCTTGGCCCTCTCCAGGGCCTCTTTCTTGGCCGTCTCGCGGCCCAGCTTCAACTCTTCGATGAAAGTTTCCCTTTCGGTCTTGAAATCGGCTTCGCGCTCGGCCTCCCACTTCTTGAAGAGGCTTTCCATTTCCAGGCGAAGGTTCTTTTTCTGCGCGGCCAGCTCGGTCTCTTTTTTTTCGATGTCGGATTTCAGCAGGGCGCGTTCGGACTCGAACTCGTTGCGCTGGCGCGCCACCGCGTCGTCGAGCATGGCCTGGTATTTCTGCCACAGGGCCGATTCTTTCTCCACCAGCAGGCGGGCCAGCTCCTGCTCGCGCCTGGAGATCCGCTCTTCCTGCGCGCGCATCAGGGCTTCGAATTCGGCCTCCTTGGCCTTGTTGTTGCGCTGCACTTCGTCGAAGCTCTTCGAGCGCGTCGAGGCCAGCTCCAGCTCTTTTTCGCGCAGCTCGGAGGTAAGGCGCAGGACCATCTTGGCCGAGTCGAGCTCGGTCTCTTTGAGGATGTCCTCGAAGTCGTGCGGGTGTTTGCCTTCGTACATAACGTGTGCCTGCGCCCTCTACTTCAGCTTGAGCCGCTCCTCCAGGTCCTTGATCCTGGCCTCGTAATCTTTTTCCATCGCGGCCTGCTTTTCGTCCCAGAGCCGCATCAGGTCTTTTTCGCGGGCCGCGTATTTCTTGGCGTACTCTTCCTCTTTCTGCAGTGTCCAGACGGTGAGGCGGTTCTCCTCTTCCTCCAGTTCCTCCGACATGCGCTGGATGCGGGCCTCCTGTTCCTTCTTCGTCTTTTCGAAAGCGGCCCGGCTGCGCTCCAGCTCGGAGTAATAGCCCTTTTCGAGCTCTTCTTTTTTGGCGAAGAGCTCCTCGTCCGCGCGGGCCCTTTCCTGGCGGCTCCGCAGCAGTTCGTCGTCGAGTTTCTGGTTGATGGCGGCCTCTTTCTTCTCGAATTCGGAGCGCATGGCCTGCCGCTCGGTGTTCAGCGCGTCTCCCTTCTTGGACTCCCACACGGCCTTTTCGCTCTGGAACTGGGCGCGCAGCCGCTCGGACATCTCGGCGAACCGGCGCTCCATCTCTTTTTCGCGGCGGACCAGCGAAGCTTCGATCTCCGCCCTGCGCCTCTCGGCGGCGCTTTCCATGGCGGCGGAGGCGCTGCCGGCGCGGGCCGCGGCCTCGGCTTCCAGGCGCGCTTCTTTTTCCGCGGCGGCGGCCGCCAGGGCCTGCTCCCTGGCCTTCAGCTTGTTTTCCAGGTCTGTTTTCCGGCTTTCGAAGCCCAGGGCCAGCTTGTCGGCCTCGTCCTGCAGGCGCTGCTTCAGCGCGGCCTCAGCGGCCGCGATCTTTTCGTCGAAGCGCTTCTGCACCTGCTCTTCCTTCTGCATGAGGCCGGCCGTGCGGGCCTCGTGCTCTTTGTCCAAAACTTCGCGGTGGGCGTTCAGGGCGCGGTACATCTCTTCCTTGGCCGCCGCCAGTTTCGTGAACAGCTCCTGCTCCTTGCCCTGCAGCTCCTGGTAAAGCTTCAGCTTCAGGTCGTTGTGCTGCTGCTCCAGGGCGGCCCTGGCCCTGTCAATCTCGGCCTCGCGGGACTGCAGGTGCAGCTCGCGGGTGCGGATCAGCTCTTCGGACTTGGCGCGCTCGGCCCGCACCTTTTCTTCGGCCAGGGTCTCCAGCTCGCGGACCTTGGCGGCGTGGGCTTCCTCGAGGGCGGCTTTCTCCTCCAGCAGCTTCAGGCGGTCGCGGTCGGCGGCCCCGGCCCTGGCCGCCAGTTCGGAGGCCAGTTTCTTTTTTTCGGTTTCCAGCCTGGCGCTGAAATCGGCTTCGGCTTCCGCGGCGCGGCGCTGGTAGGACTCCTTCAGGTCCTCTTCCAGCTTAAGACCCTGGGCCTTCAGCTTTTTCTCCAGGGCTTCGGCCTCGGCGCGGAGGGCGGCTTCCCTGGTCTCGAGCTCCCGGCGGCGGGCTTCCGCGCCGGAGCGCAGGCGCTCTTTCTCGTTTTTCAGCTCCGCCTTAAGTTCGGAAGCGGCGGCTTCCAGGGCCGCCTTGCCGGCGGTCTCCAGCTCGGATTCCTTCTGGGCGTACTTCAGCTTCAGTTCGTCCTCGAACTGGGACAGCTTCCTGTGCAGCAGCGACCGGTGGCCTTCAAATTCGGCTTTGAGCTTTTCCTTCTCCTCGTGGAGGGAGGCTTCCTTCTCGAGGCGCCACTCGTCCTCGCGGGCCAGCCATTCGGCCTTAAGGCGGCGCTGCACCGAGGCCACGCGCGTGTCCAGGGCCTTCTCCTTCATAAGGTAGGCCTCTTCCAGACCGGCCCTCAGGCTTTCCAGGCGCTCGGCGTGCGCGGCTTCCAGGGCCTTGCGCGTCTCGTCCGAGGCCGCCTGCTGGCGGGCGGCCCAGGCGTTCTGCTCTTCCAGCAGTCCCGCGCGCAGCGCCTCTTCGCGCGCGCGCAGTTCGCCTTCCAGCTTTTCGCGCAGGGCGGCGGCTTCAGCTTCCAGCAGGGCCTTCAGGTCCTCTTCGCGCTTTTTGAAATCGGCTTCGATGCGGGCGGTTTCCCCGGCGGCTTCGGCGCGGGCCAGGGCGGCGCTTTCTTCCGCGGCCCTGCCCCACTTGGCGCGGGCTTCCTCGGCCGCTTTCTCGTACCTGGCGCGGATCTCTTCCTCGCGCTTCTTCACCAGCTCAACCAGCTGCGCCTCCATGTCCAGGCGCAGGTCCACGTATTCCTGCTCGCGCTTCTCCACGGCCTCTTTGTTGCGGGCGCGCAGGGTGTCGAGCTCCTGCCGGGAGGCGGCCTTGAAGGCTTCCAGGTCGGACGCCTTCTCTTCTTCGGAGCGCGCGAGGCGCTCGGCGAAATCTTTCTCCAGGGCGGCCTGCCTGGCGGCGAAGGCGGCCTGCCGCTCGGTCTCGCGCGCGGCGGCGGCGGCTTTGACTTCCTCTACCCTGGCCTCGGCTTCGGCGGAGAGGGAGCGCTCCAGATTGCGGGAGGACTCTTCCAGGGCCAGGCGGCGGGACTCCAGCTCTTTGGCGGCTTCGGCCTTGAACGCCTCCAGCGCCTCGAGGCGCTGGTCTTCCAGCTCCTGCCTGAATTTTTCCAGCTGGGCTTCTTTCTGGGCGTAAAGCGCGGCCAGCTCCTTGGAGCGGGTTTCGTAGCGCTCGCGCAGCGACATTTCTTCCTGCTCGGCGCGCAGGCGGTTGGCGGCCATCAGCTGCGCTTCCAGCGATTCGAACTTCTCCCTCAGGGCGGTCTCCCTGGCGGCCAGATTGTCCTGGTGCTTGGAGAGCAGCGTGGAAAGTTCCGCTTCCTTCATCTCCGAGGTGCGGCGCAGCTCGTCGATCATCGAGATCTTCATGCGGCCGATCTCGCCTTCGCGGGCGGCCAGTTCGCCCTTCAGGGCCTGTATCTCTTTTTCCAGCTGGGCGCGGGAAGAGCGCCAGGCGGCGGCCTCCTCGTTGAGGATCTGCTCGCGCAGCTTGGCCTTGAGGTCCGCCTCCATGGCGGTCTGGGTCTTCCAGTTCTCTTCCCAGGTCTTTATCGTGCCCTGCCATTTCTTCAGGACCTCGGTCTTCTGTTCCACCTGTTCGGTGAGGGAGCGGTTGATGTGCGTCTTGCTGCGGTTGTCTTCGCGCAGGCGGCCGAGCTCCTCCTGCAGGCCGTGGATCTTCTCCACGGCCCAGCGGAGCGCGAGCTTCGCGGTTTCCACGTCCGTTATGGCGGACGGGTCTAATTTAGGTTCCTGCTCCATTTAAGTCCTCCCGGACTTGCCGAACAAAGAATAAAAACAGTAAAGGAATCCTTACAAATCCCTTATTACATACAGGAAAATTATACAAAAGGCTTGTTTACAAATTATTAAATTCTTGTTGACGGGTTGGGCGGGGGGGCGCTCCCGGGCAAATAACAACGGCCGCCCGCCTGAGGCGGACGGCCTTAACCTTTTGAAACCTGGAGGGAAAGCCGCTGGTTACTTAACCGGGCGTACCGCTTTGCCGCTCTTTATGCAGATGGTGCAGACGTAGACCGACTGGGTTTTTCCGTCGAGCACCAGTTTCTGTTTCTGAAGGTTGGGCTTGAAGGTCCGTTTGGTGGCCTTGTGCGAATGGCTGTAGGAATTGCCGGAAACGGGCTTTTTGCCGCAAAGTTCACATTTGTAAGACATGCACTTATTATACCAAAATCCGCGCCCGCGCTCAAAGTTTGTAGAATATTCTTCCGTTAAATCCTCTTTCATACGGGGGCCCGGCCCCTTAGCCGCCGGCATAAAAACATGAAATCTCATACCGCCTACCTGACCTTCAACACCTCTGAGCGCTGCGCCATAGTCCACATCACCCCCCAAGTGGAGGCGGAATTGGCCAGGAGCGGCATAAAAGAGGGGCTTTGCCTGGTCAACGCCATGCATATCACCTCCAGCGTCTTTGTTAACGACAACGAGTCCGGCCTGCACCGGGATTTCCTGGAGTGGGTGGAGAAGCTGGCCCCCTACGACGCGCACGGCTACAAGCACAACCTGACCGGAGAGGACAACGGCGACGCGCACCTCAAGCGCACGGTGATGGGCCGCGAGGTGGTGGTGGCCGTCACGGCCGGCCAGCTGGACTTCGGCCCGTGGGAGCGCATCTTTTACGGCGAATTCGACGGCCGCCGCCGGAAGCGCGTGTTGGTCAAGATCATAGGGGAATAAATGAAGAAGAACTTCGTCCTTTTGCTGTGCACCGCCTTTGCCTGGGGCTGCTCCGGAGGCACGCGGAGGGACCGGCAGGAGAAAGCGTTAGGTCTCGACCGGTACGAGTTCCTGGCCGAGCGTCTGTCCGGGGCTCACGGTAAGATGGCAAACCGAAAGGTGGCGGTTCTGCCCTTCTCTTATACGGACAGGCGTGAATCCGATGACGGGGTGGTGGTTTCCGAGCGCCTGCTGACCCGTATTATCCAGGAGGGAAAGCTCGAGGTGGTGGAGCGCAACCTGCTGGAAAAGGTGATGGGGGAGCTTAAGCTGCAGTATTCCGGAGCGGTGGACGAGACCTCGATAAAGAGTCTCGGCAAGATCCTTGGCGTAGAGGCCGTCATCACGGGCACGCTGATGCGGCGGTCCGACGGCGGCCTGGAGATAAACGCTAGGCTCATTAAAGCGGAGACGGCCGCCGTTCTTTCGGCCGCCACGGCGAGCGTTCCCCTGGACTGGGAAAGCGCGGCCGCCGCGCCTGAAACGGCCCGGCAGCGGGTCGGCCCGCCTGCGCCGCAGCCCCAGGCGCCTAAACCTCCCCGGTCTCCTGGTTTCCCGGAGGAATGGAAATACCGCGAGAACCTGCGCGTAGCGGAAAAGAGCGGCGCCTCGCTGGTGGATTACCAGCTGCTGGTTAAATTCGACAGTCTGGCCGCGATTAAACAGGGCCGCATGAAGCCGGATTGTGCGGATCTGCGTTTTGCAAATTCCGACGAGAAAACGGGCCTGAATTACTGGCTGGAGGGCGGCTGCGGCACGCCCGAAGCGCGCGCCTGGGTGCGGCTGCCTTTCCTTGCGAAGAATTCAGTCAAGAACCTTTACATGTACTATGGCGGCCCGGCGGCCGTGTCCGAAAGCAGCGGGGACGCGACCTTCATCCTGTTCGACGATTTTAATGATGGAACAGTGGAGGAGTCGAAGTGGCGGCTGCTGCCCGGGGACTGCCCGCTCCGCGAGGCGGAAGGCCGCCTGGAGTTCGAGGGCTGCGGCACGGGTTCTCCCGTGCGCCGGCCCTGGCTGACCTCGGTAAGGCCGCTGCCGCCGGCTTCGGTTGTGGAAGTTGAATGCGTTTCCCCGCGCTTTATCACGAATGGCCAGATGCATGAAATAGCTATGCGCTGGGACGGGAGGACAGGGGGCGGGTACGGGAACACCGTGAACGCCGTACTGGTTACCTTTTTTGACGGAAATGCCGACGGGACCGGCGCGTATATCGGAGAGATGCGCGAACAAAATTATAACAAGCGCGCGGACGCGAAGATGCGCTTCGCTCCGGGCGTCGTCAATAATTATTCCGTAAGGGACAGCGGCCGGGCCGTAGGCCTTCATTGGAACGGTGCACATGTTTCCAGCGCGGAGACCGCGTTCGCCCCGGGCGCGTTCTTGGGGCTGGCGGCAAGGGAATATCCCAGTGGGGAGAAAGCTTACTTCGATAATCTTCGAGTCCGCGCCTGGGCCGCCGCGGAGCCGGAAGTGTATTTTTACAGGCCAGGCCCCGACGGCGGCGTGGCGCGCAAATACCGGACCAAGAGGTAAACCATGAAACGGCGCATCTACTACTACGACACGGACACCAGCGGGGCGGTCTACCACGCCAATTATTTGAAGTACCTGGAAGAGACGCGCTCGGAATATTTGGAGGAGCGGGGGCTGACCGTGAAGGGCCTGCTGGAGCGCGGCGTCGGCTTCGCGGTGCGGCGGCAGGAGATGGAGTACAAGTTCCCGGCGCTCTACGGCGACGTGCTGGACATCAAGGCCTGGGTCAAAGAATTCACGCCCTACCGCATCGTGTTCGCCTACACGATCCATAACCAGGACGGCAAGCTTATAGGCAAGGCCGAGACCGACCTGGTCTGCGTGGGGCGCGACCTGAAGCTGATAGAACTGCCCGCCGAGATAAAGCAGGCGCTGGAGAGGGAATAGCCGCGCGCCAATTTGCTATTATATTTTGAATTTACCTATGAAAATACTGCTGGTTAAACCCGGAATAGCCCACGGGGACCATATTCAGCCGCCGCTCGGCATCGCCTTCCTGGCCAGCCGCCTCAGGGACAAGAACGAGGTGCGCGTGCTGGATTTCGGCAAGCTGGACCGCCGTGACGACCGTTTTCTGGACAGCGTGAAAGAGTTCGCCCCCGACGTGGTGGGCTTCCAGTGCTATTCCCCGGAGATAGGCGAGGTCAAGCGCCTGGGCGCCCTGACGCGCGCCGCGCTGCCCAAGGCCGTAATAATCTCGGGCGGCCCGCACCCCACGCTGTGCCCCGAGGAGACGATGGCCAGGCTGTCGCCGGAGGCGGATTACCTGCTGCGCGGCGAGACCGAGGACAGCTTCCCGCTTTTCATAGAGATGCTCGGCGGCCGCGCCGCGCCCGCCGACGTGCCGGGGCTGGCCTGGCGCGAGGACGGCAAGCTGCGCGTCAACGAGATCCGCCCGATAAAGGACATCGACGCGCTGCCGCTGCCCGCCTGGGACCTGATAAACCCGCAGGAGTACCCGCCGGCCCAGCACGGGGCCTTCTTCAACCAGTTCCCGATCGCGCCGATAGTCACCACGCGCGGCTGCCCCTTCGCCTGCGGCTTCTGCACGGCTCCCATCCTGAGCGGCCGCCAGATGCGCAAGCGCTCCGCCGCCTCGGTGATGGCCGAGATCGAGCTGCTGTACCACAAGTTCGGTATCCGCGAGATCCACATCGTCGACGACAATTTTACGCTGGACAAGGCCCACGCGGTCTCCATCCTGAAGGCGATAGTGGCGAGCGGCCTGCCCATCTCGCTGGCCTTTCCCAACGGCGTGCGCATCGGCACGCTGGACGAGGAGCTGCTGGACCTGATGAAGCGGGCCGGCACCTACCTCATTTCCGTCGGCATAGAGTCCGGCTCCGACAAGACCCTGAAGCGCATGGACAAGCAGCTCAGCGTCTCCCTGATCCGCGAGAAGGTGGCGCTGATAAAGAGCATGGGCATCGACCTCGCGGCCTTCTTCATCCTGGGCTTCCCCGACGAGACCGTCGAGGACATGCGCGAGACCATAAACTTTTCGCTGGAGCTGCCGCTGCTGCGCGCCAACTTCTTCACCTTCCTGCCGCTGCCCATGACGCCGGTGACGCTGAAGCTGATAGAGAGCGGCGAGATAGGGCAGATGGACGTGGAGGGGCTGATCTTCCAGAAGGTGCCTTACGCGCCCAAAGGCGTAACGCGCGACCAGCTGCGGAGCCTGCAGCGCGAGGCCTTCCTGAAGTTCTACCTGCGGCCGGGCATCATGCTGCGCAACGTAATGCAGATACGCTCGCTCAAGCACTTCGGCTACCTGGCCAAGCGCTTCTATCACTGGATATTGATGTAGCTCAGAGGCCGAGGGCCTCGAGATAGCTGGCCGCGGTTTTCCGGGGCAGGAACCCCGCCGCTTTGGCCGGGTTGGCCGCGGAGATCCTTGCGCGCAGTCCGGCGTCCTCTTTGAGGCGCCGGACCTTTTCATTCAGGGCCTCAACGTCGCCGTAATCCGTGAAGAGGCCGTTGACACCCTCCTCCACTATGTCGGTGATGCCGCCGTTGCGCGTGGTTATGACCGGCAGCCCGGCGTGCATGGCTTCCACGGCGGCCAGGCAGAGCCCTTCGTGCAGCGAAGGAACCAGGAAAGCGTCGCAGGCGGAGAGGATCGAAAACTTTTCGGATTCGCCGAGGAAACCTTTGAAGATCAGCCTGCCGGAGATCCCCAGCTGCGCCGCCAGGGCTGACAGGGGTCCCTTCTCCGGCCCGTCGCCGATGATCACCAGCTTGACGTCCGGGCCCAGGGCGGCCAGGCTTCTGACGGCGAAAGCCAGCCCCTTGCGCTTTACGAGCCGGCCGGTGAAGGCCAGGACGAAATCTTTTTCTCCGAAGCCGGCTTCGGCCCTGGACAGGGGGCTTATCTCCGGAAGCGAGGCCGGGAAGGGCACCACGTCTATCTCAAGGCTGGCGCCGTAATGCAGCCGCGCCAGCCCGCGGATGTGGGAGGAAATGGCCGTCAGTTTGTCGGCGCCGCGCAGGGCGGCCATGACCGCCAGGCGCAGCGGCCCCCGGTAGGGCTCGCGGCATTCCGAGCCGGGGTCCAGGATATCCGCTTCGATGATATTTACCGCGGTCTTAAGCGAAAATAGTTTGCCCAGCAGCAGCGAGACCAGGCCCGCCGGGATGGCGTAGTTGGCTATCACGAGGGAGTACTCGCTGCGCAGGCAGAGGACGAAGCCCTTGCCCAGGGCGGCTAGCGTGAAAGCGGCGAAGACCAGCCAGGAGGCGGCGCGGCTGCCGGACGTTTCGTAATTTATTTTTTTACTCAGGCCTACGCGGTGTATCCTGAAAGCGCCGCGCTGTTCGAAAGCGGGCAGGCCTTCAGCCAGGGAGGTGATGATATCGCCCTCCGCCCCCGGCAGCGCGTCCAGCTGGTCCCTGAAGCCGCTGCTGCCCCCGCCGCCGACGGGGGGAAACTCGTGGGAAATGACCAGCAGCCTTCCGGATTTCATTTCACGCATACCGCGATCAGGTCCATGGCCTTTTCCGCGCCGTCGGCGGAAATATTAAAGGTGTGGGGGTGGGCGCGGACCCGGGACCCGCGGGAGGAGAGGCGCGCCAGGATCACCGCCAGGTCGTAGAGGCGCCGGAACGGGTAGAGGCCGGCCAGCCGCCTGAGGCCGAACACGTCCAGCTTCAGCATGGCCGCGGCCCGCGCCTTGAAGGCCCGCATTTCCTTCATAGTGCCCTCATCGGCAAAGACGCCGAGGACCTCCGCCCGGCCGAAGACGGCCCGCAGCGCGCGCTCGAAGCCGGCGCGGTCATATTCCACCGGGTGGTAGGGATTGAAGACGCTGCCGGAGATCTCCCGGTTCAGCGTGGAAATGACGGCCCTGCCGCCGGGTTTAAGCAGCCTTTCTATCTCCGCCAGGAACGCCGCCGGGTCGCTGAAATGCTCTATTATCTGGAAGGCGCAGACGAGGTCGAAAGACGAGGAGGGCAGTCCGGTAGCGGTCGCGTCGGCGCTGACGAAGCGCAGGTTCGGCGCCTGGTGCGCCGCGGCGGCGTTGGCAATAGCCGCGGCCGAGCGGTCCAGGCCGGTCACGGAGGCGGCCGTTCCGGCCAGCAGCGCGCCGCCATAGCCCTCGCTGCACCCCAGGTCCAGGACCGATAAGCCTTTCGCCAGGCCGGCCGCGAACTCGTAGGCGAAGATATGCCTGGCGAATTCGAAGCCCCGCTCTTTGTCCTGCAGAACAAGCCGTTCACCCGTTATCATATTTTTTGTTTCACCATAGGTCCGTCCCGGGTTTATTTCCCGGCCTGCGCCTTGTCCTTCAGGTTCTGCCGGTAGCTCTTGAGCACCTCGACGAGGATGTTCTCGAAGTTGCCGGTCTTCACGAAGCGCTTGAGCCCGGGCAGGAGGCCCGCCGCGCCGGAGAACAGTATGGCTATGCCGCCGGGGATGGCGCCGGGGTCCTTGAAGATGGTGAAGAGGTTGCGCGCCAGCACCTGGTTCTGCAGCAGCGTGCGCGCGGCCACCAGCTCTTCCTCGGAACCGTTGAAGCAGACCATGGGCTTGTCTATCTGCTTGCCCACGTACCAGGCGTCGTAGGAGATGTCGGCCCTGATCAGGCCGGACTCTTTGGCTATTTCGTAAAGCCGGGTGCCGGGGTAGGGCGTGGCGTAGAAGATCTCGGTGTAATCGGGGCGGATCTCGGCCAGGAGCTCGGAGGTCTTCAGCACGTCCTCGCGCGTCTCGCCGGGGGCGCCCACTATGATGCTGGCGAAGGTGTTGATGCCCGCCGCCCTCGTGTGCCTGAAGGCGGCCTTGATCATGTCTATCTTCGTGTCCTTGACCAGGATGTCCAGGATGCGCTGCGAGCCGGACTCCACGCCGAAGTCCAGCTGCACGCAGCCGGCTTTCTTCATCTTGGCCAGCAGGTCCGGGGTCACGGTGTTGACCCTGGCCTGGCAGGCCCACTTAAAATCTTTCCAGCCCCTGGCCGCGAGGAGCTCGCAGAAGCGTTCCGTCCACACGGTGTTCACCGTGAAAGTATCGTCGAAGAAATAGACGGAATCAACCCCCAGATCCCGCCGGGCCTCCGCGATCTCGCCGAGGACGTTCTCCGGGGAGCGGTTGCGGACCTTGCGGCCGAAAAGCGTGTGGCTGCTGCACCAGATGCAGCGGTAGGGGCAGCCGCGCGAAGCCATGACCGTGATGAGCGACTTGGTCCAGACGCCGCGGATCTTGGGCGGGGCGAAATACCAGCGCTGCGCCAGCAGGTGGCGCGCCGGGAAAGGCAGGGAGTCGAGGTCCTCGATGAGCGGCGCCGTGCCGGTGAACACCGGCTTGCCGCCGGCCTTATAGCCGATGCCTTTTACCCCGGCCAGTTTCTCCGGGCTGCCGAGCGCGGCGCAGATCTCCGACAACGTTCTTTCGCCTTCTCCGATCACGACAAAATCCACCTCCGGGCTGGCGAGGGAATCTTCGGGGCAGACCGACGGGTGCGGCCCGCCCACCACTACCGGGACGGCGGGCAAAACCTTCTTGAGCTCCGCCGCTATGCGCAGCGCCAGCGCGAATTGGGGCGTGGTGGCGGTAAGGCCTGAAAGTTCCGGGCCCCAGCCTATGATCTCGGAGGCTATTTCGGCCGGGGTCTGTCCCACGGTCTGGTCGAAAACTTTTACCAGGTGGCCTTCGCGCTCCAGGTAGGCGGCAATGTAGAGCAACCCGAGCGGGTGATGGGTGGTGGTGTCGATGTTGCGCGGGTTTATAAGTGCGATTTTCATCAGTTTAAAACCTCATTCTGCAGCTGCGCCCCGCCCCGGCCGTCGGGCAAGTCACCTGGGTGCCGCGCGCGAGGCCAGGACTTCGCGCAGGCCCCAGAGCGCCGTTATGGCCAGGCAGGGCAGGGCCGAAAGGTGGTAGCGCCCCGGGCCCCAGTCGTTCAGGATGTGGGCCGAGACGTAGGCAGCCGGCATCAGCAGGAACAGCGCGTCCTGCCAGCGCCGGCGCAAGATCCAGGCGCCGGCCAGGCCCCCGGCCAGCGTCAGCACCTGCAGCGCCAGCAGGAGGGTTTTGCAGACCAGCGCCCGGTATTGGCCGGTTTCGCGGTAATAGGCGTTGGGCATTTCCACTCGGAAAACGCTGGAATGGCTGGTAACCCAGAACTTGCGCAGCCTGTAGGGCAGGTGCAGGAGTATCCGGCGCCGGTTCTCCTGCCAGTTCTTTTTTGCCGCCGCGGCGAAGGCTCTTTCCGCTTCCGGCGATTTGTAATCCGGCCCGGGCCAGACGGCGTCGATGTCGGCCTTGTTGGGGAAATGGTCCATGGAGCCCAGCCAGACCGCCGCGCTGCCGCCGGTGGCCACCGTCACGAAAAGCCCGGAGACGCGGTAATTCCTGATGACCCAGGGGGTCATTGTGGCGGCCGCGGCCGCCAGGAAAATCGCGAACCCCGCCACGGCCGCCTTCAGGCCGGGCCTGCGTATCGCCAGCAGGAAGGCCGCCGGCAGCGGGTAGAACATGTGGGCGGGGCGGGTCAGGACGCCCAGCGCCAGCGCCAGGCCGGCCAGCGCCCAAGGGGTCAGGCGCCCGTCCTCGAGGCCGCGGCGGAAGGACAACAGGAACAGCAGCCAGAAGTGCATGAAAAGGGACTCGGAGAGCAGCATCCCCGAGAAGCCGGTAAAGACCGGGTGCAGGGCGTAGAAAAGCCCCGCCGCCAGTGCCCAGCCCGCCGGCACGAAGCGCGCGGCCAGCAGCAGCACGTAAACCGCGGTGGCCGAGTCCAGTACGGCCTGCGCGGCCAGCACGGCTTTGATGTTTACGCCGCCGGTCAGCAGTCCGGTGGCGGCTATGAACAGCGGGTAGCCGGGCGCCCTGGACATCGTCGGCGCGATGCCGTCGAGCGAGAAGGAGCCGGAGGCGAGCAGGTTTTTGGCTATGGCCAGGTAGTTGAGGCTGTCCGGGTTCAGCGGGTCCGCCCCGTAAAAAAAGACGTAGGCCAGCCTGAGGACAAGCGCCGCGGCCGCTGTGATCAGGATGTTCCTGCGGTTCATGCTTATTTTCGGTGCAGGTTCTCGCCCATGCGGAGCCTGTCCAGCAGGCAGCCGCAGGAGAAGAAGACGGCCGCTCCGGTGAGCCCGGCGGACCAGCCGGCAGCGAGGCCGGCTGGCAGGCAGAGCAGCGCCAGGACGCTGAAGAGCTTGAGCGGGTTGTAGAAGACTATCACCTGCGTCATTATCTGCAGCGTGCGCAGGATGTCGCGCACCGGCTTTACCTTGGAGTGGCCGACGCGGTCGGTGAATTCTATCGACTCGAACCTGACGAACCTCCCGGCCGCCAGGAAAGACAGCGTCATGGTGGTGGTGAACGAGTAGCCGAAGCACATCACCGGCATCTCCTTGACCGCGCTCTTCCTGAAGAGGCGCAGCCCGGAGTTGGCGTCCGGGATACGCTCGCCGGCCACGAAGCGGGCCAGCGTAAGGTAGGTCCAGCGCATGAAAGCCTTGGGCCGGCTGCCCCAGAACAGCTTGCCCTGCCGCGCGCCCACCACCATGTCGAAGGCTGGGATATGCGGCAGCAGCTTGGCTGTCTCTCCGGGCGGGTAGGAGCCGTCGGCGTCTATGATCAGGATCCACTCGTGCGCGGCGGCCTCTATGCCGCTGAGCAGCGTGCGGCCGTAGCCGCGGTTGACCGGGTGGCGTATCACCTTGGATCCCGCGGCCTCCGCGGCGGCGGCGGTGCCGTCGGCCGAGCCGTCGTCCACGGTTATGATCTCGAACTTGAGTCCGGAGGCCTCCAGCGCCGCGCGCAGCCCTTTTATCGTCGGAGCTACGGCATCCTCCTCGTTGTAGGCGGGGATCACCGCCGAGATCTCCGGCTTGTTTGAAAAGAGGCTCATCAGTCTTCCTTCAGCTCCGTCACCGGCCCGAACTCCGAGAGCGGCTTGTCGAACTTCTTGGAGTTGCCGATCACGAAGATCATGGCATTGTCGGGGTCGTAGAGCCTGGAGGCCGCTTCGAAAGCGCTGTCGGGCGTGACGGCGGTGACGTTCCCGACATAGGTCTCGAGGTAGTCCGGCTTGAAGCCGAAGTGCTCGAGCAGGGCGCGCTGGAACACGATGTCCAGCGGGGTCTTGAAGTCGAAGACGAAGGAGTTGACCTTGGCCTGCCTGGCTTCCGCCAATTCCTCCGCGGTCAGCTTCTCCGTTTTCGCCAGCTTGAGCTGCTTCAGGATCTCCTCGAGCGCCTGGGAATAGGTTTCCGGCTTGGTGCCGCAGTAGGCGTAGATATGGCCGGGGTGCGCGTTCCTGCGGGAATAGTAGGAATACACGGTGTAGGCCAGGCCCTTCCTGGAACGGACGGTGTCCACGAGCCGCGAGGAAAGCCCGGGGGCGCCCAGCACGTCGTTGGTGAGGCTGAACGGGATCTCAATGGGGTCGGGCCGCTGTATGCCCTTCTGCACTATGACGATGAAGGCCTGGGCTATTTCCTTGTCCACCAGGTAGACCTGCCGGCCGGCCGCGGGCGCGGGCGCCGGTATGGCGGGGAATTTAACCTCGCCCTTCTGCCAGGCCCCGAACTTGGCCTTCAGTTTCGCCAGTATCTCCTCGTCCGAGCCGTAGTCGCCGCTCACCGACAGCAGGATGTTGTTGGGCCTGTAATAGGCGGCGTGGTAGGCCTTCATGTCCTGCGCGGTTATCGCTTCTATGCCGGGCGCCTCGGTGCGGCGGCCGTAGGGGTGGTCCTTGCCGTAGTAATTGCGCAGGGCCTCGCGCATCACGGCCCGGCCCGGGTCGTCGTTGCGGCGGCGTATCATTTCCAGCGAGGACTTTTTAAGGATCTCGAACTTATCCGCCTCGAAAGCCGGGTTCATCAGCGAGTCGGCGTAAATGTCGAGCACCTTGTCCAGGTCCTTCTTCAGGGCGAACATGGACATGGAGGCGTATTCAGCGTCCATGGAGGAGCTTATGGAGGCGCCGAGGTATTCCAGGGTCTTGTCTATCTCGTCGGCCTTGTAGGCGGCGCTGCCGCCGGCGTCGAGCATCCCCGCCGTCAGCGAGCCCAGGCCGACCTTGTCGGCCGGGTCGTAGACGCTGCCGGTGCGAACGATGGCGTTAATGCGGATCGCCGGGAGCGTGGGATCTTTGAGCAGGTAGACGATGAGGCCGTTCTCCAGGACGACGCGCTCGCCCCTGGGCGGGTTGAATTCCAGTTTGGGCGCCTTGGGCAGGTTGAGCGGCAGCGTCCAGGCCGAGGTGAGTGATAGCGCCATGATAGCTCCTGAAAGTCCGGCTTTAGAAATTATGTTCTTCATTTCGCGTCTCCTTTCGACTGGGCCGGCGCCGCGGCGGCCGGCGGGCGGATAATGCCGATGGTATAGTTTTCGCGGACGAGGTACTTGGCGACCGCCCTGGAGACGTCCTCGGGCTTTACCTTGCGCAGCTCCTCGCCGAACTTCCAGTCGAACTTCCAGCCGCCGTAGACCTGCTCCGCGAGGGAGAGGTTCTGGGCCAGGTCGAGGCTGTTCTCCATGCCTTTGACCATGTCGGCGTCGTGGTTGTTGAGGATCTTTTCCATTTCCCAGGCGGTGGGCGGCTCCTTTTTCAGGCGCTCGATCTCTTCCCAGATCGCGGCCTCCAGCTCCTCTGGTGTGTGCGGGGCCTTCGGGGCGGCGCTTATGGTGAAGAGGGAGGGGTAGCGCACGGAAACGGCGGAGCCGGCGCTGGCGTAGAGCGCCACCTGCTTGCCTTCCACCAGGTTCCTGTAGAAGCGGGCGGTCTTGCCGCCGGAAAGGACTTCGCTGGCCATCACCAGCGGGTAGATATCGGGGTGGTAGAAGCCGGGGTTGTGGAAGCCCATGCGCAGGGAGGGCGTGGCCTTGAAGAAAAGGCTGAAGCGCTTTTCAGCTTTTTGCTGAGGCTCCTGCGTGTAGGCGGTATCCGGCAGTTCGCTGGGCTTCCAGCCGGAGAAGTGCTTTTCCGCGAGGCGGATGACCTCGGCCGGTTTTACGTCCCCGACTATGGCGATAGTGGCGTTGTTGGGCACGTAGAAAGTCCCGTAGAATTTTTCCGCGTCGGTCATGGTGAGGGTCTTGATGTCGTCCATCCAGCCGCCGATCGGGTTGCGGTAGGGGTGGATAGTCATGGCCGCCGCCATCAGTTCTTTGAACAGCGTCCTGTCGGCCTGGGTGGCGTACATGTACTGCTCTTCGGTCACCACGCTGCGCTCCCTGTAGAATTCGCGCAGGACGGGGTTCTTGAACCGGTCGGCCTCCATGGCCAGCAGGGTTTCCAGCTGGTTGGCAGGCAGCGAGACCATGTAGATCGTGTAGTCCATCGAGGTGGCGGCGTTCAGGCCGGAACTGCCCAGGTTCTTATAGGTCTGGGTGAATTCGTCCTTGAGCACGAAGGCGTCGGCCTCTTTTTCCAGGTCGGCCAGTTTTTTCTTAAGCGTTTCCAGGCGGGCCGCGTCGGGGGAGGGCTTTCTTTCCTCGGCGATCATGGCCTTGGCCGCGGTCTCGATCTTGTCGAGGACGATCTTTTCCTTGGCGTAGTCCTTGGTATTCACGGTCTTGCTGCCCTTGAACGCCACGTGTTCGAAAAGGTGCGCCAGCCCGGTCTTGCCCTGCGGGCAGTCCACGTTGCCGACCTTGAAGGCGATGGAGAAAGAAACCGTCGGGACGAATTTCTTTTCCAGGATCAGCAGCTTCAGGCCGTTCTTGAGCGTGTAGGAGACTACCGGGGGATATTTCGGGTCCGTCTCCACCGCCGCTCCGGGCGGCAGGGTTTCGCCCGGCTTGCCGTCGGCCGCGTAGAGCGGGGCGCAGCAGAGCAGGAGTACCGGTACAAGGGCTAGGGATTTCATTATTTCCTCCATATAAGGGTTGAGGGGGAACGCTTAATCGTATTTATTATACTAAATGATATCTTTGGCGGCCGGGCAAATAAAGCGCCCGCCGGGGGCGGGCGGGCCTGGCATTAGAATTGTTCTGCATAGCTCAAGCGGGCCGTAAAGAGGGGGTGGGGTCGGCCCGCCCTAAAATTCAGCGGCTCCGGCACAGGCCGGGGCCGTTGAGTTTCAGGCTTTATCCAGCTGCGCCAGGAGCTTCGTTATTTCCGCGGCCGCGGCGTTCATCAGGGCCAGCATCTCTTTCTTCTCGGCCGCCGAGCAGTCTTTGTAGAGTTCCGCCGCGCTTTTAAGGCTGGAGCATTTCGAGCGCAGGTCGTGGAGCAGTTTGCTGTTGTCGTTGCCGGTCATTTCTTGTCTCCCTCCGTGTCCATCCCGAGCTTCTTGGCGGTGGCGTAAAAAAGCCGGGTCGAGATCTTCAGGTCCGCCATGGTCCTGGTCTTCTTGCCGCCGTTCTCCCGCAGGTTCCTCGCTATGATCTCGCCGGAAACTTTGTCCAGCGCGGCCTCCAGGCCGTGGGCCAGGGCGTAGGCGTAAAGTTCCCCGTCGCGCGGCGCGGCCTGCTGCGCGCTGTCGGTGCCCCTCAGGTGCTGCCTGGCGGCGCCGATGTCCACCCGCCCCGCGGAGCCGCTGGAGACCAGGTCGGTGAACTTCTTGAGCTCGCGCACGTTGCCTGGCCAGGCGTAGCTTTCCATGAAGGCCCGGGCCTCCGGCGAAAAAGAGAGGCGCCGCCGCCCCTTCGTGAAATGCTGCAGCAGCGGGGCGATGTCGCAGGGCCGGCGCGAGAGCGGCTTGAGGTTGATGGTGTAGCCGTGCACGCGCTGGAAAAGGTCGAAGCGCATCTTGCCCTGGGCTATGAGCGTCTGCGGGTCCTCCAGCGTGGCGCTGATGATGCGGAACTCCGAGCGCTCCGGCCGCTCCGAGCCCAGCGGGTAGAAGGAGCGCTCTTCTATGGCCTTCAGCAGCTTCATCTGCATATTCAGGCTCATCGTGCCGATCTCGTCGAGGAAAAGCGTGCCGCGGTGCGCCTCCAGCAGGCGGCCCCTGCGGGCCTCGGCCGCGCCGGTGAAGGCGCCCTTTTTGTAGCCGAACATCTCGGCCTCCAGCAGGTCCTCGGTGTAGGCGGAGCAGTTGATGGAGACGAAGGCCCCGTCGCGCCCCGAGTGCTCGTGGAGGATTTTCGCCAGCGAGGTCTTGCCCGTGCCGGAGGGGCCCAGCACCAGGATGGGCAGGTCGGTCGGGGCGTATTTAAGCGCCTCGGCCGCCATCGCCCGCGTCTCGGGGTCGCAGGTGATGAAGGCGGAGGAAAAGATGTCCGAGGCGGAGGCCGCCTTGCGGTTCTGCACGAACTTGCGCAGGATCTCCCCGATGTTGGCCTCCTCGTTGCCCTTGGCGTAGAAGTCGGAGGCCCCCAGGGCGTAGGCGCGGTCTATGGTTTCGTCGGAGTCGGAGCTGGAGACCACCACGCAGTGGACGCCGCGCGCCGCCGCGGCCTCTATGGCCTTCAGGCCGGAATAGTCGTCGTCCGGGCCCAGCATCAGGTCGAAGAAGCCGATGTCGTACTTGTTGTCGGCCAGTTTTTTTAGGGCGGTTTTCAGGTCGCCGGCCAGGTCCACGGCATGCTCCGCCAGGTGGGCGCACATCACCTTCTGCGCCAGCTTATCGTCTTCCAATACGAATATCTTGAGTTTTTCCATAGATTCTCTCTTGAGAAGAAACATTTTCAAATGAAAAGATTTACCCCTACTGCCTATTATACAGAAATCCGGCTTAACGGGAGAAGGGTGCCTGGATGTTGGCATTAAAATTGTTCTGCATTGGCAAGAAAGGTTATAATATCGTAGGAACGGCTGATCGCCTGCAATTTTCCGGTTGAGACAAAGGAGCGGTTATGAAAAGAGGGATGAGGCTGGGAGTTTCTTCGGGGGCCAGGACTTCGGCGTCGCTGCTGGGCGCGCTCAAGATGGCGCAGATGGCTGCCATGAGCGAAGAAGAATTCTCGAAGCTCCTCAAGGAGATGGAAGGCGGCCGCGTCTTCCAGCTGCTCAAGACCTCCGGCGCCCTGACGCTGAGCGAATTCCCCTCGGCGCGCTACGCGGCCCGCAAATACGCCGGCTACGGCCTGAAGCTTTCCGGCGGCGACCTGCCCGAGCTGGCCGACGGCAGCGGCGACCTGGTGGGCCTGATGCAGGGCATAGGCCAGGAGAAGTTCGAGGCCTGCTTCCTCAAGGACGCGGTCCTGAGCGACATAGAGCGCGCGGAAGAATGCGACATCACCGTCAAGGACGCCGAACGCCTGAGGGATTTCGTCAACAGGGCCTTCATACAGGCCGAGTTCGAGGGCCGCGCCGAGGCGCCCGCCGCGGCTGTGTACAGCGCGGTGGCCGGCATAGAGCTCAAGGACGGCGAGCCGGAGCTGGCTTTCTTCAACCGCGAGATCTGGAAGGGCCGCTACAAAGTGGACGGCGACAAACTGGCGCAGCTGCTGCCCGGCCTGGACCTGGCCGAGCGGAACCGCGTGGAGCGGCTGCTGCGCAAGGTGGAGTTCGCCGACAAGCGCAAGACCACCCTTTACCGCGCGCTGGAGATCCTGATCAGCGTGCAGGCGGAGTACCTGGCCAGCGGGGACCCGTCCCGCCGCCGCCCGCTTTCGCAGAAAACTTTGGCGAAGAACCTGGAGATCTGCCCCAGCGTGCTCAACCGCCTGGTCTCCAATAAATCGATACAGATGCCCTGGGGCATGGAAGCGCCGATGGAAGTGCTGCTGCCCAGCTCAAAGAAGGTCAACCTGGAGCGGCTCTACGCCATAGCGGCGGAAAAGCCGGAGCTCAGCGACGAGAAGCTGCGCTTCGAGCTCCGGGCCAGGCACGGCGTTGACCTGAGCCGCCGCTCGGTGGCGCAGTACCGGCAGGACCTGAAGCTGGCCGCCTCCGGCGCCCGCGAGGGGGCGGGCGCGTGAAGTGGATCTACAGCGTGGGCTATTCGTTCATCATCGCCGCCTTCCTGTCAGCGGCGCTCGCTTCGTATATAGAGGATAAGGGCTGGTACTGACGCAACCGTCGCGGGGTTCCGCGCGTAATACCAGAAGAAGATTCCGGAGGAAAAATGAAAATTACCGTTCTGTTTTCCATACTGTTAGCGCCGGCGGCCGCCGGCTATTGCGCCGACGGGGAGGTCAAGACTTTTCCCGCGGCAGGGTTAGAGTCGCTCGTGGTCAACGCCGTGGCCGGGCCGGTTTCAGTTTCCGGCGCCGGGGCAGGGGAAATAGCCGTGACTCTCACCGGCACCGAACCTGAAAAATGCGTTATAACCATGAAGGCAGAAGGCTCCAGACTGGTCCTGAAGGCTGAGAACGCCCTTAAGGCAGGGGGGCAGGAGAAGCGCGGCTTTTGGAAGAGACTATTTTCCGGCGAGGGGCTGGACTCTTCGCGTTACCATACCTGCAGGCTGGGGTTCACGGTTTCCGCCCCGCCGGCCCTGAAGGTTTCGGCCGGCAGCGTTTCCGGAGCTGTAAGCATAGACGGCGTTTCGGGGGACGTGGACGCCAGGACCGTCAGCGGCGGCGTGCGGGCGGACGCGGCGGCGGGCTCATTGGACGCGCGCACGGTGTCCGGGAATATTTCCGGGACCTCCTGCGCCAGGTCGCTGAAGGCCGTCACCACGTCGGGAAAGATAGACTTCAAAGGCCTCTGCGGGAGCGCGGCCATAGACACTGTCAGCGGGAACGTCAGCCTGGCCTGGGCCAGGCTTCCCTCCGGCGGCCAGGCGCGGGCGGGGACCGTCAGCGGCGATGTGCTCCTGGTCTTCCCCGCCGACGCGGCCGTAGCCTCGACGCTTTCCAGCGTTTCCGGGCGCAAGATCAGCGAATTCGGCGGCGCCGGTTTCCCGGCGAACGTGAAAACCGTCTCCGGGGATATCTCGGTACTGAAGGTTAAGTAAAGCCTCCCAGGGCAAAAAAATACGGCGCGGGGCATTAGCCCGCGCCGTATTTTTATTTTACGCTTTTACTTTTTGCAGAGCAGCAGCGTGGTGACGGCGAACACCTTGGCGTCGCCCATCATGTGGGCTATCACGCAGGACTCGTTGGGCATGTGCGCGGTCTCGTTGAGCCTGGCGTATACCACCGCGGGCAGGTTCAGCCGCCTGAAGAAAGCGGCCACCGTGCCGCCGCCTATGCCATAGGCCTTCGCCTTCACGCCCAGGACTTCCTTGATGGCCTTCTTGAGCGCCAGCACTATCGGCGCCTTCGGGTCCGTAGGGGGGGCGGCCTGCGCTTCCTGCTGCGGCTCGAAGGAGACCTTCACGCCGAACTTCGCTTCCACCTCGTCGGCCATTTTCCGCATCTCGGCCTTCACCTCGGAGAGCTGGTAGCAGGGCATCACGCGGCAGTCCATGTAGAACACGTCCTCGCCGGGCAGCGTGTTGACGTTCGGCACGTTGGCCTCTTTCTTGGTCGGCTCGAAGGTGCTGATGGGCGGCTCGTAGAGGCGGTCCTTCTTCGGGAATTTCTTGTAGAGCTTCTGGTACTTGGTCACCAGCTCGCTGGCCGCCTTGAAGGCGTTGACGCCGAGGCTGGGGCGGCTGGCGTGGCACTGCTTGCCGTGCGTAATGACCTTCATCCAGAGTATGGACTTCTCGGCCACTTCTATCAGCGAGCCGTCCTCGCAGCCGGAGTCGGGGACGAAGAACATGTCTTCCTTGCCGAAGATTTCGGGCTTGTTGTCGGAGATGTAGTCCGCGCCGAAGCCGGAGCCGGTCTCCTCGTCGGCGCAGAACAGCAGGGCGATGTCGTACTCGGGCCGGTAGTCCAGTTCCATCATGGCCTTCACGACCATGATGCTGGAAGCTATGGCCTGCTGGTTATCCTCTACGCCGCGGCCTATCAGCTTGCCGTCCTTCACTTCCATCTTATAGGGGTCGGAGTTCCACAGCTTGGCCTCGCCGGGGGGGACCACGTCGAGGTGGGCCATGAACCAGATGGTCTTGGCTGAGCTTTTGCCCTTATAGCGGGCTATCACGTTGGGGCGGATGCCGTTCTTGGCTTCGGCCTGGGGCGCGTTGATCCATTCTATGGAATCGAATTTGAGCTTATTAAGCTCGCCCTCTAACCACTTGGCCTTGTCGTATTCGCCGGTGCCGCCGCTCGACGGGGCCAGGGCGGGGATGGCGGTGAGGCCGCGCTGCAGCTCTATGGCGTAATTTTCGTAAGATTCTATTTTTTTGAGTAGCTGGTCTTTCATGGAAGCTCCTTTTGCGGATGTAAAAAGTATACCTAATAGGGGCTGTTTTTAAAATAAGCCGTATTCAATCAACTAAAATGTTACCGAAGCGGGTATCGTTAAATCACCTAAGATGTTACCGAAGGGGCTTCCCCCTTCCGGGAGACATT
>MGUI01000057.1 GCA_001799895.1 Elusimicrobia bacterium GWD2_63_28
AGGCCACCAAGGACGCCGGCACCATCGCCGGCCTCGAGGTGGTGCGCCTCGTCAACGAACCCACCGCCGCGGCCCTCGCCTACGGCATCGACAAGGAAGGCCGCGACCAGAAGATCATGGTCTTCGACCTCGGCGGCGGCACGCTGGACGTCACCATCATGGAGCTCGGCAAGGAAGGCACCTTCGACGTGATCTCCACCTCCGGCGACACGCAGCTCGGCGGCACCGACATGGACCGCGCGCTGGTGGAGTTCATCGCCGGCGAGTTCCGCAAGGACACCGGCATCGACCTGATGGGCGACGCCACCGCGACCCAGCGCATCAAGGAAGCCGCCGAGAAGGCCAAGATCGAACTCTCCACCACCATGGAGACCGAGATCAACCTGCCCTTCATCTCGGCCGACGCCTCCGGCCCCAAGCACATGGCGCTCAAGCTGTCCCGCGCCCGCCTGGAATCCCTCGTGGAATCCATCGTGAAGCGCTGCCAGAAGTCCATCGACACCGCGCTCGCGGACGCCAAGCTCAAGAGCTCCGACATCAGCCGCATCATCCTCGTCGGCGGCCCCACCCGCATGCCCATCGTGCAGAAGTTCATGGAGGACTACGTCGGCAAGAAGATAGAGCACGGCGTGGACCCGATGGAGTGCGTGGCCTCCGGCGCCGCCGTGCAAGCCGCCGTGCTGACCGGCGACGTGAAGGACGTGCTGCTGCTCGACGTCACCCCGCTCTCGCTGGGCATCGAGACCCTGGGCTCGGTGATGACGCGCCTCATCGACAAGAACACCACCATCCCCGCCAAGAAGTCGCAGGTGTTCTCCACCGCGTCCGACAACCAGCCCGCCGTGACCATCCACGTGCTGCAGGGCGAGCGCGCGATGGCCGGCGACAACGTGTCGCTCGGTAAGTTCGACCTGGACGGCATACCCCCGGCCCCCCGCGGCATGCCGCAGATAGAGGTGACCTTCGACATCGACGCCAACGGCATCCTGCAGGTGCACGCCAAGGACCTGGGCACCGGCAAGGCGCAGCATATCACCATCTCCGCGCCCAACAAGCTGTCCAAGGACGACATCGACAAGTTCATGAAGCAGGCCGAGCAGTTCGCCGACGCCGACAAGCAGTACAAGGAGAAGGTGGAGGCCAAGAACGAGGCCGACACCGTCCTGTACTCCACCGAGAAAGCCCTCAAGGAGCACGGCGACAAGATCAGCCAGGACGAGCGCCTGGCCGTCGACCGCGCGGTGGGCGAGCTCAAGGAAGCGCTGAAAGGCGACGACCTGGACAAGCTCAAGAAAGCCAAGGAGAACCTCCTGCAGGTTTCCCAGAAGCTCGGCGAGGCCGTGTATAAGGCTGCCCAGGCCAAGGCGGGCCCCGGCGCGGCCGGAGCCGGCCCCCAGCCGGAGGGCCCCAAGGCCGCTCCCGGCGCCAAGGACGACGTGGTGGACGCCGAAGTGGTAGACGACAACAAGAAGTAAGCCTTCAGCGGCCGGCAGGCGGATAGCGGACGGGCAAACCCTCCGTTATCCGCCGTCGGCTTATATGCCGCGCCCCCGCTTTTGGTAGAATTCCCTTAATACTTATATGGCATCCAACGATTATTACCGCATACTCGGAGTGCCCCGCAACGCGGGCCCCGACGAGATCAAGTCAGCCTACCGCAAGCTGGCGATGAAGCACCACCCGGACCGCAACCAGGGCAACACCGAGTCCGAGTCCGTCTTCAAGGAGATCAACGAGGCCTACGAGGTGCTTTCCACCCCGGAGAAGCGGCAGGTCTACGACCAGTTCGGGGCCGACGGCCTGAAGGCCGGCGCCGGCGGCGGCCGCGGCGGCTTCCAGGGCGCCGACCTGGGCGACATGTTCGGCGACCTGTTCGAAAACCTCTTCTCGCAGGGCCAGGGCGGCGGGCGGGGCAAGCCCCGCTCGCGGCGCGGCGCCGACCTGAAAGAGGAAGTCGAGATCACTCTGGAAGAGGCCTTCTCCGGCGTCAAGGTCCCGCTCACTATCGAGCGCACCGAGGTCTGCGGAGAATGCGAGGGCACCGGCGCCCGCGGCAAGTCCGGCATAAAAAAATGCCCCACCTGCCACGGCACCGGGCGCGTGCAGTACTCCCAGGGCTTCTTCGCTTTCAGCCAGGCCTGCCCCGACTGCGGCGGCCAGGGCGAGATCATCTCCAGCCCGTGCAAGGCCTGCGCCGGCGCCGGCCGCCAGAAGAAGAGCGCCCCGCTCAACATAAAGATCCCCGCCGGCGTGGAGGAGGGCGCGGTGCTGCGCGTCTCGGGCGGCGGCGACGCGGGCCTGCGCGGCGGCGACTCCGGGGACCTCTACATCCAGGTGCGCCTCAGGCACCATTCGCATTTCGAGCGGCACGGCCGCGACCTGGTGTACGACTGCCAGGTAGCCGTCTGGCAGGCGGCCCTCGGCGGCGAGACCGACGTGCCGGTGATCGACGGCGGCCGCGTCAAGATAAAGATCCCGCAGGGCACGCAGCACGGCAAGGTGTTCCGCGTGCACGAGCGCGGCATGCCCTCCCCCGGCGGCAAGGTCCGGGGGGACCTGCTGGTCCGGGTCAAGCTGGAGGTCCCGCACGACCTCACCCCGCGCCAGCGCGAGCTTTTCGAAGAGCTGGCCAAAATAGCCGGCCACGAGACCGCGCCCGAAGACAAGGACAAGGGCTTCTTCAAGAAGATTCTCGGCTAGCCATGCCCCAATACCTCATACCCGCGGAGAACATCCGCAACGGCGAGTTCTTCGCAAGCGCGGATGAATCCAACCACATAGCGCGGGCCGCGCGCGCGCGCGCCGGCGACGAGATAGAGATATTCGACGGCAAGGGAAACCGCTACCGCGCGGTGATAAGCTCGGTCTCCGGCGACAGGGTGGCCGGGACGGTAAAGGAAGCGCTGCCCAGCCCCGAATACAAAACCAGGCTTACGATCTGCTTCGCGGTAGTGGCCAGGCCGGCGCTGGAGAGCATCCTGGAGCACTGCACCGAGGCCGGCGCGGACGCCTTCCAGCCGGTGCTGGCCTCGCGGGTGCAGTTCGACCTGTTCAGCGACTGGGAGCGGCGCTCCGGGCGCCTGGAGCAGGTGGTGGCGGCGGCCGCCAAGCAGTGCGGCCGCGGGCGCCTGCCCGAGGTTCGCAAGCCGGCCAAGCTCGACGACCTTATTTCGGGCGGGGATTGTGTTTTTGCGGCCGCGGAAGGGCTCTCTCCGGACGAGGCCGCCCGGGGGCTGGCGGGCAAAACCGAGATAAAGCTTTTTGTGGGACCGGAGGGGGGCTTCACCAGGGGGGAGCTGGACTTCGCCCGCGGCCGGGGGGCCGCCTTCATGAATCTGGGCCTGTATACGCTAAGGGCGGAAACGGCCTGTCTCGCGGCCGCCTCCGCCCTGCTTACCCGCCTGGGCTGACCTAGTAGCCCAGCTTGTCTTTAATCGAATTCCGCAGCAGCAGCTTTTTCTTTTCAGACTTCTCGAAGATCATGTCGATGGCCTTTTTCAGGTCCTCGAGGCTGATCGGCTTGTTGAGGAAAAGTTCCACGCTGGCGTCGAGGTTGCCGGTTATGCGGGCCTCGTTGCTGGTGTTGCCGGTGAGGATGATCACCGGGGTGCTGCGCGTCTTCGGGTCTTCCTTCATGGCGCGGCAGACTTCCATCCCGTGCATGTCGGGCAGGCCCAGGTCCACTATGGCCAGGTCCAGGCGCACTTCCTTCATCCAGTTCAGGGCGGTCTGGCCTTTCTCGGCCGTCACGACGAGGTAGCCCTCGTGCTCGAGAAAGCGCCTGAGCATCTCGAGTATGGATTCTTCGTCCTCTACCAGCATTATCTTCTTCATATTCAATCCCCTAATAACCCTAAAACTCAAATATATCATAAATAATAGTTGTTTCGGTTTGATTTCGGCCAAGGTTGACTAAAGTTACTTACCGGGGCGGGGCGGCCGTGGGGGGAGGGGCTTCCTTTACCTGCCGTCCTGGGCTCTCCGTCGTGACCTCCGCCCCGCCCTTGCCAGCGCGGCCGGCATTTGGTAGAAGATAGTAAGGGTTTAAAGGCAGGCTGCGCTATGATAGATCTGAAACCGGTACACCTCAAAAAAGTCAAGAACATCCTCTCTGGCCTCGTGCCCGAGTGCGACGTGCTGGTTTACGGCTCGCGCGCCGACGGCACCGCCAAGGCTTATTCCTACCTGGATCTGGCCGTGATGGCCGAAAAGCCCCTGCCGGCCCCGCGCCTGGAGAAGCTTTCTGCCGCCTTTACCGCCGCCGGCCTGCCCTTCCGGGTAGAGACGGTGGACTGGGCCGCCACCGGGGCCAGCTTCCGCAAGGAAATAAAAAAGACCGGCATCCTGATACAGCAGTCTCCTAAAAAATAAATCCCCGGCGGTAATGCCGGCGCGGCCGATTCCGCGGGAACTAGCCTGACACGCTCTTGCCGGGTCCGCCGCTATGCCGTTGTCCCGGACAGGGAACGGCGCCCCGCTAATTTGTAGAATATGAGGGTGAAAATATTTTTTAAGACCGTCGGCTGCAGGGTGAATCAGGTGGAGACCGAGAGCCTGCGCGAGAAGTTCGCCGCGCTGGGCCACCAGCCCGCAGAGACCCCCGAAGAGGCCGACCTGGTAGTGGTGAACACCTGCTCCGTCACCGCCAAGGCCGACCGCGACTGCCTGGCCTTCCTGCGCCAGACCGCCGCCGCCAATCCGAAAGCCTCCATAGCCGTGACCGGCTGCCTGGCCACGCTCGAGCCGCAGAAGATCCTGGCCGCCGCGCCCGGCGCCGCCGTCTTTACCAATAAGGAAAAAGAAAATATCCCGGCCCTGGTCTGCGGCACCCCGGCCGCCGCCGACTTTTTTTCCGTGGGAAAATTCCACGGCAAGGCCCGGGCCTTCATCAAGGTGCAGGACGGCTGCAACCTGAAGTGCGCCTACTGCCTGGTCAATATCGCCCGCAGCGAGCTCAAGTCCAAGCCGCTGGCGGCCGCCGTCGCCGAAGTTAAAAAGCTCGCCGCCGGCGGCTTCGCCGAAATCGTTCTCTGCGGCACGCGGCTGGGCATCTACAAGTGCCCGGAAACCGGGGGCGGCCTGGCAGCGCTGATGCGGGAGCTTTTCGCCCTGGAGGGGGAGTTCAGGCTGCGCTTCTCCTCGATAGAGTCGGAAGAGCTGACGCCGGAACTGCTGGGGGTGCTCAAGGCCGCCGGCCCCCGCTTCTGCGATTATTTCCACCTGCCGCTGCAGGCCGGCGCCGACCCGGTGCTGAAAGCCATGGGCCGCCTCTACGACACCGCGCGGTACAAGGCCAAAGTGGAAGAGCTCCGCGCCATCTTTCCCGGCGTGGGCGTTTACGCCGACATCATCGCCGGCTACCCGTCAGAAACGGAAGCGGATTTCGGCGCCGCCCTGGACTACGTGCGGGGGCTCAGGCTTTCCGGCCTGCACGTCTTCAGCTTTTCTGCCAGGCCCGGCACCCGGGCCGCGGCGCTCACGCCGCTGCCGCCGGGAACGGTCTCGGCGCGTTCGGCCGCGCTGCGCGCGCTCGACGGCGAACTGCGCGCCGCCTACGCCGCCTCCATGCTGGGGCGGGAACTTTCGGCGCTGACGCTGCGCAACAAGGAAGGCCGCGCGCTGGCGCTGGCCTCCAATTTCCTGAACGTGGAACTGCCCGGCCCGCTGAAAGCCGGGCGCCTGCTGCGCTGCCGCGTTACGGCGGCCCGGGCCGGCGCCTGCCTGGCCGAGCCGCTATGAAGCAGTGTCCCGCCTGCGGCTACGGCAACCCTGCCGACCGGCTCAACTGCGCCGTCTGCGGCCTCGGCCTCGGCGGGGTGCGGGCCAAGGAACTTCCCGCCCCGCAAAAGGGCCCCAACTACATGCTGGCCTCCGGGCTCATCCTGCTGGCCTGCGCCGCCCTCTTTTACGTGCTTCAGAATTACGCCTGGAAGGGGGAGGCCCCCGCCGGCGCCGCCGAGGAAGCGCGGTTCTCATACGAGGGAACGGTCTATTCCCTGGAGAAACTGGCCGGGCTGCGCTACCTGCCGGCGGAAGACAAGAAGCGCGTGCTGCCGCTGCTCGCGAGCCCCGAAGAGAAGGCGGCTTTCGCCGCCGCCAAGGCGGTGGGGGCCTGGTCCCGCGGCGAGCCGGACGGCGAGCTGCGGCGCCTCTGGCTGGAGAGCCTGCTGAACGCCTCGGGCTCGGGTTTTCCGTCCGCCCGCAGGCAGGCGGCCCTTGAGGCCGGCTTTACGCTGGCCCTCAGCTCTTCGCCGGGGCCGTACCGGGAAAAAGTGCTGGCCGCCTCCGGAGCCCTGGTGGCCCGGAGCGAAATGGAACTCCGCGCTTCCGGCTTTTTCCTGTCCGCCATGGCCGGCCTGGCCGATTTCGTGCCGCAGATGAAGCAGGCCCTGGACTATGATCCTTCCTACAGCGCGAAGCTTTACGCCGCCTGCGCCCTGTCGCGGCTGGGCTACGCCGAAGGCCACGCCTACCTGGATAAAACCGTTTCAGGGGGCAGTTCTCCCCTGCGCGGCGAGGCCCTGGCCTGCCTGGCCTATTCAGCCTCGCCGGACGCGGAGAACCTGCTGACCGCCGCTTCGGCTGACGGCCTGGACCCGGCCGCCGCGGGCAGCGCAAAAACCGCGTTAATCTTCCGCAAACAACTTGCTATAATTAAAAAGTAATGCGCGTATATATTTAATAGGGCATGGGGGCGGTTTTATGGAAGGCAAAGACAAGAAAAAAGAATCCATAGACGAGATACTCTCGGACCTGAACGGCCTGCTGAACAAGATGCCGTCCATCCTCGACGGGATCAAGATGCCGGAACTGCAGCCGCTGGAGCCGCCGAGGGCGGCCGCGCCGCAGCCTGAGGCCGTGGTCCCGGAGCCCGCGATACCCGAGCCTGTGACCCCCGAGCCCGCCCCGCGGGCCGAGGAAAATTTTCCGCCGCAGGATTACGGCGACAAGACGGTAGTGCTGCAGCCCTTCTCCGGCCTGCCCGAAGGCGCGCCCGCCCCGGAACTCCGGGACGTCCAGCCTGCCCCCGAGCCCGAATCTTCCCCGGACGCCGACAAGACCGTGGTGCTGCAGCCTTTCGCCGGGCTTTCTTTAGGCGAGCAGTCGCCGCAGGAACCGGCGCCGGCCCCGGAGCCGGAGCCGCAAACGGCAGCGCCGGAAAACCTCGCTCCCCAGAGCCTGGGCGATTTTATGTTCGGGCAGGAAGCGCAGGACGCGGAAAAACAGGCGGAGCCCGGACAGCCCTTCAGCGCCCCGGCCAAACTTTCCGGTTCGGTGCTGGAGCCCCCGGAAGAAAAACCCGCGCGCCCTGTTCCGGCCGGCCCCTCTCTTTCCATTTCCGAATTTACCCCGCCCGCGGAAGAAGCCCCTGCGGCGGCCCAGCCCGCCGCCCAGGAACCCGCCGCTTTCCAGACCGGGGCGGCGCCCGAATCTTCGCCGCAGGCGCTGCCGGAGCCCGCTGCCGAAGAACCCGCTTTTGCCGCGCAATCCGCGGCGGATATTTTCCCGGCGGCCGAAGCCGCCCCGGAAAAGCCGGACGCGCTGCCCGCTTACGCCAATACCAGCGATTTCGGCATACCGGACATAGACGCGCTGATACAGATGTCCGAGGACGGAAAGGCGGCGCCCGAACAGGCGGCCGCGCCGCTGCCCGAGGCCGGAGTCATACCGGAATCCGTGCAGGCGATAGAAGAGAGCACGGACGGCCCGTCGATACAGGGCCTGTCCGAAGAGCCGCAGCCGGCTGCGCAGGGGGATACCGTGGAACCTAACGAACCTGAAAAAGAGGAAAATACGGAAGCTCAGCAGCCCGAGCCGGCCGCCAGCGCTTTCGACGCCTTCGCCATAGACCCGTCGGCAGACGCGCCGGCCCAGGCCGACGGCGGGATCCCGCAGCCCGAGCCGCAGGCCGCTATGCCTGAGGACCAGGGCGGAGAAACTCTGAGGCTCGACCCTCCCTCGGACACGCCCGTCCTGCAGGCCGCGGAAGAGCTTTCGGCGCCGGAACCGGCCGCCGCGCCCGCCCCGCAGGCCGAAGGCGGCATTGAGTTCGGCTCTTTCGCCGGGCTCGGCGAAGCCGCCCCCGCCGCCGAGGCCGCGCCCGAAGCGTTCGCCTCCCCTGAACCCGCGGCCGGCGGCCAGGAACTTTCTCCCGGCGGCGCCGGTCTTGAACTGAGCGTCGGCCAGCCTCAGGCGGAGGCCGCGGACCAGACCATACCCGGCGGCGCCGGTCTTGAACTTGGCGTCGGCCAGCCTCAGGCGGAGGCCGCGGACCAGACCATACCCGGCGGCGCCGGTCTTGAGCTTAGCGTGGGCCGGCCGCAGACGGACATGCCCGGCGGCGGCGGCCTTGAACTGGGCGGCGGCGACGCCACCCTGGTGATGCCGCCGGACTCTTCCGGAGATGAGGAAAAGACCGTCATCTTCCAGGCAGGTGCGCCGTCCACCACCTCGCGGGCCCAGGCCGGCGACCTTACCGACCTGGCTTCCAAGCAGGCCCCGGAGGGCATACCGGCGGAGCGCCTGCGCACGCTGATGTTCCTCTACGCCTCCGAGGACAAGGCGCTGTGCGCCACGGTGCTGGCGGAACTGGATTCGATCTGCCTTAAATCCGCCGTCAAGCCGATGTTCATCAAGCGCTCGGCCGTAAACGAGTGCGACCCTGAAGCCAACCCCAACTTCGTGCAGCAGTCGGTGACCGAATCCGGGGCGCAGGGGCTGATCTGCCTCGGCAACATACCCCCGGACAAGGTTTCCGAGATAGAGGGCGCCTTCGCCGCCTCGGGTGGATTCTTCCGGTATTACGACTCTTCCTCGTTCAGCCATTCCGCCGCGCTGGACCTGGTTACCGACCTGATAGTGCGCTGAAACTATGCTAAAAAAGTGGGACGTGGCCCCGGCTCCGACGGACAAAAATCCAAGCCGTCACAAGCTCCTGATCAAAGGGGAGATGAAGGACATCTTCCTCATCGTCAAGAAGCTCGGCAGCCTCTGCTCGCGTCCCGAGAAAACCTCCGGGGACTTCGACTTTATCATCTACCTGTCCAAGCTGGAAATGGACACGATGAAAAAACTGAAAGCGGTCACCGCGGAGCTTAGCGCCCCCGCGCCCGAGGAAGAGGCTTTCGGCGACGAGCCGGCGCCTTTCGACGCCCCGAAGCCCAAGATAAAATTGTCGCCGGAGCCCGCCCCCGCGCCCGCTCCTGTCGAGCAGCCCAAGCCGGCCCCTGCGCCGGCCCCGGTTGAGCAGGCCCGGCCCGCGCCCGCCCCCGTCGAGCAGCCCAAGCCGGCCCCTGCGCCGGCACCGGTTGAGCAGCCCCGGCCCGCGCCCGCCCCTGTCGAGCAGCCCAAGCCTGCCCCGGCGCCCGCGCCCGTTGAGCAGCCCAAACCCGTACCCGCCCCGCAGCCGGCCCCCGCGCCCGCGCCGCAGCCCGCGCCGGCACCGATCCCGCAGCCGGCGGCGCTGCCCCCGGCCCTGCCGGAAATTCCCGCCATGGCGGCAGCGGCGGATAACCCCGCCGTAACCCGCCCCCGCACGGGCATGAATTTCGTTCCTTCGGCCACCACCCGCATAAAGCGCGAAGACGCTGCGCCGACCCCCGAAGCCGCCGCCGCCACCGCGGCCGCCGCCGCCGCCGCCGCGGCGCCTACGGCGTCGGCCCGCATAAAAGCCAAGTGGTCCATGGAACTGCCCCTCATCCCCACCTACAGCTTCCAGACGCTGATAGCCGGCTCGCACAACCGCTTCGCCCACGCGGCCGCCATGGCCGTGGTGGAAAATCCGGGCGTGATCTACAACCCGCTGCTGGTTTTCGGCAACCCCGGCACCGGCAAAACGCATTTCGTCAACTCCATCTCCTACGGCCTCTCCGCCTCCATAGGGCAGAGCAATATCTTCGTCACCGACGGGATAAAGCTTTCCAAAGGCGTGGAGCTGGCCATCAAGGAAGGGGGGATAGCCCGCCTGGAATCGATGTTCTCCAAGGTGAAGGTGCTCATCATCGACGACGTGCACATGCTGATGGTTTCCGAAGAGAACAAAAAATACCTCTCCAAGTGGCTCAACGACTTCGTCACCCAGAACAAGCAGATCGTGGTCACCTCGGTGTTCCCGCCCAAGTCGCTGGCGGGGCTGGAGGACGCCGTGGGCTTCCAGTTCACGCAGGGCTGGATGGTGGACCTCAAGATCCCCGGCGCCCAGGCCTACAAGGCGATCCTCGGCCAGCTGCTGCAGGGCCGCGACATTAAGCTGTCCGAGGACGAGATCAACGGCATCTTCGCGGGCCCCCTGATGCCCTTCAACGACGTGGCCAAGAGCCTCGAGGCCATGAAGAAGCTGGAGAAATTCGTGGTCAACGCGATGAACAGCGCCACGCACGCCCAGCTGCTCGACACCCTGCTCGGTTTCAGCGAGACCCAGGTGGCCGGCGCCGTCACCGACGACGAGGCGCAGCAGGCCGCCGCGGCGCAGCCGGGCCCCATGGAATCCGCCTGGTTCAAGTGGGGGCTGTTCTACCCCAAGGGCATGAAGCGCGAGGCGCAGTTCGCCCTCTACAGCCTGCGCGAGCGGGCCAAAGAGCTCGGCCTGAACACCGACTGGAGCCAGGTGTTCACCGAGGAGTATAACTCCGACGAGCTTTACGGCATCCCTTTCAAGATCGGCAATTACGCCAGCGAGCGCAACGTCAACGGCGCCATCATCCTCGGCCCGCAGCCGACCTCCGCGCTGGGCGCCCAGGAGCCGGAGTTCCGCCACATCACTTTCAAGATACTCGACAGCTTCCTGGTCAAGGGCGCGTGGCTGTCCAGCGAGAAGCTGAAATCCAAGGCGGCGTACGCCAAGATACTGATGGACCTGGTATAGTTATGCTGGAACAACTAGTAGGGGCGGGGGTGCTGGGCGCGGCGGGCGCTTTCGGCGCCTACTGGTACCTTAAATTCCGCGACGTGCTCCCGATGGAGAGCTCGCTGCGCGCCTCGCAGAAATCCCTGGCCGACTTCACCTCGTTCACGCGCGAGACCATGGAGCGCGCCTACGCTCCCGAGCAGCCCGAGCATTACGGCGACATCACCAACTATTACCTGATCAAGCTCCACAAGGCTTTCCCGGAGTGCTCCATCCTGCTTTTCGAGAAGGGGCCGGGGCAGTGGAAGCTGGTGAATTACCTGAAGCATTTCAAGGCCGAGCCGAAGCTGCTGACCTCCTACAAGTGGAGCGCGCTGGACCGCAGCTCCGCCGAGGGCGAGCTGCTGCGGTTCGACGACGTGCGGGCCGGCGACTACGCCGGCGTGGAGGAGATCTTCTCCATCTTCGGCATCAGGTCGGCGCTGATGTGCCCGTTCAAGCCCGCGGCCGGGGCCCCCGAGCGCCTGATCCTGTTCGGAGCGCCAAGCCCCGCTTCGTTCGACGCGGCGCAGCCCTACCTGCGCTTCGTGGCCTCCCAGCTTTCCTCCATCTCCAAGGTGTCCGACAAGCTGTTCACGCTCAAGAAAGAGGCCGACCAGCTCAAGAACGAGGTCAACGCCGTGGTGAAGGAGCTCGACGTGGCCGGCTCGCGCCTGATCCAGCGCGCCAAGGAGCGCAAGGCCCTTTACGAGGTGGTCACCAAGGCGGCCGGTCCCGAGAAGGACGCCCAGGGCGGCTGCTCCTCGATCCTCAACATCGTCGCCAAGATGATGGAGGCCGACGTGGTGGCCACGCTGCTGTTCGACGAGACCAAGAACGAGCTGGTAGTCAGCCCCGGCGCCTACGGCATCTCCGACGAGGACCGCATGCTCTACAGCATCCCCGTCAGCAACCAGGCCAGCGCCTCGGTGCGCACCTTCCTGGCCCGCAAGCCCTTCATAACCGCGGACGCGCAGGACGACCCCGACGTGCTGACCCGCTACGCCAAGCTCTGGGAGATCCACTCCCTGATGATCGTGCCCATCTCCCTGCACGACCGCATCATCGGCGTGATGCGCGTGGGCAGCCGCCGCAAGGACTTCTTCACGCCGGACCAGCTCGAGTTCCTCTCTATCATCGCCGACGAGCTCGCCATCATCATCGAGATGTTCTCCCTCTACGAGAACCTCTCCAAGACCGCGCAGGAGCTGGCCCAGCTCAACAAGATCAAGGACGAGTTCCTGGCCACCGTCAGCCACGAGCTGAAGACGCCGCTCACCACGATCAAGGGCTTCGTGTCGGTGATCCTCAGCGGCGAGGTGGGGCCGCTCAACGAGCAGCAGACCAATTTCCTCACCGTCACCGACCAGTCCGTGAACCGCCTGACCAACCTGATCACCAACCTGCTGGACCTCTCCCGCCTGGGCGGCAAGGTGGAGATGGAGCTGGGCAAGGTGGACCTTACCGAGCTGGTGCGCAGTTCCATCTCTACCATGATGCTGAAGGCCAGGGAGAGCAGCGTGGACCTGCACAACGAGACGCCCAAGGGCCTGCCCGCGGTGCACGCCGATACGCGCTGGATAACCCAGGTCATAGACAATTTGGTCATCAACGCCATAAAGTATTCCGGCAAGGGCTCCACCGTCAAGGTGACCGGCACGGACAAGGGCGAGGCCGTGGTGATCTGCGTGGAGGACAACGGCCCCGGCATCCCGCCGGCGGAGCAGAAGCTGGTGTTCGACAAGTTTTACCGCGGCAAGACCAGCGTGAACCAGGTGCCCGGCACGGGCCTGGGGCTCGCGATCTCGAAGTCTGTGGTGGAGAAGCACGGCGGCAAGATCTGGCTGGAATCCAGGCCCGGGCACGGCTGCAAGTTCTGTTTCGCGCTGCCGGTGGCCAAGGCCCAGAAGCCCGTTTAGCGACAGGGGGACTCATGAGAACTTTTGGAAAAATTTTACCGGCCCTGCTCCTGGCCTCGGCCTGCGCGCACGCGCCGGCCCCGGGCGCCTACAGGGCTTCGCCCGAGCCGCTGCCGGCGGAGGGCTCGACCTCCTTCGACGAGCGCGACCTGGGGGCTTCGCGCGAGCGGGCGGCCCTGGACGCCGAAAGGAACGCCGTGCGCCGCGCGGCGGAGCTTTTCCTGGACGAAACCGAGCGGGTGGAGAAGTATGCCGTGCTGGAGATCGGCCTGCTTAAAACCCCGCAGCTCTACGTGGCCAAGCGCAAGATCGTCACCGAGGGCCGGGAGGGAGCCTCCTACCGCGTAGGCCTGCGCGCCTGGGTCTACCACGACAAGATCGCCGCCGCGCTGCGCGGCATGAACCTGGCCGGGCCGGGCGCCTCCGCCCTTTCGGCCGCTTTCGCCCAGCGCGCCCCGCAGGACAAAGCCTTCGCCAAAGGATTCCGCGACACCTTCTCCCGGCGCTCCGCCATCCTCATAAAGGATTATCCTTTCGCTTCCGACGCCTCCCTGCTGGCCGGCCCCGATTCCGGCCTGCTGGCCGCGGCCTCCGGCGCCGGCGCGGATTTGCTGTTCGCGGCCTCCGCCTCGGCCGCCCCCTCCGGCGCCGGGCTCAGCACCGGCTTCTACCCTTCCCGCTCGGAGGCCTACCTGAAGGTTTACGACGTAAAGACCGGCAAGGAACTGCTTTCCCTCTCCAGCCAGGCCAACGCCATAGACTCTTCCGAGGCGGCCTCGTTTTCCAAGGCCCTCTCGGCCGCGGGCGAACTGCTGGCGCAGGACGCGGCCGGCAAGGCCGAGCGCCTGCTCAAGGCCGACGCCCCGATCAGGCTGAAGATCATCGGCCTGGGCGGGCTGGAGGCGGTGGAAAGGCTTAAAACCCAGCTGCAGCGCGTAGACGCGAGCGGCGTGAAGCTGGAGAGCTACACGGACGGCGCGGCGGTCTTCACGGCCGTGCCGCGGCGCCCGGATTCGCAGGAGTTCGCCAGCGCCGTGCTGCGCGGCGACGCCCTGGGGCTGGAGCTGGAAGCGGTCGGGCCGCAGGAAGTGGTCTTTTCGCTGCCCAGGTAGCCCATGCACAGGCGCCTGGCGGTTTTAGCGCTGTTGTCGGCGGCCTGCGCCTGCGCGGGCGGGGGGGCTTACCAGGTCTCTCCCTCTCTGCGGGCCGCGCCCGACGCGCGCGTGGCGGTGCTCCCCTTCGACAACCAGAGCACCGCGGTGGACGCGGCGGACATCATGCGCAAGCTGGCGGCCGAAGGGTTCGGGCGGCGCGGCTACCTGCCCCTGCCGGGCGGGGAAGTGGACGGGGCGCTGCGGGGCCTGGGCGTTTCGGAAGGCGGGCAGCTGGCGGGGGTGAAGGCGGAGGAGATAGGCAAGGCCGTCGGCGCCGACCTGCTCTGCTACGGGGATGTGGAAGATTTTACTTTTCAGAACCTGGGCTTCGTGGTGCGCAAGTCGGTCGTGCTCAGGCTCAAGCTGGTTTCGGCCTCTACCGGGGAAACCCTTTACGAGGGCACGGGTTCGGGCAGGGATATTAAAGTGTTCCTGAACAAGGACGAGGCCAAGGCGGCTTTCGTGGAGCAGCTGGCGGTGAAACTGGTGCAGAATATTTTAAAGTCCCCGCTCAAGCGCGAGGCGGAGGCCGCGGCCGGCAAGGCCCTGGACCGCCTGCCGCGCAGGTAGCGGGAAACTCAGTCGGAGGAAACATGAAAAAACTTCAATTCCTGGCGGCGGCTTTGGTGTTCACGGCGGCCTGCGCCCCGTCCAAGTCGGTCAAGAGCCGGCAGACGCTGAGCGTGGACGAGACCGAGAAGGTGACGTCCAGATACGACGGGCCCAAGCGCCGCGTCGGCGTGGTGGAATTCGAGAACAAGTCCGCCTACGGCCAGGGCCGGCTGGGCGGCGCGGCCTCGGACATCCTGGTGACCGAGCTGGTAAAGTCCGGCAAGTTCATAGTGGTCGAGCGCGACCGCATGGCCAAAATACTTGAGGAGCAGAAACTGCAGGGAGGCGGGCTGATAGACCAGGTCACCGCGGTCAAGGTGGGCCAGGTGATGGGGCTGGAAGCCATAGTGGTGGGGTCCATCTCGCAGTTCGGGGTAAAGAAGGAAGGCTCCGATTACCTGATCACGCAGTCCAAGAGCCAGGTGGCCGAGGTGGCCGTGGACCTGCGCCTTATCGACGTACAGAGCGGGCAGGTCATCCTGGCCGACTCCGGCAAGGGCCGCGCCAAGTCCACCAAGGGCTCTTTCCTGGGCATGGGCACCAAGGGCGGCTACGACGAGACCCTGGAGGGCGAGGCCCTGCGCGCCGCGCTGGTGCAGTTCGTCACGAACGCGGCCAGCCAGCTCAACAAGAAGGCCTGGTCCTGCATGGTGGCCGACGCCTCCGGCGATGAACTTTACCTGAACGCCGGCGAGGATTCCGGCGTTAAGGAAGGCCTGGACCTGGACTGCTACCGGCAGGGCGCCGAGATACGCGACCCGCGCTCCAATCTGGTGATAGGCCACCGCGAATCCTACATAGGCCGCGCCGAGGTGGAGCGCTACTGCGGCTCTGGCGGCGACTGCTCCGTAGCGAAGATAGTGAAGGCGGCGGGCGGGAACGCCAAGGCCGGCGACGTCTGCCGGCTGGCGAAATAGGAAAAAAAGCTTTTCGCAACCCGACAGGCGGTTGTCGGGTTGGCCTGCTATACTGGAGATATGCTTTCAAAGCTGCGCACATTGTGCCTTAAGGGCATCGACGGGAGGGAAGTGAGCGCCGAGGTCTACATAGCCTCGGGCCTGCCGGCCTATACCGTCGTCGGACTGCCCGACGCCGCGGTCAAGGAAGCCAAGGACCGCGTGGTGGCCGCCGTGCGCAACTCCGGCTACGATTTTCCCGCCAAGCGCATCACGGTCAACCTGGCCCCGGCCGAGATAAAGAAAGCCGGCACCCATTTCGACCTGCCGATAGCCCTGGGCGTGATAGCCGCCTCCGGCGCGCTCGGCAAAGAGCCTCCCGCGCGCCTGGGGGAAGCTTATTTTATAGGCGAATTGGCGCTTGGCGGCGGCCTGCGGCCGGTGGCCGGCGTGCTGCCGATGCTGCTGGCCGTCAAAGGCCAGGGCCGCCTGGCGATAGTTCCCGCCGGCAACGCCGCCGAGGCGGCCGTCTCGGGGGTGGAGTGCCTGGCGGCCTCCAGCCTGAAAGAAGTGTCCGACTGGGTGAAGGGCGGCGAACTGCGCCCCTGTGCGGCGCCCCCCGCGGCGCCTCGGCCCGCGGCCTCCATCCCGGATTTTTCCGAGGTGAAAGGGCAGGCTTTCGCCAAGCGCGCGATGGAGATAGCCGCGGCCGGCTTCCACAATATCATCCTGGTCGGCCCGCCCGGCGCGGGCAAGAGCATGCTGGCGCGGCGCTTCGGGGCGCTGCTGCCGCCCATGTCCTTCGACGAGGAACTGGAGACCACCAAACTTTATTCGGTCAGCGGCCTTTGCGCGGCGGGCAGCCTGATGCGCGAGCGCCCCTTCAGGGAGCCGCACCACACCATCTCCGACGCCGCGCTGATCGGCGGCGGCTCCAGCCCGCGGCCGGGCGAGGTTTCCCTGGCGCATAACGGCGTGCTTTTTCTCGACGAGTTCCCGGAGTTCTCGCGCCCGGCCATAGAGGCCCTGCGTGAGCCGCTGGAAGCCTGGAAGGTGACCGTCGCCCGCGTTAAGGAAAGCGTGGCCTACCCGGCCCGCTTCCTGCTGGTGGCGGCCATGAACCCCTGCCCCTGCGGCTACCTGGGCCATCCCACGCGCGAGTGCGCCTGCACGCCGATACAGGTGCACAAGTACCGCGCCAAGGTTTCCGGGCCGATCCTGGACCGCATAGACCTGCAGGTGCAGCTTTCCGCCGTCAAATACGCGGACTGGGAAGGCCTGCCCAAAGGGGAAAGCTCCGCCGCCATCGCGGCGCGCGTGCTGAAGGCGAAGGAACTGCAGCGGCGCCGGTTCGGGAGCGCCAAAGCCAACGCCTTCATGGCCGGCGCGGAACTGCGCAGGCACTGCGCCCTGCCGGAAGGCGCCTCCGCCGTGCTGGAGACGGCGATGAACAGGCTGGGCTTCTCGGCCCGCTCGCTGGACAAGATCCTGAAAATTTCGCGGACTATAGCCGACCTGGAAGGGGCCCCCGTCATAAGGCGGGAGCACCTGACGGAGGCGATACAGTACCGCATGCTCGACAAAGCCGCCCTGGCGGCCGTTTAGACTGGAGGCAGAATGAAAACTATAGCGATCACTTTCCTTGCCCTGGCGCTGCCCGCGGCGCTATGCGCCCAGCAGGCGCAGGAGGCCGCGGCCCCCGCCGCCGCCCAGGCCGCGGAGATCATCCCCGTTATCCAGCCCGGCGCCGCCAAGGCCAAGAGAGCCGCCGCGAAGCCGGCGGCGAAGCGGCCCGCCGCGCCGGCCGCCCGGCCTTCCAGGGCCGCCCGCCCCGGCGAGCGCGCGGTGCAGCCCAAGCAGGATCCCGGCGCCGCTTTCATGCCGAGCGAACTCCTTAGAGCGGCCGGCCTTTCGCAAAGCGCCATGCAGTCCGGCGGCTTCGTGGTGGGCAAAAAACATACGGTCAGCCGCGGCGACACGCTGTGGGACCTCTCCGGCAAATATTATAAGAATCCCTTCATGTGGGGCCGCATCTACAACGCCAACTACAAGAGCGTGGCGGACCCGGACAGGATAAACCCGCGCGAAGAGCTCATCATCCCGGACCTGAACGAGATCGTCATTCCTTACCGCCGGGTGCCCGTGGCCGCCGCCTCCCCGGAGCCGGCCGGAGTCTACGCCCCCGCCGCCAGGATTGCCGCGGCCAGGAGGGCCTCGCTGCCGGAGCCGGGCGAGATCCTGCGCGATTTCGACGAGAGCTTCCTTTCAGAGGAGATGCCCGAGCACCAGATGGAATGGGGCGACGGCGTGAAGATAGTGCCGGAAGGCTGGCGCGCCGACGGCGTGGTCACGGCCAAGCTCAAGAACGACGACGATTTCCTGGAAGAGGGCCTCTCCATTACCGGTGAAACGCTGCAGGTTTCCATGGAGGATCCCGCCGGCGTGCGGCCCGGGGATTATCTTGCTGTTTACCTGAAGGGCAGCGACGCCCACGACAAGGCCGGCAAGCTTATCGGCAGGGAAGTGCAGCCCGCCGGCCTGGCCGAGGTGTTCAGCGTGGAAGGCTCGGTCGTCAAGGCGCGCGTGATAGACGCCACCACGCCTATTTCGGCCGGCTACATAGTTAAGAAGAAGTAGCGGCCGGGCGCGGTTCGCGCGCCGCGGCCGCGGTTCGCCTGGGGGGGGGAGATGGGGACCGGGAACGATGAGGAAAGGCTGGCGCGTTTGCGCCTGAATTTCTTCGCCTGCCACAAGAGCGACTGGCTGCTGCGGCTGCTGGACTTCTACGGCGGCGCAGCCGAGCTGTTGAAACGCCGGCCCTCGGAAATAGCGGCGGAAGGCGGGGTCATGCCGGACGTGGCCGCCAGGCTGGCCGCGCAGACCGCCGAAGCCGACCCCGAAAAGGAATTGCGCGCCGCGGAAGCGGCCGGCGTCTCCGTCCTAACGGCTCTCGACGAGGGCTATCCCGGATTATTAAGAAATATCTACGACCCGCCGCTCGTAATTTACGTGCGGGGGGAACTGAAGCCGCTGCCGGCCGCGGCCATAGTGGGCACGCGCAAGGCCACGGCTTACGGCCTGCGCACGGCCGCCCGCCTGGCCGGGGAGCTGGCTTCCGCCGGAGTCGCTGTGGCCAGCGGCCTGGCCCGCGGCATAGACACGGCGGCGCACCAGGCCGCGGTGGAGGCCGGCGGGGTGACCTGGGCGGCCCTGGGGGCCGGGCTCAGCGAGATCTACCCCCCGGAGAACAGGAAGCTGGCGGACAGGATCGTGGAAAAGGGGGGCGCGCTGGTCTCGGAGTTCCCGCTGGGCAAGGGGCCTCTCCCGGCTAATTTCCCCAGGCGCAACCGCATCATCTCGGGGCTTTCGCTGGCTACCGTAGTGGTGGAGGGGGGCTTTGAATCGGGGGCGCTTATAACGGCCCGCTTCGCGCTGGACCAGGGCCGCGAGGTGCTGGCCGTGCCGGGGCCGGTGGATTCGCCGGTGAGCCGCGGGCCTAATTTCTATATCAAGAACGGGGCTTACCCGGTAGAGAACGGGGAGGATATCATCGCCTGTTTCCCGCCTGAGGCCCTCTTCGGGCTGAAGGCCTCGCCCGCGGCCTCGGCTGCGGGGCCGGGGAGGGCCGCGCTGGCCGGGCTTTCGCCCGACGCGCTGGAGGCTTACTCGGCCATAGCGGCGCGGGAGGAAGGGCTGAACGCCGACGAACTCACCGCCAGGCTGGGGTGGCCGGTGCAGCGGGCGGCCGCGGCGCTCTTCGAGCTGGAAGTCACCCCGCTGCTGGCCTCCCGCGGCGGACGCTACTGCCGTTCCCTGTGAATTTCATCGAAGTGCTTTGCCTTATAAGGATAAAATATAATATTATAGATATCTAAATTATGGCTGAAAAATCTGAAAAACCTGTCAAACCTGTTAAAGCTTCAAAAACCGCCAAGCGGCATCTTGTGATAGTCGAGTCTCCCACCAAGGAGAAGACCATAAGCCGCTTCCTGAGCGCCGATTATGTCGTGCGCAGTTCTTTCGGGCACGTGCGCGACCTGCCTAAAGACGAACTGGGCGTGGACACGGCCGGGGAGTTCACTCCCAAATACGTGCTGGTGGAGCGGGCCAAAAAAATAATCGCCGAGCTCAACCTGATCGCCAAGAACGCCGATGTCATCTACCTGGCCACCGACCCTGACCGCGAAGGCGAGGCCATCAGCTGGCACCTGCGCGAGGCCATCAAGGCGGATGTGCCGTTCAAGCGCATCAGCTTCCACGAGATCACCAAGACCGCCATTGAGGAATCGCTCAAGAGCCCGCGCGACCTGGACATGGCGCTGGTCAACGCCCAGCAGAGCCGGCGCATCATAGACCGCATCGTGGGCTACAAGCTTTCGCCTCTGCTGTGGAGCAAGATCAAGAGCGGCCTGTCCGCCGGGCGCGTGCAGTCGGTCACGGTGCGCCTGATCGCCGAGAGGGCCAAGGAAATAGCGGCCTTCAAGGAAGAGGATTATTACACGCTCTACACCAGGCTCGCCAAGGAGATGCCCGAGGGCGACAAGAGCGGCTACAAGGATTTCGACTCCAAGCTGGTGCGCTGGGGCGGGGCCCCGGTGGAGCAGACGATAACGCTGAACCTCTTCGCCGAGGATTACCGCTACAAGACCTCCGTCTTCAAGAAGCTGGAAGACACCGCGGAGGCGGGCACGCACCTGCGCAATTCCAGGCTGACGGTGTCCAAGGTTGACGCCAAGGCCGTGCGGCAGAAGCCCAAGCCGCCGTTCATCACCAGCACCCTGCAGCAGGACGCCTACAACAAGCTGGGCTTCTCGTCGGACCGCACCATGAAGGTGGCGCAGAGCCTCTACGAAGGCGTGGACATGGGCGGCGAGCGCTCCGGCCTCATCACCTACATGCGCACGGACTCGTTCAACGTGTCCGCCGACATGCAGAAGGAAGCCGCCAAATTCATAACCGAGATCTACGGCAAGGACTTCTGCCCGGCCAAGCCTCCCATGTACCTGAAGAAGGTAAAGGGCGCGCAGGAAGCGCACGAGGCTATCCACCCGACCTCCGCCTACAAGCGGCCGGAAGAAATGGCGCCGTTCCTTAATCCCGACCAGGTGAAGCTCTACGACCTGATCTGGCGGCGCTTCATGGCCAGCCAGATGGAAGAGGCCATCTTCGACTCGCTGTCCGTCGAGTTCTCCGACGATAAAGGCCGCGCCGTGCTGCGCACCAGCGGCCGCACGGTCAAGTTCGAAGGCTACCTGAAGATCTACATGGAGGAGAAGGAGGACGAGGTGGCCGGAGAGGAAGAGGAAGGCGCCGCCGCCCTGCCGCCGCTCAAAGAGGGCGACGTCGTCCTGCTGAAGGACGTCTCTACCAAGTCCCACAAGACCTCCCCGCCGCCCAACTACAACGAGGCCAGCATCATCAAGACGCTGGAAAAGCACGGCATAGGCCGCCCGTCCACCTACGCGGTCATCATCAAGAACGTCATAGACCGCGGCTACATCAACCGCGAGAAGGACCGCAAGCTGCTCATCACGGAGCTGGGCGCCCTGGTGACGGAAAAGCTCAAGGACTTCTTCAAGGAGATCATGGAGATCTCCTACACGGCCTCCATCGAAGACAAGCTCGACGATATCGCCGACGGCACCATGGACTGGGTGAAGTTCATGAAGGAATTCTACGGCCCGTTCGCCGAAGAGCTGGCCACGGCGGAAAAGGACATGACCAAGTCCCGCCCGAACGTGATCAAGACCAACGAGAAGTGCCCGCTGTGCCTCTCCCCCATGGTGCAGCGCGAGAGCCGCTTCGGCAAGTACCTGAGCTGCTCGCGCTTCCCCAAGTGCAAGGGCAAGGTGCCGCTCGACAAGGAAGGCAACAAGCAGGAGTACTTCGCGCCGATCAAGACCGAGAAGATCTGCACGAAGTGCAACAAGAACGCCATGCTGCTGCGCAAGAGCGCCCGCGGCTACTTCCTGGCCTGCTCCGGCTTCCCCAAGTGCCGCAACATAGAGCCGCCCACCCCGGAAGAGGTGGAGAAGCTGATCAACTCGAAGAACACGCCCTCCTGAGAGGGGGACGTAAAAAAGCCCGGGCGGCAGCGCCCGGGCTTTTTCTTTTCCGGCGGGAGCTAGCGCCGCCCGATCTCTTTTATCGACTTGGCGGCCGCCTTGCGCACCACCGCGGCCCTGTCCTTTAAAGCCCCGGAGAGTTCCCTGAGCGCCCGCTTGTCCTTCAGGCCGCCGAGGCCCTCGGCCGCCGAGGCCCGCACGTAGGCCGACTCGTCCTCGAGGGCGAGGAGCAGGGGCAGGAGGGCGCGCGGGTCGCCTATCCTGCCCAGCGCCAGCGCGGCTACGCCGCGCACGGCCAGGCTCTTATCGTCCAGCAGCTGTATGAGCGGCTCGACGGCCGGCGCGTGCTTGAGGTCCCCCAGTTTCCAGGCCCCCTTGCGGCGCACCCGCCAGTCCTGCGAATCCAGGTCCGCCAGGGCCCGGGCGGCCGCGGCGGAGGAGGTCCGGGCGGGGCGGGGCGCCGCGGCGGGGGGCGGGGGCGCTTCAGGTTCCGGCGGGGCGGCCTTCACGGGCCGCGCGGCAGGCTGCGGCGGTGGCCGTACCGCCCTGGGCGCGGGGCGCTTAGCCGTCCCGCCGCCGAAGCGGTAATAGAACCCCATGTTTACCACGTATTCCACGCCGCTGACGCCCACGTCGTACACGCCGTGCTTGAGCATGATCAGGGTAGGCGCAAAATCCATAAGCACCGAGAAGTTCTCGGCTACGGCGTATTCTCCGCCCACGAACAGGGCGGCCATGCCCCCGGTGCCCTTCATATCCAGCGTGTCGAACTTAATGTAGCCGGCCTCCGCCCCCGCGAAAGCCGTCAGCGGCCGGCTGCGGTGGAAATTCCAGTAGCCCCGGCCGGAATAGACCTGTATGCCGCTGCCGGTAACCAGCCTGGCTTCGGCCGCCACGGACTGGAAGTCGTACTTGGCCGAGAGATAGGGATACCCGAGCCCAATGCTGAGGTCTCCCGCGGCGGCAGGCGCCGGGAAGGCCAGCATGGCCAGTATCAATAGTTTCCCTGTCCGTTTCATATCAATTCGTTCGTTCAATCCGCCTCGTCTGCCGTCCTCACTTCACGTGCTTCACCAGGAACACGTCCGAAGAGCCCGGGTTCGGGTTTACGTTTCCGTCCATTCCGCCGGCGGTTTCACCGGTTGTGAATACATTGCCGGAGGAATCAAGGGCTACGCCCCTGCCGGAATCCCCGTCCGTGGTGCCGAACTGTTTTTTCCAGACCAAATTTCCGTCCTGGTCGTACTTGACCAGGGCCACGTCCATGCCGCCGATGTTGGCCCCCTGGAAGTCGCCGTTGGTCTGGCCCGTGAAGAACACGCTCCCGGAAGAGTCCGCCGCCACCGCGTTGCTGAAGTTGTACATCCCCGCGGCGCCCAGCTGCCTTATCCAGAGGCTGGCGCCGTCGCCGTCGTACTTGGCCACAAAGAAATCGCTGAGGTCAGGGTCGGCGGCGGCGAAAGGCCCCCAGGTGTCGCCGCTGACGAAGATGTTGCCCGCCGCGTCCGCCGCGATGCCGTAGGCCGAGTCCGAGGTGGCGGTGCCGTACTGCTTCGACCACACTTTAACGCCGGCGGAGGTGTACTTGGCGATAAAGAGGTCGGTCGAGCCGAGGCTGGTATTGCCGTCGAAGTCGCCGTTCGTGAAGCCGGTTATTAGGACGTTGCCCGACCCGTCCACCGCCACGCCGCGCCCGGCGTCGACGCCGGCGCTGCCGAGCTGCCTGGCCCAGAGCTGCGTTCCGGAAGCGTCGAACTTGGCCAGGAAGACGTCGCTCTCTCCCTGGTTGGACCCGTCCATCACGCCCGCCGTATCCCCCACCACGTAGACATTGCCGGCGGCGTCCGCGGCCGCGGCGTAGGCGGAATCGTCCGAGGTGGTGCCGAACTGCCTGGACCAGAGCTTCGCGCCTTCGGTGCTGTATTTGACCAGGAAGAAATCCTTATTGCCGAGCCAGGCGTTTTCGTCAAAGGAATGCGCCGTTTCCCCGGCCGCGTAGACGTTGCCGTAGGCGTCGGCGGCCGCGCCGCGGCCGGTATCGAAGGAGTCCGTGCCGAGCTGTACCGTCCACAGTTCGGCCCCGCCGCTGTCGTAGCCCCTGAGGAAGAAGTCCATGCTGCCGGCGTTGACGGCGGCCAGGTCCCCGGCGGTCTCGCCGGTCAGGAAAACGCTGCCCGCCTGGTCGATCGCTACGCTGTTTCCGGCATCGCCGGAGTTGGTGCCGAACTGCTTGGTCCAGAGCCTTACGCCGCCCACCGTGACCGAGGCCTCCTTCTGCGCCATGCCGTCATGCCCGTCGAAGACGGCGCAGTTGACGGTATAGGTGCCGCTATCCGCGGGCGCGGTCCAGGTTTCGGTGGCGGCCGTGCCGGAGCCTATGGTGCCGCTGGCCGCGCTCCAGGCGTAAGTCAGGACGTCGTTATTGTCCGGGTCTACCGCGGAGCAGGTCAGGGTGAGCGCGCCGCCTACCAGCACGCTGGAAGGGCTGGCGGTAAGCGAGAGTATCAGCGGCGAACTGCTGACCTCCACCGCCACCGGGCGCGAGGCCGAGCCGCCGCCGGAGTCTATGGCCCCGCAGGTAACCGAGTACGAGCCGCTGGAAGCGGGAGCCGTCCATTCCACCTGCCAGGCGGAGAGCGGCGAGATGGAGCCGCCGGTGGCCGACCAGTCAGGGGTCAGCACTCCGCCGTCTGGGTCGGAGGCCGAGCAGGTCACCACCGAAACAGCCGCGGGCGAGATAACCGCCGGCACCGCGGCCAAAGAGTTTATGACCGGCGGGTTGTTAACGATCACGCTGATGCTGCGCTCCACGGTGCCGCCCGGGGCCGAGACCAGGCAGGTTATGGTGTAAGACCCGGTGGAGTCAGGGGCCGTCCACTGTATATCCGCGCCGCTGCCGGTATAGGTGCCGCTGCCCACGGTCCAGGTGTAGGTAAGGGCGGCGCCGCCGGGAACCTGGGCCGTGCAGTTTATGGCGGCCACGGCGCCCGTTGAGACCGCTGCGGGCGACGCGCTCATGGATATTATCACCGGCACGCTGCTGACGGTAACGCTAACGCTCGTCTGGGCGGTGGAACCGTCGGCGTCGGCCACCTCGCAGTTTATCGTGAAGGTGCCGGTAGAATCTGGAGCCGTCCAGCCAACCTGGCCGTCGACGATAGCCGAGATGGTGCCGCTGGCCGCCGACCAGGTGTAGGTGAGGGGCCCGTTGTCGGGGTCGGAGGCCACGCAGGTGATGGTGGAGACGTCCAGCGGCGGTATCGTGGCCGGGTCAGCCGTAAGGGAGGTTATGGCCGGCGGATTGTTGACGCGCACGCTGACGCTCCTGTAATCCGTTTCTCCGTGGCCGTCCGAAACCTGTACGGAAACGGTGTAGGAGGCGGTTGAGGCCGGGGCGGTCCAGGTTACGGTGGCGCCCGTGCCGGTCAGCGTGCCGCTGGCGGCGTTCCACGCGTAGGTCAGGACGTCGCCGTCAACGTCCGTCGCGTCGCAGATCACGGAGGCGGAGGCCCCGGCCGCTATGGTAGGCGGGCTGGCGCTCAGGGAGTTTATGACCGGGGGTGAATTGATGGTGGCCGTCACCTGGGCGGTCTCCAGGTCGAGCCCGCCTTCGCCGTCGGCCACCTCGCAGCTTACGGTATAGGTGCCGCTGGCCGTCGGCGCCGTCCAGCTGACAGCGGGGCCGGTGCCGGCGATGGTGCCGCTGGTCGCGGCCCAGGTATAGGTGAGGTTCACGTTGTCGGGGTCAGCGGCCGTGCAGGTTATGTTCGAAACGGCGGCCGTAGAAAGAATGGCCGGCGAGGCGACGAGCGATTCTATGACGGGCGGGTTATTGACCAGTATGCTGACCTCGCGCACCGCGAACCCGCCGCCTGTATCGGCCGTGGCCCGGCAGCTGGCCGTATAATTGCCGGTGGAGAGGGGTGTCTCGGCGGTCCAGGTCGCCGTGGCGCCCGCGCCGGCTATTGTGCCGCTGGCCGCGTACCAGTCGTAGGTCAGGGTGTCGTTGTCAGGGGCGGCCGCGGTGCATTGCAGCGTGGTGGCCGCGCCCGTGGAAACCTTGGGCGGGGCAGCCGTCAGGGCGGAGATAAGCGGCACGCTGCTGACCTCCACGGTCACGTTCAGCTGGGAGGAGCCGCCCATGTCGTCGGTTGCCTGGCAGCCTACGCTGTAGCTGCCGCTCGAAGCGGGGGCGGTCCAGGTGACCTGCTGCCCGGAGCCGGCGAGGCCGCCGTTAAGGGCGGTCCAGGCGTAGGACAAAGTCCCTCCGTCAGGGTCATTGGCCGCGCAGGTGAGCGTGGCAGCCAGCAGCGGCGAGATCCGCTGCGGGTTGGCCGTCAGGGAGGTTATCTGCGGCAGGCTGTTGACGGTGACGGACAGGGTCCCGGTGGTGCTGCCTCCCAGCGCTCCGGCGTTCGCCTCGCAGCTGAGGGTATAGGTGCCGGTGGCGTCGGGCGCGGTCCAGGTTGTGCTGGCCCCGCCGCCGTTCACCGTCCCGCTGTCCGCTCTCCAGGTATAAGTCAGTTCGGCGTTGGCGGCCGCGGTGGCCACACAGACCAGCGCGCTGCTGCCCAGTTTCGCCACCGTAGAGGGAGTCGCGCTCATGGCGGTAATAATGGGCGCGGAGGCGACTACCACCAGAATGTCGCGGCTGACGGCGGCGCCCTGGTCGTCTTCGACCTCGCAGGAAATGGTGTAGGTGCCGGTGGCGTCGGGGGCGGTCCAGCGCACCTGGCCTTCAGCGATGTCGGCTATGGCGCCGCCGTTGGCGGACCAGGTATAAGTGAGGACCCCGGTATCGGGATCGTAGGCCGAGGCCGTGATCGTAGCGACTTCCAGGTTGGCGACTATGGGCGGCGCGGCCGTGAGGGGGGCGAGCACTGGCGGGTTATTGGCCCTGATGGAGAGCTCCTGCCCGGTGTGGCGCCCGGCCGCGTCGGAGACCGAGACCGAAACGGTGAACACGCCGGTCGAAACAGGCGCGGTCCAGACGGCGGTCTCGCCGTTGCCGACTATGGTGCCGCTGGCCGCGTCCCAGGTATAAGTCAGGCTGGCTGCGGCCGAGGTGGCCACGCAGACCAGATTGGAAGCCGCGCCGGTGGAGACCGAGGTGGGCGAGGCCGTAAAGGAAGTGATGATGGGCGCCGAGGCTACGACCACCAGGATGTCGCGGCGGGCGGTGGCGCCCTGGTCGTCGGCCACTTCGCAGGAGATGGTGTAAGAGCCGGTGGAATCAGGCGCGGTCCAGCCTATTTGCCCGGCGGCGATATCGGCGATGGTGCCGCTGTCTGCGGACCAGGTATAGGTTAGGACGCCGGCGTCGGGGTCGTAGGCCGAGGCCGTGATCGTCGCGACTTCCAGGTTGGCGACTATGGGCGGCGCGGCGGAGAGGGGCGCTAGGACGGGCGGGTTATTGGCCCTGATGGAGAGCTCCTGCCCGGTGTGGCGCCCGGCGGCGTCGGAGACCGAGACCGAAACGGTGAACACGCCGGTCGAAACAGGCGCGGTCCAGACGGCGGTCTCGCCGTTGCCTACGATGGTGCCGCTGGCCGCGTCCCAGGTATAAGTCAGGCTGGCGGCGGCCGAGGTGGCCACGCAGACCAGATTGGAGGCCGCGCCGGTAGAGACCGAAACGGGGGAAGCGGTGAGCGCAGAGATGATAGGCGCCGAGGCCACGATGACCTGCAACTCGCGGCGGGCGGTAGCGCCCTGGTCGTCGGCCACCTCGCAGGAAATGGTGTAAGAGCCGGTGGAATCAGGGGCGGTCCAGCCTATTTGCCCGGGGGCGATATCGGCTATGGTGCCGCTTGCGGCGGACCAGGTATAGGTTATGACGCCCTCGTCGGGGTCGTAGGCGTAGGCGGTGATGGTGGCCACGTCCAGATTGTTGACTATAGGAGGCACGGCCGACAGGGGCGCGAGGACGGGCGGGTTGTTGGCCCTGATGGAGAGTTCCTGCCCGGTGTGGCGCCCGGCGGCGTCGGAGACCGAGACAGAAACGGTGAACACGCCGGTCGAAACAGGCGCGGTCCAG
>MGUI01000058.1 GCA_001799895.1 Elusimicrobia bacterium GWD2_63_28
GCATAAGCGCGGCGGGCGAGCACCGAGCGAGGCCACGGTGTGGCCGAGCGTGTTTTGCGTTCCTGCCCCTGCGGTAGGCCGCCTAAACTTTAGCGGCCCAATTCGATGCTTTTAAGTAAACGTCTCCAGGTGGGTGTGGAGGGAGTGGCGGCGGATGTGCTTCATCGCCGCGGAGTGCTGGGCTTCGGCGCGGGCGGTTTCGCCCATGAGGTAGTAGAGGTTGGCTAAAGAGAGCAGGGTAAGGGCCTCGCCGCGGGGCTCGGAGCGGCCTTTGAAGAGCGCGGCGGCTTTGCGGTAATTCTTGAGAGCCTCGGCAAAATGGCCGTTCTTCTTGTTGATCTCTCCCATGCCCCACTCCACGAAACCCAGGTCGGCCCAGTCGGAGAGAGAAGAGTATAGCTTGTGCGCCCGCCCGTAGCCAGCGTAAGCTTCGTCGAGCCGGCCCAGCTGCCGCAGCACATTGGCCGTGCCGCACTCGGCGTAGGCCTTGGCGAAAGCATCGTCGGTCCCGGCGAAGAATTTGCGCGCCCGCACATAGCAGTCCAGGGCGCGGCCCATAAAACCGGCCACCCGCAGGATGCCGCCCAGCCCGAACAGCGCGTAACCCGCCGCGGCCTCGTCCTTGGCCTTGTCGGCGGCTTTGAGCGACTCCTCGAAAGCCTCTATCCCTTCACCGTAGCGCCCCTGCAGGCGGTACAGCCCGCCCAGCGCCCAGAGCACAAAGGCCGCGCCAGACCAGTCGCCTTCTTTCCTGTAGCTCTTGTGCAGCTGTTCCAGCATTTTCGCCGCTTCTGCCAGGCGGCCCACCAGCCGCAGCGCCAGCGCCCACTCCACCTTGGCTTCCCCGGTAAAAATATCCAGCTTGATCGAAAGGGCCAGGGCCTTCTTCGCGGAGTCGAGGGCGGCTGCTTCACAGCCCAGCGCCCGCGAGCAGCGAGCCTCGTTCAGCAGGACTTCCAGCTGCAGGCCTTCGTCTGCCCGGGCCGCCTTGCGTGCGAGGGCATATTCTTTCAGGGCCTGCGCGAACAGGCCCAGCCCCCGCAGCGCCTCGCCTTTCAAGAACAGCCAGCGGCCGCGTTCAGTCCCCGGCTTCGTCTCTTTGAGCCCGGCCAGCGCCTTGGCGAACTGCCCGTCATCCAATAATTTTTCAATTTTTTCAATGTTCATAGTTTATTTATCCGTTTCGCGCAGACCTTGTTCAGCGGGCAGGAGCCGCAGAGCGGCCTGGTCTTTTTGCAGAAATCCTTGCCCAGCCTCACTAGAAGGGCGTGATACTCATTATACACTTTTACGTCGGGCTCCAGCGCTCCCTCGAACAGGGCCTTCCAGCCCCCGTAAGACAGCCCCCGCCCCAGCCCCGCCCTTTCCCCCATCCTCCGCGTATAAGCGTCGATGACGAAAGAGGCCTTGCCTGCCGCGTATAAAACCATGGAATCCGCGGTTTCGGGGCCCACGCCTTTATAGGAGAGCAGCTCCTCCCGCAGGGCAGGCGCCGCGGCGCCGGAGAACCATTTGCTGAAGCCCTCCGGGTGTTCCCGGCCCGCCCGGGCGCAAAAGGCCTTCAGCCGGCGCGCCTTCTGTCTGAAATAGCCGCTGCTCCTTATGGCCCGCTCCAGCCGCGGCAGCGCGCACCCGGCAATTTTCCGCGCGTCCAGCAGCCCGCCCCTGTGCAGTTCCTCCAGCGCCTTCTCCACGTTCTTCCAAGCCGTGTTCTGCGTCAGGATGGCCCCGGCGCAGATCTCGAAGGCTCCGCGCTCCGGCAGCGGCCCGTAGACGCCGGACGAATAGACGGGAACGTATTTCCCCGGAGGCGTGACCGGCCACCAGCCCTGGGGGCCGAAAGCCTTGAACAGCAGGGAGTAGATCCCCCTTAGTCTTTGGGAAGCAGCCGCTTTATCTCCCGGAGCAGGTCTTCCAGGTTGTAGGGCTTTTTCATGAAGTTGCGCGCGCCGCATTGCTTGGCCTTCTCTTTGCTTTCAGCGGTATCCAGCGTGGAAATTATGAGCACCGGCGTATGGCGGGTCAGGCTGTCGGTCATCAGGGCGTTACAGACGTCGTAGCCGTTCAGTTTAGGCAGCAGCAGGTCCAGCAGGATCAGGTCCGGCCTCTCGCGGCGGGCCAGCGCCAGGCCGCTCACCCCGTCGAGGGCGTGCAGCACCGTGTAGCCCTCCGCGGCCAGCACGTCCTTCAGCACGCCGGAGGCGGCCTTGCTGTCCTCTATCATCACTATCTTGCGCAAGGTCATCTTGCCCCCCCGCCGCGGTAATAGCCCGCCAGCGCGATATAATCAGCCTCGGATTTCTCCAGGCCGCGGCATTCTTCGTCCGTCAGTTCGCGCTTCACTTTGCCGGGGGCCCCCATCACCATGCTGCGCGCGGGGATCCTGGAGCCGGGCGTCACCACCGCCCCGGCCGCTATCACGCAGTAGTCACCCACCTCGCAGTCCATCACCACCGCGCCCATGCCCACCAGCGTATGCGCGCCGATGACCGAGCCGTGGATGATGGCCGAATGCCCCACGGTGACGCCTTCGCCCACCAGCACCGGCTTGTCCCGGTTAGGGTGCAGCACCGCCAGGTCCTGTATGTTGGTGCCGCGGCCTATCTCTATGCGGTCCACGTCGCCGCGGATCACCGCGCCGGGCCAGACGGAAACCCCTTCGGCTATCTTTACTTTGCCTATAAGGCAGGCGGTGGAATGTACCCAGGCCCCCGGGGCCACTTCGGGCGCTGCTTCCCTGAATTTTTCGATCATTTCTTTTTGCCTCCGTGCCCATGCCGATAATGCTCCGAGGAGCGCGGCTCGGTGGCGTGCAGGCCCCAGTAGATAAAGACGCTGGAGACGGCCGGCAGCAGGTAGTAGAAAAGCCGGAACAGCAGGCTGGCCGTCAGCGCCTGCGCCACGGGCACGCCCATGCCCGAGAAGGCGGCCGTCATGGCGGCCTCCATGGCCCCCAGCCCGCCGGGCAGGATCGGGATTATCGTCATCAGCATGCCGAAGGCGAAGCCGGCTATCAGCGTGGTCACTCCGAGCGAGACCCCCACGGCCTTGAAGGCGAAGTAGAGTATGAGGATATTGCTGAACCAGTCGCAGAAGACGTAGGCCAGCACCTTGGTGAGCTCGAACTTGCGGGTGAGGATGGTGCGGATGCCCTCGTCGAGCTGGCATTCGAACTTGAGGAAGTTCTCGTGCGGGATCTCCTTCTTGGAGAAGAAAAAGATGACATGGTTCACGCCCACGAAGGCCTTGCGGGCCCAGGTCGCGCGCAGCTCGTGGTGGAAGAAGAGCAGCGTCAGGCCGAAGGCGAAGCCGAGCACGGCGCCGACGCCGACTATGGCCTCCACCATGCTCTTGTTGAAGTCCGGCGTGTGCAGGAACTGCAGCACGGCCCCCTGCACCACGATAAAAGCCAGCGCCAGGTAGATCAGCACCGTTATCACCACGGAGGAAGTGACGCTGGCGCCGTAGGGCACCTGGCGCTTGCCCAGCAGGTGCGCCCGGGTGGCGAAGCCGCTGATGCCGCCCGAAGAAACGAAATAGTTCACGGTGGTGGAGACGAAAGCGATGCCCGCCACCTGCAGGAAAGGCAGGCGGATGCCCAGCAGGCGCAGCACCTCCCAGAGGGTGAAGCCCATGAAGGTATAGCTGGAGACGGCGAAGCAGAAGGAGAGCAGCAGCCACCAGGGGTTGCAGGTGCGCATGGTCTCGGCCATGGCCCCGACGTTGGGATAGATGAGCCAGCCCAGGATCCCCAGGGAGAGGACGACGGGGGCGTAAAGAGCCAGTTTTTTGCGGAGAGAGGCCTGCTTCATAATTTGTTAAAATTAGTTTATATTATTATCCGCGGCGAGGCAAAGCGCTTCCCGTGAAAGCCCCAGCTTATGCCCATATACAGGTTCGATTTTATAGTGGTAGGCAGCGGCGCCGCCGGCCTGCTGGCGGCCCATAACCTGGCCGGCTCCGGCCGCGTGGCCGTCCTCACCAAGCGCGACCCCGAGATCTCCAACAGCGGCCTGGCGCAGGGCGGCATAGCCGCCGTGACCGGCCCGGACGACAATTTCGACCTGCACGTCGCCGATACCCTGCGCACCGGGGCCGGCCTCTCGGACCCGCGCGTAGTCAGGATGGCCATCAGCGAGGGCCCGGCCCGCATACAGGAACTGCTGGACCTCGGCACCCGCTTCAGCGTAAAGGACGGCGCCTTCGAACTGGGCCTGGAGGGAGGCCATTCCCGCCGCCGCGTCCTGCACGCGGCCGACTCCACCGGGCGCGAGATGGAGCGGGCCCTGCTGGAGGCCTGCCGCGCCGACAAGAATATAACTTTCTTCCCCCATTATTCAGCCGTGGACCTGATCCTGGCCAGCCGCCCCGCGCGCGTAAAGCCCAAAGGCAACCGCTGCCTGGGCGTCTACGCGCTGGAGGAAGCCACCGGCAAGGTGCGCAGCTTCCTGGCGCCGGCCACGGTGCTGGCCTCGGGCGGGGCCGGCAAGGTCTACCGCTACACCTCCAACCCCGACGTGACCACCGGCGACGGCATGGCCATGGCCTACCGCGCCGGGCTCGAGCTGGTCAACATGGAATTCGTCCAGTTCCATCCCACCTGCCTCTACCATCCGCAGGCCAAGTCTTTCCTGATCTCTGAAGCCCTGCGCGGCGAGGGCGGCATCCTGCGCGACTCGGAAGGCCGCGCCTTCATGAAGGCTTACTCCCGCTACCAGGAGCTGGCCCCGCGCGACGTGGTTGCCCGCGCTATCGACTCCGAGCTAAAGCGCACCGGCGCCGACTGCGTCTTCCTCGACATGACGCACCTGAAGCCGGCCTTCCTCCGCAAACGCTTCCCGATGATACACGCCAAGTGCCTGTCGCTGGGCATAGACATGACCAGGGCGCCCATCCCCGTGGTGCCCGCCGCCCACTTCTTCTGCGGCGGCGTGCGCTCCGACGAGCACGGCCGCACCGCGATGCCGGGGCTCTACGCCATAGGCGAGGTGGCCCATACCGGCCTGCACGGCGCCAACCGGCTGGCCTCCAATTCCCTGCTCGAAGCCTGCGTCTTCGCCCGCCGCGCGGCCGAGGCCATAAAAGACGCCCGGGCCGGCCGGCGCGGGTCTCCCGGGCCCGCCCACTGGACCACGGGCAACGCCCGCCCCTCCGACGAGGCCGTCATCATCAAGCATAACTGGGACGAGATCCGCACGCTGATGTGGAACTACGTGGGCATCGTGCGCAGCGACAAGCGCCTGGCGCGGGCCAGCGCCCGCGTAAAGGTCATCTCCGAAGAGATCATAAAGTATTACTGGGACTTCCTGCTCACGCGCGACCTGCTGGAGCTGCGCAATATCGCCTGCCTGGCCGACGTGATCATCCGCTCCGCCCGCTCCCGCAGGGAGAGCCGCGGGCTTCACTACACGGTGGACTACCCCGCGCCGTCGAAGAAGTTTTTGAAGCCGACCGTGATAGACCGGTACCGCAAGTAAAACTGCTATGGATAAAATCATTATCAGCGGGGCCCGCTCCCACAACCTTAAGAACCTCAGCCTCGAGATCCCCAAGAACAAGCTGGTGGTCATCACCGGCCTCTCCGGCTCCGGCAAGTCCACTCTGGCCTTCGACACCGTCTACGCGGAGGGCCAGCGCCGCTACGTGGAATCCCTCTCGGCCTACGCGCGCCAGTTCCTCGAGCAGATGGACAAGCCCGACGTGGATTCGATAGAGGGCCTCTCCCCCGCCATAGCGATACAGCAGCACCACCTCTCCAAGAACCCCCGCTCTACCGTGGGCACCGTCACCGAGATCTACGACTACCTGCGCCTGCTTTTCGCCAAGGCCGGCCGCCCCTTCTGCCCCGCCTGCAAAAAGCCCATCAAGGCCTGGTCGGCGCAGGGCATAACCTCGGAGCTGCAGGCTAAATATTCCGGCAGGAAACTGCGCGTCTTCTCGCCGCTGGTGCGCGGCCACAGCGGCACCTACGAAGAGCTCTTCGCCCGTTTCAAGAAGGCGGGCTTCACCAAGGCGCGCGTGGACGGGAAAGTGTACTCCCTTGAAACTCCGCCGGCGCTGAAGCGCTACGTCAAGCACGACATAGACCTGTTCGTCGACGAGTTCACCGTTTCGAAGGAAGACCGGGAGCGGCTCAGCGAGGCGGTCACGCTGGCGCTGGAGCAGTCCAAAGGCCTGCTCAGCGTCGAAGAGCCGGGCAAGCCGGCCGGCGACCTCTACAGCGAGAAGAACGCCTGCCCCTCCTGCGGCCTCAGTTTTCCCGAGCTGGAACCCAGGCTTTTCTCGTTCAATTCCCCCCACGGCGCTTGCCCCGAATGCGACGGGCTGGGCATAAAGATAGAGATCGACCCGGACCTGGTGGTGCCCGACAAAGCCAAGTCCGTTAACGCCGGCGCGCTGGAGGCCTGGGCCAACCCGGTCACCACCCGCACCCACCGGTGGAAGGGCTCCTGGTCCGGCTATTACGCCGACATCCTCAAGACCGCGGCCGAAGCCAACGGCATAAACCTCGACAAACCCTGGAAGGATTTGCCCAAGGCCCACCGGGACATGCTGCTCCACGGAGTCGGCGAGTTCGAGGGCGTGGTCACCAACCTCAAGCGCCGCCACACGGAGAGCGAATCCGATTTCGTCAAGGAAGAGATCTATACGAAGTTCATGCAGGAAACGATCTGCCCCGCCTGCCGGGGACTGCGCCTCAAGCCGGAAGCCCTCAATGTCATCGTCGACGGCAGGAACATCGCCCAGATGTCGGCGCTGCCCATAGCGGCCGCCAGGCAGGCCATGGCCTCCCCCGACCTGAGCGATACCGAGAAGGCCATCGCGCGGCTTATCCTCAAAGAGATTAATTCCCGCCTGAACTTCCTCAACGACGTGGGCCTCGGCTACATCTCCATGGACCGCCGCTCGGAAACCCTGTCCGGCGGCGAGGCCCAGCGCATCCAGCTGGCCACGCAGATCGGCTCCGGCCTGACCGGCGTGCTCTACGTCCTCGACGAGCCCACCATAGGCCTGCACCAGCGCGACAACGCCAAGCTGATCAACACCCTCAAGTCCCTGCGCGACATCGGCAATACTCTGCTCGTCGTGGAACACGACGAGGCCGTCATCCGCGGGGCGGACCATGTGATAGACCTGGGCCCGGGCGCGGGCCTGGCCGGCGGGCACATAGTGGCGCAGGGCACCCCGGCCGAGATCATAAAGAACAAGAAGTCGGTCACGGGCCCCTTCCTGAGCGGCGAGCGCTCCACGACCATACCGAGGGCCCCCAGGCCGCCGTCGGACAAGTTCCTCGAATTTACCGGCGCCAGCCAGTTCAACCTCAAAGGCATCGACTTAAAGATACCGTTGGGGCTGTTCGTCAGCATCTGCGGCGTCTCCGGCTCCGGCAAGTCCACGCTGCTCTACGAGATCGTCTACAAGGCCCTGGCCCGGAAGCTTTACAAGTCCAAGGAAGCCCCCGGCGCCTTCCGCTCCATGAAAGGGGCCGAAGGGATAGACAAGGTCATCATCGTCGACCAGTCGCCCATAGGCCGCACCCCGCGCTCCAATCCCTCCACCTACAGCGGCGTGTTCAACCATATCCGCGACCTGTTCGCCGAGCTGCCCGAGGCCAAGCGCCGCGGCTACGAGCCGGGCCGCTTCTCGTTCAACGTCAAGGGAGGCCGCTGCGAGGCCTGCCAGGGCGACGGCACCATCAAGATCCAGATGCAGTTCCTGCCCGACGTATACGTGAAGTGCGACGAATGCGCCGGCAAGCGCTTCAACGACGACACCCTGGCGGTGAAGTTCAAGGGCAAAAGCATTTCCGACGTCCTGGAGCTTTCAGTGGAGGAAGCCCGGGGCCTTTTCGCTGACATCCCGAAGATCGCGAAGATCCTGGCCACCATGAGCGAGGTGGGCCTGGACTACCTGAAGCTGGGCCAGAGCGCCACCACCCTCTCCGGCGGCGAGGCCCAGCGCCTGAAGCTGGCCGAGCAGCTGGCGCGCCGCGCCACCGGCCGCACCCTCTACATACTCGACGAGCCCACCACCGGCCTGCATTTCGCCGACGTGGAGAAGCTGCTGCAGGTGCTGCACCGCCTCTCCGACGCCGGCAACACCGTGCTGGTCATAGAGCACAACCTCGACGTCATAGCCGCCTCCGACTGGCTGCTGGAGCTGGGCCCCGAGGGCGGCGACGCCGGCGGCCGGCTGGTCTACGCCGGCCCTGTGGCGGGCGCCATGGCGGCCAGGGGATCTCATACCGGCTTCTATTTGAAGGAACACCTGCAGACCCGCCGCGAAACCGCCGCGCCCCGGGGTAAAGCCCGGTGACCTTCGCCCCCGCCGGCTCTCCGCCCCCGGAAGTTTCGGTCATCATCCCCTGCCTGAACGAGGCCGGGAACGCCGCGCTCTATCCGCAGACCCTTTTCGCCCCGCTGGACCAGGCGGGCTTCAGCTGCGAGATCATCTTTTCCGACGGCGGCAGCTCCGACGGCACCGCCGACCTCCTGGCCGGCATGGCGGCCGCCCGGCCCGGCGTCAGGCTGCTGCGCTCCAACGGCCCCTCCTCCTTCGCGGCCTCCATCGCCAGGGCGGTGCCGGCCTGCCGCGGCAGGTACATCGCCTTCCTCGAAGCCGATCTTTCTTTCGCGCCGCTCGACCTCGCCAGGCTGCTGGCCGCGGCCAAGGCTTTGAATTGCGACTGCGTCTGCGGTTCCCCCTTCCTGGGCGCCTTCGAGGGCCTGCCGCCCGCGAGGAGGCTCCTTACCGGGGCGGCCAACCTGCTGCTGCGCCTGCGCTTCGGCCGCGCCGTCACTTCCTACACGCAGATCTTCAAACTTTACCGGGCGGAAGTGCTCAGGCAGCTTCACTTCCAGAACAGCGGCTTCACGCTGGACGCCGAGCTGCTGGCCAAAACACTGGCCCGCGGGTACAAGGTGGCAGAGGTACCGGTGACCATGACGGCCAGGAGCCGCGGCCGGTCCAAGCTGGACGCCGCGGGAGAAACCTTCAGTTGCCTGCGCCTGATAGCCCGCGGCGTGGGAACCGTATGAGCAGGCCCTCTATACTGATAGCCGCGCCGCGCTTTCCCTACCCCTCGCTGAGCGGCGGAGAAAAATGGGCGGCGGCCCTGGCCGAAGGCCTGGCGGCCGACTACGACGTTTCGCTTTTTTCCTTCGCGGTACAGGGCGCCGAGGCGCATCAGACCGCCCTGGCCCTGAGCCTGGAAGGCCGCGCCCTCAAGAAGATCTTCCTGCTGCCCAAACCTCCGGGCGGGGCGGACCGGCGCCTGCCGGCGCTGCCGGCCATGTACTGGTCTGCCGGGGCGGCGGAGCAGTTCGCGGCAGCCGCCGCTGAAGTCCGGGCGGACCTGGTGCATATACTTTTCTCGGAGATGGCCTGCTACGCCGGGGCGCTGCCTCCCGCCTTACCGGCCGTCTACACCGAGATCGACTCCAGCTACCTCTATCCGTGGAAATACTACCTGCGGGAAACCGCCGGCCTGAAAGGCTACTTCAAGCCCGGGGAATTCTTCAAAGCCCGCGCCTACGCCCGCCGGCATTACCCCCGCTTCGCCGCCGCCACGGCCATCACGGCCAGCGACGGTCGCGACATTCAGCCCTACCTTTCAGCGCCGCTGGCCGCCGTCACGCCCAACGCCGTGCACCCGGCAGAGTTCGCTCAGGACGCTCCGGCGGACCGCAGGCCCGGCGGCCTCGTCTTCCTCGGCCATTACCCGCACTATCCCAACGAGGACGCCGGGATCCGCCTGGCGCGGCGCATCTTCCCGCTGGTAAAGGCCGAGTGTCCCGGCGCGTCGCTCACGCTGGCGGGCTCCTGCCCGACGGCGGCGGTCAGGGCGCTGGCCGGGCTGGACATAACCGTGCCGGGCACGGCGGCCGACATCCGGCCTTTCCTCTGGCGCGCGCAGGTTTTCGCCGCGCCGGTGCGCTACGGCCTGGGCACCAAGGGCAAGATCCTGGAGGCCTTCGCCGCCGGCCTGCCGGTGGTGGCTTCCCGCGAGGCCGCCGCCGGCATTGAAGGCGCGCAGGACGGCACGCATTTGCTCGCCGCCTCTTCGGACAGGGATTTCGCCGCTAAAACCGCGCGGCTGCTGAAAGAGCCCGCCCTGCGGCAGCGCCTGGCCGCCGCGGCGCTGGAGCTGGTGAACAAGACATATTCTTTCAGCGGCGTAGTCTCTACTGTCTCCGCTGTTTACAGGGGTGTGCTGGATGGCCGCTGAAGCCCTGCACATAGAGCTGCTGCACTCCTGCCCGAGCGCCTGCCTGGCCTGCGATCACCGCCTGGCCGGACCGGCCAGGCTCCCGGCGGCGGCGCTGGAACCGGTGTTCGCTGAGCGGAAATTCAGAGAGCTAGGCCTGGTCTCTTTCTCCGGAGGCGAGCCGCTGCTGCACCCGGAGCTGGGCGCGATCATGAGGAGTGCCGCCGGCGCTTTCCCCGCCGCGGCGCTGGTGCTGCTGACCAGCCTGCACGACGGAGAGAAGGCAGTTTCCCTGCTGCGCTCACTCCCCCCTGCCCTGCTCGCCCGGCTTCACGTCGGTTCCTCGCTGGATGGCCCTCAAGATGTCCATGACAGTATGCGCGGTCTCCCCGATGCTTTCGCACGGTTGAAAACGTCGCTCGCGCTGCTGAAAAAAGAATTCCCCCGCCTGTCTACGGGGCTCACCTTTACGGCCACGCGCAGGAACGCGGCTCATTTTTACGACGCCTGGCTGGAAGCGGAGCAGATGGGTTCGCCGCTGGGGCTGCAGTTCCTGGTACCCAACGCCAATACGGAGGGGCTGGAGCTGCGCGCCGGCGACAGGAAGAAACTGGCGGCCGCTCTTCGCGCCGTCCTGGCCAGGGCCCGCTCGGCCAACCTCGAAGCGGCCCTGACCTTCCTCGAGAGCGGGCAGCCCTCCGGCACCTGCGGCGCGGGCCGCACCTTCTTCATGCTCTCTCCGGAGGGCCAGTTCTACCTCTGCCCCTTCCACAAAGAGATCACCGCCCCGCTCTCCGCCCTCCAAACCCTGCGCCCCCGCCTCACCTCCCCCGCCTCCGCCACCTGCAAATCCTGCTTCCTCCGCTGCGCCCAATAATTATTAATTCCAAAGAGAAGGGTCCGCAAGAAGCCAAGTCGGGGACCTGGCAGGGGTGTTGCCCCCCGAACCCTGGAAGATGGAAACCGTTGCGCGGTTTCCCCCCTAGCACTTTAGTCTGTTCCTTCAGTTATCTGGATTTTCCTGCGTTGTATAATTTGACTCACGCACTAAAGTGCTGGGGCCCCCCCTTCCCCAAAGGGTTCGGTGGCCAACACCCCTGCCACCCCTCCGTGCATTTCTTCGCCTGCTAACTTGAGTAATCTGGCGGAGACCGCAGGGGCAGGATAAGAAAAACCGTCGGTGAGCCCGCCGCTTGCATAAGCGCGGCGGGCGAGCACCGAGCGAGGCCACGGTGTGGCCGAGCGTGTTTTTCGTTCCTGCCCCTGCGGTAGGCCGCCGGAGCTTTCACAAGATCAATTCAGGAATTGCAGCAATCCCCTAGTTGAGCCGTCGGGCTTTGATATAATCCTTATATGGGGAAAGCGGACCTGGATAAGTTGTGGGCGCTGGCGCGGGCCGAGTGGCGGCTGCGGCAGCAGAGCACCTTCCTTGGCTTCCTGTGGACCCTGCTCAACCCCGCCCTGATGTTCGCCGTCCTCTACGGCCTCTTCGTCAAATGGCTGGGCCGCGCCCAGGGCGATTACGCCGTCTTCCTCCTCATAGGCCTCGTCGAGTGGAACTTCTTCGCCTCCGCCACCTCCTACGCCCTCTCCAGCCTCCTGCGCCGCGGCCCGCTGCTCAAAAATTACCCGCTGGCCCTCGAAGTTCCAGTCCTCGCCTCCGTGCTCAGCGTCTATTTCTCGCACCTGCTCGAGCTGGCAGCCCTGGGCCTCATCCTCGCCTTCTTCCAGGCGCCCCCGTCTTTCCCCTGGCTGTGGGTACTCGTCATAGACGCCGCCTACCTGGCCCTGGCCGCCGGGGCCGGCCTGCTGCTCGCCGGGCTTTACGTCTTCTTCTCCGACCTCGAGCGCATCTGGAACATAGTCCTCACGGCGGGCTTCTTCCTCACGCCCGTCTTCTACCCCCTTTCGGTGCTCGCGCCGGAGAAAAGCGCCCTGCTGGGGGCCAGCCCCCTCACCGCCGTTATCGAAAGCGCCAGGCTGGCCTTCTCCGGCGCCGCCCCCCGCCCCGGCGACCTCGGGCTGACAGCGCTCTGGGCCGCCGCCGCGCTGGCCGCCGGCTTCGCCCTGCTGCGCCTCAAGCGGCGGGCCATAGGGGACGCCCTGTGACCGGCCTCTCCGTAAAGAACATTTCAAAAACCTACCGGGTGGAACTCCCCCGCGAGGACGCCCTCTCGGTGCTGATGCGCTTCTTCAGCGGCCGCTCCCCGTCGCGCCCGTTCAGCGCCCTCGACGGCGTCTCTTTCGAACTCAAGCCCGGCTCGGCACTGGCCCTCTGCGGCCCCAACGGCTCCGGCAAGACCACGCTGCTCAAGATCCTCTCGGGCATCACCGGCCCGTGCTCCGGCGAGGTTTCCTACTCCGGCAAGACGGCCTGCCTGCTGGGCTTCGCCTCCATACTGCAGGACCGCCTGAGCGTGAAAGAGAACGCCCGCCTCTGCGCCGTCTTCTTCGAAGTGCCGGGCCCGGCCGCCGAAGGCGCCGAGAAGATCATGGCCGCCGCCGGGCTCGCCCACCTGCGCAATGCCCGCGCCGGCGAACTTTCCGCCGGCATGAAGCTGCGCCTGCCGTTCATGGCCGCGCTGTCCTGCGGCGCAGACCTCTTCCTTATCGACGAGACCCTGGCCGTGGGCGACGCGGCTTTCCGCGACCTGTGCCTGGCCCGCCTGCGCGACTTAAAGCGCGCGGGGGCCATGCTGGTCTTCGCCACGCACGACCAGGCCCTGGCCAGAGGCCTGGCCGACGAGGCGCTGGTGCTGGAAGCCGGCAAGACCGTTTACCTGGGCCCGGCCGCCGGCATGCCGCGCCCCGGCGCCGCGGAGCCCCCCGGCACGGCCTTCCGCCGCGGCCTGGAGCGCTACGCCCTCCTTTATGAAAAGTTGAAAGCCGCGGGCTACGAACTGCGGGAAGCCCCCCCCGCCTCCGACGACGATTTACTGCTGGTCCACACCCCCGGCTGGCTCGCCCGGCTAAAGGCCAACGACCTTTCCCCCGCCGAGGAAGAGGCCCTGGCCCTGCCGCTGTCGAAACATATACTGCCCCTCTCCTGGCGCATGGCCGGCGGCACCCTGGCCGCGGCCCGGAATGCGCTCGCTTCGGGGCTGGGCGTCTTCCCTCCGGGCGGCGGCCACCACGCCTTCCCCGACCGGGGCGAGGGGTTTTGCCCCGTCAACGACATAGCCGTGGCGGTGAGGATGCTGCTGAAAGAAGGCCTCGTAAAAAGACCGGCCGTGATAGACCTCGACGCCCACCAGGGCAACGGCACGGCCTTCATCTTCGCCGGGAGCGAAGTGCGGACTTTCTCGGCCCACAAAGCTGGCGGCTACCCCCCCCAGCGGGTCCGCTCATCGATGGACACAGACATACCCGACGGCGCCGGGGATCCGGCCTACCTGCCGGCGGTAAAGAAGGGAATAACGGATTTCCTGGAACTGGCGAAGCCTGATCTCGTCTTCGCCCTCTGCACGGCCGACGCCTACGAGAAAGACCCGCTGGGCGGGCTCCGGGTATCGGCCGCCGGGCTGGAGGAAAGGGACCGGTTCCTGTTCGGTCTTTTAGCTGAAAAAAAGATCCCCGCCTGCGTGGTGCTGGGCGGGGCCTACAGCGAGCCGGCGGAAGCCGCCGGGATAAATTTCTACACGGTCAAGGCCGCGGCCGGCGCCTGCCCGTCATTCAACAAGATCGTAAGCGTATAGCCGGTAGAGCAGCGCCCGCGACGCGAAGCCGGGCGCCATGAAAGACTCGGTGCCTGAGCCGTCGCCCAGCGCCAGGCGCCCCGCCCAGTAAGCCGCCGTCGGCCCCGTCAGGTCCTTCTTAACTTTTAATTTCCAGCCCCCGGCCTTACAGGCCTCCAGGTATTCCTTCTCGGCGTGAATCTTGGTAACGTAGGCCTTGTCGGCCAGGCGCGCATATTCGCGCCCCTCCGCATGGGCCGCGTTGCGCACCCAGGCGATGATCACCAGGCGGGCGCCCGGTTTGGCCGCGCGCCCCGCTTCGGAAAAGAAGAGGCGCAGGTCGGGCACGTGCTCGGTGGATTCACAGGCCCAGACCCGGTCGAAAGAAGCGGGCTTGAACGGGAGGGCCAGCATGGAGGCCCTGGAAAATCTCACGCGCCCCGCCAGGCCCCGCCCCCGCGCGGCGGCCCGCGCCGCGGCGGCCTGGTAGGCGGAAACGGTCACGCCGGTTATCTTCAGCCCCGCGTATTTTTCGGCGAGCAGCAGGCTGGAGCCTCCCCGGCCGCAGCCCGCGTCGAGCAGCGCCATGCCGGGCCGGGGCCTGCCCAGGTATTTAAAGCCGAGCTCGGACAGGGCCGTCTCGGCGGCGTGTATGCGCGCTTTGCCGGCCTCGCCGCCGCACTTAACGCGGCGCAGGAAAGCGGCCTTGTCATAGACCAGCCCGTTGTGGTGGTGAATTACGCCGTCGGGCGCCAGGCGCCAGTTGAAATCCCGGCGCTTGGAATCGTACAGGGCAGCCACGCGCTGAAGCCACGGGGAGCTGGTTTTCACCTCTCCCCCTTTTTCAGCGCGGCCGAAAAAGCCGCCGCCAGGCGCAGGGCCGATGCGGCAGGTGAATGCTTCGGGCCCCTGGCTTTCGGCGGCAGCGCCATTGCGGCGGGCATCCTGGTCATTTCTTCGGCGAAAGCGGCGTGCAGGGCGAGCGAGGCGTCGCCGGTCAGGCGGCCGGCTCCTGAAAAAAGAAAGAAGCGGGAATAATTCCCCAGAGCCATGGCGAAATTGAGCGTCATCGGTTTATCCATTCCCGGGAAGAGCGCGCCGCCGGATACAAAATCGGCGGTTACCCGCTGGGACGCCTGCCAGAAACGCAGTGCCAGGCGCAGGTCTTTCCGCAGGGCCGCGGGGATAGAGACGGGAAGTTTAGCTTCCGCCGCCACCGGCCGGCGGCAAAGGGAGCGGGCGGGCAGGAAAAAAGCTTCGGCGGCGGTCCGGCTGTCGCCGGAGAAAGGGGCGGCTCCCAGCAAGGCCTTGTGCCAGCCCTTCACCCCGTGCGCCGCGGGAAACAGGTCGCTCATGCCCGGCAGGCCTCCCGAAAAGCGGCCAGCCGCTTCGGGCAGACCGTGCGGGAACGGTCGGACCCGAGACAGACGGCGCCCCTCAGCCCCACTATATCGGGCCCGAGTTCTTTAAGCGCGGCCAGGTGGCGCGAACCTACCGACCCGGCCAGGGCGGTGCCCAGCCCGGCCGCGCGGGCCAGCGCCAGGAACCGCGCCAGTTCGGTGCGCGTCATATTGTCGAAGAGGTTGCGGCCGTCTTTCAGCGCCGTATCCAGCATTACGATGTCCGCCCCCGCCTTTTTGGCCGCCCGCACCACCGCCCACGGCGACAAGCCGCCGAACCTGCGCCAGTCGGCGTAGCCCGAGATGACCGCCAGCGCCCGGGGATTTGCCGTCTTAACGCCTTTTACCACCGCCAGGGCCATGGCCTCCGCCTGCGCGCCCGCCTTTACGCGGTAGAGGCCGGCCTTCACATAATCGGCCCCGAGAGCGGCCGCGGCGTAGGCGGAAAGCGCCGCGGTACCGGGCTTGAAATCCAGGTCGCCTATGGCCGCGCTGAATTTGACCGGGAACTTCCTGAGCTGCCTGATCACCGACGAAAGCACCCAGGGGAAATTCGCGCCGAGCGAACCTTCCTTCACGTTCTTCAGGTCCAGGATGTCGGCGCCGCCGCGCGCCACTAGGCGCGCCTCTTTGAGGTTTACCGGGCTGATAAGAAGCTTCATGCTATTTTTCCCTGTCATAAGCCATGTAACGGGCCAGGCCGCTTAAAAAGTTTTTTTGCTCTCCCGCCAGCGGCAGGGCGGCTATGTTCTTCTGCGCCCTGGCGTAAAAGACGCCTATCCGGCGCCTGTTTTCGCGCAGAGCCCCGCTGCTTCGGACTATATCTATAACATTTTTAAGCCTGCCGGCGGAAATACCGGGTTCGCCCAGCGCCGCGGCCAGTTCGCGCCGGCCGGCCGGCGGGGCCAGCTCCAGCGCCTTCAGGTAAAGATAAGTGTAGCGCCCGGCTGTTATGTCGTCGGCCAGCGGCTTGCCCCAGTCGGCGCTGCGCGGGAAAAGGTTAAGCTCGTCTCCGTGCAGGTGGTAGGCCATGCCCAGCCAGGAACCGGCCTCCCCGAAAAGAGGCAGCGTCTTCCGCGGGGCGCCGCCAAGCAATGCGCCTATCCTGAACGGGCCGTTGAAGGAAAGAAAACGGATGCGGTCCCAGCTCATGTCCAGGTACTGCCCCGCCGTAGGGCGCCGGCGCGCCGCCGTCCAAAATAGCTCGGAAGCCTGGCCGTAGCCATAGGCGAAGATCTCCCGCGAAAGCGAGGACAGTATCTCCAGCCTGCGCCAGCCCTCTATCTTCAGCTCCGGGGCGAGGAAGGCGCGGTAAGCCCAGTTATAAGCGGCCTGGTAGGCCAGGTAAGCCTTCGTTTCGCCGAAAACCTTGTGCGTGGCGGGCCCGCCCCTGCGGGTATCCGAGCCGTCTATGATATCGTCGAAGCTGACGGTCGCGGCCTCCATCAGCTCTATGGCCCCCAATATTCCGGGGTACTCACGGGGGTCGCGCCCCAGTCCTTCCAGGACGGCCGCCGTTATAATGGGACGCAGGCATTTGCCGGGCCGCTCCACATAGAGTCGGGCCGGCGCATTTACGCCGGCGGCCAGGCTCCGCCGCTTGCCGGCCAGCCCCCAGCGCCGCAGCACGCTGGCAGGAAACGCCGCGGGAAAAGCAGCCAGCACCTGCTCCCAGACCAAAGGCATGCGGCGGCGGCAGCCCTCCTCCAGCGCCGGAGAGGCGCCGGGCAGCAGCCGCTTCGCGGGCAGGCAGGCCTTCACCGCACCGCCTTGAGCGCCAGGGATCCGAGCAGCAGCAGGTTCAGGGCCGCAAGCCAGCCCTCGAAGTAAGCCCGCCCCTTGCCCGGGCTGAAAGCCGCGAAGGCGCCGACGGCAAGCGAGAACAGGGCCCCCAGGCTATGCCCACCCTTAAAAGCCAGGGCCGCTCCGCCGGCCGCGGCCAGCGCGACGGCGGCGGCGCAGGGCAGCTCACCGAGGATGACGGGCAGGGTGCGGATGCCGGCGGCGGCGTCGCCGGCGGCGTCGCGGACGTCCAGCAGTATAGTAAGCCCCAGGGCCGCCGCGAAAATGACCAAACCGGAAACCGCCGCCGAGCCCAGCACGGCGGCCGAAAGCCCGTAGCGCTGCACGGCCGGCGAAAGCACCACGGCGGCCGTAAAGAGCGCGCTGTTTATCAGCACCTTGGGCACGGCGTAGTTCTTGAGCCGGAACTTGCCCAGCGCGGGCGCGGAGTAGAGACCTATCAGCAGCCCGCCAAAAACAGGGAACACCCATTGCCCCTCGAACGAAAAGATATAGGCCGCCGTCGCTATCAGCCCCGCGGCCAGCAGCGGCACCGGCACGCCGGCCTCCGGCAGGGCCGTATCGTTGAAGGAATCCTCGTCGGGAGCGGCGTAGGCGTCAGCCAGGTACAGCAGCTGGGCGAAGGCCCAGTTGGCCAGTCCCAGCCGCACGGCCTCGCGCGTGAAGCCGGAATTAAGGGAATGGGAAACGTAAAGGAAGCCGCCCAGCCCCAGCAGCGGCAGCTGTATCCTCCACGCGGAGAGCTTCAGCAGGGCGCCCGAAAGGTTCATGCCCCCCTCCTGCCCGGCCCGAAAAACCTCCACTTCAGAAAAGAGAGCAGGCCGAGGTCGTGGCCAAGCGGGCTATAGAGGTTCAGCGCGTCCCTGCGCAGGTGCGCGACCGCCATCAGCCCGGCGTTCCAGACCAGCTCGGCCCACCAGCCGCGGCGCCAGTGGCTGGGCAGCCGCCGCAACAGGCTGGGCAGGGAATAGAATTTCCTGTAGTAGCGCATGAAGCCGCCGAAGAACTCCTCCTCGGAGAGGTCGGGCCCCGTGGCCTTATAGTCGGGGTACTTGCCGGGCTTGTGCAGCCACCATTTGTCGCGCTTGAGGCGGCCGGCTTCTTTCAGCCCGCGGTAGGTAGCTGTACCGGGCAGCGGCGTCATCGCCCACCAGGCCGTGTAGGGCACGCCGCAGCTGACCAGGAATTCGCAGGCGCTCCGGAACTGGTCCCGGTCGCCGCAGCCCGGCATGAAGACCATGCTGGCCAGCACCGAAATGCCGTGGTCGGCGAAAGCTTTCAACTGGCGCCGGTACAGCGCGGTACGGTTGAAGGACTTATTGTATTGCGAAAGCCGCTCGTCGTCTATGGCCTCCAGGCCCACCGTAATGGAGCGGCAGCCGCTGGTATAGGCCAGTTCCAGCAGCTCGCCGTCTTCGGCGCTGTCGAGCGTGGCCTGCCCCGCCCAGGAGATGCCGAGCGGCTGTATAGCCCGCAGGAGTTCTTTCGCCCGCGGGATATCTCCGAAAAGGTTGTTGTCCACGAAGAAGACGCCGCGCGCGCCCAGGGCCTTTATCTCAGCCACTACCTCCTCCACCGGCCGCACCCGGTATTCGGTGCCGAGAAAGGGCGACGTCGGGCAGAAGGCGCAGGCGTGCGGGCAGCCGCGGGAGGTTTCCACGGGGAAGAAAGGCAGAGGCAGTATGCGTGCCAGCAGGCCGCTGCGCCGGGTGGAATAGTAGCTGTCGCGGGGCAGCAGTTCGAACCGCGGCACGGGCCAGCCGTTCATGGAGGGCCTGGGAGTTCCCTTGTACATCTTCTCAGGCTTGCCGGCGGCGAAATCGGCCAGGAATCCAGGCCAGGTCTCTTCCGCTTCCCCGACGAAGACCGTGTCGGCATGGGCCAGCGCCTCGTCGGGCTCCATGCTGACGTGTATGCCGCCCATCACGACGTAAGACCCGGCCCGGCGGAAAGCGTCGGCTATATCGTAGGCCCTGGCGATGGATTTGGTGTAGCCGGTAATGCCCACTATGTCCGGCTTTGAAGCGTAGTCCGGCTCGCGCAGCATGTCGGGGCAGATGGAGACTTCGGCGTCGCGCGGCGCCAGGGCCGCCAGCCTGGCCAGCGTCACGGCCGGCATCAGGCCGTAGCGGGTCCGGTTCACGGAACCGTCAGGGCGGTACCTCGCCGGGGCTATCAGCAATATCTTCACGCTAGACGCTCCTGCTCGACAGGCTGCGCACGAAGGCGGCCAGCAGGGAGCCGTAGGGGCGCCGCATGTGCGGCAGCAATTTTTCCCGGAGTATCAGTTCGGCTTTGTCGGAAAGCTCCAGCGCTTTGAGGCGGCAGGCTTCAGGAGCCCCGGAGTTCAGGATCTTCCGCCGCAGGGCGGCGGCGCCGGCCGCGGTCCGCTCACCGGCCGGCAGGGCGTAGAAAGCGGCCAGCTGTTTGCGCCCGGCGGGCGGCAGGCGGCGCCAGGCTTCGGCCGCCACCAGCGTGCGCTTGGCTTCCAGGATATCGTTGCCGGGAACCTTTCCGAAACCGCCTTTTCCGTCGTTCTCAACGTCCAGCACGTCGTCAAGTATCTGGAAGGCGGTGCCGAGGGCCTCGCCGAAAGCGGCGATATCCGTCTTGGCCGGGCCGCGGCCGGCGGCGGCCAGCCCGAGCAGGCAGGGCGCGGTGACCGTGTAGAAAGCCGTCTTGCGCGCGGCGATCCGGTAATACTTCCGCGGCGTAAAATCCCCGAGCGGGATGTCGCGCGCCTCTATGTCCAGGTGCTGGCCGCCCAGGGTTACTACCGAAGCCCTGGCAAACAGGGCGTGCGCCCTGGCGTACAGGGCGGGGCTCAGGCCGCAGTAGGAGTAGAGCATGTCGAAGACGAACACGTGCAGCATGTCCAGGGCGTTGACGGCCCTGGCCGCGCCGTAAAGCTGCTGCAGGGCGGGCCGGCCGCGCCGCATCAGGGCCCCGTCCAGCAGATCGTCGCGGCCTATGCCCCAGTCTTCCAGCAGCTGGTACGCGGCCCCCAGGCGGAGGGCCGACGCCGGGCGCCCTCCGCAGGCGCCGCAGAAAAGGACCAGCAGCGCCGGGCGCAGGGCCTTGCCGCGCCGGTACGGGTAATCCAGGACGCAGGTCTTCATGGAGGGAGGCAGGTCCGCCGCCGCCCCTTTCAGGTAGGATTTTATATGGGTAAAAACGCCGTCCCGGCAGCCGGCAAGAAAGTCTTGTAGGATTCGCTCGTCCATATTTTATCGCCCGCGCGGGCCGCCCCGGTTCCCGAAGATAAATTATATAAATTTAAACGGAGGGGCTTTTCGGGGAAAAGGCGGGCCGGCCGCGGCCTTCAGGGCCTGAGCAATGTGCCGGGGCGGAGGCCGCCGGCGAGGAAGCGCGGCAGCCCGGAAGGACAGCTGCCCGACAGCACCAGCGCGGGGATCCCGGCCGAGCAGATCCTGATAAGTTCGCGAGCCTTGCCGGCCATGCCGCCGCTTACATCCGACGGGCTTGGCCGGCACGACTTCAGGAAGCGCTTCAGCGCGGCCCGTTCCAGGCAGGGTATGATCTTGCCGTCCGCCCCCAGCAGCCCGCCGGGCGGGGCGGTGAAGAACGCCGCCAGCCTCGGCTTAAAGGCACGGCACAGCTCCGCCGCTATGGCGTCGCTGGAGACTACGCGGAACTCGCCGCGGGCCGCCTGGAAAAGGTCGCTGTTGATGACCGGTGTAAAGCCTTTCGACAGCAGGCGCAGAAGGCGCCCTTTGGCCAGCAGCGCGGGCCGGCCGCGTTTCAGGGAGAATATTTCACAGCCGGGGCAGCTGGCCGCTTTCAGCCCCGCCGAGCGGAGGGCCCGCAGCAGGGACCGGTGCAGTTCCGCCAGGCCGGCTTTTATTTCGGGAACGGGGGCCGAGCCGCGGCGCACGCGCCCGTCGAGGTAGCCGTAGCGCACGGCCGGGGGTTTGCCGTAGGAGCCGGTTCCGTGCACCAGTATGAACGGCTCGTCCAGCCGGGCCAGGACGGCCCCCAGGCGCGCGGCCGCCCGCAAGTCGAAAGACGGCTTGTCGCCCCCCCTCGTGATCACGCTGCCGCCGGCTTTAATTACTAGCATGGGAAAATGTTATAAAATTCTGTATGAGCGCGGCAGAAAAAAAACTATTTAGGCGGGACGGGGAAAAGCCCGCCTTGCCGGCCCGGAACAAACTGGACATGGCCGTGCTGAAGGCCCGCCTGGCCGCCCTCCCGCCGGGAGTCCCGCACACTCTCTTTCTCGGCCTGACCTCCCGCTGCAATCTGCGCTGCCGCCACTGCAAATATTCCGGCGCCGCCCCCGTAAAAGAAATGCCCCGCCCCCTGCTGGCCCGGCTGCTGAAGCAGGCCGCCGCCGCGGGCGTGCCCCGCGTGGTTTTTTTCGGCGGCGAGCCGCTGCTCTATAAAGGCCTCGACGCCGCCGTGGCCCTGGCCGCCGGGCTCGGTCTTTTCACTGAACTCGACACCAACGGCTGGGCCCTGACCCGCGCGCGCGCCTCCGCCCTGGCCCGGGCGGGGCTGGCCTGCGCCATGATCAGCGTGCATTCCGGCGAAGAGGCCCGGCACGACGCCCTTTCAGGCCCCGGCTCCTTCGCGCGCGCCCTGGCCGCGCTGCGCTCGGCGCGCTCCGCCGGGCTCATAACCTACGTTTCCTCCTGCGTCTTCGCCGGCGGTCTTCGCGCCCCGTCGCTGCGCCGCCTGCTGGCCTTCGCCAGACAGAACGGCGCGCAGGGCGCGCGCCTGCTGCCCTACGCCCCTCCCGCCGGCGGCGGCACGCCCCCGGCCGGGCTGGCGGCGCGCCTGCGCCGCGCCGACCCGGGCGGCTACGCGGGCACCTGCTCCTCCCCCGGCACTCCCGGCTGCGCCGCCACCAGGGGCGAAGTTCTTTTCTGCGCCCCTGACGGCACGGTGCGCAGCTGCCCTTACGCCGCCGCCGCGCTCGGCTCGGCCGGCAAGGCTCCGCTGGCCGGATTCCTCTCCCGCCGCCGCGGCCGCCCTTCTTCCCTTTTTCCCTGCCGGACAGTTTGCTAGAATAAAGCCATGCCGGCAGACAAGAAAAACCCCTTCATCCGCGAGGCCATAACCTGGCGTAAGACCGGGGACGAGGCCGTGATCTTAAACCTCGAGACCTCGGAATATTATTCGGCGAACGAGGCCGGCACCTTCGTGTGGGAGCTGTTCAGCGCCGGCAAGAAAAAAGAGAAGATAGCCGCAGCCCTGGCCGAAGAGTACGGCATTCCCCCCGCGCAGGCGGAAAAAGACACCTCGGATTTCCTCAAAGAGCTGGCGAAGCTCAAAATAATCGCCCCGGAGGCGGTAAAATGAAAGCTCAGAAAAAGACCCCGCAGAAACCCCGCAAGTACCAGAAGCCCCAGATCAAGTCACACGGTAAGATAAGTGAAGTCGCTTCCGCGTTCAAACCGTAAGTACAAAACGGCTTTCCTTTTCCCGGGCTCAGGCAGCCAGTATCCCGGCATGGGGAAAGACCTGTACCTCCATGTCCCGGGGGTGCGTTCCGCCCTCGACGCCCTCCCGCCGCAGGCCTCGCCCGGCCTCAAAGAGATAATGTTCAGCGGCCCCGAGGCCAAGCTTTTCCCGCCGGTAAACTCCCCGTTCCCCTCCCTGTTCTTTGAATCCACCGTGGCGCTTTCGCTCTCGGTGGCGTACTCGCTGCGCGCCGCCGGTGCTTGCCCCGACTGCGCGGCCGGCCGCAGCGTCGGCGAGTTTTCCGCCTTCGCCTTCGCCGGGGCCGTCTCCGAAGGTTTCTGCTACAGGGCCATACGCGAGTTTTCCCGGCTCGGCCAGCGCAACTGCCTGGAGCGCCCCAGCGTGCTGCTGACGGTCTACGGCGCGTCCCGCAATGACCTGAAGCAAGCCTGCGCCGCGCTCAATAAAGGCGGGCAGGTCTGCGAGCTGGTGAATTTTTATTCCCGCCTCAACGCCGGGGTGGCCGGCATGGACGCGGCGCTGGCGGCGCCTTTCCGCGCCCTGCTGCCCCGCAGGACGAAAGTAAAACCCTGCCGCGAAGTCGGGGCTTTCCACACCTCGCTGTTCGCCGATACCGCCGCGGCCGTGGCAGCACTGGCCGCCGCCGAACCTTTCAGCAGGCCGGCCTGCGCCCTCTATTGCGCCAGCGACGCGCGCCCGGCCGTTTCCCCCGCCAGGCTGCGCAAGCGCTTCTCGCGGGCCGTGGACGCCCCGGTGCTCTGGGAAGAGACGCTGGACGCCATGCTGCGCGACGGGGTCCGCACCTTCGTCGAGCTGGCCCCCGGGGCCATGCTGACGGAGTTCATCTCCGAGCTGCCGCAGGACGCCGAGGTGCTGCGCACCGACACGCCGGAGAATTACAGGCGGGCGCTGGCGCGCCTGAAGCGCGCATGAGCGAACTCCTGAAGGCTTATTTCAATTTCCACGGCTGCGCGGTGGAGTACTCCACGCCGGACAGGGACCTGGCCTCGGCGATCTCTTTCGATTTCGCGGCTTTCGCCTCTCCCCCCTGCGAGCCCCGGATAAAACTGGAGGCGCTGCCGCAAGGACTGCCCATCGTTTTGCCGCCCGGGCGGTTCAAGACCAGGCGCTGGAGCGTTCTGGAGTCGCCGCCGGGCCGGCGGCTGGCCTGGTATCCCGGCGGGGCCCTCTGCGACTACGATTACGCCGGGCGCTCCGGAACCGTCTTGAGCCTCAACCGGGAGCTGCTGCGCGAACTTTCCTATTTGCTCATACTCTCCCGCGCCGGTGAAGAGCTGGACCTGCGCGGCTTGCACAGGGTGCACGCCGCCGCCGCCGGTTTCCGGGGCGCAGCGCTGCTCTTCTGCGGAGCGCGCGGCACCGGCAAGACCACGCTGCTGCTCGAGCTGCTGAAAGAGACGGAATTCTCGCTGCTCTCCGACGATACGCCGCTGGCCGACGCCGCCGGCCGCGTCCACCCTTTCCCCGCCCGCATAGGGCTGGGCCTGGACAGCCCCCACCTGGCCGACTTCGGCGGGCTCCGGAATTTCACCCGCCGCCAGTATCCGCCCAAGCGCCTGCTCGACCCGGCCGGAGCGGGCTTCAGAATTTCCGGCGCGCTTCCGGCCGGCGGCATTTTCCTGCTGCGGCGCGGCGGCGCCCCGCGCATAGCCCCGGCCTCCCCCGGCGCGGGCGCGGCCGAGCTGGCGGTGTCGCTGGCCGCCGGGTACGGCACGCCGCAGCTGGCCGAATACTTCCTGCGCCTCTCGGCGGGAGATATAGCGGCCAAGGCAGGGATACTTTTTTCCCGGCTGCGCGCCGCGGCGGCCCTGCTCAGGCGCGCCCGCTGTTATGTTTTTGAATTAGGCCCTGACCGCCGGGCCAACGCGGCGGAACTCAGGTCTTTCCTGCGCAGCGGCAGCGCCGGGGCGTAGCTCCCCCGGACAGCCTGCCCGCAAGCCCTTCTCCCAATCCCCAGAACCAGCCCAGCGCGTAGCTGCCGTGCAGCGCCGGGTAAAGAATGAACACCGCCGGCTTGGCTCCCCGCCGGGCCCGGCTAAAAGCGGCGGCTAAGGCGCAGACGGCGAGGTACAGGGCCTCGGCGGCCACCAGCCCGAGCGGCGCGTAAATGGCCGCCGCGGCTCCGCACAGCACCGCCCCCGGCGGCAGCAGCGTAAAGGCGGAAAATCCTCTCGGGCTCAGCGCGGTGATCTGCGCGCGCCCCCTGCCCGAGCTGAACACCTGCCGAATGAAAGCCCCCGGGCCCGTCCTGCGCCGGTGCACCAGGTTCAGGTCCCCGCTCAGCAGCATGCCCGCCCCCGCGGCGGCCATGCGGTTGAGCAGCAGATTCTCCTCGGCACTGGTCAGGTGGCCCTCGAAAGCAAGGCCCTTCGAACGCAGGAAAGCGGAGTCGAGCGTCAGGTTGCAGAGTATGAATTTTTCCGGGCCCGCCGCCCGCGTGCCGCGGACCGGGGAGAATCTCTCGGTGAAAGGCCCGCCGCCCCAGGGGGAAGCCAGCAGGGCGTAGACCGCTCCCTCGAAATAGCCCGCGGCCGGGTGCAGCTCCTGCCCGCCGCCGAAAACAGCGGTGCCGGGGTGGCCCGCCGCCAGCGCCCGCAGCCGGGCGAAATACCCCGCGGGCAGCACCACATCGTCGTCGAGAAAACAGAGCCAGCGCCCGGCCGCCGCGGCGGCCAGCGCGTTGCGCGCCTCGCCCCTGCAGGTGCGCGGCAGCTGCATAGCCTTTACGCCGGGAAAATCCCGCAGCAGGCGCGCAGTGGCTTCGTCCTCGCCGTCGATCCCTACCAGCACCTCGTCGGGCGGCCCCGCCAGTATGCTGCGCAGGCATTCTGCCAGCAGCTCGGGGCGGCCGCGGGTCACTATTATGGCCGTTATGCCGGCTTCATTAGTCACCGGGCGGCCTCCATGATGGCGCGCGCCTGCTGCGCCACGAATTCATAATTAGCGCGGCCGGCCCCACCGGCGGAGAAATCCCGCCAGGAAGGCCCTTCGCCGAAAGCGGCGGAGAAGCTCCCGGAAAGTTCACCGGGCATTGAAAAAGGCGGGCAGGTCCCTTTTTCCAGCAGCAGGCGCAGCCCGGCGGCGCGTGTATAGAAATAATGCGGCGGCATAGACTCCCAGAGGCTGCGCCAGGAGGCGGCGAAATGCCGCGCCGCCAGCACTCCCCCCTCCCTGACCTGGGCCGCGGGCGGCAGGTCCGGCACCTCTATGTTCCAGGAGTAAACCCCGCCGTCCTCCGGGGCGCGCCCCGCCGGGACGGCGGCCAGGTCCAGCCTGAAGACCGGATTGTTCAGATAAGGCAGGGCAGACAGCGCCGCGAAAGAAGAACGGGTCAGGATCAGCGGCGCGGCTGAAAAATAACCGCCGCCGCCTGCCGCCGCCTTCAGCACTGCCGCGGCGCGCAGGAAAGCCGCCTTGTCCCCGGCCGCGGAGTCGGGCAGCACCAGGTAAACCCGGTAGAGGGCGTCCAGCGCCACGCCGGCGTCGCAGCCGGCCGCCTCGCGCAGATTGGCGCAGGCGGCCTCGAAAGCGTGCCTGTTGAACCAGCCGCCCCCGCCGGCCGGCGTCGCCTTGCCGGGCCCGGCCGCCGGGCAGGCGCCGTGCAGGGCGCTGAAAGATCTGAAAGCGGCCTCGCCCGGGTCTCCGGGCGCGAGCCCGTCGAGGCGCAGGCCCTTGGCCGCGGCATAGGCACCCCTGGAGGCGCGCTGCGGCGCTTCAAAATCCAGGTAGCGGCTAACATCCGCCAGGCCCTTCAGGCAGTTGCGGCTCCTGAACGCCCGGGGCAGGCCCTCGGAGCAAAAATGAGTGAGCAGCAGGGTATAGGAGTAAAAAGCTTCGGTCAGGTCCGCGGCGCGCGCCGGCCGGGCGGGAACCGGCGGCAGGAGGCTCCCGGACAGCAGGCGCGAAGCGGCGCTGAATTCCGCGCCCTTGGCGCCCCAGCCGGCGACGAAAGCTGAAAAATCCGCCGCGGGCGCGGCCAGCACTTCACCGGTAAAAGGGAAGAGCGCGCGGAACACCCGCAGACGGCGCCGCAGCGAGGCGAAGGCCGCCCAGTCGGCGGCCGGGGGCAGCTCCGGCAGCAGCAGGGCCAGGTCCATGTCGCTGAGGCCCGGCACCCAGCCGGGAGCGGCCATGCCCCGGTAGAGATAAACGGAGCCGCCTCCGGGGTTGAGCGCCAGCCCGGCGGCGCGAGCGCCTGCCAGGTAGAAGAGGCGGTACAGACCGGAGAAGACAGGCAGGCGGGCCGTAGCCGCGGCGAAACGGGTCAGCCAGGCCCTTAGCCTCGGCGGGGCGGGCCGCAGGGCGGGCGGGCGCCAGGGGGCGCCTTCAAAAATTACGCCGCGGCAGCGCAGCGCAGCGCCTGGGCCGGCCGCCAGCCCGGGATACGGCGCCCCGGTAAGAACAGCCCCCTCGATCACGGCGTTCCCCCCGGAAAGAAGTATTCCCCCGCGCGAGCCCCCTTCGGAGCGCAGAGCCTTTAACCGCAGGGTTGAGCCGCGGGAATCGGCGGCGTAATCGGCGGCTTTTATCTCCAGTCTGTCTGCCCTCAGGACCGCGCGGCCGGAAACTTTGAGGCCGCCGGCGCCGGAGGCGTAGACGGCCGTCAGCCGGGCCGCTCCGCCCTCCAGGTCCAGCGCGGCGCCTGCGCCGGCGAAGAGGGCGCAGCCTTCCAGTTCCGCGGAGGCCAGTTCCCGGGCGTAGACCGCGTCCGACGAAGATTTAAAGGAGGAGCCCGAGGCGTACAGGGAGGCCGAGCCGGCCAGGCAGGCGGCCGGCTTGCCTGTGCTTTCGGCCCAGCAGCGCCGCAGGGAGGCGGCGCTGCGCCCCTCCAGCAGCAGGGCCGCCGGGACTCCGGAGGAAACCAGGCCGCCGGCGCGCAGCTCGGCGCTGTCAGAGAGTTCGAAAGACGGCCCGTCGTTGCCGCTGAAAACGCACCCCTCGGCTTCGGCGCAGGCCAGGCCCGAAAGGGCGGCCCCGGACTGGTTGCCGGCGAAAGAAGACCGCTCAAGCGCGCAGGTTGTCCGGCCTGAAAGGATAAGCGGCGCGCCGCGCTGGGCGCCGAAGCCGCACCCTTCGAACCGGGCGCGGAGCTCGCCGGAGAGATGCGCCCCTACGCCGTTGTGCCTGAAAGAAGAGCCCGAAACAAAAAATCCGCCCAGGCCCGTTACGAAGGCCGCCGGCCCGTCGTTTCCCTCGAAGACGCAGCCCCTGGCCTCTATCCGCGCGCAGTCTTCCGCGCGCAGCCCTGCCCCGCAGCCGCTGAACCGGCAGCCTTCGGCCAGGAAGTATTCCGCCCGGAGCAGGCGCAGCGCCGCCCCGGCCGTTTTTTCGAAGCCGGAGCCACGGGCCTCTATGCTGCCGCACCCTGTCGAATCTATAGCGGTTTCTCCTCCCGAAAAGGAGCAGGTTTTGAAACTCAGTTTGTTATGACCCAGGGCCTGCACCGAGGGCCCTGCGCCCCCGGCGAAAGAACAGCCGGAGAAGGCGGCCGAGTTGCTCCCGGTGAGCTGGGCGCAGGGCCCGGCCCCGGCGGAAAAGACGCAGGAAGAGAAAGAAATATTGTTTTCCCCTTCGGCCCTGAGGCCGGCCGGGTTCCCGGTAAAAGAACAGCCCGCGGCGGAGAAAGAGTTTTTCCCGGCACAATCTACCGCGCGGCCGGAATTCCCAGAGACCCCGCATTTCTCCAGCAGGGCCGCGGCCCGTCCCGAAAGCGCGAAGCCCCGGGCGCAGCCTGAAGCGCTGAAACCGTAGAAGCCGCCCCGCGCTCCGTCGGACAATTCCGCGGAGGCCCCGCCGCAGGCGGCCGCCTGCCCGCCGTAAACCAGCAGCGAAGAGTGCTGCCGGGCCAGCAGGGCCGGGCCGCCAGACTCGGTAAAGGCGCAATCTCTGAAAACCGCACGGCCGGAGCCGTACAGCTCAGCGCCGCGGGCGCAGGCCGTAAAGGCGCAGTTCTCCGCCAGCAGCCCGGCCGAGTCCCAGGCGGACAGGGCGCAGGCCGCCGAGCCGCCGAGCCGGCAAGCCTCCAGGCTCACCGAGCCGCCGCCCAGCGCGTGAATGCCGGCGAAGGCGGTCCCGCCGAAAAGTATAGGAGCGGCGGGCGTGCCGGCGGCGCGCAGCTCGCCGTAGACCAGCAGTTTGGAGCCGGCGCTTTCAAGTTCCTGCAGTTCCCCCCCGGCGCCGGCGCGCAGCACCGGGAAGAACCAGGGCTCGCGGCGCTCGAAGACGATCTCGGCGCCGGGCAGCACGGTCACGCGCGCCCCCTTTTCTATGGTCAGGTAATCGGCCACGGCCACGCGGCCGCTCCAGGTCTCGTCGGAGACTATCCTGCCGCTTTTCACGGAGGCCACCGGCGCGGCGGGGCGCCCGCCGCCGGGCAGGGCCGGCGCGGCCAGCAGGCGCAGCAGGTACGGGTAGAGCGAGCTTTCCCAGGCGAAGTAAAGGGCGCTGAGCTGCGGGGCCAGGGCGGCCGGGCGCAGCCGGCAGGCCAACGAGAAGATGGAAGCCGCCAGCGCGGCGGCCAGGTAAAGCAGTTTATTGGCGGCCAGGGAATAGAGCGGCAATAGCAGGTTCGCGGCCAGGCCGCGCGGCAGTTCGTAGCGGATCCCCCCGCGCTGCAGGGCGGAGGCCCGCCCGGCGGGCTGGAAGGCCGACGGCGGCCAGTCGGGCAGGAGATTCGCGTCGCCCTTGGTAAGCAGGAGCCGCCTGCCGCCCAGTGAGAGGTTGCACAGCACCCGGTGCAGCACGTAGCCCGACGGCAGCCCGCCGGACCATTTCACCAGCAGGGCTATGTCCCCGGCGCGCAGGTCCCCGGGGGCGCAGGGGCGCGCGGCCGCCGCGTCTCCCGGCTCCAGCAGGAAACGCATCGAATGGCCCAGCACAGGGTAAAGTTTTTCCAATTGCCAGCCTCAGCGCCCCTTCTTCAGCGCCTTCCCGTCCAGCTCCAGGTGGGGGTCCAGCTCGTCGAGGAACTCCAGCGACTTGCGGCACCACTTGTCCACGAAGACCTCGCGGTTCTTTACCGCCCAGGAATAAAAATGGTCGTGCCCGTCGAAGCTGGCGTGGTGGCGGTGCCAGACGAAGACGTCCTTGGCGGCCTTCAGCTTCCAGCCGGCCTGGCGCAGGCGCAGGCAGTAATCGAAATCCTCGAAGCAGCCGGTGCCGAACCGCTCGTCGAGCAGGCCTATGCCCTCGAAGGCCTCGCGGCGCAGCATGAAGCAGAAGCCGACCAGCCGGTGCACCTCGAAGGCCTCGCCCGCGAACTTGAGGGCCATGGCCTGCGCGAAAAGCTCCAGCGAGCGGTCGTTCTTTTCCACCGAGGGGTCGAGCACTACGCGCTGCACACCGACGGTGCGGTTGGTCAGCGGGCCGGAGGCGCCGGCCGCCGGGTCGGCGTCCAGGCAGGCGGCCAGGCCCTGCAGGCCCCCGGGATAAAAAGCGACGTCGCTGTTCACCACGGCCAGGTAGCTGCCCCGGGCGGCCCTGAGCCCGGCGTTGACCGCCTTGGCGAAGCCCAGGTTCTCGGCGTGGCGCACCTTCACCGCCCCGCGCAGGCTTTTAATGAAGCGGGCCGTCTCCGGGCCGGAGCCGTTGTCGACGAGGATCAGCTCGTAGAGGCCGGGCGCGGTGCGCTCCAGGCTGGTTAAGCAGCGCTTCAGGTCCGGCAGCGCGTTATAGACCGGGATGATCACGCTGATGAGCTTCTTTTTTGGGGCCATATCCTTGCTTCTCCTGCCTGCGCCGCATTTGTACCGCTGCAAATATTATAGAATTTTCCCTATGACGACGGCGGAAAAACCCCGGCTTTACCTGCTGCTCGCGGCGCTGGCCGCCTGCGCGGCGCTGGCCGCCCATCTCCCGTTTCTCTCGGGCGGCCTGCTCTGGGACGACGAGCAATTCCTGGCGAAGAATTCTTTCGTCACCGACTGCGCCAATCTGGGGACCGCGCTGAACCCGGTCAACCTGGTTAAAGTGCTGCCCGTGCCCATGAGCGCGCGGCCGGCGGTCAGCGCCTCCCTCATCGCCGACGCCTGCGCCGGCCTCGGGCCGCGCGGCATGAAGGCCACCAACGCCCTGGTCCACGCCTGCAGCGCGGCCCTGCTGTTCTTCCTGCTGTTTCTCCTGACTGGCTCGGCGGCGGGGGCGCTGTTCGGCGCGCTGGCCTTCGCCCTGCACCCGGCCGCGGCCGAAGCGGTGCATGTCATAACTTTCCGGTCGCATTTGCTGGGTTTTTTCTTTTTCTGCGCCGGCCTGCTCTCCGCCCTGTTCTACGCCCGGCGCCCCTCCCTGCTTACCGGCGCGGCCGCGGCAGCCAGCTATTTGCTGGCCGTGCTCAGCGTGGAAACCCCTGTAATAATGCCGGCCGCCGCGCTGCTGGCCGTCTTCTACGATTCCGGCCGGGCCGGAGTGAAGCGGGCCGCGCCCCTCTTCCTGGCCCTGGTCCTCGCCGGTGGCTTCTACCTCTGGTTCCGGGCCCCGCGCGCGGGCTACACGCTGCCGCGTACGGCGCCCGGCATAGCGGCCCCCTCGGCCCTCTACCCGGCCGCCCTCCTGCCTCCGCCGGAACTGCCCCGCCAGGCCTGGGCGCTCCTGCCGCCCTGGCGGGAGATTTACACAAACCCGGCGGCCAGGCTCTACACCATGTCGGGCATAGCGCTGGGCTACCTGCGCGAACTGGCCCTGCCGTACGGGCTGGCCGCCGATTATAACCCGGAAGTCATAAAGACCTTCAGCCGCGGCGCCCTGCCGCTGGCAGCCTGCCTGGCGGCCCTGGCGGGGAGCGCGCTGCTGTTTTACCGGCGCAGGACAGCCGGCCTGGCGCTGCTGCTGATCTTCACCGCCCTGCTGCCTGCCCTGAATCTCTGGCCGCTTTACAACATAAAAGCGGACCGCTACCTCTACCTGCCCCTGGCCGGCTTCGCCCTGCTCTGCGCCGCCCTCTTCAGGGGCATCCTGCCGCCCAGGCGCGGGGCCCTGCCCGCCGCGGCGGCCTGCCTGTGGCTGCTCTGGCTCGGCGCGGAAACTTTGCGGCGCGGCCCCGAGTTCCGTGACAACCTTTCTCTTTTTTCCGCGGCGGCGGCCCGCTCGCCCTCCTCCCCCCGCGCGCAGGCCAATCTGGCCGCGGCCAGGCTGAGGGCCGGGGACTGCGCCGGGGCGCTGGGCCCCTCCAGGCAGGCCCTGGCGCTGGACCCGGACGCGCAGACCCTGCGGCTGCGCCTGGCCTACACCCTGGCCTGGTGCGGGAGCGCCGCCGAAGTGCCGGCCCTGCTGCGGTCTTATCCCCCCGACGCCGATTCGCTCTTCCTCTCCGGCCTGGTGCTCCTCAAAAAAGACAGGCCCCGGGCCGCCGCGCTGCTCAGGTCCGCCCTGGAGGCCTCACCCGGGCGCAGGGAGTTCTACCTGGCGCTGCTGCTGGCAGAAAAAAAGAAGCCCGCGGATCCGCGGGACAGGGAAGACCTCGCCAGGCTTAAGGCTGCTTTAGCGGCGGCGGGCCTACTTTTTTGAACCAAAATTAGTGAAGGTGAAAGACGAGAGCTGCACCGGCTTGATATTGAAGCTGGCCGACGGGCTGCCCATCGGCATGCCGCCCGGGCCGGGCTGGGAATAGGCCTCCAGCCAGGCCGTCCATTTGCGGCCGAAATCCCTTGCCTCCCTGACGCGGTAGCTGTTCCACAGAGACTCGTCCGCGCTCTTGCCGGCGCGCAGGGCCTCGCAGAAGGCCTTGAACTGCACGCGCGTCTGCGGCCGGTACAGGTAGAGCACGGTGCCGTAGGACTGCAGGTACCAGTCGGCGATGCGGGACTCGCTCTCCAGCTGGTCTATCTTTACCGAGAAGAAACCCGGGTAAGACAGGCGGCGCTCTTTCGGGAAATAAGCCAGGGCCCGGCTCCACGGCCCGCCCTCCGGGTAGGCCGACTCCTCCAGGTAGACCGCCAGCCCCTCGTTGAGCCAGGGCGGCGGGTATTTCAGCTTCTCGGCGAAGTAGCTTTCAAAATATAAATGCGTCAGCTCGTGGGCGATCACGGCCTTCAGCTTTACTATGTCTCCGGTATCGTAGACCACCACCGTCTTCTTGCTGACGAAGGCGAGCCCCTTGGACCAGCGCGGGGGCTTGAATTCCCCCCCCAGGTAGGACGCCTGGGAAGAATAAATGTAGATCTTGGTCTTCTCCTTCACCATCCACGGGGCGAACATGGCCATGTTGAGGCGCATGGAAGAGAACATCCGCTCCAGCTCCAGCGAGATGGAAGCTGGAGACCAGACGGATTCGTGCAGGATTTCGAAGTGCGGGGAGGTCTTGGTATGCCAGGGCACCGGGGACGGCTCGGCGGCGAAGGACAGGGACGCCGCCAATGCGAATATCAGGCGGGCGGTGAGCATAGCGGCCCCGTCAGTCCTCGTCTACCGTTACGTCAAATTGCATGGAGCCGGCGCTGGCGGCGCTGCGGCTGTAGTTCACCTGCCGGCCGTCCACCCACATGGACCCGGTGGTGGGGATGGCGGCCATATTCGGCATATCCTGGTAATTCCAGCGGGAAAACTGATCGGCGGAAATGCCCTGGGAGCGGGATTTGGCCTCGGTGGCCCGGTAATTGCGGGCGGCCAGCAGGTACCTGGAGAGTATCCACTTCATCAGCATGACGGCGATCATGGACAGCAGCACCGACATGACCAGCGTCTGCAGCAGCACCACTCCACGTTTCCAGCGGGGTTTCATAATATAAATATAGTCTAGCAGAGAAAGCCGTCGTCGGCAAGGGCGGCCCGGGCGGTCTAATTGGTGGCGCGGTTCATCGTGATCACGCTGTCCAGCGCGAAGTCCACGTCGCGCTGCGCGGCCCCCAGGCCGCGGCTGGAGGCCTGCCAGAAGGAGCGGAGCAGCACCCGCACGGAACCCACCCCTACCGCGCCGTCGGCGTTGACCCTGGAGAAGAGGACGCTGCCCATGTCAGCGGAAGGAGAGACGTGGCGCATCAGCAGGGTCACGGTCTGCCCGCCGATACCGGCGCCGCAGGTAGGCACGGGGTACACGCCGTTCCAGAAGGAGGGCGCCGCGCTGCCGCAGGAAGAGCCGCCGGGCAGCTGGGCGGTATGGTAATAAAGGTTGCGCGAGCCCGCTATCAGCGGGTCATTGGCCAGGCAGAAATAATGCCAGGCCGCCGGGACCCCCGCGGCCAGCGGGTAGCAGGCGGTGAGCTGGTCCACGTTCGTCGCGAAGGCCAGCACGTTGCCCCGGTTGCCGGGGGTGGGCGCGTCAAGGCGCGTGGCCACGGTCAGGTTGTTCTGTATGGCGCGCATCGCTATCATCACGTTGCCCTTGATGACGTTGCGGCGGTAGTTCTGGAACATGTGCCGGTTGGTAGTGGAATAGATAGTGGCCATCGAGGCCGCTATATAGCTGAAGATAAAGACGGCCAGGACGAGTTCCACCAAGGTAAAACCGACGCGTTTTTTCATAACTAATCCGTATAGGTCAGGGTGAAAGCCACCCGCTTGCAGGCCAGCGGGTAGTTGGGGGCGGCCCCCATGCCCCAGGGGCCGCAGCTGTAGCTGCACACGGTGTAGGTGAGCGTGGCGGGCGGGCTGCCGACGGGCGAAAGCGGAGAGCCGGGGGTGTTCACCAGGGTGGAGATGTTATGCTGGGTGCCGACAGTGGGCCCCGAGTTCCAAGGGCAGGGCTGGCCGGCCAGGGGCCAGCCGGAGGCGTCCGCCGCCCAGCTGCCGGAGTTGGGCGAGCCGGGAATGGCCGGAGTCTGTCCGGGGAAAAGGTTGATGGCGGTGGGGTCCACGCTGACAAAGCTCTTGAGGGTTTCCTGCGCGCGCCGCATGGCCATGGCCGCCGCGTCGCGCTTGTCGGCCCGCGTGTCGGAGACGAAGCTCGACAGCACGGTGGACATCACCGCGGTCGTGGTGATCGCGGCTATCATCGTGGCCATCGTTACTTCTATCAGGCTCTGGCCCGGCCTCTTCCTGGCTTTCATAAATCAGAACTTGGGGCAGTCGGGGGCCCCGCCGATGGCCTCGCAGCGGCCGCTGTCGTAGAACCGGTAGCCCCAGTTCGCGTAGGAGCCGCTGGCCCCCGCCCCGCGCCGGGTGCAGGAGACGCCGCGCTCGCCGCCGGAGTTGGCGCAGCAGGGGCCGCCGTTGCCGCCGTTGCAGACGTAATAGTTATAGGAGGACTGGTTCCAGTCCTGGCGCGCCACGTAAGAGCAGGCGATCAGGCGGCAGGCGCTGGTGGCCGGCACCGAGGCGCAGGTGTAGGAATTGCAGGTGTTGGTGATCTGGCCGCTGACCGTGGCCGCCGGCTGGTCCAGGCGGAACATCCGGTTGGAGTTGCCCAGCATGTGGCCGATGGCCACCGAGTCGGTGGCCTTGGAGGTCTCCACCGTCTTGTAGTAGTACGGCACGCTCACCGAGGCCAGGATGCCCATGATGAGCACCACCACTACGAGTTCTATGAGTGTAAAGCCCTTTTTCGTGTTATGCATAGTTCCTCTCCGTTCTCCCTAGCCGCCCGCGCCGATAGACGAAAGCTGGAAGATGGGCATGAAGATGCTCATCACGATCACGGCCACCAGGCCGCCGACGCCCACCACCAGGATCGGGTCGATCATGGAGCTGAAGCGGCGCAGCCACTGGTCGATCTGCTCCTGGTAATACTTCGAAAGCACCACGATGATGTCGGGCAGTTTGCCCGACTCCTCGCCCATCCACATCATCTCGGTCACCATCGGCGGGAAGATCCCGGTCTTCTTGAAGGACTCCGAGATGGAGCGCCCGCTGGCGATGTCGTTCTTGGCCTGCTTGAGGCCGTTCTGGAAAATGAGGTTCTTCTTGAAAGCGCCCTCGAGCACCGATACGGCGTTGAGGATGCTGACGCCCGAGCGGATCAGCGTGGCCATCGTGGTCAGCATGCGCTCCGTGGCCATGGCTTTTATCAGGGCGCCTACGAGCGGCATGTTGAACTGCACGTGGTTCCAGGTCAGGCGGCCCGGCGGCGTGGAGATGTAGGCCTTGAAGGCGAAGGCGCTGCCTATCATCCCTACGATGATCAGCACCAGGTACTTGGTGAACACGGCCGAGATCATCACGATCACGCGCGTGATGAAAGGCAGCTGCAGGTTGAAGTCGCGGAAGATGTCGGCGAAGACCGGCACGATATAGCCGATGAAGTAGATCAGCACGCCGACGGACATGGTCATCAGCACGGCCGGGTAGGAGACGGCGGTGATGATCTTGGACTTCACGTTCTCCTGGGATTCGCTGTAGGCCGTGATCTGGCGCAGCACGGCCGGCAGCTGGCCGGACACCTCGCCCGCCTGCACCAGCGAGATCCAGATCTCGTCGAAAACCTTGGGGTGCTTCTCCAGCGCCTTGTGGAAGGCGCCGCCGGCGGACACTTCCTTGGTGACCGTGGAAAGCACGGCGCCGAGGTTCTTGTTCTCGGCGTGCTCTGAGAGCAGCGAGAGGGCGCGCACCAGCGGGATGCCGCCGCCTATCAGCGTGGCCATCTGCTCGCCGAAGAAGACCATCTCGCGGCCGGAGATGCTCCCCCCGCCCATCTTCTTGAGGCTCATGATGCCCTTGGACTTGGTGTCCTCGGACTGGATGGAAAGAATGAAGAGGCCCTTGGTCTGCAGGGATTGTACCGCGCCGTCCTCGTCGTCGGCGTCCACGGCGCCGGTGGTCACCGTGCCCTGGGCGTCCTGGACCGTATAAATAAATCTTCCCATATTAATTATAGTCTAACAGATGAACCGCCCAACTTCAAGGTCTCAATGCTCCGTCATCGTTATCGACATCATGTCATCGGCCGAGGTAATGCCGGCCAGCACCTTGCGCCAGCCGCTGGCCCGCAGGTCCCACGCTCCGCCCATGGCCGCGGCCTCGCGCAGCTTGGGCTGGTCCGCGTCCTTGGAGATGATGCGCTTCATGGCCTCGGTAATGAAGAAGACCTCGTAGATGGCCTTGCGGCCCTTGTAGCCCATGTTGACGCACTTGGGGCAGCCGCGCGCCTTGTAGAAAGTCAGCTTGGTCAGGTCCGGCAGCGGATTGAGGTAAGACTCCTTGGCGAACAGGTCCAGTTCCTCCTGCGGGGGCCGGTACGGCACCTTGCAGTCGGGGCACAGCACGCGCACCAGGCGCTGGGCCGCCACCAGCAGCAGCGTGCTGGCCAGCAGGTACGCCTCGATGTCCATGTCGATGAGGCGCGGGATGGCCTCGAGCGCGCTGTTGGTGTGCAGCGTGGACAGCACCAGGTGGCCGGTCATGGCCGCCTTGAGGCAGGCCTCGGCGGTCTCGTTGTCGCGGGTTTCGCCGACCAGGATCACGTCGGGGTCCTGGCGGAGGAAAGAGCGCAGGCCCGAGGCGAAGGTGAGGCCTATCTGCGGCCTGACCTGCACCTGGCTGATGCCCTCCATCTTGACTTCGACGGGGTCCTCCAGCGTCATGATGTTGATCTCGGGCGACTTGATGGAGTTGAGCACGGCGTTGAGCGTGGTGGTCTTGCCGGAGCCGGTGGGGCCCGTCAGCAGGATCAGCCCGTGCGGGGCCGTGGCGGCTTTTAAAAAGTCGTCGCGCTGGCGCGGCTCGAAGCCGATCTTGTCCACGTTGAATTCCACGTTGCCCTTGTCGAGCAGACGCATGACCAGCTTTTCGCCGAAGACGGTGGGGCAGATCGAGACGCGGGTCTCGATGTTGCGGTTCTGGAACTTGATGGTGAAGCTGCCGTCCTGCGGCAGGCGCCGCTCGGAGATGTCGAGCTTGGCCAGGATCTTGACGCGGGAAATGATGGCGTCGAAGAGGTCCGACTGGGGCGCGCTGCGCTCGTAGAGCGTGCCGTCGATGCGGAAGCGCAGGGCCACCTTCTCGTCGTACTTCTCCAGGTGGATGTCGCTGCAGCGCTCGCCGATGGCCTGCTTGATGATGGCGTTGACCAGCTTGATGGACTGCGCGCCCTTGGACTCCCCGATGATGACCTTGTCCAGGTCCAGCTTGCCGTCGGAGGTGACCACGTCGGTCTCGGAAGCCTCGTTCGCCTCGCCGCCCTTGTCGAGCACCTTGTCGATGAGGCTGCCGCCCTGCGCCGAATAAAAAGAGTCGATGACCTTCAGGATCTGGGCCTTCGTGGCGATGAAGGGCTGGATCTCCATGCCGCAGACCAGCTTGATGTTGTCGACGACCATGATGTTGGTCGGGTCGGTCAGGGCCACGGCCAGCGTGTTGTTCTCGACGAAAAGCGGGACCACCGCGGCGTCGCGCGCGAACTTCTCGGGGATCATCTTCTCCAGGCCCTGGCCCTTCTCGGGGTTCAGGATCTGGTTTTCCTTGGAGGCGTAAATTATGCCGAGCTGCTTGGCCAGCGCCTGGGCCACCTGTTCCTCGGTGGCGTAGCGCAGCTTCACCAGGGCCTCGCCTATCAGGCCGCCCTGCTGCTGCTGGAACTTCAGCCCCTTCTGCAGCTGGTCTTCGGTGATCCATTTAGCCTGGACCATTATTTCGCCGAGGAGTTTATGTGCCATAGATGGTATTACGCGCCCCCGCCCCTTGTGCCTTTTAAGGCCGAAGGATAAAGGGCCGGGACCCTCGTCCGCCCTTTATCCCGTTGTACGGCCGCCCCGCCCGCGCGGTTAGTCGACCAGTATCGTCGGCGTGAGGAAGATCACCAGGTCGGTGTTGGTGCGCCTGGAGCTCACGCTGGTAAACAGCCAGCCGATGATCGGGATGTAGCCGAGCAGCGGCACCTTCTTTATGGTCTTGCTCTCGGTGGAGGACAGCATGCCGCCGATCACGACCGTCTGCCCGTTCTTCACGCGCACCATGGTGGAGGCGCCGCGGCTGACCGGGTCGAAGACCGTCTCCCCCTGCACCGTGATGGCCGAAGCCACCGCGTCGGAGTAGGCGGGCTGGACTATCATCGTGATGTAGCCTTCCTTGTTCACCTGCGGCGTCACCTTGAGCAGCAGGCCTATGCGGCGGCGCTCCACGCCCGTGGAGGAGGACCCCGAAGAGCCGCCGGCCGAAGCCACCGTGCTCTGCGTGCCCATGGCCGCGTCCTTGGAGATGGCGATCAGGGCCGTTTTGTTGTTCATCGCCACGATCTTGGGCTTGCCCAGGTAGCGGCCCTCGCCCTTGGAGATCAGGGCGCGGAAGATGGCCTGCAGCTGCGCCAGGCTGAAGACGCCGTAGTAGACGCCCTTGGAGCTCTGCTGGCCGGTAGAGAAGATCGGGTCGATCGTGCCGCCGCCGCCGCCGCTGCCGGCGCTTTCGCCGATGTCGGTGGTCTTGGGAAAGAATTTCTTCCATTCGTCGCCGGAGAAGAAGCCGGGGCGCAGGCCGTAGTCGGTCAGGCGCGAGGGGCCCGCGAAATAGGCCATCTCGCCGCGCGAGCCGCCCCACTCGATGCCGAGCTCGTTCATGCGGTCGGTATTGATCTCCACGATCTGCGCCTCGATGAGGATCTGGGGCGCCTTCTTGTCCAGCTCGGCGATGATCTGCTCGACCTGCGGGAAGACTTCCGGCACGTCGGTGATGATCAGGGTGTTGGTGCGGGGGTCCGTGGCCAGCTTGCCGTTCTTCTTGGACAGCACCGAGCGGATGATATTGATGATCGAGATGGAGCTCTCCTTCTCGCCGCCCTTATCGCCGCCGCCCTGCTGGTTGTTCTGCGAGCCGCCCTGGTTGGAGGACACGTCCTGCGAGGTTATCGAGGCTATTTCCTCGCCCACCGAGGTGATCGGGATGAGCGGGATGTAGTTGAGGGTATAGATCTTGGTGATCAGGTTGGGCATGTCGGCCGAGCGCTTCTGCACCACGTAGGTGTTGCTCCGGCCGATGCGCTGGTAGGTCAGGCCCTTCACGCGCAGCAGCAGTTCCAGCGCCTCGCGGACGGTGGTCTTGCGCAGGAACACGGTGATGGTCTTGGCCTCGAGGCCTTCCGTGATGATGAAGTTCACCTTGGACTGGGCGGAAACCACGTCGAGGAAAGTGGACAGGGGCGCGCCCTTGAGGCGGATGGGGCCTATCTTGCGGTCGAGCGGCGAAACCGACTCCGCCTCTTCGTACATCGGGGCGTCCTTGGGGGCGCCGCCTATCTGCACGGACTCGATCGGCGAGCCGGGGGTCTGGCCCTGCGGCATTGAGGACGGGGGCGCGGAATCCGACCCGCCGTCGAGTATCGGGCCGCCTTCGTCGCCCGCGGGCCCCTGCAGGTCCTGGGCGAAGTCTTTATCGGCGGAGGGCAGCCCCTCCTGGGCGTAAAGCCCTGCGACAGGAAAAAGCACCGGCTCCAGGGCCAGCGCCAGCGCGAGTAAAATTTTCAAGGTGTTCATAACGCCTCCGTCCTTCTGACTATCTATTATATATTAATCCTGCCGCTCTTCCACCAGCACTTCTATTTCAGGACCTTCCTGAACTTTTTGCCTTTATAGTCGCCTATTACATAGTCCGCGCCTATCTTGACTATTTTGACGCCGCGCACGGTCTGGTTCACGTAATACATGTCGCCGTTTATGATGGCGGCGTTGCCCACTATGCCCTGCAGGCTGATCCTGGTCTCCGGGCCCGGCTCCCTGGCCTTGGTGCGGCGCTCGGAGAGGGCCTGCATCCTGGCCGCTTCCTCACGGGCCAGCCGCTCTTCCTTTATGCGGCGGTAGTCAGCCGGAGAAAACGTGGGGTCCCGCTCGCTCTTGGGCTCGTAATAAGAGATGGGTTTCGGCACGGTGGAAACCTCCACCGCGGGCTGCTCGCCGGCCGGGGCCTGTTCCCCCTCCTGGTTTTCGGCAGGGGTTTCGGGGGCCGAAGCGGAGGCCGAAGGCGGCTGTTCGGCGGGCGCCTGCGCCGCGGCCGGGGCCTGCGCCTGGGGCTGCTCCTGGACCGGCTGGGGCGCGGGGAGCATTTGCCGGGCGGCCGGCTGGGCCTGCGGCTGCCCCGCGGCCGGCGAAACGGCGGGCTGGGAAGAGCCCTCCGGCTGCGCGGCGGCGGGCGGGAAGACGTTTACCGCCGGGGCGGAAGCGAGCTCCTCCGAAGCGGCCTTCTTGCTCTGCGTCAGCCAGTTGTAGAAAAGGAATGAAGGCACCGCCACGAGGGCGATCAGCAGCAGCCAGCCGAGGATGGAGGTAAAGCTTTTCATATCAGCGTCCTCCCAGCTTGGGGAAGATAGTGGAAAGCGTGAAAGTGACCTTCACCGTGCCGGGGTTGTTCTCGTCGCGGTGCATTGAAAGCTCAGTAATGCGCAGGAAGATCGGGGAATTCTCTATTTCCGCCAGCCAGCTCCCGAATATGTGGTAGGTGGTGGTGGCGGTGATCTCGCGGGAGACCACCAGGTAATTGCCCACCTCGGCCTCGCGCTGTGCGCTCTGGGAATCCACCGAGACGCCTATTTTCCTGGCGCTGTTGCTGATCACGAAATTCAGCCACTCGTCCTTGTCCTTAACCAGCGGCAGCCTGCGCTGCAGCCCCGACATGCGCAGCTTGACGCCCTCGTATTCCTCGGCGTGCTGCGCCACCAGCGTCATATTGGTCACGTCGCCGCGGGCGCGCGCCAGCCTGCTGCCGGCCGGGCTGTAAAGGGCCACGTAGATCACCAGCAGCACGGGCAGCGCCACGAAAAGCGGCTTCTTGAAAGGCGCAATGCCTTTCTCGGCGTAGATGATCGTGATGTCGCCGATCATATTCCTGAAGTAGGAAATGACCTTTTCGACTAGAGCCGCAAGCTGGGGAGGCATATCTTATTTCCTCTTTATGGTGCACACCACGGCGTATCCGCTGGTTTTCTGCGTCTCGGGGCCGCCCGGGGTGCCCGAGCGCCCGCCCTCTTCGGTGGTGCTGTCTATGCCGCCGAAAGGCGGCCCGTATAATTTAAATTCAGGCGCGGTTTTAAGCGACTTGGTGAAGACTTCCACCAGGCGGCCCTTCAGTTCGCCGCGCAGGAAAGTCTCGCCCATTATGCGCAGCTCCTTGGTGCCGCTCTGCACTTCGGAAAGCGCGAAAGGGTTGGTATAGGTGATGTCCGCCACCCAGAGGTCGGGCGGGATGCGGTCGGCTATGGAGGCCAGCTTGGGAGCCAGGGGGTCCACCTCGCTCACCAGCCCGTCGAGGATGGTGGCGTTGGTGCGCATGTTGTCCATCCGGGTGCGGATGACGTCGGCTTCCAGCCCCTCCAGCTCCGGCACGTTGACCACCTTGGCCTTGAGGGAGGAGATCCTGGAGGAAAGCATTATGACGCGCGCCTCGGCGAAGAGCCACAGCAGGAGGATCAGGCCGCCCAGCACGAAGCTGATGTTCCAGACGTAGCTCTGCACCTGCTTTTCCAGGTTCGCCGCCGAGCTGAGGCCCGAGATGTCGGGCAGGGCCGGGCCCGCCGTGCGCCCGCGCAGCGCGGCGGCGCAGGCCAGCAGCGAGGCCGCGTCGTTGTCCTTAAGCCCCCCCGCCTTGGCGATATCCCAGATCTGGGACTGTATGGGGGCGGCTTCCTTGTCGGCCACCGGCTTCCAGCCGTCGGCGCCGTCGCCGCTGAGCATGATGGCCTTGTATTCCTTGCCGCCCACGTAGCGGTCCACGAACTGCACGCCGCCCTTCACGTCCAGGCGCTTGCGCTCGCTCATCGAGCCGCCGGCGTCGGTTTCGGTCTCGCGGTACAGCACCGGGGAGCCGGCGTGCGAGAAGAGCATATAGGTGGAGTTCTCGCTGAAATGGATGTAGCCCTTGGCGTCGTGGTCCTTGGGGTCCAGGTAGCCGAATACGCGCTCGAAGGAGATCGGCGTGGTCTCCACGGCCGCCAGCGTGAGCCCCGCGCCCTTGAGCGTCTCGGTGATGAACTCCACGCTCTTGCGCTGCGTCAGGCCGAACAGCACGCCCAGTTTCTTGCCGCCGTCGGCGGGCAGGGCGTTGAAATCGTAGACGACCTCCTCGAAGGAGACCGGGATGTATTTCTTGGATTCCAGCGGGATGGACTTGCTCCAGAACCTGCGCTCCACCGCCGGCATCACGAAGTAGCGCAGGATGGCGAACTGCGGGGAAAGCGTGACCACCGCCGTGGAAGAGTCCCAGCTGACCTTCTTGACGGCCTGCTTGAACTGCGCGACCCACTGGGCCTTCTCGCTGAAGAACTCGTTATTGAGGGAAAGAGGGCGCATCATGCCCTCCTTCACCGGGAAATCGGTAGGGAATTTTACGAGGTGCTCGGTTTCGGGTTTATCCTTGCCGAGCTTGACCTGGGAGATACAGATCTCCTTGGGGGAGATGTAGATGCCCAGGTGTTTTTGTCCAGCCGCTTTTGCCATAAATCTTTAAGGGGCGCTATTCTTTGCCCGCCAGTTTGATCTCGACCACGGCCTTCGTGGCCTCCGTCACCTTGGAGCTCATTTCCATGCGCTCGCGGTCTATCTTGTACTTGGACTCCAGGCGCGCCGCCACCGTGTTGACGCGGTTCTCCGCCACCGCGTCGGCGTTGGCCTCGCCCGAATAGGCGTAGCCGATGAGCTGGATGTTGGCCATCGGGTAGTAGCCCATGGTCTCGGCCACCTGGGCCAGGCGCTTCTCGCTGCCCGCGGTGAGGGCGTTGGCCTCGGTGAAATAGATCTTGTAGCTGACCTGCCCGGACAGTTCACCGGGGGGCGCGGCTTCCCCGGCGGGGGCGGCGGCCTCTCCGGCGGAGGCGGTGTCGGCCACGTCCGAGGCTTCGGCCGCGGGCTCGGCCTTCTTCCTGGCGGGGACGCGGCTCTTCTTCTTGGGGGCCCTCTTGAGGGTCTTACCCTTCACCCCGGCGGCGCCCTTAAGCAGCTTGCCGGAGGCCCCCCCCTTCACGCCTTTGGAGGAAAGGGAGCGGGTCTTGACCCCGGAGGAGGTAACTCTTTCGGCGGCGGCTTTCCTGGCGGGGGCCTTTGCGGCCAGGGCCTTCTGCTCTTCGGGCGTGGGGCGAACCACCAGCAGGCGGCTCAGCGAGGTTTCCCGCCCTTCCACGTCGGCGGCGATCACCGTGAACATGTACTTGCCCGAGGGATAAGGCGCCCCGAAGAATTTCTTGCGGCCGTTCCAGAAGCTCTGGTTGTACTGCTGCCCGGAGCCGGACATTTCCTGCAGCAGCAGGCGGCTGCCGTCCTTCTGCACCTCGAAGATCTGGAACTTCCAGCTGGGCTGGCTGATGGGCGACTCGAAAGCGGAGAACTCCACGATGGCGCCCTCGTTGTTGTGCACGGAGATCGCCGTGGGGTAGATGCCCAGCGACACCTTGGGGCCCTTGGTCTGCATGTCTTCCAGGTCCTTCAGGCGCGGCTGCTTGTCATAATCAAATAACATTATAAGGCCGCTTATAGTTGTTAATTCCTTAGGGAACCGCACCTCGGAGCCGGTCAGGTTCACTTCCAGCCTGGACTTGGAGATGCCGCGGGATTCGAAATAGGAATTGATGGCCAGCGCGCGGCGGATGCTCTTTATCTTGACGTCGCCCTCGGCGGAGCCCTCGGGGAGGATCAGCGCGTTGGACTTGCCCAGCGTGAACAGCAGGCCCGACAGCAGGCCCAGCATCTTGTCGGTGCCGGCGCGGAAAGTGGTTTCGGTGGCGAAGAAATAATTGGGGTCCAGCGTGAGGGCCTTGGGCATGCCGTCGCCGCCCATGTAGACCTTCACCGCGTCGGAGCGGCCGAGCTCCAGCAGTATGTCGCGGCGCATCGTCGCTATCTTGGAGGTGATCTTGTCGGCCACGCGCTCGCGCTGGGCGGACGCGTCGTCGCGGGCGGCCTCCTCTGCCTCTTCCTCGTCCCTGGGATCCATGCGTATGCCCAGCGGGACGTCGCGCTTCGGCTCGGTCCTGGGCTTGGAAACCTCGGTCAGCGTGGTGGGCTCGGCGCCGCGGTCCTTTACCGTGTTGACGCCGGTGTTCATGCGCAGCGTGATCTTGGTGATATAGTCGTTGGCCAGCGCCTTCTCGGAGGGGCTGCCCTTCACGAGGATGTCCATGAAGCGGTCCATGGCCTCGGTGTCTTCATTCTCGTGGTAGAGGCGGATGGCCTGCTCCATGGAGCGGCTGACGCCGGCCCTGCCCGCCTGCGCGGAAAGGTCCTGCGACAGGGGCCCGGCCGCGGCTAGCAGCAGCAGGGCGCAGGGCAGGACGAATTTAAAGGCGGTTCTGTTTTTCATACACTCTTGTCAAAATCTTGCTGGTCTCGCGTTATATTTAACCTTTTTCACTTTGCCTAAATATTGCGAGAATGTTACAAAAAATAACCAGGCGGTCCCGGCTATTTCAGCCCCTGCAGGCGCTGCGCTATGGCGGCGTTGCCCGGCTCCTGCTGCAGGAACCTCCCCCACTCGGCGCGGGCCAGGTCCAGGCTCCCCTCCTTCTCGTAGATGACGGCCAGGCCGTAGCGGGCCTGGTTGTCGCTGTGATTGTCCCTCAGCAGGCGCTGCAGCGCGGCCTTGGCCTCCGGCAGCCTGTCGGCCTTGAAATAGAGCTTGGCGCGCAGCAGCTGCGCCCTGGCCGCCGAGGGATCGTAGGCCAGCAGCTTGTCCGCGGCCGCCAGGTGCGCAGGCTTTATCGCGGCTTCGGCGGCGATCTGGTCCAGGCGCAGGTACTCGCGCAGCCACCCCAGGTCCGGATCTTCCTTCAGGCCCAGCTGGCGCGACACGCCCGTCAGGTTCTCCACCAGCATCCGGTTGCCCGGGTCGGCGCGCACGGCGCGCGCGTAGGCGGCGTGGGCCTCTTTGTAATTCTTGAGCAGCGTGTAAAAATAGCCCAGCGTGTTCCACATGTTGGGGTCGTTGGGGAAGATCTTCACCGCCTCGGTCATGTCAGCGGCGGCGCGGGCGGCCACGGCCGCCCTGTCGGGGCTGGCGAGGTAAACCTCGGCCAGGGCCTGCCAGGTGGTGGGGTTCAGCGGGTTTATCACCGACGACACCTGCAAATTCTTCAACGCCTCTTCGTTCCTGCCCAGGCGCTTGAGTATGATGGCCAGGTTGAAATAGATCTCGTCGTAGCCGGCGTTGGACTTGAGCGCCTCGCCGTAGGCCCAGGCCCCCTTCTCCAGGTCTCCCGAGCGCACGTAGGCGTTGCCGTACTCGTAGTTGGTGTTCACCTCGCGGGGATGCGCCTCCCAGGCGGCGCGCAGCTGCTCCACGGCCTGCGCCACGGCGTTGCCGCGCATGGCGCGGAAGCCGTTGAAATAAAGGAACTCGCGCCTGAACTGGCCCTGCCAGAACCAGATGCCCGCCAGGCAGCCGGCGATCAGCAGCCAGGCCAGCGCCGCCGAGGCGCGCGGCCGGCGCCACGGCGCGCCAGGCCCGGCGCCGGTGGTCTTGAGCGCCAGCGCCCCCGCGGTCCACCAGAAGGCGAGCGCGGGCACGGCGAAATGGATGGACACATTGAGCAGGTTGTCGGCCAGCGCCCCGACGAGCCCCGCGGCCAGCGGCACGGCGCCGTAGCGGGCCTGCTCTCCGGCGGAGCGGTAGAAGCGCCAGAAGCCGTAGAACAGCGTAACCAGCACCCACAGGTAGGCGCCCAGGCCGAGCAGGCCGGCCTGCGACCACTGCTCCAGGATCTCGTTATGCGCGTTGTTGGCGTGCGTGCGCAGGCCGCGCATCACCGGGAAATTGGACATCAGCCGGCCCTGGTAGAAAGGGTAGAAAAGTTCGAACTGCCCCCAGCCCTTGCCCAGCAGCGGGTTCTCCAGCCCCATCTGCCAGGCGCTGGTCCAGATGAGCAGGCGCTGGTGGAAGGAAGCGTAGGTGCGCCCGTCGTCGCCGCCCAGGCTGACCGCCGCCGGGGACTGTATGCCCAGGACGGCCTCGGAAACGCGGTCGGCCAGGCCCGAGCTGAACGGCTTCAGGGAGTCCGACGGCCACATCGCCACGAGCAGCAGCGCCGCGGCGAAGAAAGGGTAGAGGAATTTTTTATTGGCCTTCAGCTGGGCGCGGTGCGAGGCGAAGGCGAACAGGCAGCCCAGGGCCGCGGCCGCGCCTATCCACGACGAGCGCGTGAGGCTGGCCATCAGCATGCCGAGATAGGAAAGAAAAACCAGCCCGTAGTAAAAGCGCTGCGGCAGCGTGCGCGCCTTCATCAGCAGCGAGGCCGCCAGGGGCAGGAAGATGACCACGTACGTGGAGATGAAGTTGGGGTTGCCGAAGGTGGAGACCGAGCGGTTGCCGTAGGGGTTGAGCAGCTTGGCCCACACCAGCTCGAGGCGGAAATATTCCAGGATGCCGTACAGCGCGGCTACCGCCCCGGCCGACATGGCCAGGTGCAGTATGTCCTCCTGCCGGCAGCGCTTTATCAGCAGCCAGACGGCGGTGAAGCCCGTCACCCAGACCAGGAAGCCGTAGGGGTCGAAAAGCCGGTCGAACAGGCCGTCGCCCGACGGCGGCATCTTAAGCCAGGGAAACAGGAACCACAGCGCCCCCCAGCCCAGGATGAAGACCAGCCATTCCCCGGCGGGCACTTCCTGGTCGCTCCCCCCGTAGGGCACGCTGAGCGACAGGTAAAAAACCCCGACGCAGTTGACCAGGTAGAACAGCCCGGCCTTGAGGCCCTCGGACTGTATGGCGGGCCTGAAGAACTCCGCGTGGCCGAACCAGGCCCACGCGAACGAGGCCAGGTAGACCAGGCCCAGCGCGGCCAGCGGCTTGCCCAGGGGCGTGGCGGGCAGCAGCCAGGCCCCGCGCTTTATGGAATAGAACAGGAACAGCGCCCCGGCCGCCAGCACCGAGACGTTGAGCAGCGTTATCTGCAGGTAGTAGGGATTGCGGGTGAGCCCGGTGAAGAAGATCAGCGGCGACACGAAAAAAGCGGCCGCCAGCAGGAAGACCAGCGGCGCTCGGGGTACGGGGAGGTTGTTTTCCGTGTTTGCCATGCCGGGGATTTATTTTACCGGGGCCTCCGCGGCCAAATGCGGGAACCGGGAGTAAACCACCTGCAGGTTGCGGCGCGCCTGCTCGTAGGCCGGGTCCTTCCCGAGGGCCAGCCGGTAATGCCGCGCGGCCTCGGGGAACTTTCCCAGCGCGTACTGCACGTTGGCCAGCAGGGTATAAGCCTCGGCGGTGCCGTGGTTATGGTCCTTCTTGTAGCACTTCCAGGCCGTTACGTTATTAAGGTACTCGCGCTCGGCGCCCTTCAGGTCCTGCCGCATGATGTAGATCTGCGCCCGGCGGTAATAGTTAGGCTGGTAGACCGGGTCCACGTGCTGGTAAAGGTCGTAGCGGGCCATGGCCTTGTCCAGGAATTCCTGCGCCTCTTTCGGCTTGCCCTGGCGCATCATGTGGTCGTGCATCTTCAGGTAGAGAGTGCCCACCTGGTGGTGCATCTGCACGTAGTTGGGCGCGATGGCGCGCACGTGCTCGTAGGCGTCCATGGCGCGCTCGTAGTCGTCGCGGGGGATCGCTTCTTTGGGCGGCAGCGGGATGCCGGCCAGCGCCTTCAGCTTGTCGAGGCGCCCGGGAACGGGCACGGCCGCGGGGTCGCCCCACTCCGGCCTGTAAGCCTTGTTCATGTCGAAGCGGTCGTTGAAGACGTTGCCGGTGAAGTAGTACGGCATGATGAAGAACTGGTTGAGGCTGTTGACCCGCTTGTAGTAGCCTATGGCCTCTTCCCACTTGCCCTGCTTGGAGAAGAAGATGGCCATGTTGTGGTAGACGTCGCCCTTGAACCAGCCCCAGAAATAATAGATAGGGAACAGGGTGAGCAGTATCACCACCGGCACGGCGGCCGAGGTGCCCTTCAGCATGACCCCGCCGAAGGAATAGACCGCGTAGCCCACGCACATCAGCATCAGCGCCCAGGCGATGTTCCACTGCAGTATCTCGCCGCTGGCCACGTAGTTGCGCAGCGGGCCCTGCAGCTCGCTGAACTCGCCCAGCACCAGCCAGGCGGTGTAGAGCACCGCGGCCAGGCCGGCGCCGCGGCCTAGCCAGAGGCCCCACTGGAACCCCTTGTGCAGCCCGGTGTTCTCGTCGCGCGCCCCCTTCTCGGGCTGCGCCTCTTCCTTGTAATGCAGCTCCCACAGCGCGTGGCCGCGCGCCAGGGCTATAATCACGCCGGGCAGCAGGCCCAGGTAAACGCCCGACGACACGAACCGCATGCTGACGTCGGTGAAATTATGCGCGAGCATCCCCAGCAGCGCCGTCAGGTAGCCCAGCAGGTCGTAGGCCAGCGGGGGCGGCCGCGCGCCCTTCAGGTTGGCGGTCAGCGCGCTCAGGCCGCGCAGGCCCACCGTGGTCACGAAAATTATCATCCACAGGTACAGCCCGCCGCCGATAATGCCGTTGTCCATCCACTGCTCAAGGTGCTCGTTCTCGGCGTGGTCGGTCTCGGTGTTATGCTTGCCCTCTATATGGAAGATCTCCGGGCGGCGGAAGGACGGGTAGACCACCTTGAAGCTGCCCACGCCCACGCCGGCCAGCGGGTGGGTCTCTATCATCTCCCAGGTGGAAAGCCAGGTGTTCACGCGGAAGCTGACCGAGATGGGGTTCTTATGGGCGTAATAAAAAACGCCGCCCAGGGCCACGGCGGGCACCAGGGCCGCGAACAGCAGGAACTTCAGCTTGCTGATGTGCAGCTTCTCGCTGAGGAAGAAGTAGCCGTAGAACACCGCGAAGATGAACGACATGATGGCGAAGCCCAGCCACGCGCCCTTGGTTTCGGTGGCGTAGAGGCAGATGAGGTCCATCACTATCAGCGGCAGCAGGAACACCGAGCGGCGCTTCAGGAACTGCGTCACGATGATGGGCAGGATGAGCACCAGGAAGTTGCCGAAGAAGTTGGGGTTGCCGTAGGTGGAGAAGACGCGCGGCCCGAAGGCCCAGCGCCACACGAACGGGTCCAGCCCGGGGCCCATGTCCTTGGGCGGGAAGAAGCGCGTGTCGAGGAACTGCACTATGCCGTAGAGGATGGCGATATACGCAGTGAGCAGCAGGATCTTGGTCAGGCGCTCCACGGCCTCGGCGGTGAACTCGCGGATGATGATGAGCGTCACCGACATGTACAGCAAATAGCGCACGAAGTCGTCCACGCTGGGGCCCTTGTAGGGCGCGCTGATAAAAGAGACCACCACGTACACGAGGTAGGCGAAGAACGGCGCCAGGAAAACGAAGTCCTCGCGGCGGAAGGCCTTGCGGCCCTCCAGCACCAGCAGCGAGACCCACAGGCCCACCAGGCCGAAGCCGCCCATCTGCAGCAGGGTTATCTTGACCTGCGCGGAGTCGTAGGTGCGCAGGTAGAAGGTGTCGGAGATAAGGAGGTAGAGTATCGGCAGCCACCACCAGATGGCCTTGCGGGCGAAACTGACCCCGGGAGCGAAATTGATGCCTTCGAACTCTGGAACCGGGAGGTTAGTTTTTTTTGCCATGATTTACGGAGGAACTGAGGAAGGAACTGCTGTAAACCCCTGTAATGCGGAAAAATTTTAGCCGAGGATGGGACTTGAACCCACAACCTGTCGCTTACGAAGCGAATGCTCTACCAATTGAGCTACCTCGGCAACTGAATATCAATTATATAGTAATTTTAAACGAAATTCAAAAGTATTCTAATAGAGGCGGCCATCTATCGAGGCTTCGCCTCGATAGCGAGGTCCGGGATCAGCCCCGGAGTTCGGCGCGGCTGGGGGCGGCGTTCTTACGGTAGTCTGCCGCGGCGGCGAGCAGCCATTTCAGGTGAAAGGCCTGGGTGTGATAGGCCGAAACGTAGTTCACGTCTGTGTCGCAGGCGTACTTGTGCCGCTTCTGGCATTCCTCCAGCGGGCAGGCTACGCAGGAAAGATTCACCTTGTAGCCGACAGAGTGCATGGCCTCAGCGACAGCCTGCAGGGGCCCGTCGGTGTCTCCTAGGATCTCCATCACGATGTTCTTCCTCTCGGCCATGGTCCGCTGCGCTATTTTTAATCCCACCGTATCCAGCTCGTTCCTGAAGATGCCGGGGAAGTCGTAGTATTTCCCCTCCGTGAACATGGCGAAGATCTCCGCGGCGTCGAGGTGCACATAGCCGTCGCCGAACTTCTGCCTGCGCAGCGTGGTCTTGCCCGCGCCTATGCAGCCGGTGACCAGCACAAACTGCGGGCTTTTATCTTTTGCCCCGGCGGGCTTAACGACTTTTCCTGTTTTGGTTGTTTTTCGGTTTGTCATTTTTATTCCTCCTTCCTGTCATATATAGTGTAACAACAGGCCGCGACAGAGGGCTGTCGCGACGGAGAAAGCGAAAAAAGGCTAAGGATAGACCGCGCCGCTATTTATCGCCGGGGCCCAGGTAAATGGCGCGGGCGGCGTCCACGTAGTGGGTGTCCTGGCCGCAGGTTATTTGCCACAGGAAGTTGCGGCCGGGTACCGGCGAATGGCCGGTTTTGAAGTTCTGCAGTTTCATGAAGAGGTCGCCGCAGCCGGCCAGTACGCCGTCGGGCAAGGCCGCCAGGGCGGCGTCGCTGTCCACAAAAGTATTCGGCAGGCGGTTGAAGGCGCGCAGGTAGGCGCTGTTCTTGTCGCGGCAGTCCGTCTCGTCCAGCTCCACCTGCTTGTAGGGATCCTTCTGGCCGGGGCAGTGCATCATGAAAGCCCAGTCGCCGCCGCCGGGCACGGGCGCGGGCGTGCCGTCGGGCTTTACATAGGCTTCGGCGCAGATCAAATACGCGCCGCGGTAGCGCCGGGTCATGGCCTCCAGCCGGCGGGGCAGGGCCCTGGCGGCGGTTTGGCGCACCAGTTCGGCCGGCAGCTTGCCGCGCAGCTTCTTGGCCGCCTTCAGCGTCCCCCCCGACTCGGACCAGACTATGGTGCCGTCGCAGCCGCGCAGGAATACTTCGGGGCCGCGGGAGATGCGCCAGAAGCAGCCGGCCGGGCGCTCGCCTTCGGCCGGCAGCCATGAGGCACGCATTAAAATGTCGCGCTTGCCGGGCGTGGCGCCGGAGAAATTGCCGTCTTCTATCAGCGGCTGCAGGTTCTTCTCGCTGCTGCGCACAAAAGTATGCAGGGGCCGCACCGGTTCTTCATAAGGCGCGGCGGGCGTAAACTTGGCCGCCTTTATTATTTTATTGCCGCAGGCCTGAACCTTGCCCCACTGTTCGCCGTCATGGAATTCGTAGGTCCAGGCATTGGACTTGCCGCAGGGTATCTCGCCTGTGGAGCCGGTTAAGCCCTCGATGGCTATCAACCTGGCCCCCGGCCATTTAGCGGCGGCCGCCGCCTGCGCCGCCTTGCGCCCCTCGGCCGAGCCGGCCGCCACGGCTGGCGTTGCAGCCGCGGCCAGAGTTGCCGCCGCGCAGAACAGAACCGCTATCTTTCTCATTCAAAAATTATAGCAAAGCCCCGGAACGCCCGGGGCCTTGCGGCCGGGGAAAAGGAGCCCGTAGCCTTTCCCCCGGCCAAAGACACTATTTCAGTTCAGCCAGCGCCTGCCCCGCGCCCTGCAGCTCGGCGCGTATGTCGGAGCGGCTCAGGTGGGGCCCGCCCTTCAGCGCGCCGGTCACGGCCGCCTTGCCGTCCAGCCCGGCGGGCTGCCTGGCCTTAAGGTAGGCCCAGGCGTTGCGCAGCGCGGCGTCCAGATTGCCGCCGAAGAGCCCCCTGGCCTTAACCAGGGCCAGCAGGGCCAGGGCGTGATCGGCCACCGACACCTTGCTGCCGTCGGGCTCGGTGAAGGCGCCCGAGCCATCCTGCAGCGACACCAGCTGCCTGGCCAGCCGCTGCGAAGGCTCTGTCAGCAGTTCCGCGGCCAGCGCGGCCACCCGTGACGCGCCCGAGGCCTGCGCCGCGGCCATAGCCTTGTCGCTTTCGGCCTCATTGCGGGCGCCGCCCCCGTCCGCGGTGGAAGCGCTGAGCCGGTAGGAGAAGCCTAAGCTCTGGGAATAAGTCTCGCCCTTGGCCTGCGAGAACTTGCCGCGCACCGCGGCTATTACGCCCGAAACCCCGTATTTGGCGCCGGGAGCCGCGCTAATGACGCCGCCGCTAGCCCCGCCCGTGCTGCCGCCGAAGAAGCCCTCGTACCTGGTGCCCTCGGGCAGCTCGCTCTCTACGGGCACCAGCAGCGGCTTCTGGCCCGCGGTTGCGGTGCTGCGGTCCACCGCCACGAAAGAAGTGTACTGCGTAACCAGCTTATGCCGCAGGGCCAGTTTCACGATGTCCTCTTTCAGGCCGGGGTCGGGGTTGCCGTACATCTCGCGGGTAAGCTCTGCTATGCGCGCCCGGGCCCACAGCGGCCCCATGGCGGCGTTGGCCGCCTCGCGTTCAGGCAGGTTCACGTCCACCGACATCTTCCACGGCTTGCCGCGCATCTTGCCGCGCAGGGTTGCGGTCTGGCTGCCGCTGTCCTTATACCGGGCGTGTATGAACACCGGCTGCCCGGCGAAGAGGTCCGGCAGGGCGGCGGGCGTAGCGTCCAGCACGTCCAGGCCGTTCCAGTCCAGGGCCAGGTCGGTCAGCACCGGCTTGGATATCCTGTCGTAGAACCGCTCTATCATCTTCTCCAGCTTGGCGGGCTTTTCGTCCTGGCGCACATATTCCACCGTACCCTTGCCCAGCACGGCCATTTCCTCCAGCAGGAAGCGGTTCGGCGACGAACCCACGCCGAGAGGAAAGATGCGGCTGTTGTTGAGGTGCTTCTTTACAAAGCCCAGTATCTCCCTGTCGTCGCCCACAAAACCGTCCGTCATGAAGAGCACTATGCGCATGCGTTCGGGGTCTTTGGGGAATTCCAGCACCTTCTGCAGGGCGTCCAGCATCTCGGTGCCGCCGCCGCCGCGCAGTTCATTGATGACGGAGCGGCCCAGCGCCACGTTCTCGGGCGTATTGCGCAGCGGCCGCTCGAAGTGCAGCCGGTTGCCGGAGGCGAAGGTAAAGATCTGGAAGGTGTCGCCGGGGTTCATGCCCTCCAGGCACCGCAGCGCCGTCTCTTTGGCCGTCTCTATGGGGAAACCGCCCATTGAGCCGGACACGTCCAGCGCGAACACCAGCTCTTTGGGCGTCACCTGCTCCAGCGGGAAATCCGCGCCGGGCTGCACCATCAGCGTCAGGTAGCCCTCTTTGCCCTCTTTATGCGCCAGCACCGACACGTCCACCATTTTGGCGGAGGGTTCGTAGGTAAGCAGGAAGTCTTTATTAGGAATACTGTCGTCGGGATCCAGGCCTATCTCGGCGCCGTTCTCCCCCTGCAGCTTCAGCGTAATCTCGTGGGAATTGCTGCGTATATTCTTTACGGCTATGCCGGCGTTCAGCTTTACCTCCACCGAGATATCGCGCCCCGAGCGCTGGCCGGGCTTCACCACGGGCGGGGTTATGCGCGAGGCGTCCTGCACGGCGGCCGCGCCGGGGATGTAGCGCGGGCCCACCGTCATGGGGAAGTTGAACTTGTAGACGCCGTGGTCGTAGCCCAGGTCCTGTATATACTTAAGCGTTACCCTTATCTCTTTGCCCGGCGGCAGGTTAGCCACCGACTGGGTGAAGATATTGGGCCGTTCCTGGTCCAGCAGCGCGGCCGTCTGGCCAAGCGCCTTGGCGGCCTCGTACTCCCGGCGGGCTTCTTCGCGCTTCTTTATCTCTCCCTTTATAGTGCGGCCGGCCACCACCAGCGTCATTTCGTTCACCGCTGCGTTCTCGGGCAGCGGGAACACGTAGACGGCCTCTATGGGGGCGTCGGCGGGATTGGTGAACACCTGCGTCACCCGCACCTCGGCTACAAAGCCCGAGATCTCCGCCTTCACCTCGGTATGTTTAAGGGGCAGTATACGGGGCACGCTGCCGGCGCCCGCTACCTGCATGGAGCCCTCGCCCAGGTCCTGCACCTGGGCCTGGCCCGGCGTTAAAAGGCCCAGCAGCAGCGCCGGCGCCAGCATTTTGCGGATGAGAGTTAAGGTTTTCATATAGCCTCCTGAGCTTTGCCTGCACCGGTTAGACACCGTTCGCTGAAAAAAGTTCCCGGCTATTTTGCTTTTTGCTAAACTTACCCCGGGTAGCCTTCCGCATGAACTATAACTTTGGAACTTTTTCAGCCGCACGGTGTCTAACTGCCGTGGCCGGAGAACGCCGTGAACGCTGAAGAGCTGTTCGAGAAATTCTCCCCCATGGTGTACAACCTGGCCCTGCGGCTGAGCGGCAACAAGGCCGACGCGCAGGACATAGCCCAGGACGCTTTCCTGAAGGCGGTGCGCGGGCTGGGCGACCTGCGCGAGCAGTCTTTCGCCGGCACCTGGCTGTACCGCATCACCGTGAATGTCTGGAAGAACCGCGTGCGCAGCGAGAAGCGGCGTTCTTTCTGGAAGACTATCTCGCTGGACTGGGGCGGCGGCGACGACGAGAAGGCGGCGATGCAGGTGGCGGCCCCGGACGCCCCGGTGGACGCGGCCCTGGAGAAGCAGGACGAGAAAACGGCGCTGGAGGCCGCGCTGGCGCAGCTGGACCCCGAAGACCGCGCCATGCTGGTGCTGCGCGAGATAGACGGCCGCTCTTACGCCGAGATCTCCGGGATCACGGGAAAGCCGCTGGGCACGGTGAAGTCGGGCATATCGAGGGCGCGCGAAGCCCTGAGACTTAAAATGGGCGCGCTGTTAAAAGACAATGGAACATAATCTTTGCAGGGAAAACCTTTCGGCCTACTACGACGGCGAACTGCCGCCGCAGGAGCGCGCCGCGCTGGAAGCGCATTTGGCGAATTGCCCGGAATGCCGCGCCGAGCTGGCCCAGCTGGGCGCCGTGTCGAAGATGGTGAAGACGCACGGCCTGGAGCCGGTGCCGCCGGCGCTGAAGGAAGCCGTGCTGGGCGCGCCGCGCCCCGCCCCCCGCCCCTGGCTGAAGCCGGTGCTGGCCCTGTCCACCGCCGCGGCCGGCGTGCTGATAATGCTGCACCTGACTAAAACGCCCGACGAGGTCCTTTCCCCCGCCCTCGGCTTCAGCGCGCGCCAGATGAGCGGCATGGCTATGTCAGCCCCGGACGCCGAGCCGGACAAGTCCTACCCTGCCCCGGCCGCCGGCCAGGCCGGCCCTTCCACAGAAGGCGCCGCGGCGAGTTCCGGTCTTTTCCAGGCAAGCGGTCAGGCGGTAATACCGGGCGTGGCCGCCACGCGGGGCAGCTACGCGCAGGCGAAATTCGCCGGCGCCCGGGTTTCAGATCTTAGCGCCGGCGGGGCCGGCGGGACGTCATACAAATCCGAAGCCCCCGCCCCGGCCGCTGAATTCCGCGGCCCGGTCTGGGTTTATGTCTCCGGCGGGGCGTCGCGCCAGCGGGTCACAGCCCGAATGGTGGAAGAACTGACCTTCCTGGAGAAGACCGGCACCCCCTCCGCCGCGGCCGAGCCCGGCAATTTGGTCTTCATAAAGAAAGACGGCACCCGGAAGACACTCACCGAAAAAGACTGTTCCCTGGGCTTCATCTTCTTCGACGGGGTGAAAGACCCCTACGTGGTAACCGACTCCGTCTCCATAACCAGCCAGTACACCAAGTACTTCGGCGTTTCTTCCCCCCAATAAACAGCCAGGGCCGGTACTCCCGGCCCTGCTGCATCCGCGTGGTAACGAATCAGTTCAGTTGGCTTTCTCTTTGGACGTCCAGAAGCCTTTGAAGACATAGCCGATCTTGACGCCGAGGCCGGACTTCAGGGATCCGGCCCGGCCCCCGCCCACATTGTCCAGGTCTATGTCGGCCAGGCGCCAGTAAATGTCGAAGGTAAAGCCCTCCGGGGCGGAGGTGTATTCCTCCGTGGTGTAGAGCAGCCCGGCCGACAGCACCGGGGCCATGTAGAGCGTGGCGTCCGACAGGCCGAATTCGCCCAGGCCGGCGGCGGTGAAGCGCAATGGTTTACCCGGCGTCTTGGGGCTGGTGTACTGCATGCCGGCCAGCAGGGCCAGCATATAGAAAGTATTCCTGCCGGCCACGGGGCTGTCCACCTTTACGCTAGCCAATTGCAGCCCGGCGGTTTTGGCAAAAGTCTGATGCCCCACCGCGCGCAGGCCCAGGCCCCAGGGCTTTACGCTTTCGGTGCCGGCGCCGGAAATTGAAAGGTTTTGCGCCGCCGGCAGCACCATATAATACTCGTTAGCCGAAACCCAGGAGTATTCGGGCTTGGCCGCAGCCGCAGGGCTGACGCCGGCCGCGAGTATCGCCAGGAATAATAAGTCCGTTGTTTTCATACAGTCCCCCTTAGTCTGAATACGCCGCCCAGCTACCTGTCGCAGGCCCAGGCTGCGGCTTCCTGCAGGCCCGGCAGCGCCGGGTTCAGCGCCACGCTGACGCAGCGGCGCCCGTCGGACAATAAAGCCTGGCGGTACCAGCGGTTCAGGAAGCCGGCCACCGGGTCGAACCTGAAAGCCGCTTCGAACGACGGCAGGGCCTTGTAGTTGCCCTCCAGGCCGCTGTGCTCAAAAGTGTAATCCGAGAGGGGCATTACTTTTATGGCCTCCCCCTCCACCAGGGCCCCGCGGTATTCCACCAGGGGCTCGGTGGTAAGGGCCAGCACGCGGCTGCCCAGCACCACCCCGCAGTCGCCCTGGCAGGCCGCCGCGGCTGAGCTGGCCGGCGCGTCGGCCAGCACCACGCCCCGGCCGGCGGCGGTCAGTTTAAAATCCCCCGAGGCGTTGCCCGCCGCGTTCAGGGCGGCTGCAACCTCGCGCTTCTCGGGGTGATAGGCCGCCAGCCAGAGCTGCGCGGCGCCTCCGGACGTCGGGGGCGCGGCGGTAAAGGCCAGCAGGATGGAATCCTCACCGGAGCCGAAAGCGGCCACGGCGCAGGCGCTGGAGCCGGCCACCTCCCGGATCTCGCCCGGGCCCACGCCGGTAAAGTGTACGCCGCGCCCGTCGGCTATCCACCAGGTGCGGGTCTTGTCCGGGTCGTCGCCGGGCAGCGGCAGCATCAGAATTTCGAAGGAGCGCCCCTTCCACACACAAGGCAGCGTGGCGGCCGCCGTAGAGCTGAAGAGCTTCTCCGGCTGGATGCGGAAACCCGGGTCTATGCGGTCCAGCGCCGCCGCCGCCAGCCAGCGGTCGGCCTCGCGCGGCGCCGACAGCAGGCTCCGGAAGACCGGGACGGCAAAGTCGGCCACGGTGCCCTTGCGGGGCAGGGCGCTTACCGCCGAGAAAGACACAGCCGGCAGCACGCGCCCCAGTTTGGCCGCGGCGGCCGCCGCCTCGGGCGACTGGGCCCGGCTCTGTATGGCGGGCACGGCGGCCTGACCGGCCGCGCGCAGCCGGGGCCACCAGTAGGTCCCCATGGCCACCCCGCCCAGCAGCAGCGTCAGTATGAACCAGGAGCGGGCCAGCGACGGGGCCGCGCCGCCGCCTGTGCGGCTGAAATCGAAACGCACGGGCAGCGCCTTTATGATCTTCAGGCGGTACAGCAGCGGGCTCAGGCCGAAGGCTATCTCGGAGACGGCCATGGTGACCAGCGAGACCACCGCCACCAGCACGGTGATGCCCGTCATCACATTGCCCCAGCCGCCGGCCGCGAACAGCTCCAGCACGCGGTGGAATTCCGCCAGGCCGGGCTGCCGCGCCAGGCCGGGCGCCCGGGCGAAGAAGAGATAGGCGCAGACCCCAAGGAAGAAAGCGATGGCCGTATTGGGCTTGAGCCGCCGTGTGCGCAGGTCGGTGAAGGTTACGCCCAGCATGATGTACATGAAGCCGAAGCCGCAGACCTGCCGCCAGAGCAGCGAGGGATGCCACTGGCCCTGGAGCGCGGTGTAGAACATCATGCCGGCGTAGACGACGGACAGGATGATGGCGTAGAAGGCGCTGAGCAGGGCGCCGACCTCGTCGAACAGGAGGCGCTTGAGGCCCGCCATCGCCAAATCGGCCAGGCGGGCCAGCATCCAGAACATGGCGCTGATGCTGCTCAGTGTGCGGAAAGGCACCAGCAGCGCCTGGAACTCGGGCGAGTTCCAGATTGCTTGCGCTTGTGCCAGGTAGGTTTCCATCGCGGGCTATTTCCCCTTCGTCAATTCCTGATAGGCCGCCTGGATTTCCTTAAATCTTTTGTGCGCCAGTTCCTTGAACTCTTCGCCGAGGTGGCTGACTTTGTCGGGATGGTATTTATTGGCCAGCTCCCGGTAGGCGTGCTTTATTTCCTCGTCGGAGGCCCCCTCGGGCACGCCCAGCACCGCGTAGGGGCTCTGCCCTTCAACGCTGTCAGTCTTCGCGCGGGACGCCTCTTCTTTTTCCCCGGGGCTGCCGGCGAGGCGGCGCTTCAGGGCGGGCCTGTAGATTAAATACCAGTACAGGCCCAGCACCACCAGCACGTCGTCTATCATGCCGAAACGCCCCAGGGCCCGCTCCGGCAGCAGGTCGAACGGGATCAGGATATAAAGAACCGAAAGGGCGTAAAACCAGAGTCTCATAGGTCAACAGCTAAACCAGCGTGGTGAGGGTTTCGGAGATGCCCTTGCGGATCTCGAACCAGAAGTCCAGCGCGGCGCCGCGGGCGTCGGCCTCGAAGGCCTTTATCCACTTGTCCAGCTCGGGGTTCTTGTCGCCTTCCACGTCGCGCTTGCGCTTCAGGAAGCCCAGCACGTAGTCTATGTCGCGCTCAGACTCCCAGAACACGGCCACGTTGCGGCTGTTGATGCGCCCGGCGGTAGCCTTTACCACCTCCAGGAAGCGGGCGGAGTTCCCCCACACGCGCTCCACTATCTCGGGGGCCATCTCCTCGGCCCAGCCGCGATGGAAGCGGCAGAAGCCCAGGTCGTCTATCAGGATCTCCTGTATCATCCGGTTGGCGTTCAGGCGGCCCAGCTCGCGCGGCGGCACAAAGTCGAAGCCGTAGTACATGTAGTACTTGCCCATGACGGGCATAGGGCTCATGGCCCCGGCGTTCCAGTACTGGTTGGGCACCATCCAGCCGTTGCGGGCGTTGGCCAGGAAGACGAATTTACCGCCGATCGCGCGGTTTTTCTCGCGGGACAGGCGGCGGGCCAGCTTGCGCGCGCCCAGCGACAGGTCCAGCAGGCCGCGGCGCAGCAGGATGGACTCTATCAGCGCTATGCCGAGGTCGGCGTTATGCGCGGAGTCGCCCACCACGTCGAACTTGTCGGCGTCCCAGCGCGGAGTGGCGCTGACGCCCAGGTCTTCGGGCATGAGCAGCCCGTCGTGCAGGCATTCCATCAGCCAGCCAAGCACCCCGCCTACAGAGATAGCGTCGAAGCCGGCGCTGTCGGCCGCGTGGTTGAGGCGTTCGGCGGCGCGCTGGTCGAACACGCCGCACAGCGGGCCCATGGTCTGGTAGGGCTCGTAGTCCTTCTTAAATTTGCCGTTGAGCTTCTTGCAGACGGCCGCGCAGGGCTCGCCGCAGGTGCGCTGCTGCTTGGTGGCGATGGTCTCCTCGTTGAACTGCTTGAGGTAATGGTCGGTGACGCAGGTCTTATTGAGCGCGGTGCGCTGTTCCTCGCTCCACAGCACGCTGCGGTAGTTGAAGGCCATCAGCCGCCCCTGCAGCGTGGAATAGTTCACGCCGAAGGTGCCGCCGGTGTTGAACTTGGGGTCGAAGCGGTACTTGGCCGTGGCTTCGAAGTCCTTGGCCGCCAGCTGTTTCTCGTAGCGCGCCTTGAACCACTCGTCGGCCACGGTGCGGTCCCTGAAATCCTCGTCGAGGCAGGTGCCGCCGTAGATGACGGCGCAGATGCCGTGCTCGCGGAACAGTTTGCTGCCGAAGCCGCCGCGGCCCGCCCAGCAGTCGGCGTGGGTGCTATGGCCGTCCTGGTAAGGCGCGGAGGCGATGGCGCCGAAATCCGTCTCGGCGGCCGAGGGCCCCACGGCCAGCACGCGCGGCGTCTGCTTGAAGTCCCCCGCCCACCGGGCGAAGACCAGATCCATCAGGGCGTAGACGCCGCCCTTGTCCCAGACGCTTTTCACGTCTATCGGCACGATTTGCACCTGCACTTCTTCGCCGTGTTCGCGGTTGAGCACCAGCACCGAGGGCGTAGACGCACGGCCGTGCAGCGACACCATGTTGATGCCCAGGTCGTCGAAGATGAGCCCCGCGCCGCCCATGGCGGACACGTAGAAGCCGCCCCAGCACGGAGAGTGGCCGGTGAAGATCAGCCGGTTGGAGCCGGGGAAGATGGAGCCCGCCAGCAGGCCGGTGCCGAAGTTCAGCACGCCCTGGCGCCCCGCCTCGCGGCCGGTCAGGTGCAGGCCCAGGTCCACAGGGCCCCAGAAGGGCCCGACGGGGAAGCGCTCCACGCGGTAAAAAGAAGAAGCGGCGTCTATATGCAGCACTTTGAGATGTTTATCCATATCAGCCTCCGTCGAGCAGTTCCCGGGCTTTCACGCGGGCCTTGTCGGGCAAAATGAGTTTCTTGTAGTCGGAACGGGGCACGAACTTGCCGTCCACCGTAACGGCCGTCAGCGCGGGGTCGCGCCCCGCCAGCTTCAGCAGTTCCAGCAGCGTCACGCCTTCCGGCGCGGCTACCGGCTTGTCATCCAGATAGATCACCGCTTAATTCTATATTTTAATGCGGCGCAACAGAAGGCTCCGGCGGCGCGGCCTGGCCGGCCGCCTTCCTGCGCTCAGCCATGTGCGCCTTGACGTCGGTGAAGATCTTCAGCCCGACGAAGATAACCATTACCGGCCCTGTGTTCTGGAACAGGGCCGAGGCGAAAGCGCCCAGTAGTATGGTCAGGTGCATCACCACCACGCGCGAATAGGGCTGGGCCATGCACTCGGCGGCGCTGGCCTGGCGGAACTCGCCGCTGCCCACGAAATTGAGGAAGAAGGACGCCCCGTGGCTGAGGAACAGCGCCAGGACGGCCCATTTAACGCCCAGCAGCACCGGCACTAAACTGTGGTCAAGCCCTGCCCCGCCGGTTTTAAAGCCGCCCAGCACCAGGCCGAACAGGAAGACGCCGTGCACGGCCATGAACATGCCGAAATGGAAGGTGAAAAAGGCGGCTATGAAGATTCGCCCGCCCAGCAGCAGCACTGACAAAGCGCCGGACGAGCCGGAGTACTGTTCGCCGAGCTGCTGCAGGCGGCCGGACGCCCTGCCCGTTATGGGGCCGGAAGCCATAAGTATCTTCAGGATGTTGAAGAAGCCGATGATGGCGGACTCGAACCAGTACAGCGGCAGGATCTCCCGCACGCCCCAGTTCCCCCCCGCCGCCATCCCCAGCGGGAAGAGGTTGGCCCCTATCAGTATATAAGCCGAAACCGGCAGGTTAAACATAGGTATCGAGGCTTCACCTCCCTATCGAGGCTTCGCCTCGATAGGGAGGTTTAGCGGCGGGCGTCGCGGGGGACGTCGTCGTTTTCCACGAAGGAATCCGGCTCCGCCTTGGGCGGGGTGGACACTACCTTCCAGAATAAGTACAGGGTGATAACGGTCACCGTGATCTGCGCGCACAGCATCATGGTCAAAGCGCTGTTGCTCATGGCGTCACCTTCCTTTTATCCGCGAAATGTACCAGCGCCATCAAGCCGAGGAACATCCCCAGCATCAGGCCGCGGGCCAGCGCCACCTGGAAGGTTATGGGCTTCATTATGGTGGCCCAGATAGAAGGCAGGCTGCCGATGAAGACCACCAGCAGGATGACCGGCGTAACGTACTTGATTACATATTTGAACACTATCGGCACCTTGATGTCGGCGCCGGCGTTGATCTCGGCCCATCCTTTCTCCATGCCGAACACCCAGGCGAATAGTATCACTTCCGCCAGAGAGAACACCACCAGCGAAATGGTGCCGGCCCAGTAGTCGAATTCGCCGAAAGCCTCCTGCGACAGCACGCATGGTATGCCCAGCAGCAGCACGGCCCCGCCGAAGGCGAAGGCCGCCCAGCGGCGGTCCCAGCCGAAGCGGTCTTCCAGGAAGGCCAGCCCCGGCGTGCCCATGGCCAGCGACGAGGTGATGCCAGCGAAGAACAGCAGGCCGAACCACATGATGCCGGCCGCGGCCGACAG
>MGUI01000059.1 GCA_001799895.1 Elusimicrobia bacterium GWD2_63_28
CGCGGCCTTCGGTCTTCAGCGAGACTTCGTCGGTGAATTTCTTCATCGCCTTCATCCAGGTGGAGCCGTCCGGCGCCAGCGTGGCGAACTTGACGGTCACGGGCGCGGGGGCCTGGGCCCGCAGGGGCAGGGCCAGGGACAGCAGGGCGGCGAATATCGTCAGTCTTTTAGAAAAGTTCATCTTTTTTCTCCAGCAGCTTCTGCGCTTTCAGTTTGGCCACTTCGTTGGCCAGGCGGGTGTCCCCGTCCTTGAGCTCGGCGGAAATTATCTCGTTCAGCAGCCGTTCAAAAAGTTCCTGGTCCTGCGCGGCCACGGCGGCCATCTTGGCGTACAGGTAGCGGCTCAAGTGGAAGTCCGCCCCGTGCCCCTTGAGCGCCAGCTCGAAGTGCTCGGCCGCCTTCTCGGGGCTGCCGCCCAGCATGCGCGGGCGGATGGCGTGGTAGGCGCCCAGGATATCCTGCGCGGCGTTGTAATAGTAGCCCGGGTCCAGCTCCAGCAGCTTCAGCGCGGCCGGCTCCAGCGTCGGGATCTCGGCGATGGCCTCGGGGTTGTCCCGGTTGATGTTCATGTAGAGCGCCTTGCAGAAGGTGTGCCAGAACAGCGGGTGCGCGTCCTTCTTTTTAGCCGTCTCCACGGTGGCGCCCTTCAGCGCGCGCTCGGCGTAGGCCTGGCCTTTGAGATAGAAGAAGGAGGCCCGCTCCGGCTGGTCCTCCTCGAGGAACATGAAGCCGTAGCCGCAGAAGCCCTGCGCGGCGTTGACCAGCATGCCTTTGTTCCGGGGGTCGCTCGCCAGCAGGATCTCCATCAGCTGCAGATTGGCGGGCAGCGCTTCTTTGACGTACTGCGGGTCAGACTGGCTGAAGACCGCGGGCAGGCCGGCGTCCACCACTCCGGAGGTGACGCGGGAAGCCGTCTTGTTGAGAGAGCAGCCCGTGAGGGCCAGCAGGGCCAGCGGCAGCAGCAGCTTGTTCATTTCCGTTTTTCCTTTACCAGCGCGGAGAAGCTCTGCGCGGTGTCGGCGTGCTTCTTGAGGAAGTCCTCGGCGGGGGTGGGGAAGCGCCAGGTCCAGTTGTGGTCGCCCAGCGTGCCCGGGGTGTTGACCCGGTCCTTGGAGCCGAAGATGTCCTGTATGGGCAGGATCACTATGCGGGAGCCGGCCCCGAGCAGGGAACCCAGCGCTTTTTCCCGCGCCCTCGAGAAGACGGGGGGGCGGGATTCACCTCCGGAGACCAGCTTCCAGAAAAGTCTTTTCTCGGCGCCGTCCACCGTGTCCCACCAGTCGGCCAGCGGCTCGTTGTCGTGCGTGGAGGAGGTGGCCAGCGAGACGGGGTGGTAGGTCTGCGGGTCGGTATAGTTGCCGTCTTTCGCCTTTTCCCAGCGCATGACCTTGTAGCCGGGGATGTTGAGCTCTGAGAGGACTTCCCCGACGTACGGCGGGATGAGGCCCAGGTCCTCGGCCACCGGCAGCATGGCGCTGGCCCCGGCCACGGCCTGCAGGAAGCGCCGGCCGCGCCCGCGCTGGCCGGCCTCGTCCTTTATGTCGAAGTCCGGCTTCAGCGCCACGTCGCGCGGTATGACCCAGGTGCGGAAGAAGCCCACCATGTGGTCGATGCGGAACAGGTCGTAGAACTCGGCGGCCTTCTTCACCTTGGAGCGCCACCAGTCGAAATTATTGCCTTCTATCACGTCCCAGTTGTAGGCGGGCAGGCCCCAGCGCTGGCCGGTCTCGCTGAAGGCGTCGGGCGGGGCGCCGATCTCGCGGTTGATGTCGAACTCGGCCTGGCGGGCCCACACGTCGGAGCTTTCCTGGTTGACCATGAAGGGCAGGTCGCCGAGCAGCTTTATATCGAGCTCGGCGGCCCTGGCGCGGGCGGCGGTCCACTGCCGGTGTATGGCCCACTGCATATATTTGAAGAAGAGTATCTGGTTCTCTTCGCGCTGGTGCAGCTCTGCCAGCGCGTCGTGGCCGCGATCCCGGAGCGGGGCTTCCCAATGCGTCCAGGAGGTCCAGTTATGCGTGTCCTTCAGGCGGCGGAAGACGGCGTAGTCGTCGAGCCAGCCGGCGTTGGCCCGGCAGAAGGCGCGGAACTCCCCGGCGAGGGGAGAATCTTTGAGCACGTGGTGCTGGTGGAAATGGGTGTAGACTTTCCAGAGGGTGCTGAACTTGAGGTGCCGCACTTCGTTGTAGAGCACCGTTTTGGCTCCGCGCAGCTGCCTGAGATTGGACTGAAAGCGGCGGGAGGCTACCTCTTCCAGGAGGGCGGGGGATTCTTTCAGCTCGGGCAGCTCGTCCACCGCTATGTAGATAGGGTCCAGGGCGAAGGCGGAGAGGGCGGTGTAGGGGCAGGAGACGCCGGGGGGCATCTCGTTAATGGGCAGCACCTGCAGCAGGTTCAGGCCCAGGGCCTTCATGGCGTCGAACCAGAGCGTCATGGACCGGGTGTCGCCTATGCCCCAGTCCTTCTTGTGCCGCATGGAGAACAGCGGGAAGAGGGTGCCAGTATGATTTTTTTCCAGTAAAGGGTGCATGGTTTAGCGGGCCGCTATCGCCTCTATTTCCACCAGGGCGGCTTTCGGGAGGGCCTTTACCTCCACCGTGGCGCGCGCGGGCGGGTTGGCGCTGAAGAACCGGCCGTAGACTTCGTTCATCTGCGCGAACTGGCCCAGGTCGGCCATGAAAACTGTGGTCTTGAGGATATTGTCCAGGGAGAGGCCTTCGGATTTAAGGATCCCCTCCAGGTTCTTTATGACGGCCTCGGTCTGGGCTTTTATCTCCGCCGGGGCCATGGCGCCGGTGGCGGGATCTATGGGGAGCTGGCCGGAGATGAAGATCAGGCCGCCGGCCTCCGCCGCCTGGGAATAGGGGCCTATGGCGGCCGGGGCGTTCTTGGTGGAAATTATTTTTTTCACGGTTATTTCCTTTTGCTGGTGCGGATGAAATTCTCGGCTGAACGGTCGTAGGTGCGCTCGGCTTCCGGTGTAAAGAAGCAGCCTGGCAGCTCGCCGGAGGCGCGGTGGTAGGCCACGCAGTCGCAGCAGACCCCCTTGCGCGGGCAGGGTTCGTAGGTGCAGGTGCAGTTCTTGGCGTTGGCGTTCTTCTTACAATCCATGACCGGTCCCCAGAGCCTATATATATTATCAAATTACCCGGACCCGACGCGCGCGGACGGCGGCGCGGGCGGGGGGGACTGGCGGAAACACGAAAAACCGTCTATACTATTTAGCGTGAGCCCGCAGCCGGTCCCGGGCTATTAAAGAGGTTTTTATGAACAGCGGTTTTAAGAAACCCATCTCCCTGGTATTTTTCGGCGTGTTCGCCCTTTCCCTCGCCGGCTTCTTTACCATTATGCACGTCGGCATGAGCTCCAGGCGGCAGGCCGGCGGCATCGTGCACGGCTTCGGCCATCGCGGCCCGACCGGGGGCGCGGTAGAGCCCGGCTACGCCGCGGATTTCAAGCGCGGCACCGAAATAGTAGCGGACAAGGCCTCTGATTTCTTTTCCTGGGCGGATGAAGCCCCCGCGGCCGCGGGCGTCCTGACCGCCTCCGCCCGCCAGGCCGGCGGCGCCGGCGGCGCGGGCGAAGAGGCCGCGGCCGAAGAAAGCGACCCCTTCGAGGATTTTTATAAAAAGAATTACGGCAGGAGCTCGGCGGCCGCGGCCCCGTATGGTTCCGGGGGCGGTTCCGTCGGTTCCTGGAGCGGCTCCGGGGATTCCATGACTTCGGGCGGGCGCGCGGGCGCTCCCGCCGCCGCGGCCGGCGCCGGAGCCGGCGAAGACGCCGCTGCCCCGGCCGCGGCCGGCCAGCCTTCGGGCTCCGCCGTCCCCGGCGCAGAGGCGCTGAAGGCCGGCGCCGCTGCCCCGGGGCCGCAGGCCTCGCTGCCGAAGGGCGGCCAGCCTTTCCAGGGCCTTGAGCGCGCGGGAGAACTGACCGGAGGGAAACTGTCCGGCGGCGGCTCTCCGGGCAGCCCCGGCTCCATGGGGGCGGGGAAGCTTTCAGGCATGCCCGGCCAGAAGGTTGCCGCGGACCTCAACGGCGCCGACGAGAAAGGCCGCACCGCGGCCGCCGCCGACTTTAAAGCACTTTCCGGCGGCAAGGCCGCCGTGGCGGCGGGCGGCGGCGGGGCCGCCGGCACTGCCAAGCCGCCCGCCCCTACCCCCGGGGGCGGTTCCTCCGGCTCGGGCGGCTCCTCCGGTTCCGGGGCCGGGGGGGACACCGGTTCGGAAGGGTCCTCCTCGCCCGCCTCCGACACCAAGAGCACGCCTTCCGAAAATACCGGCGGTTCCTATACTGCCTCCCGCTCCGGAGGCTCAACAGCCTCCTCGCCCAAGCCGGGGGCTGTGCAGCTCGCCTCCGCGGACCCGGATTTTTTAAAGACTGTGGTTACGGAAAGGCTCAAGGGCGCCGAAGCCGATTTTGTGACGGAAGAGGACGCGGCCGGCGAGCCCGAGAAGGCGCAACTGAAGTCGGGAGCCGTAATAGTGGAAGAGCCGCAGGTTAAATCTTTAACCGCCGACGGCGAGGAGAAGGAACCGGAGGTTAAGCCGGACCCGGAAAAATTCAGCAAGCTCTCTACCGCCCGCAAAAAAGAACTGAAGACCAATGTGCACGGGTTCCTTAAACGGGTGGAAAACAGGTACGGGACCATGTCCGAGATCTTTTTCACCCCGTGCAGCCAGGCCAAGGAACTCTGCGGCGACCACGGCCTGACCGAGGGCTACCTTACCATGCGCACCAGCGACGGCGCCAAACTGATCCTGGGCCTGAAATACATAAAGGCCAAGTGGCGCCCGTACACCGTTTCCTTCGGGACCCCGATCCGCCTGCCCGAGCGGCCGCCCGCTGAAGAGCCCCCGGCCGAAGAACCCGCCGTGGACCCGGGCGAAGAGCCGGACCCCGACTGGAACGACGACGGGCTGATGTGGGTCTGACCCCTCCTTGCCTGCCCGCGCATAATTATCAATAATTACCTGTAATGCGCGATACCATACATTTTTCCGGCATAGGCGGCGTAGGCATGAGCGCGCTGGCGCAGACCGCGGCCATGGAGGGCCGCGCCGTCAGCGGCTCCGACCGCGATTTCGACCGCGGCCGCAACCTGGGCGTGAAAGCCGCCCTCGAAAAGCTCGGCGTCAGGATCTTCCCCCAGGACGGCTCCGCCATCAACGGCTCTTCCGCGGAGCTGGCCCTTTCCACCGCCATAGAGGACACCAATCCCGAAGTGCTCAAGGCCAAAGAGCTGGGCATAAAGATCAGCCACCGCTCCGAGCTGCTGGCCGCGCGGGTGAACGAGGCAGACACGATAGCCGTGGCCGGCACCAGCGGCAAGTCCACCGTGGCCGCCATGCTCTTCTGCGTGCTCGAAGCCGGGCGGCTGGACCCGTCTATAATAACCGGCGGCGCGCTGACGGCGCTGCAGGAGCGCGGCCTGATAGGCAACGCCTACAAGGGCAAGGGCAAGATCCTCGTCGTAGAGGCGGACGAGTCCGACGGTACGATAGTGCGCTACCGCGCCAGGACCGGGGTGCTGCTCAACATCAGCAAGGACCACAAGGACGTGGAGGTCCTCAACAAGATCTTCTCCGAGTTCGCCGGCAACTGCGGGCGCGCGCTCGTGAACGCGGACGACGCGCCGGCCGCTGCGGTGCTGCCCGCCGCGCCGCGGTTCGGCTTCGACGCGGGCGGCTGGCGGGTGACGGAGATAAACCTCTCGCCCTTCGCCTCCTCCTTTAAGATAAACGGGGTTCCCTTCGAGCTGCCGGCTCCCGGGCTTTACAATATAGAGAACGCGCTGGCGGCCTGCGCGGCTGCCGCGCTTTACGGCGTGCGGCTGGAAGACTGCGCCGCCGGGCTGAAAAAATTCCGCGGCGTGGAGCGGCGCTTCGTGGTGGTGGGGGAGAAGCACGGCGTGACCGTGATAGACGACTACGCCCATAACCCGGCCAAGATAGCGGCGCTGCTGAAGGCGCTGCACCAGGCCCCGGGCCGCCGCGTGCTGGCCGTCTACCAGCCGCACGGCTTCACCCCGACGCGGCACCTGAAGACGGAGCTGATAGAGAGCTTCGCCTCCGGGCTGAATCCCGGCGACATGCTGATAATGCCGGAGATCTATTATGCCGGCGGCACGGTCACCAAGAATATTTCCTCGAAGGACATCTCGGACGCGGTGGCCGCCCGCGGGCACAGCACGGCTTATTACGAAAGCCGCGCGGACATCCCCGCCGTAATTTCGAAGACCGCGCGGCCCGGCGACATAGTGGCCGTGATAGGCGCGCGCGACGCCACGCTGGCCGCCTTCGCCGGCCAGCTGCTGGAGGCCCTGCCCTAAGGCGGAGGACAAGGACAACATGAAACCCGAAAAAATAACCAACGACGTTTACTCGCTGCGCGTGAACCATTTCAACAGGCGGCTGTTCGACTCGCTGATACCCCTGCCGGAGGGCACCAGCTACAACGCCTACCTCGTGAAGGGCACGGAGAAAACCGCGCTGCTCGACTCCGCGGACCCGGAGAAGGCCGCGGTGCTGTTCGATTACCTCAAGGACGAGAAAAAGATCGATTACGTCATAGCCCACCACGCCGAGCAGGACCATTCCGGCTCCATCCCGCTGGTGCTGGAACGCTACCCGGAGGCGAAGGTTGTCACCAACCCCAAGTGCAAAGAGTTCCTGATGACGCACCTGCACCTGCCGGCCGACAAGTTCATCGAGGTCAAGGACGGAGAGACGCTCTCCCTCGGAGGCAAGACGCTGGAGTTCGTCTACCTGCCGTGGGTGCACTGGCCCGAGACCATGGGCACCTACCTGCGCGAGGAAAAAGTGCTGTTCTCGTGCGACTTCTTCGGCTCGCACCTGGCCACCAGCGCGCTGTTCTCCGAGGAACACATGGTCTACGAGCCCATGAAGCGCTACTACGCCGAGATCATGATGCCCTTCCGCTCCAACATCAAGAGCCACCTGGAGAAGCTGGCTAAATACGACATAAAATTCATAGCGCCCAGCCACGGCCCGGTGCACGCGAACCCGAAGTTCATCATGGATATTTACAGAGACTGGGCCGTCAGCGAGCCGCATAACAAGGCGGTGGTGGCCTATATCTCCATGCACGGCAGCACCTATATGCTGGTCAACCGCCTGGTCAGCCGGCTGCAGGAGGCCGGCGTCTGCGTGGAGAAGCTGAACCTTGACCAGATGGACGAGGGCCGCGTGGCCATGTCGCTGGTGGACGCCGCCACCATAGTTATCGGCACGCCCACCGTGCTGACCGGCCCGCATCCCAAGGCCGTCTACGCCGCCCACCTTGCCAATTTGCTGCGGCCCAAGGCCAAATTCGTTTCAGTCATAGGTTCCTTCGGCTGGGGGGGCAGGGCCGTGGAGACCATAGCCGGGCTTATCCCCAATATAAAGGCCGAGGTGCTCAAACCGGTCATGGTTAAAGGTATGCCCACCGAGGCTGACCTGTTGCTGATAGACGAATTGGGGGCCCTCATAGTCGAAAAGCATAAAAGCCTGCCGGCCTGCTCCTGAAGCGGGCGGAGAAAAAGCCCCGGGAAACCGGGGCTTTTTTTTACCCCTTGATAATTCCGGTTTTGTCTGCTACACTCTAATTGTAAGAACCTGCTTTTTCAGTTTCCCCGCAGGGGAAGGGTGAAAAACGGGCATGTTTTTTTGTTTGCCAGGGGGCTGGTATGGCGGACAATTCTAGCAACAGAAGAAAAACTCTCATAATTTCCGTGCTCGCTTTCCTGCTTGCGGGCGGCGGCATCTTCCTTTTCTTCGTGATACAGGGGTCCAACGACCTTACGGGCTCGGGAAAGAAGAACACCTTCTCCTACGGTTTCGCGGTGCGGGAAGCCGTGCTCCCGCTCTTCAAGCGCATGGGCATCAGCACCTACGAAGATGAACTGGTAGACGCCACCAAGAAGCGCCTGGAGGGCAGGGGCATAGATCTTTCGGCGGACGGCGCAGGCGCGCCGGACGTGTCCGACTGGATGGCCAAGGCCGACGACGCTCCCTCCTATTCTCCTTCTCCTTCCGGGCGCGCGCCCACGCCGACCCCGGTGCCTAAAATGGCCGGCCGCGCGGGCTCTATGCCGGGCGGGGGCGGCGGCGGCTCCAAGTCCGCGGGCGGCCTGAGCCGCTTCGGCGAGGGGTCCACCTCAGGCAACACTTCCGTTTCCAATAAGGGCGCGGCTGGCGCCGGCGGTAAACTTGAGAAAGGGACCATGGGCGCTCTTAAGAACGCGCGCGCCCTGCTGGGCGAGGGCCTCAAGTCGGGTTCAGCCATGACGGCCCACAGCAAGTGGGGGCAGAGCTTCGGCGTAGGCGGAACCGGCGGCAAAAGCGGAGACCTGGCCTACAATAAGGCAGGCCTGGTGGGCCTGGATAAGATCAAGAGCGGGGATATAGCCGATTTGAAGATGAGCAAGCCGGGCTCCCTCAATGTGGGGGCGCCTCCGGACCCCACCAAGAACGACAAGGCCACCGAAGCCGCCAAGGCCGGCAGCGCTGAAAGCAAGGAGGCCATGGAAAACAAGATGAAGGAGGCCGCTGCCCAGGCGGCCATACAGGCTGCGGAGCAGGCCATGAGCCAGACCGGCAGCGGCACCGGCACAGGTACCGGAACGGGCACCGGCCCTGACGATAAGGCCAACAATCCGGATGGCGCGCCCGCGGACATCCTGGCGCTGGGCGGGAATTCAAAGCCGCCGGAGGGCAAGTTCTGCCCTGACGGCTGCCCCACCGGGGACGGCGAGGGTACCTATAAGGATAATGAAGCCAAATTCCAGCAGTGCGGCTCCGACTGGTGCGTCACTTACAGCGGCACCCAGACCGGGACTGACGGCACTAAATTCGATTACAGCGATACGATGCGTATAGTTCCCGGCGGCAACCCGCCTTTTGTTCCTATCAGCAGCACGGCTAACGGCAACCCGGTGGATTTCGGAGCGGGGCCGTAACGGGCCCTTGACAAGTCAACTTTTGTCTGCTATAACATCACTGTAAAATCAACTTTGACCTGAACGCCCCGGGGGCCGTGTCAGGAAAAGTTTAAAGTTATTTTTATGCTGCGGAACTGGAAGAAACGGGCGGGGTTATGATGAAATTCCAAACTAAAAAGAACAAATCGACGCAGTACGTCATCGGCGGCACTGTGGCGGTCATCATTCTCGGCTTCTGGGTCTCGCTGCCGCTGCTCAGCGGCTCTTCGCTTGACTCCTCGGTCTCGGCCGGGAATCCCTTCCGCTCCAAGGTTGCCGATATAGGTATGCTCGGCAGCGAGATCTCTTCAGAGGCCGGCGCCCCCGGCTCCCCGCTCAGCGGGGAAATGATAAACAACCCCGCCACCTCCGGCGAGGACATAGCTTCCTCCCTGTTCCAGTCCGGCCTTGGCGGTGAAGAAGAAACCCCGGTGGACGCTACTGCCGACGCTTCCGCGCCCGCGCCTTCCGCGCCCGGTTCCGGCCTGGCTTCGGCCGGCGCCCCGGCCCCTTCGGGCCCCAGGGGCAAGCTGGCGGCGGCGGCCTCCATAACCGGCGGCAACTCCAATTCCATGACGGCCGGCGGCAAGCATGACAAGTTCTTCGGTTCCGGCAGCCAGAAGGCCGAATTTGCCGCGGTTACCCCCGCGGATTTCAAGAAGATAACCGCTAATGACAAGAAATCCTCTTTAGTCGCCATGCTCAGCGCCAGCGCCGACAAAAGCCTGCAGGCCGCCAAGACCGGCAAGGCCGACGAAGCCAGGGGCGGCGCGGCCTCCGCTTTCGGCGGCAGCGTAAAGGGCGGCGCTTCCAACGATCTCAACGGCGAGCTGGAAAAAGGCTCGGCCCTGTCCGGCCTGCAGCTGGGCCAGACCGCCGCGGACCTGAAGAAGAACGATCCCAGCCTGAGCAAGACCAAGATCACCCCTCCCGCCAAGCCGGAGGACAACAAGGACGCCAGCGAAGAGATGAAGAACCAGATAAAGATGATGGTCATACAGATGGTGCTTAAGATGGCCCTGGGCATGGTTTTCGGGATACCTGCCTGATTTGTTACTTTACCGGGAGGAGTTATGAACAACTATAACGAGAAAGAAGAAAAGAAAGGCGGGTTCCTTTCCGCGCTTTCCGGTCTTTTCAGGGGCGGTTCGTCCATGGCGGGCGGCGCCTCGTCCGGCATGGGTTCGGCCGGCGGCCTGGGCGGGCTTTTCGCCAGCAAGGCCGGCATAGTGGGCATGGTCCTGGGCGGCGCCACTCTGGCGGCCGGGGTCGGCGTGGTCTACAACTTCATAGGCCCGTCCTCCAAGCCGGTTTATTCGCCCGACCTCTTCCAGAACAGCTACTACGAGGAAGAGTCCTCCAGGGCCGGGGTAGAACGGGCGAAGTCCCGCGACGCTTCCGCCGCGGCCTCCTCCACCCTGGACATGTTCAGGGAGCAGGCCAAGAAAGACGGCCTCAACGGCCTCTCGGCCGAAGCCGGCGAGGGCGGTGAGGGCGGCGCGGCCGGAGACTCGGCGGCCGCAGCGGATGCTTCTTCGGACGCTTCGGCTGAGGCTCCCTCGGCTCCCGCCGCCTACGGCGATTCGGGCGCCGGCGGCGCTCCCAGGCTGCAGGCTAACGCCGGTTTCGGCAGCAAGGGCGGCGGCGGCAGCAGCGGCACCTCCATCCCGCGGATGCAGGCCGGCGGCGGTCTCAGCGGCGGCATAGGCGGGCAGTTCCAGTCCGTTTACAGGCCCCCGGCCCAGGCCAACGGCGGCAAGCTGTCCGGCATGACCGCCTCGGCGGCGCGCGTCAAGAATTCTCCGAAGTACGCGGTTCCGAACGTGAACAAGAAGGGCGCCTACGGGCAGGCCAAGTTCGCCGGCAAGATGGGCGCTAAAGCGGCCTACTCCGCCGACGCGGCCGGCGCGCGCACCGGCGCCACCGAGGCCTTCTCGGGCGAGACCACCGGCAGCGGCGACGTGCTTTCCCCTGAAACCGGCGCGGGCATGGGCGGGGCGGGCGTCGCGGACGGCAAGGCGCTCAAGGGCAGCGATCCCAGCCTGAGCTCCAACGACTCTACTCCTCCCAAGGTGCCGGATCCCGAGAACAATGACCCCTGGCAGGCCGAGGAAGACGCGGCCATGAACGGCATGATGTGGGCGCTGGGCATGATCGTGGTCACCAAGCTGCTCTCCAACATAGCCAAGAAGCTGCCCGGGCCCTGGGCTCTGGCCTTCTACATAGCGGCTATGGCCGCGGCGGCGGTAGCTATCTTCTTCGCCGTGAAGGTCATCATGGCCGGCTTCAAGATGTTCAGCGAGTACGGCCAGAAGATGCTGGGCGGCATCTACATCCTTACCGGCGTGATGCTGGCACTGAAGGCCCTGCAGGCCCTGTGTGAAGCCGCCGGCGGAGCTGGCGGAGCGGGCAGCGCTCCCCAGACTACGACCACGACGCCCGGCGTGAACGGCGCCCCGGCCACGACCACGATCACCGCGGCCAAGCCCCCGATACTCGGGGAAGGCAACTTCCTGCAGTCCATGGGCGGTATGGGCAGTATGTTCGACATAGGTAAATTATTCTAATTCGAAGCGGTTTTGGGGAGGCGTTATGAACGACAATCTGCCGGAAATAGACTTCAAAGAGAAGAAAGAAAAGAAAGGCGGCGCGCTGGGCTGGCTCAGGGGCAAACTGGGCGTGGGCTCGCGCGGCGCCGTAGGCGAAGCGGGCATCAACCCCGCCGCCATGAACGCCGGGCGGGCGCTCAACCTTGGCGGCAAGGGAGCCCTCGGCGCCGGCAAGTTCGGCGCCTCCTCCGGCATCGCGGGCCTGCTGGCCGGCAAAGCCGGCATACTGGCCACCGTAGCCATGGTAGCCGTCGCGGGCGGGGTTTACCTCGCCAACAACGCGCCGGCCCCCAGCACCAGCACGGCGGCCTTCAGCTCCAACAAGAACCCGGATAATTACGTGCCGGCCATCCTGCGCAGCCAGGCGGCCAACCAGGGGTCTTCGCTGGACATGTTTAAGGAGACCAACAAGGGCGCGGGGCTCGGCATGGAAGCCGAAGCCAAGCCCGCGGCCAAGCCGGAAGAAAAGCCGGCTGACGCCGCCGCGGACGCCGAGGCGCAGGATCCTAACGCCGCGAACCCGGACCAGTCTAATATGGCCCAGGAGATGATGGGCAAGCTGCAGGGCGGCAGCATGGGCTCGCTCACCAGCCAGCTCGGCGGCGGCTCCAGCAAGTTCTCCAATATGGGAGGTTTCGGCAACAAGTTCGGTTCCGGCGCTACCGGCGCCAAGACCGGCTTCTCCTCGGGGATAGGCGCTGGCTTCTCCTCGATGCCCAAGTTCGACTCCCGTAAGGGCAAGATGCTCGCGATGAAGGGTTCGGCCCGCCCGGTGTTCTCCGGCGCTAAGGCCGGCTCCAAGAAGCCGATCGGCGCGGGCGCCTTCGGCCAGGCCAAGGGCATGCGCGACATACAGAAGTCCTATTCCGGCACCAGCATTGACGGCGCGCGCTCCACGCAGGACAAAGCCTGGGAAGGCTCCACCGGCGAGGGCGACGCTTCCGGCGGCGGCGCGGGCATCAGCGACGGCGGCGCGGGCATAGTGACCTCGCCTTCGCTCGATAACGCGGGCACCGGCGGCGGCGGCGGCGGCACGGGCGACCTGGATAATCCCACCATCCCCGAGACGCCTACCTCGATGGACAATACCCCCTGGGCGGGCCTGGCCAACAAGGCCATGATGTACATCCTGCTGTCGGCGGCTCTTTCCGCGGCCGGCGGCGCCCTGGTGAAAGTCGGCCAGAAGCTGATGGCCGTGAACTATACGGCCACCATCGGCATGGTCCTGTGGGGCATCGGTATAGCGCTCTGCGTGGCGGCCCTGGTCCTGGGCCTGATGGCGCTGATGAACGGTATAACTATCATGTCGCAGCACGGGCAGGCGATGCAGGGCATCATCTACATGCTGGGCGGCGGCGTAGCCATGGCCGCGGCGGTCATGGGCATGACAGGGGCCAGCGTAGGCCCGGTCACCCCGATGTGGATGTCGGCCATAGCGGGCATAGTGGGCCTGGGCGGCTCGATGCTCGGCGGTAAGTAAGGTCTTTTGGGCGGGTAGCGCGGCTGCCGCCGGGTTTAAAGCCCGGCGGCACCGGACGTAACGGGAAAGATTTTTTCCAGGCGTTAAATAGAGAGCGGAGTTTTCCAGCGGCGCGGCGCCAATGGAGGTTATATGGGCAGCAAGTTCGTGGAAAAACATAAGCGCAAGTCGGTACTGGCCGCCCTGCTTTTTCTCTTCCAGGGCAGGGCCAAGTACGTGGGGATATTGCTTATCCTCACCATCCTCTCCGTCCCCTTCGTGATCTCGGGCGAGACGCTGAGCAGGATAATCGAACTCCGCCCCGTCGCCGCCTTCCTGCGTACGGTGGGGCTCGGCAGCGTCATTTCAGCCATAAATCCCAAGTATTCCAACGACCTGCTGAAGGCCGCCATGGACAAGGCGGCCAACGACAGCGAGCAGAATTCTTTCTGGGCCAAGTTCCTCAAGAGCGTCAACGCCACGCTGCCTCCGGGCGGCGGGCCTTCCTCGCTGGCCATGATACGCGGCGACGCGGACGAGATCTTCGGGCCGCTGGAACTCAAGGACGGCAAGTACGGCAAGCGCGGCGCGGGTGACGTGAAGGGCGCGGTTAACGACGAGGAGCGCCAGCGCGGCGAGACGGGCGACGAGGTCAACCTCGAGGGCCTGCTGGCGGGCGCGGGCGGCCCCGGCGCCGGCGGCGCTGACGGCGGTCTCTACGGCGATTTAATGGGGCAGAACCTGGCCGGCAATTTCGCCGGCGGCTCGGCCTCCTCGGGCGCGGGCCCCTATATGAACCGCACCATGCTGCGCAGCCCCGGCGGCGCGGGCGGCCGCGCTTCGGGCATGTATAATAAAACTCTCGGCGACGCCGCCGCCAAGGTGCCGGTTTTCGGCGCCTCGGCCAAAGTCAGGACCAAGACCATGGGCCGGGTTTCGGGCTTCGCCTGGAAGAACGTAGGCTACAAGAGCAAGAGCGCCCGGGTGGACACGAAACTGGGGTCCAAGAAGCCCATGTTCCAGCTGGCTGAAACCGCCGCCCTTACTTCGGCCGGCTCCAAGTCCAGGGATTCCGCCTACGAGTACCAGGCCGCCTATACGGGCGCCACGTACGACGGCAACGACGTGAACCTCGACGTTATAGAGACCGACTCGTCCTCGCCTTCGGTGCCGGACACTTCATTCATAGATTCCACTATCTCCGACGTGGGCGGGGTGGAAAACCAGGCCAAAGAGTGCAACAACGCCTCGGGCACCAACGGCTCCCAGATGTCCCAGGAATCCAAGCAGATGGACGAGATCAGCCAGACGCTCGGCAGCCCGCCCAAGTGCTGCAGCAGCGGCGTCGGCCGCTGGAACGGCAAGCTGGACCGGATCATAGGCCACTGCCAGAACTATAATATCAACGAGGCCCAGCTGGCGGCCACCTGCGGCGTGGCCAGCAACCAGATGGACTGCAATGTGTACGGCAAGATGAAGATAAAGCCCTGCTCCAAGTGGAAGTGCTTCTTCGCCATCCTGCTGATGATCTTCATCGGTTTCCTGCTGTTCGGTTTCCTCGGCGCCCTGATAGTCGGCGTAATAGCCGCCGGCTCGGTGATGGGCGGCGGGGCCTTCGGAGGCCTCGGGGAGATAGTAGGCGGCTTTATAAGTAAAATCGCAGGGGGGGAATAAAGCCTCCCCCTTGCCCTTAGCGGTTCGGTTTGCGGCGTTTTCTTAAGCCCGCGGTTAAAAGCCTGTTCGGAGGATGGTTCCGGTGTTGAAAAACATAAGCAACCCTGATGCGCGTTCAGTGATGGTTTTTTGGGAACTTTCCTCCGGGGCCGCCCGGTAGGCGGCTGGTTTTTGACGGCGGTTTTTTTGCGGCCGGTTTCGCGGTGGGCCAAAAGGCCCAAGGGCATAGGGGCCCAATGACACTTGGCCGCCGGCGAAGTATTAGGTAGAGTATAATCGAAGGACTATCTGCGGCTTTTTGCGGGTTATCTCGGTGCAGAGGATTTTAAATCAAGGACTCGGAGGCGGTTATGAACTTCTATAATGACGACGACAAAAAGGCGGGAGCCCCTGTAATACCGGGTGCGGCATCGCCGTTCAAGAAAACATCCGCCTTCGGCAAGGCCCCGATGTTCTCCCGCGCCGCGGGAAGCGTCTTCGACCGGCTCAAGAACCTGTCCCGCAAGGACATGGCCTTCGTGGGCATAGGCCTCAGCGTGCTGGTGATGGCCCCCGTCGCCGAGTACATGATGTCGCAGCCTGAAGCCACCCCGAGCCTCTCGGGCAGCGGCTTCGGCGACCGCGCCGGCAACCCGAACCTCTTTGAACCCGGCGTGAACGGCCTCAGCCAGGGCTCCGCCGACGGCTCCGGCGAGGTCATCACCCCGCTGAGCTCGCGCGACCCGGCCTCCCTTATATTAGGCTCGCAGTCCGCGCAGCCAGTGATGCCTGTCTCCATGCCTCCTCCGGCCTCCAGCTACCGCGACTCCATGAAGGACGCCGCCCGCGAGTCTTTCTCCGCGGCTACCAAATCGGCCGGCGCGCCCACGCCCATCCCACGCATGGCGGCCAGCCTGCGCAGCATGTCGTTCTTCGGCGGCGACGGCGGCACCCGCTCCTCGGGAGTGCTGGGCGGCGGCAAGATCATAGACGACGCCAAGTCGGCCTCCTCCAAGGCGGCCAAGCGCTCCATGGTGGGCCCGGTGGCCATGGCCGGCTACAAGGGCGTGGCCTCCAATACCCCCAATAGCGCCTCCAAGGGCGCTTTCGAAAAGCTCCGCTCCCAGGCTTCAAGGTCCGCGGGCAACTTCTCCGGCGGCTCGGCCATGACCTCCCTGGAGAAGGCCGCGGCTGACGCGGTGCAGGTAGGCGCGGGCGCAGGCGGCGCCGGCGGCCTCGGCGACGGCGAGAAGGCCACCAAGCCTTCCGGCTCCACCTCCAAGTACGATCACAACCGCTCCGGCGAGACGCTGGCGGAAATGGCCGCCAAGGCGCGCCAAACTAAGGCCCTGGAGTGGGAGTTCTTCAAGAAATACGAGATCCCCAAGCAGATCATCAACGCCGTAGTGGGCGAGGTCGCCAAGTGGTTCGCCGGCGGCGTGAGCAGGGCCCTCAACGGCCCCGGCTCCGGCCCCACTACCTATGTCTGCGTAAATAAAAAAGACAAGGCAGGCGAGTGCGAACCGGCCAACTTCCGGGTCATCCTGCGGACTTCAGACGAGAAGACCGCTGACAGCTGGAAGAGCAACACGAACCTCTGCCCCTGCGCGGTCATGACTTCCGAAGAGTATGCCGCGGCCATCGGCGCCAGCGGCGGCACGCCGACCGCTACCGCTACCGGCACTGGCGCCGGTACTGGTGCCACTACTGGCACCGGCACCGGCGGTACTACCGGCGGCGCCACCGGCACCGAAACCGGAACCGGTACCGGCACTGGCCCCGTGGCACAGGCTCCCGCAGTAAGCGAAGCCTTTAAGGATTACGACACTACCCTCCGGATGATGCTGGAGAACGTACTTGCGGGATCTGAGGAAGCTGACGCCAAAAAACTGCTGGCCAACACCAAGGCGCTGGCCGGCGGCTTCGCCAACCTGCGCGTCGACGGCGTGGTTACAAGGGTGAATAACCTTACCCAGAGCGGCCAGAGCGACCAGGTAGCCGCATACTCGAGCGCCATAGATGAAGGCGAACTCAAGTTGGAAGCCTCTAAATCCAACTACATGATGTTCAGGGAGAAGTTCGACAGGGTCAAGCAGGCGGCAGAGGCCGGCACCCTGATGGCCGGCTCAACCCAGATAGAGGGAGGGATGACTGTTTCCGCCAATATCAGCAGCAGCGTGAAGCCCTACCTGGAAAGAGCCAAAGCCACGCTCGATTCTCAAGAGGCGCTGTACATTGGCATGGCTGATAAGAAAATAGCCTTCCACAAGCAGGCCCTGACCGTATACCAGAAGCAGGGCGGCTATGCGACGGCGCTGGCCTCCGGAGTAAAGGATGATTACCTGGGCAATGTGCTCAATGCCGCCAACCAGGAACTGACCAAACTGGAACCGGTTGAGGCCGCCCTTGAGTCCGGTGTCGTCACCCCTGAACAGCTCGGCATACTGAAGGACAGCTTCAAGGCCCTCTCCGGCTATGACTCGCCGCTGCAGATTCCCGCCGCGGCCCCGCAGACCATAACGGTCAGCGCGCCTCCCAAGGACCTTCGGACCGCCGTGGCGGCTACACAAGGCCTTATAGACAAGCCCATACTGTGGCGCGGCATTAACATGAAGCCGGAGCCTTTTGACGCCGATAAGGCCAATGACGCGGATGCCGTCAAAGCCGAGGCCGCCGCCTGGGCGGTGGTGGCCCCGCTGACCAAGGGCGGAGACATCTCAAAACTGGTGGACCTCAACAACCTGCCGGCCGAAAGCCTGCTGTCCGGGGCCATGCGCGGCGGGGCAGAGATCCCCAATGACGCCGACAAAGCCAAGGTAGACCCCGGCTTGGCTGCCGACCTCATGAGCCCGCTCCTGACCAAGATGGAAGATATCCGCAAGCAGTTGGCGGATACTTGGAAGATCAACCTGGATAACCCGACCGGCACCAGCGCCGGCACCGGGACCGGCACCAGCGCGGGCACCGGTACCAGCACCAGCGCGGGCACCGGCACAGGGACCGGCGCCGCTACTGGCGGTACCACCGGCGCGGGCACCGGCGCCTCCACCGGCAATAACACCGGCGGCACTAACGCGGCGGTTTCCAGGGCCGACTCCGTGCTGCGGGGCTTCGACCCGATTATCGCCAGCGACCAGGTTGAGTACAACGCCATCTACGCCAAGCGCGCCAACTGCACCTCCGCCATCTGCAGGCAGAACCTGACTACCTCGGCTAACCAGCTGGAGCGGATGAAGACGCTGCGCAGCGATGTAGCCGATCTCAGGGAGCAGGCTGTGCGGCCCGGCGCGGACATCCCCGCGATAGAAAGACAGATCACCGACAAGCAGTCCGCGTTCGACAATGCCCACAGGCAGTTCGCCGCGGCGGCAGCCATAGTTAAGGAGCGCGAGGCTATCCCCAGCGTCAGCCATAACACCGGGCACAGCACCGGGCATAGTACTGGCCATAATACCGGTACCAGCACGGGTTCCGGCACCAGCGGCATAGACCCGCAGCGCGCGGCGGCTTACCGCGCCACGCTGCAGGTCAAGAATCAGGCCATACAGGACGCCCGCAGGGAGATGGACGTGGCCGTGGCCGCCTCCAGCAGGGCCAAGGCCACCTTCGACGCGGCCTTTAAAAAGTGCGACGATCGCTGCGACGGCGTGCTGGGCGAGAACGCCTGCTGGGCCGTGTGCAAGGTGGAGACCCAGTTCGAAGCCAAGAACCGGGCTTTCACCCAGGCCAACCAGTCCGCCAACAGCCGCATCCAGTACGTGGGCCAGAAGAAGCGCGATTGCGCAACCTTCATGGGCACCGTCCCGGCCAACTACCGCACCGCGGTCGGCACCTGCGAGAACTAAACCAGTCTGCCAAGCGGCAACAAACACCCCCGGCCTCCCGGGGGTGTTTTTTTAAAAGCCCCAGGCTTTAAGTGTAATATTAGCCTCTGAAAACCTGACCTTTTCTCCTGCATGCTGTGCAATAGCCCCGCCCGATCCGGTAGGCTAACACTTGCACACGGGGCGCCAGCCAAGCGGAATACCTACGCGCAAAAAGCGGAAAAACTTCCGATTTTTGATATTATAAATGAACGGTGTGTCACGCCGCAGAAAATTTGGATTAACGTGTCGGCGGAAGAGGGGAAATGCGGGGTGCTGGGACATCTTCGGCGGGCCGTCTTCAGCATTATCCCGTTGCTGTGCACGGCAGGACCTGGCTGATAGCGATAGCGCTGAAGGCGTTCCTGGCCGCCCTGCTGTCCTGGGGGTAGGCTGGCTGGCGGCTTCTTCTTCACTTCCGGCGTGGCCTTTCCAATGTCACAGGCAAGCACTTTCCCGTGCTGCACGGCGTCTGGAATCCGTTCGCGATTGCTGGCAGCGTTTGCCGCTGTTTCTCCGCGCTTTTCTGCGTATGCCAGCCGTCGGGCTTGCTGCGGACAGGGATAATATGCGAAAAATATCGATAACAGTTATGATTCTGGGGCTGGCGGCCTGCGGAAAACCCGCCGACCAGGCTGCGGCCGGTCCCAAAACCGGCGCCCCGGCGCCGCAGATAGCCCTGCAAAAAATAATACGCGGAGACCTTAAGTCAATGAAAGGCTGGGAAGACTTAAAGGGAAAGGCCGTGGTGTTGGAGTTCTGGGACACCTGGTGTGCGCCCTGCGTGGATAATATCCCGCATATGAACGAGCTGGCGGCTAAATTCAAGGGCAAGCCGGTCATTTTCCTGTCGGTGACCCGCGACCGGCAGGCCACGGTGGAAAAATTCCTGCGGGAGCGGGAGATGGCGGGAAACATCGCCGTGGAGGCCGGGGCCGCTTTTAAAAGCTTCAGGGTGAGCGGCATACCCCATACGGTGCTGCTCGACAAGAACGGCGTGATACGGGCTTTCTCCTACCCGTCAAAAGTTACGCCGGAATGCGTCGAGGCGCTCTTGAGCGGGGCGGCTCTGCCGGCTGGCGTCATAATGGAGCCTGAGGCGGAAATAGCCCGGGAACCGCTGAGGGCGGGGGAGTCTTTAGCCTCTTTTTCTGTCAGCGTTTCTAAAAGCGGCAGCAAGCCCCGCCTGGACTTCAGCGAGGACGAGTTTGTATACGAGGGCGCCAGTCTGGATGAATTAGTCCCGGTCCTGGCGGGGAATCCGCAACTGGTAGAGTACCGGGGCGTGGACCGTAAATTCATGGGCGCCAGATACGATATAAAGTGCCGCCTGAAGAAAACAGCCGGGGTCGACAATAAAGCCCGGCTGCGCGCGGCGGTACTGGCCGGGTTGAACGGGGCTTTCCCGTTCACGATAGAAACCGCGCGTGTGAACAGGACAGTACTGCTGCTGAAGAAAGCCCCTGGGGCTTCCGGCCCCGCGACCGCTGTAAAAGAGGCGGCGCGGTTCAGTTATAAGGCCGGCGAAGAGGGCCTTGATATCAGCGCCAGGGGGCAGCCGCTGGAAAAATTGAGAGAGCGCTTGCAGGGCTGGCTTAAGATGCCGGTTCTTGACGAGACCGGCCTTGAAGGCCCGCTGGATTACGACTTTTCAGCCCCTATGGGCAGCATTACGGCCGTGAACACCGCGCTTAAAAAGACCGGGCTGCGCCTGGAAGGCGGCAAGCGCGATATCCGCGTGACGTCGGTTACCTCCATAAAGATCTCCGGCTCAAAATAAGAGCGGTCTTCTGCGCGCCGCGCCCCGACATGGAATGCGGAAAATAAAAAACCCCGGAAGGCCCGGGGTTTTTTATTTCTCCGTACTTTTTATTTGCAGTTGGGGTCGGTCACGTTGTCACAGCCCTTTGTGCAGCAGTCATAATTCTTCTGGCACTTGTCGCCAGTGCAGTTCAGCCAGGTGTTGATGCAGCTGTTTATGCAGTCGCTGTGGGAGACGAGGTCCTTGCTGCGGTCTTTTTTGTAATAGACAAAGTTGGCTTCATTCGGACCGGAGGAATTCTGCGAATACACGGTTCCCTGCAGCACGGAGTCAGACACCACCTCGAACTGGACCCTGACCTTGAAGAAGCAGGATTGGAAGGTCATCGAAGGGGAGCAATGGCTGTAGTTCCAGGGTCCGAATTCGTATTTGTCACCGGTTACCTTTACTGGAACCAGGATATTCGGCGTCATGCCGGCGGCCTGGGTGCGGACTTCCACCAGGAGCGTGGAGCCGCCTACCAGTTTGAACCGCTGCGGCATCCATTGGAACGCATAGTTGTCGCCGGAAGAAGCGGTCCAGGCGGAGGAGTCCAGGGACAGCAGTATGCCTGTCCGCTGTTCCTGGGTCAGGCCGTAGTCCCTGAACCGGGCTATTGACTCAAGCGCCGGCACGGGAGCGGGAACGTCCCACGCCACCCCGCGCTGTATATCCCAAGCCTTGCCCGAGGCTGCGGAAGAACCGTCAAAAGATACGCCAAGATCTTCAGCCCCCGCGGTGGAAACCGAAGCGCAAAACATTGCGGCTATAACGAATATTCTTTTCATTAAATGACCTCTTTTAATAATTAGGCGATGGGAATCTATTTCCCCCCTGCTTATTCAACCAAATCCGGTCTGTTCGGGACAGAAGCAAAAGACCCGGCATGGCCTGGGACTAAATGCCTATGATAAGCGTCAATCCGGAGCACAGGAGGATCGGCGGTCTGCGAAAAAATCCCTGTTTTGCGTAGTGCGAATCTGTTCTGCATTAGGACTAAATGTTCCGCCAACTATATTGAACGCCAAAGAATGGGTCTTTAGGCACTGGGGGCTTCAAAATAAAGAGGGGGATCATCTCAGTACGTTGTCTTTCTCCGGTATGAGGCGATTCACAATGGGGCAAAAATCGTATAATGTGGGTACGGTTTAAGGATTAAAGATGCATAATAAGGGGAGAAAAATGAAAAAGAATATTATCGCCGCGGCCCTGGTCGCGGTACTCGGGCTTAACGCTTCAGCGCTCTATTTCGACGGCGGGCTGACCGGCATCACCGGCCCCGACAGCTACAGCGGTTACAAGCTCAACCTCGTCATCGGCGAGGGGGACCTGGCCTTCGAGCCTTCCATCACCTCCGTAAGGCTGGAGAACAACGCCGGCGACGCCAGCACCTACCGCACCTACGGCCTGCGCGGCGCGTGGGAGAGCGACAAGTACACCATAGGCGGCGAGGCCGGCATGACCCCCGAAGTAGAGGGCTATGACAACAAGTATGTCGGCGGCGACATCACCATCAGCCTCAGCCCCACCTCCGACGGCAAGTCCCGCCTGGCCGGCCCCGGCTCGCGCGGCATGGCCCGCGGCGGCACGGGCATTACCCGCGTGGACGTGGGCGCGGCCCTCAAGCACACCATGCACACGCAGGAAGTCGGCACCACCGACCGGGAAACCTCCCAGACCGCGGCCACCCTGTTCGCCGGCGCCAATGTGCTGATGCTTAACGTTTCGGCCTCCTTCACCGGCTATTCCTACGGCGACGAAGACGCCTCTACGCTCGGCTTCGTGCCCGGCCACAGCTTCGCTAACCGCGCCATGCCCCGGTCCAGCGTGAACGCCCGCCTGGACCTGCCTTCCACCATCCCCATGATAACGCCCTTCGTGTCCTACACCGGCACCAAGTACAAGGGCGGCAGCTCGGCCCTGGAAACCGACAGCAGCTCCACCTACCTGCTCGGGGCCTACGTGGATCTGAGCATGGTGGTGGCCAACATCAGCTACCAGATCTTTAACTACGCCGACGACACCGAAAGCTTCGTCTCCATCGGCGCCGGCGTGAAGTTCTGATAAAGCGGTAAACGGCGGGGAAGCCCTGCTACGGGTTTCCCCGCTTCCATCTCAACTGGTCCAACTATGTCCTACGAAAATCTTGCCACCAAGTACCGCCCCGGAGACCTCACCGAGGTCATGGGGCAGGAAACCATAAAGGTTACGCTGCAGAACGCCGTGAAGCTGGGCCGCGTGGCCCACTCCTACGTGTTCTACGGCCCTCGCGGCTGCGGCAAGACCACCATCGCCCGCATACTGGCCAAGACCCTCAACTGCGGCAAGCCCAAAGACGGCGCGCCCTGCGGCAACTGCGCCTCGTGCCTGGAGATAGCCGAGAGCAAGTCGCTCGACGTGATAGAGATAGACGCGGCCTCCAATACCGGCGTGGACAAGGTGCGCAGCGTCATCATTGAACAGGTGGATTTCGCGCCCTCGCGCGACAAGTACAAGATCTACATCCTCGACGAAGTGCACATGCTCTCCACCGGCGCCTTCAACGCGCTGCTCAAGACCGTGGAGGAGCCCCCGGCGCACGTGGTGTTCATCATGGCCACCACCGAGCAGAACAAGGTGCCTCCCACCATCCTTTCCCGCTCCCAGTGCTTCCGCTTCCGCCCCATTTCAGAAACCGACATCATGGCCCGCCTGAAGATAGTGACCGAGGCCGAGAAGATGAAGGTGGAGCCCGAGGCGCTGCGGCTGATAGCCCGCTCCGCCGGCGGCGCCCTGCGCGACGCGCTCACCATGCTCGACCGCTCGGCCTCTTTCGCCCACGGGGAGATCAAGGCTTCGGTCATCAGCGAGCTGCTGGGCCAGCCCGCCCCCGACATCATAAATTCCATGGCGCTGGCGCTGGTCAACCGCGATGCGGCCGCGCTGCACGCCGCCTTCGACACGCTCAATGCCGACGGTCACGACCCGCTGGCCGCGCTGCGCGAGCTGCGCAACCTGTTCTCAGAGGCCTTCCTGGCCGCGCAGGGCTTCGGCGCGGGCGAGCCCCTGAAGGGCCTGCCCAAGGACGCGCAGCCGGGCACGCTCGCGCGCCTGTCGCGCAAGCTCAACGTGGTGATAGAAGAGATAAAATTTTCAGACTCCCTGCCGCTGGCGGCCGAGGTGGCCCTGTTCACCCTGCTGGAGGTCCCGCAGGACCTGGAGGGGCTCGTGCGGAAGCTGGAGGGCCTGGAAGCCCGCCTGGCTTCAGGAGCTCCCGACCTGCCCGCCGCGCCGGCCCCCGGCGCTCAAAAAAAAAATGACGTTTTAGCCCCCGCCGCCCCGGCGCGGGAGGCGGCCCCGGCGCCCGCGGCGGCGCAGCCGCCCCAGGCCGCCGCTTCAGGCGCGCCGGCCGACGCCTGGAAGCGCCTGCTGGGCCTGGCCTCTTCGCGCAAGCCCGCCCTTTACAATGTGCTCCTCTCCGTCAAGATAGTCTTTGCCGAAGAAGGCAAATGGCGGCTCCTTACCACCAACAAGTTCGAAGTCAGCATGATGGAGGCCGCCAAGGCCGAACTGGAAGATATGCTGGAAAAGTTCGCCGGCCGGCGCATAGCGCTGCAGCCGGAGCATGTGGCGCCCCAGGCCTCTTCAGCGCCCTCGGCGCCCGTAGACCTGCCGGACGATCCCGGCGGCTCGGACGACGGCGAAACGCTGGTGGAGCCCCCTGAATCCGAGGCGGAAGCCGAGGCCAGGCCCGCCGCGCAGCACGCGCCCAGGCAGGTGTCCGCCGATACCGAGCCCGAGCTCAAGCACCTGTCCAAGGTTTTCCACGGCCGCATCACCAAGATCAACAAGGTAAAATGAAGGCGCTCGAAAAGATCATCGGAGTATTCCGCAAATTCCCCGGCGTGGGCCCCAAGCAGGCCGAGCGCTTCGCCCTTTACGTGGTGCGGGCCTCCGCGCCCGAGATAGAGAACCTGGTGGAGGCGCTGCGCGCCGTGAAGGCCTCCGTGAAATATTGCCCGGAGTGCTTCAACTACGCCGAGGGCGGCCTCTGCGCGGTCTGCGCCGATACTAGCCGGGACCGCGCGGTGATCTGCGCGGTGGAGCGGCCCCAGGACCTGGCAGCCATAGAGAAGGCCAAGAGCTTCTCCGGGGTGTACCACGTGCTGCACGGCGCCGTCTCGCCGGCGGCTGGCGTGCTGCCCGAGCATATCAAGCTTAAGGAGCTGCTGGACCGCGTGCGCGCGGCCGACGGGGGCGTCAAGGAGCTCATCATCGCCACCAACCCCGACGCCGACGGCGAGGCCACGGCCATGTACCTGACCCGGCTGATAAAGCCCTACGTGGAGAAGATCACGCGCATCGCCTACGGCGTGCCGCTGGGCGGCGACATAGACTACATGGACGAAGTCACCCTGGGTTACGCGCTCAAGGGCAGGATCAAGATCTGACAGGGGACGCTCTTCGTTAATTCTCAGGCAACCTGCTCCTCACCCGAGCGCCCCCGGCTGAAACGGCTTAGCGGTACGAATTAACGAAGAACATCCCCGTCCCTCATGTTACTTTCCTATTACCGCCGGCCGCTATTCCTGCTGCTCCTGGCTTACGCCGGGGGCATTTTTATTTTCCGGGACAGGCTGCTGACGCCGGAGCCGCTGCCTTTCGCCCTGCCGCGCGCCGGCGCCATCGTGGAGGGCCGCGTGGCGGAATACCCGGTTTCGGTGCCGGGCGGCGTGCGCTTCGCCCTTGAAACCTCGGCGGTCTACGGCCAGCCGGCGCGCACCGGCCTGATGGTCTACGCCAAGCCGGGCGCCTTTTCCTACGGCGACACTGTCTCCATGCTGGCCGACCTGGAGATCCCGCCGGGCGCCTCGGTGCCGGGCAGCCTGGACTGGGCCGATTTCCTGGCCAGGCGCGGCATAGCCGCGCAGGCCCGCGCGCACGACCTGGACCTGGTCCGGCAGGCCGGGCCCGCCCTGCGGCTGGCCCGCCGCTTCAGGACCTCGGCGCTGGGCTCTTTCCAGGCGGCGCTGCCCAAAGAGGAGGCGGCCGTGCTGGGCGGCGTGGTGCTGGGCGAGAAGAAAAGCGTGCCGCCCGAGCTGAAGACGGCCTTCCAGGACTCGGGGGCCATGCATCTATTGGTGGCGTCGGGCTCCAATGTGGGGTTTATCGTGGCTGTGGTGTATTTCCTCTGCGCCCGGCTGGGCCTGGGGCGCAGGTACTCCGGCCTGGCCGCGCTGGGGCTGGCCGGCTTCTACGTGGTGTCGGCCGGGCTGGACGCGCCGCTGGTGCGAGCATACCTGATGTTCTCGGCGGGCCTGGCCGCCTGGCTGCTGCGCAGGGAAAGCGGGGCCTTCCAGGCGCTGACCGCCGCGGCCCTGCTGATCCTGCTGCTGTCGCCGCGCTCGCTCTTCGACGCCGGCTTCCAGATGTCCTTCCTGGCCGCCTACGGCCTCACCGTAGGGCTGGCGCTGTGGGGGAAATACCTGAAGTCTGGCGGCCCGGCCGGCAAAGCCCTGGGGCTGCTGCTGGTCAGTTTCTTCGCGCAGCTCTGCCTCTACCCGGTTCTGGCCGTCTATTTCCACAAGATCTCGCTGGTCTCGCTGCTGTCCAATATGGCGCTGGTGCCGGCCTCGGGGGTGGCCATGGCGCTGGGTTTCGCGCTGGCCTTGTCGGGCGGCTTCATTTTTAAAGCCCTGGCCTGGGCGGCGGGCATTTTTATGGCGGCCTTCCTCGGCGCCGTGCGCTTCTTCGCCGGGCTGCCGTTCGCCTCGGTCAGCGTGCCCGAGCCGTCGGCCTGGTTCGTGGGCGGGTTCTTCATCCTGGCGCTGGCCCTGCTGCACGCACCGCTATTGGGTTTTAGGAAGCGCCGGCTGTACCTGGCCGCCGGCCTGGGGCTCGGCGTGGCCTCCCTGGGGCAAGTCGGAGGGCCGCGGGGAGACGGCCCCCTGAAATACAAAGCGCAGCTCTTCGGGGATTCCGACACCGCCTGCGTGCTGGTGAGCGCGCCGGGCGGGCTTTACCTGGTCAACCCGGGTGTGAACGGGCAGAAGCTGGCGGATTCGGCGCTGACGGCGGGGCATACTTCGCTGGCGGGCGTGCTGCTTACTTCGCTGGAAGAAAAAAATTTCAGCGGGCTGGAGGAACTGGCGCGGCTGGTGGGGGTGGGCAGCGTCCTGCTGCCTCCGGGGCCGCGTCCGGTTGCGCTGGCCCGGGCGCTGGGTGGCCTTGAGAAAAAAGGGACGGCGGTGCGCCGGCTCTGGCCCGGCGAGCGGGCGGAAACCGGCGAGCTAATAGCCGCTTCCTGGGGCGGGCCCCAGGGCTATACCGGGGCCGGCGATCTGCTGGACTGGGAGATAGGCGCGGTAAAGATAAGCGCGGGAGGGCTCAGGGCTGAAAAATCGGCGCCCTGCGGCGCCCCCGCGGGCGCGGCCGAAGCAGAGAGCTGGAAAACAGTGACCCTGGAATTCGAACTGCCGCCGGGCGGCTGCCCGGAATAGTTATTTTACGCCGGGATAGGCGGCGCGGAGCTTGGCCTCGTGCGAGCGCTCCTCTCCCACCAGCCGCTCCAGCCTGGAGCGCTTCCATTCTTCGGGGAAAGCAGCCTCGAAGAGCTTATAGAATTCCGCCGTCTTTATTTCCTGCCTGATGGCGAAAGCGGCCATTTCTTCTTCCGAGGCGTTCTCGCCTGGCGGGTCGGCGTAGAAGCCTTCCTGCTTCACCTTTTCCAGGAAGACGGGCCACTCTGTCAGGTGTGTGCCCAGGACCCGCCACCTGTCGAGGTGGCCCTGCACGAACAGGCGGTGCTGCTCTTCTTCTTCGGCCAGCCAGGCGCAGAGCTTTTTGGTTTCCGGGTTGGCGGCTTTGAGCTCCAGCTTCGCGTAAAAATCCTTGCCTGCCTCCTCTATGAGCGCGGCCAGGCGGAACAGATCACGCAGTCTGATGTTCCGGCCGAACTTGCGGAAGGCGCTGCCTTCGGCCGGCTGGGCGGCCCCGGCGCTCCGGCGCAGGAAAGCGTAGAGCAGTACGCCGCCGGCCAGCGCGGCCGCGGCTATGGTAATGAGTATAGTGGTATCCATAGGCATATTATATTTTATTCAAAATCGCCGCGCCTGTCCCGCTTGATGTCGGAATGGCGCTTCTTGCTGTCTAGCCTGCGCAGCTTGGAGCCGTAAGAGGGCTTGGTGGCCCGCCTGCGCTTGGGCGGCCGCAGCGCCCGGGCCAGCAGTTCGTCCAGGCGGGCGCGGGCGGCCTGGCGGTTCTGTTCCTGCGTGCGGTGTTCGCTGGCGACTATCATGATGTCGCCATCGTCGGTCAGCTTGGAGCCGGCCAGCGCCTTCAGGCGCTCTATCACGGCGTAAGGCAGGCCGGAGAGGGCCGGGAAAAAGCGCAGCTGCACCGCGGTGGCCACCTTGTTGACGTTCTGGCCGCCGTGGCCGCCGCTGCGTATGAATTTTTCCTCGTACGAGCCGGGCCGCAGGTAGACGCGCTTCTCTTCCATAGGCCTTATCTTATCAAAAAGTTGCGCCGGGGCTCTTAATTTCCTACAAAAGAGGTATGGCTAAAACTGTCCTGATCACCGGAGCCTCGGCCGGCATAGGCTTCGCGGCGGCGGAGCTGCTGCTCAAGAGCGGCTACAAAGTTTACACGGGCGCGCGGCGCGTGGAGAAGATGCGCGGCCTGGAATACCTGGGCGCCAGGGTTTTCGCGCTGGACGTTACGGACGAGGGCTCGCTGCAGAACGCGCTGGCGTTCGTGCTGAAGGACGCCGGGCGGCTGGATGTGCTCATCAACAACGCCGGCTACGGCGCGCACGGGGCGGTGGAGGACGTGCCGCTGGAAGAGGCCCGGCGGCAGTTCGAAGTGAACTTGTTCGGCCTGGCGCGCCTGACCCAGCTGGCCCTGCCCGGCATGCGCGCGGCGGGCGGGGGGACCATAATCAATATTTCCTCCATCGCCGGCAAGATCACCATGCCTGCCGGCGGCTGGTACCACGCCAGCAAGTACGCCCTGGAGGCCTACTCCGACGCGCTCCGGCTGGAGACGGCGCAGTTCGGGGTGAAGGTGGTGCTCATCGAGCCGGGGCCCATCAAGACCGAGTGGGACAATACGGCGCTGGTGAACCTGGAGAAATATTCAGGCTCGGGGCCCTACGCCCCGCTGGTGAAGCGCCTCACCGAAAAGTTCCGCGCCGGCTACAGGGACGGCGCCCCGGGCCCGGAGGCCGTGGCCGCCGTGATCCTGAAGGCGCTGCGCTCCCCCAGCCCCGCCGCCCGCTACCCGGTTCCCTTCAAGGCGTCCCTGATAATCTTCCTGAAATGGCTGCTGCCGGACTGGGTCCTGGACCGGGCCCTGCGCTTCGCGCTGAAAATTTGAGAAACGCGATGACAATAAAAGACGATAAAAGCGGCGAAGAGTTTCCGCAGCTGCGGGCGATAGGCGTGCTGGAATCCTGCTTTAAAGAAAAGTTCGGCACGCCGCGCCAGCCGCATTTGGTCCCCGGCTCCACGGCCAGGCTGCGCATACAACCGCGCTACAATCCCTGCCATTCCCTGGCCGGCCTGTCGCAGTTCAGCCACGTCTGGCTGCTCTCCTGGTTTCACCTCAATACCAACAAGACCTTCCATCCAAAGATCCATCCCCCGCGCCTGAAGGGGGGCAAGATAGGGGTTTTCGCCTCGCGCTCGCCGCACCGGCCCAACCCCCTGGGGCTGTCGCTGGCGAAGCTGGAAAAAGTGGAGGGGGATACCCTTTACCTCTCGGGCATAGACCTCATAAACGGCACGCCCATCCTGGATATCAAGCCCTACCTGCCTTTCAGCGACACGGCGCAGGCCCCGCTGTCCGGCTGGGTGCCCGACAACGCTTTCCCGGAGCTGCGGGTGGTCCTGTCTCCGCGCGCCGAGGGTGATCTGGCCGGCGGCGGCGAAGCGCTGCGCGGGCTGATCGTGGACTCCCTGAAGCACGACCCCCGCAACAGGCGCGACGCCACGCAGATGGCCGAGGGCGCCGAGCTGGAATTCTTCCTGTGCGACCGGGAAGTGCATTTCTCCGTGACGGGCGAGACGGCCACGGTGACGCGCGTGGAGGCCGCCGTAAAATTCGAGAAGAAGTTCCGGCGCAAAAAGCCATAGCGCCCGGGCGCTAGGCGGTTAACGCGGAAAATAAAAAACCCCGGCGGCTGCCGGGGTTTTTCGCGCTGCGGCTCCGCTCAGTTCATGCCGTAGACGTAGGGGGCTTTCTCGCCGGAGCGGTCGACTATGGCCCAGTAGAAATTCCCTTCCAGGCGCAGGAAGAAGATCCAGTTCTGTTCCACCGTCTCGCCGTTCTGCGGCTGGTACTGCTTGTAGGGGCGCACCAGGGAAACGAAAGAGTCGCGCCTGTTGAGAGTGGACGACAGCTTCTGGCGGGCGGATTTCAGCTCGGACTTGGAGGGCTTCTCCAGCGCGCCCATGGCCGACAACTCCCTGGCCAGCGGGCTGGTGGGGCTGCTGTAGTCTTCCAGCAGGTTCATGAGCGCCTGGCGCAGGGCGTGTTCGAAGCAGAAGGCGTTGGGGTAGTAGGTGGTCTGGCGCATCACCTCGGATTCCGGTATGTCCAGGCCGATGCCGGTGACGCCGAATTCTTTTATGAGCAGTTCCTCGGCGCCGGAGTAGTTCTGGCCGTCCTTGGGGACGGCCTTCTCTAAGAGGACCTGCGGGACGGCCTTCTCTAAGAGGACCTGCGGGACGGCTTTCTCCGTGAGGGCCGGCGCGGTGAGCTCCACGGCTGCCAGCGTAACTGCGTTTATTTCGGGGGCCCAGTCCGCCGCGAAGGCGGGGGCTATTGAGAAAACTGCGGCTGCGATTGCGGCTGAAAATTTCATCTTCTGCTTATCCTCCAAGACTTGTCCTAACCCGCTTATAGTTTAGCATAGGCCCCCCCGGCGGCGCTTTGACGGTGGTCAGGCCCTATTTTTAGCAGTCGCGGGATGGTATTGACAATTATGAGGGCAAGGTGTATAATATTTTTGGCAGACAGCGCTATGGAGTGCTAATTAAAACCGGCGGGAAAATTTATGAGGGTACTTAAACCGGAAGTCGCGCAGGACAGGAAAGAGAAGATCCTTAACTGGGTGATCTACAACTATGTCAGCACCGGCCGCCCGGTCAGTTCCGACCTGATAGCCGAGGAGGGGCGCTTCAACGTCTCCAGCGCTACTATAAGGAATATTTTAAAAGAGCTGGAGACCGAGGGCTACCTGGTGCAGCCGCACACCTCCGGCGGGCGCGTGCCGAGCGACAAGGGCTACCGCGCCTACGTGGACAATATCATGCGCATGCAGCGCCTGGCCGCCGGTGAGAAGGAGCGGCTGGAGCGCGAATACGACAGCCGCATCGAGCAGCTCGACGGCTTCCTGAAGCACACTTCCCGCATGCTGTCGGACATGTCGCAGTGGGCCGGCTTCGTGATGAGCGCCGACCTGGACCTCGACAGCATCAAGCGCCTGGACCTGCTCTCCATGGGCCCGCACAGCGTGCTGTCCATGCTGTTCGCCCATTCGGGCCTGATCAAGCACGCCGCCTTCCAGCTGGAGCACCCGGCCGACAAGGCCGCCGTGAAGTCCCTTTCGGCCCGCCTCAACAAGCGCGTCAAGGACATGCCTATCGCCGACCTGCCGCAGGTGCTGTTCAAGGAATTCCTCGCGAAGGAAAAGGACAAGGGCCTCACGGAGCTGCTGAAGAAACTGATCGAATATTTCAAGGGCCTCGCCCGCAGCGAGGACGCGCTGTACCTGGAAGGCCTCAGCCGCATCTTCTCCAACCTGGAGGGCGGCAGCGTGGAGGACATGCGCAACATCGCCCGCCTGCTGGAGGAGAAGGAGCGCTTCTCCGGCCTGCTGCGCGAGCGCCTGCGCGACTCCTCGCTGAAGACCAGGGCCATCGGCGAGCCCGGCAAGCGCCATATCGTGGACGTGACGATAGGCTCGGAGAACAGCATCAAGGAATTCAAGAATTTCAGCCTGGTGTCGAGCTCCTACTGCATAAACGACAAGGCCGTCGGGCTGGTGGGGATACTCGGCTACAAGCGCATGGAATACCCGCGCATGATCTCCCTGGTGGACACCGTCAGCTCGATGATGGAGGACATGCTGGGCGAGTGGGAGAAGATCGACTTCGAAGAGTGAGCTATGAAAAACCATAAGGCCGAAGATAAGAAAGCGAAAGCCGCCGAGGCGCCTGAATGCGCCCCCGGCCCGGCGACGCAGGCGGAGGCCGCGGCGGGCGAGCTGGAGAAGCAGCGGAAACTGGCTGAGGATTATTTCAGCCAGCTGCAGCGCCTGCAGGCGGATTTTGAGAACTACCGCAAGCGCGTGGAGAAGGAGAAGCCGGACCTGATAAAATACGGCAAGGCCGACATCCTTATCCGCCTGCTGCCGCTCTACGACCTGCTGCTGTCGGCGCACAACCACATAAACGGCGCCCGGGAAAGCGGCGGCAGCGAGGACTTGCTGAAGGGCCTGGAGATGATCTTTAAGGAATTCTCCAGGGTGTTCGAGGCGGAGGAGCTGCGCCCGATGGAGCCGGTGGGCAAGCCCTATGACCCGATGGCCTGCGAGATCCTGGGGGTAGTGGAGGGGACGGACGAGAACGACGGGCTGGTAACGGAAGAACTGCAGAAGGGCTTCTGGTACGGCGACAAGATACTGCGGACCGCGAAGGTGAAGATAGCCAAGAAGAAGGCGGCCCCGGCGCCGGAACCGGAACAGCCGCAGGAAGGTAAGCCGGAAGAAGAAGGGCAGTGAATTTTCAGTAACTTAATTTGGAGGAAACTAACATGGCAAAGATAATAGGAATAGACCTCGGTACATCTAACACCGCCGCGGCGGTGATGGAAGGCGGCAAAGTCACCATCATCCCGTC